>JAGXIF010000022.1 GCA_024635755.1 Halothiobacillus sp.
CTCGGCCTCGCCCCGGCGACGCTCGAGGGCATCCTCGATCCGCGACCGACGTGCCTGCAGGACGACAAGGTCGCTGCCGCTGGCCTCGTTTACCTGATAGGAGGTGCGCGCGCTTTCCAGCAATTCGCGGTACAGCTCGCGTTCGGCCTCGAGCAGGCGACCGAGGGCCTCCTCGCGGTAGACGGCCAGCCACAGCCGGCGGACCTCGCGCTTGAGCTGACGGTCGGCGGTGGCCAAGGCGGCCGCCGAGCCGGCGACGCGGGCCTCGGCCTGCTCGCCGCGGAAGGCGAGCGTGTCGCCCGGCGGCAGGCTCTGCGAGAGCGTCACCACCGTCTGGGTCATGGGTGAATCGCTCAGGCTGTAGTTGTCGGTGGGCACGTTCTGCAGGGCGACGGACAGCCGCGGGTCGGGCAACTCGTCGGCGGCCTCGGCGGTCGCGGCCAGACCGGCGCGCCGTCGATCGGCAGCCTGCAAGCCCTCGTCGCTTCGGGTTGCGGCCTGCTCGGCCGCTTTCAGTGTCAGGCGCGGTCCGGCATCTGCCGACGAGTCGGCCAGGATCGGCGTGATCGGCACGGCGATCGCCAGCCAGGCCACGGCGGCCCGCGAGAGAATGGATGGGTTCATGGAGATTTCCTCGGTTAATGACGGTCAGCGGGGAGCTGGGTCAGCCGAGGTGCCGCGGGGTGTGGTGCCCCGGGGTGCTCGGCCGTGTCAGGCCGAGAGGGGAGGGCGGAACGGGGGGTTCGGAACGCCTGCGGCCATCGAATCGGCCAACGGCGCGTCAAGGGTGCCGTTGGGCAGGTGGATGGCGGCCGGTGTGGCCTGGGCCGGCAGGGGGGAGAAGCCGCCCAGCAGTACGCAGCTGCCGCAGTGGTCACAGCCGGCCGGGGCGGTTGCCTCCTCGGTCGTGCCACTCATGCTCGGGCAGTCGGCCGAATGCTCGGTCGCCTCGTTCATGGGGCAGTCGAGCATGGTGACGCCGGCGGTCACCGCGTTCAGCGGTGCCCAGAAGGCGAGCAGCAGGGTGATCAGGCGCATGAATTTCATGAGGTCGGGACTATAGGTGCCTCTTTTGGCAGGCGCAAGCCCGGCCGCGGATTGGCGGTCAGTCGGGTGTCAACCGCAGCAGCCGACCATCGGCATGGTCGGTAATCACCCAGAGCGCCCCGTCCGGCCCGGCCTCGACATCGCGGATGCGCCACTCGCGTGCTTCCAGCCAGCGGTCCTCGTTGACCACGCGTTCGCCATCCAGTTGCAGGCGGGCGAGGTGGCGCTTGGCCAGTGCGCCGACGAACAGGCTCCCCTGCCAGTCGGGTGCGGCGGGGTGATCGTAGAAGGTCATGCCGGAGGGGGCGATCGACGGGGTCCAGTGATGGAGCGGGCCGATCACGCCCTCGACCTCGTCCGGCGCGATCTCGGGGCCGTGGTATTCCCGCCCGTAGGTCTGGATCGGCCAGCCGAAGTTCGCGCCTGCCGCCGGGATGTTGATCTCGTCGCCGCCTCGCGGCCCGTGCTCGTGAATCCAGACCCGGCCGGTCTCGGGGTGGGTCGCGGCGCCCTGCGGATTGCGATGACCAAAGCTGTAGATTGCCGCCGCGGCACCCTCGCGATCGACAAAGGGATTGCCTTCGGGGATGGCGCCGTCCTCGTCGAGCCGCAGCACTGAGCCGTTGTGATCGGACAGATCCTGCGCCCGACTCCTCTCGCCCCGGTCGCCGACCGTCATGAACAGAAAGCCATGGCGGTCGAAGGCCAGCCGCGAGCCGAAATGGATGCCGGAGTCGACGAACGGGGTGGCCACGAACAGGATTTCGAAATCGACCAGGCGGTCCCCGGCCAGGCGCCCGCGTCCCAGATGGGCGGCATTGCCGCCTTCGCCCTTGCCCGCCCAGGTCAGATAGACCCAGCCGGTCCGGGCGAATGCGGGGTGCAGGATCACGTCCAGCAGGCCGCCCTGGTTGCGATGGTCCACGGCCGGGACGCCGTCGATCCGGCGGGTTTCACCGCTACCCGGGTCGACTCGCAATAGTCGGCCCCGGCGTTCGGTGACCAACAGGTCGCCGTCGGGCAGCACGGCCATACCCCAGGGGTGGTGCAATCCCTGGGTGATGGCCTTGACGGTGATTTCGCTGTCGCCGCGGACCTCGCCTTGCTGGTCCGTTTCTTGGGCGGAGCAGGCGGGTACCAGCAGCAGGCAGCCGAGCAGGATGGCGAGGCGTGACATGGGCGACTCTCGCGGTAGTGATGTGTCCAACGGAGACTAGACGGGCCACCGGGTGGTCGCCGGGAATGGTGGGTATGGACGGAGATGCAAAGGTGCAGACGTTCCGGGTTGAGCGGCCCGTGTCGGCCAGGACGTGCTGGTCAGGGCGAAAGCCGTACTGGTGTCCCGTCGCGGCGATCGTGAGGCGCGGCCATGGCCGTGCGTGGCGGCCATTTCTTGCCGGGCAAGGGGCGGGGGCGCCTAGCGGTTTCCGCGGCGACCCACGGCGGCAAACTCGGTACTGCATTGAGCGGCGCGCGGCATGGGCTGCGCATAAGCGGTTGTTTTTATCGGGGAATGGGCTAGAATCCGCCGGCCATCGGTCGGGGCCTGCCCCCGATACCCATGCGCACCAGACGAGGTTTTATGACGACTGTTGCCAAACGAACCATCCCCGAAACGCGCGGCGCGGGCATGCCCGACGAGGCACCCAAGCTGCAGGTCTTCACCGATCGCCACCTCGACAAGATCGAGCCGCTCCAACGCCTCGGCGAGGAAGCGCTGTTCGAGATGAAGGTGGTCGCGAGCGTGCTGCCGTTTCGTGTCAACAACTACGTCATCGAGAACCTGATCGACTGGGAGCGTGCTCCCGACGACCCGATCTTCTCCCTGACCTTCCCGCAGCGCGACATGCTCGATCCCGAGATGTACGAGCAGATGGCCGAGTTGCATCGCCGCCAGGCGCCCAAGGAGGAGATCACCGCACTGGCGTGGCAGCTGCGTCACAAGCTCAACCCGCACCCGGCCGGCCAGATGGAGATGAATCTCCCCGAGGTCAACGGCGAGACGGTCGAGGGTGTGCAGCACAAGTACCGTGAGACGGCGCTGTTCTTTCCCAGCCAGGGTCAGACCTGCCACAGCTATTGCACCTTCTGCTTCCGCTGGGCTCAGTTCGTCGGCGACAAGGATCTCAAGATCGCCTCCAAGGAGGCCGGTCAGCTGCTCGACTACTTGGCTGCCCACCCGCACCTGTCGGATCTGCTGATGACCGGCGGCGACCCGATGGTGATGAAGACCAAGCACTTGGCGCCGTACCTCGAGGGGCTGCTCGACGAGCGACTCGACCATGTCCAGACGGTGCGTATCGGCACCAAGGCGCTGTCTTTCTGGCCGTACCGCTTCGTCACCGATCCGGATGCTGAGGAGCTGCTGGGACTGTTCGAGCGGCTGGTCGAGTCCGGCAAGCACGTCGCGGTGATGGCGCACATCAACCATTACCAGGAGATGGAAAACCCCATCTTCCGCGAGGCGGTCAAGCGCATCCGCGCGACCGGCGCCGAGATCCGCACCCAGAGCCCGCTGATCAAGCACATCAACGACTCGGGCGACGTCTGGGCCCGCATGTGGCGCGAGCAGGTGCGTCTGGGCATGATCCCGTATTACATGTTCGTCGAGCGCGACACGGGCGCGAAGTACCGTTTCGAGGTGCCGCTGGCCGAGGCCTACGACATCTATCGCGAGGCGATGAAACAGGTCTCCGGCCTCGCGCGCACCGCGCGCGGACCTTCTATGTCGGCCGGTCCGGGGAAGGTCGAGATCCAGGGCGTGGCCGAAATCAAGGGCGAGAAGGTGTTCGTGCTGCGCTTCATCCAAGGGCGCAATCCGGACTGGGTGCAACGCCCGTTTTTCGCCAAGTACGACACCGAGGCCACCTGGCTGCATGAACTCAAGCCCGCTTTCGGCGAGAAGGCGTTCTTCTTCGAGGATGAGTACGAGGCCATGCAGACCGATTGCGGCCTGAAGGTCATCGACGCAGCCGAGGTCGAGTAGCAAATTGCGCTACGTATCGATGTCCCGTTCGTCCAGGGATGCCAAGTCCCTGATCGGACTTGACGAACAGGGCGCGGATCGCTAACATTGCGCGCCTTTACGGAAGGGCTGCACGAATGCGATACCGCTCTGCGCGTCTTGAGCCGGGCAGATGCAAGGCGACCGTCCGCCGCTGAAGGGTAGTTCCCTTCTCAAGGACGGCAACGCAGCAGGTGTTCGGCTCAAGACGCGCCCTGCGGGGCTTGGCGAGCCACCCGTGCTCGGCGTTGCGCCGTCTTGACGTGGCCACCGGCACGCCGGTGACGTCGCGCCTTGATCACGGGTGGCTCGCCAGGTCAGAGTGGCATCGCATTCGCGCAGACCTTCCTTAAACGCCCGCCGGTGACCCGCAAGGGTTGCCGGCTCCATTACGCATAAACATTCGGGTTTTACAGCATGTACGCAGTGGTCGTTACCGGCGGTAAGCAGTACCGCGTCGAGCAAGGCAGCAAGGTGCGCGTCGAGAAGCTCTCAGGCGAAGCCGGCAGCACCGTGACGCTGGATCAGGTTTTGATGGTCGGCGACGGCTCGGACATCAAGGTCGGTGCGCCGACCGTTGATGGCGCGAGCGTCACCGCCGAAATCGTCGGTCAGGGTCGCGGCAAGAAGGTGGAAATCATCAAGTTCCGCCGTCGCAAGCACCACATGAAGCGTCAGGGCCACCGTCAGGCCTACACCGAACTCAAAATCACCGGCATCAGCGCGTAAGACCGCGTCGGTGACCAGACAACGGGAGTTGAAACATGGCACATAAAAAAGCAGCAGGCTCCACCCGGAACGGCCGCGACAGTGAAAGCAAGCGCCTCGGCGTGAAGCGTTTCGGTGGCGAAGCGGTTTCGGCTGGCAGCATCATCGTTCGCCAGCGTGGCACCAAGTTCCACGCCGGTTCCAACATGGGCGTAGGGCGTGACTACACGCTGTTCGCACTGACCGACGGCAAGGTGAAGTTCGAGGTCAAGGGCCCGAAAAGCCGCCGTTTCGTCAGCATCGATCCGGCCTGATCCGGAACGAGACACCGTTGCCGGGGCCGGCATGGCTGGCCCGGCGATCGTGAGTCCGAGCCCCGCCCGCGTGCGGGGCTTTCGTGTTTGTGGCCCGACTGCATGGGCAGTCGTGGCCGTCATTGGGGAATGAGCCGTGAAATTTGTCGATGAAGCCACCATCAAGGTAAAGGCCGGTGACGGCGGCAATGGCGTGGCGAGCTTTCGCCGTGAGAAGTACGTGCCGTTCGGCGGCCCCGATGGCGGCGATGGTGGTGACGGCGGCTCGGTCTACCTGGTGGGCGACGTCAATCTCAACACCTTGGCCGACTTCCGCTTTCAGCGTCACTACGAGGCCGAGCGTGGCAGGAAAGGCGCCGGTCGCAATATGACCGGCAAGAAGGGGCACGACCTGTTTGTCCACGTGCCGTTGGGCACCGTGGTGCACGACGAGGACACGGGCGAGGTGATCGGCGAGGTGGTCGAGGCCGATGCCGAGCTGCTCGTGGCCAAGGGTGGCTGGCACGGGCTGGGCAACACCCGCTTTAAGAGCTCGGTCAATCGCGCCCCGCGGCAGAAGACCGACGGCACGCCGGGCGACGAGCGCCGCCTGCGGCTGGAGTTGAAGGTGCTGGCCGACGTCGGCCTGCTCGGCCAGCCGAATGCCGGTAAATCGACCCTGATCCGGGCGATCTCGCATGCCCGGCCCAAGGTGGCCAACTACCCGTTCACCACGCTCTACCCCAATCTCGGCGTGGTGGCCCCCGAGCCGCATCGCAGCTTCGTGGTCGCCGACATTCCCGGCCTGATCGAGGGCGCGGCGGAAGGCGCGGGTCTGGGCATCCGCTTTCTCAAGCACCTGGCGCGCACCAACCTGCTGCTGCACGTGGTGGACGTGGCGCCCTACGACGAGATCGACCCTGTCGAGAGCGTCGCGGCGATCGAGCAGGAGTTGCTCAAATACGATCCCACCCTGGCCGCACGGCCGCGCTGGCTGGTGCTCAACAAGATCGACATCTGGCTGGAAGAAGAGCGCGAGGCCAACATTGAGGCACTAAAACAGCGCTTTGCCGACGAACTGGACCTGACGGGGCCGGTCTTCGCCATCAGCGCGTTGGACAAGACCGGCACCCAACCGCTGGTTTGGGCGATCCTTGAGCACCTCGAGGCCGAGTGGGCTCAGGAGCGGGCGGAACGTGACAAGGCCGTCACGGCGGGCCCAAAAGCGGAGGAATGAGCGTGCGCGAGCAGGTCAGGGGCTATCAGCGCTGGGTGGTCAAGATCGGGTCGGCGATGGTTACCGGCGACGGCCGCGGCCTGGATCGCGAGGCGATCGCCGCCTGGGCCCGCCAACTGGCCGAGCTGCGCGCCGAAGGCCGCGAGATCGTGATCGTGACGTCCGGCGCGGTCGCCGAGGGGATGGCGCGCCTCGGCTGGGAGGAGCGTCCCGATTCGCTGCCCAAGCTTCAGGCGGCCGCGGCCGTCGGCCAGATGGGGCTGGTGGAGGCCTACGCCGACGGGCTGGCCCGTCACGGCACCCATTCGGCGCAGATCCTGCTGACTCACGACGATCTCGTCGACCGGTCGCGCTACCTCAATGCCCGCAGCACCCTGCGCACGCTGCTGGGACTGGGCGTCGTGCCCGTGGTCAACGAAAACGACACCGTGGCCACCGACGAGATTCGCTTCGGTGACAACGACACCCTCGCCGCGCTGGTGGCCAATCTGGTCGAGGCCGACATGCTGGTGATCCTCACCGATCAGTCCGGCCTGTTCGACGCCGACCCGCGCAAGCATCCCGATGCCCGCCTGCTCGACGAGGTCACCGCTGGCGATCCGTCGCTGGAGGCGATGGCCTCCCCGGAAGGCGGACGCCTGGGACGTGGCGGTATGTACACCAAGGTGATGGCCGCCGCGCGCGCCGCGCGTTCCGGCGCGGCGACCATCGTGGCTGCTGGCAGCGAGGCGGACGTGCTCTGCCGGTTGGCCGCGGGCGAATCTCTGGGCACGTATTTCCGGCCGGCGACCAACCGGCTGGCCGCCCGCAAGCAGTGGCTGGCAGGCCAATTGCGGGTGCGCGGGCGCCTGCAGGTGGATGCCGGCGCGGCACGGGCGGTCGCCGAGCAGGGGCGCTCGCTCCTGCCCGTGGGCGCGACCGGTGTTACTGGCGACTTCGCCCGAGGCGAGCTGGTCTCGATCGTCGGCCCCGACGGGCGCGAGTTCGCCCGGGGGCTGGTCAACTACCCCAGTGAGGATGCCGAGCGGCTGGTCGGGTGCGCGAGCGCGGATATCGCCGACATCATCGGCTACCGCGAAGAGAACGAACTGGTCCACCGGGACAACCTGGTGCTGCTCTGAGCGAGTGCCGGCCGGTCCTTTCCTGACCCGTTCAAGGCTGCCCGCTGGGCCTTACATCCTTTCTCCCTGACTGACCTTCGCGTCCATCGCCTGCGTCACGTCGCCTCTCTAGCTTGGTTCTCCAGCCCGTCCAGCATCCGCTCGTAGATCCGGGACAGGGTCGTCAGGTCCTCGACGGCCACGTGCTCGTCGATCTGGTGGATGGTGGCGTTGAGCGG
Source organism: Halothiobacillus sp. (assembly GCA_024635755.1). GTDB lineage: Bacteria > Pseudomonadota > Gammaproteobacteria > Halothiobacillales > Halothiobacillaceae > Guyparkeria. Next base: position 7,629 of record JAGXIF010000022.1, read on the forward strand.
GCCGAGCTCGATCACCTGGGTGCCGGTCGGCGCGATGAACCGCCCATCCGAGGTGCCGCCGGCGGTCGACGGCTTGGGGCGCGTGCCCAGTTCGGCTTCCACCGCGTCTTCCACCGCGCCCACCATCGGGCCGTCGTCGCGGGTGAGAAATGGCTCGCCGGACAGGTGCCAGTTGACGCGGGCTGTCAGCCCATGCCGCTTGAGCAGCTTGTTGACCCGGTCCTTGATCGCCTCGACCGAGGTTTCCGTGTTGAAGCGCAGGTTGAACTGCACCGCCAGCGTGCCAGGGATGACATTGTTCGCGCCGGTGCCGGCGTGGATGTTGGCAATCTGCAGGGTCGAGGGGGGAAAGTGGGCATTGCCCTGGTCCCACTGGATGCCGACCAGCTCATCGAGGAACGGCGCGGCCCGGTGTACCGGGTTGTCGGCCAGGTGCGGGTAGGCGACATGCCCTTGGCGTCCCTCGATCACCAGATCGGCGGTGATCGAACCACGCCGGCCAATCTTGTATTCGTCACCCAGGCGTTCGCGGCTCGATGGCTCGCCCACCAGGCACCAGTCGATTTTCTGTCCCTTCTCGCGCAGCCACTGCATCACCCGCTTGGTGCCATGGCGCGCCGGCCCCTCTTCGTCACTGGTGATCAGGAAGCCCAGTCGGAAGGCCGGCTCCGGCTGGCGGGCGAGAAAGCGTTCCACGGCCGTAATCATGGCCGCGACCGAGCCCTTCATGTCGGCCGCCCCCCGGCCATAGAGCTTGCCCTTGTGGATGTCCGCGGCGAAAGGCAGGTGGCTCCACAGGGTTTCATCGCCCGTCGGCACCACGTCGGTGTGGCCGGCGAAGACGAACAGAGGCCCCCGATCGCCATGCACGGCCCAGAGGTTGTCGACCTCCTCGAAGCGCAGGGCCTGAATGGCAAAGCCCAGCGGGGCGATCCGTTCGGCGATCCGCGGCTGACACCCCCGGTCGTCGGGGGTGATCGACGGCCGCCGGATCAGGTCGCGGGCCAGATCGATAGTCGCATCACTCATCGCAGTACCTCCTGCCACTTCTCGGTGTCGAAGCCGACCAGTGTGCCCCCGTCATGCTCGACGATCGGGCGCTTGATCAGGCTGGGGTTGGCGCGCGCGGCCTCGGTGGCGTGTTCGGCATCCATGACCTCGCGTTCCGCTTCGGGCAGGTGTCGCCAGGACATGCCCCGGCGGTTGATCACCGTCTCCCAGCCGAACCGCTCGAGCCATTCGTCCAGCCGGTCGGCGGGCACACCTTCCTTCTTGTAGTCATGGACGCGGTATTCCAGCCCCTGTGTGTCCAGCCAGGCCCGTGCCTTCCTGACCGTTTCGCAGTTCCTGATGCCGTAGACGGTGATCATCGAGTAGCCCTTATAAGAGAATTATGTTGTTCCGGATAGGAAAAATTGATTTTCGTATCAGTGATGGCGTCCTACACTCCAATTGGTCCGGCCCCGCGTCAAGGGTCCGAAATTGCAGCAGAAAAGGAGCGAGATTGCCATGCAGAACGGGATTACATCTGCCTCGACAAGAAATCCGACCCGGCGACTGGGGCTTTGTCTGGGCCTGTTGGCGGGCTTGGCCATGGCGGTCCCCGCTCAGGCAGACCAGTCAGAACAGTCAGACATCTCCTGGGGCGGCGATCTGTTTGCCGAGAACTGCTCCGAATGCCACATGGTTCCCCACGACGACGGGTGGTTCAAGGCTCGCGCAGAAGCCGGCAAGATGGACAGCTACCAAAGCCTGCGCACGATGGTCCAGGGCTGCGTGAACAACTTCGGTCTGCCGTGGTTCGACGAGGAGGTTGACGCGGTGACTGCCTGGATGAACAAGACCTATTACCACTTCGAATAAGCCGGCACGAGCGGCCCGATAGCGACGATCGGCCGCTTTAATCGACGAAGCGCATGGACAGGTCGACGGCCTGCACGTGTTTGGTCAGCGCACCTATGGAAATGTAGTCCACACCGGTTTCCGCCACCTCGCGGACGGTCTCCAGGGAGACGTTGCCGGAGGATTCCAGCTTCGCCCGTCCGGCATTGATGGCGACCGCCTCGCGCAAGAGGTCGGGGTCGAAGTTGTCCAGCAGGATGCGTTTGACGCCGGCCCGCAATGCCTCTTCCAACTGGGACAGGTCTTCCACTTCCACCTCCAGCGGCAGATCGCGCGCGATCACGCCGGCAGCCCGCACTGCCTCGGTGATCGAGCCGGCCGCGCGGATGTGGTTCTCCTTGATCATCACCATGTCGTGCAGGCCCATGCGATGGTTCTGCCCCCCGCCGTCCACCACCGCCTTTTTCTGCGCGTAACGCAGTCCCGGCAGGGTCTTGCGGGTATCGAGGATGCGCGCCCCGGTCCCCTCGACGGCCTTGACGAACTGCCGCGTCACCGTGGCGGTGGCGCTCAGGGTCTGCAGGTAATTCAGCGCCACCCGCTCGGCCGTCAACATGGCGCGCGCCGGCCCACTGATCAGGCAGAGGCTCTGTTCGGGAAAGAGCGCATCGCCGTCGGTGGCGGCCCATTCGATCCGAACCGCGGGGGACACTCGTCGGAACGTGGCGTCCGCCCAAGCGATGCCGGAGAGCACGCCGGTCTCGCGGCTGATGATCCGGGCGTGAGCGGTTTGGTCGGCAGGGATCAACTGGGCGGAAACGTCGCCGCTGCCAATGTCTTCGGCCAATGCCCGGGCGACGTCGAGCGCGACGATTTCGGGGTCAGCGGTTTTCATGGTCGGCGGGGCTCCTGCAAGGTTGGGACCGGGATTCTAGGGAAGGTCTGCACGAATCGCCAGTGCCTCAGGCCTAACGGCTTGCCTGCCATCAGGGCGCCGATTCGAAGGCGGGCTAGTTGCTCGTAGAAACGGCAACAGCGAGGGTGGGCGAGCCGGCAAGCCGCAGGGCGACCCGTAGAGGTCGTTGGCGATTCGTGTAGACCTTCCCTGCCCCTATTGTGGCTTGCGGGGCGGTGTCATGCTGTCATCTTGTCATGCGCTTGTCATGACAGGGGCGTTTAATGCCACCCGAGCCAATTGTTGCAATGAGGGCCGGTGGTGTGCCGGTGGAGTCGGATGCAGAAGACGATACTGATAGTTGAAGACGAGAAGCCGATCCGCGAGATGGTGGTTTTCGCGCTGGGACGCGCGGGCTACGACCTGGTGGAGGCCGGCGATATCGTGGAGGCCTATGAGCAGATGTCCCGCAAGCTGCCGGACTTGGTGCTGCTCGACTGGATGCTGCCGGGCGCCAGCGGCATCGAGTTTGCCCGTAGGCTCAAGCGTGACGAACTTACCCGCGACGTCCCGATCGTGATGCTCACCGCCCGCGGCGAGGAAGAGGACAAGGTCAGCGGCCTCGAGGCGGGGGCCGATGACTACGTCACCAAGCCGTTCTCGCCGCGCGAGCTGATGGCACGTATCAAGGCGGTATTGCGGCGCACGGCGCCCGATACGGAAAGTCCGGTACTGGATATTGCCGGCCTCAAGCTCGACCAGGAGAGCTACCGCGTGACCGCGGCCGATCAGCCCATTGATATCGGGCCGACCGAATTCCGGCTGTTGGCCTTTCTCATGGGGCATCCGGATCGTGTCTTCAGTCGGGCCCAGTTGCTCGATCGGGTCTGGGGGCAGAATGCCTATGTCGAGGAACGGACCGTGGACGTGCACATCCTGCGCCTGCGCAAGGTGTTGGCGCCCAGCGGGTATGATGCCTTGATCCAGACTGTTCGCGGCGTGGGTTATCGTCTGTCGGCCAAGTAAATCGGCCACGGGGAGGCCCCCGCGTGACCACCCGGAAGTTGAGATGAGCCAGAACGATCCCCGACTGCCACTGACTGCCCGCCCCAGCGAGGGCGATAGCCGAGAGCGCCGCAGCCGGGCCCGTTTGGCCCGGCGCGCCCAGGCTCGTGTGCAGGCCTGGCGCGAAGAAGGGCTGTTGCTCGCTGCTGCGGTCGTCCTTGCCCTGATCGCTGGCGTCCTGCTGACGGCGTGGACGCCCGCCCGGACGGGCGTCTGGGGCTGGTGTGTCGCGCTGGGAGTCGGCGTGTATGCCGTCAGCCTGTTGTGGCGCGTGGCCTACCTGGCGCGCAGCCTGCCGATTGCCCGGGAGCGCCGGCGTGTTGTCGGCGTGCCCGGCCTGGTGCAGGCGCGCCAGCGCCGTTTGCGCCGTACCTGGTATCGACGCCAACGGCGTTTGGCACGCCTGCTTAAGCGCTATCACCATTCCGCCATGTCGGTGCCCGATGCGATGGTCGTGCTGACCGAGGAGCGCGAGATCGCTTGGCTTAACCTGGCGGCCATCGACATGTTGGGCCTGAGCCGAGTGGACGTCGGCCTGCGCCTGGACAATTTGTGGCGGGCGCCGGCCTTTACCGACTGGCTCGACCAGGGCAGCGATCAACCGCCCCTCGAGATCGCCGCCCCCGGCGACGAGACCCGCACCCTGAGCCTGCGTATCGAGCCCTACGGCTCGGATCGCTATCTGCTGATTGGTCGTGACGTGACCGCATTGCATCGCTTGCAGGGCGTGCGCCAGGACTTCGTCGCCAACGTCTCCCATGAACTGCGCACCCCGCTGACCGTGCTGGCCGGCTATGTCGAGACCCTGATGGATGCCGACGAACCGGTCGATCCCCAGATGCAGCGCATCCTGTCGAACATGCATCAGCAGGCAGACCGGATGCGACGGATCGTCGAGGATCTGCTGCTGCTGTCGCGCCTGGAGACCTCCCAGCCGGAAGAAGATCTGTTCGAGGAAATCGATATGGCTCGCCTGGTCGAGCCGATTCTCGCCGACGCCCGCCTGGTTTCCGGTGAGGAAGGCCACCAGATCACCTCGCACATCGACCCGTCCTTGCATCTGCGGGGCGTGCCGCGCGAATTGCAGTCGGCGTTTTCCAACCTGGTGTTCAATGCCGTGAAGTACACGCCCGCGGGTGGCTGGGTCGATGTGCGCTGGGAACGGGACGAGACCGGGCGGCCAGTGTTCGCCGCCCGCGACAGTGGCATCGGCATCGAGGCAAGGCATATCCCGCGGCTAACCGAGCGTTTCTACCGCATCGATGTGGGCCGCTCGCGCTCGCGGGGTGGCACCGGCCTGGGCCTGGCGATCGTCAAGCACGTCGCCCTGCGGCACGGGGCGCGATTGAATATCGACAGCAGTCCGGGGCAGGGGAGCTGCTTTCGCATCGTCTTTCCGGTCGAACGGGGCATCGAGTCGCGCTGACGAAGCCCCGGGTGCGGGAGTGCCATGGTTTACACTGGCACTTCACTCCATCAGCACAGGCCGAACGGACGATGTCGGAATTCTGGAACGAGAAGTACGGGCAGGTCGATTTTCTCTACGGCACCCACCCCAACGAGTTCCTGCTGAGCCAGATCTACCGACTGCCCCAAGGAGGGCGAGTGCTGGTGCTGGGTGATGGTGAAGGACGCAACGGCGTGTGGCTGGCCGAGCAGGGCTTCGATGTCACCAGTGTCGACTACTCTGCCGTCGGCTGCGAAAAGGCCCGCCAACTGGCCGACGAGCGCGACGTCAGCCTGAGCGTCCACTGTGCGGACCTCACCGAATGGGACTGGGAAGAGGACGGCTTCGATGCCGCCGTGCTGATCTATCTGCATTTCGAGCCGGCGGCCCGCCGGGAGGTCTATCGGCGGGCCGCCATGGCCATTCGCCCCGGTGGCCTGTTGATCATCGAGCTGTTCCATCCCCGCCAGCTGGCCTACCAGAGCGGCGGCCCCAAGCGTGCCGACATGCTGGTGCGCGCCAGTGACCTTTCCCAAGACCTGCCGATGCTCGACTGGCTGATTCTTGCCGAGGGCAAGGTGTTGCTCGACGAGGGCCCGGGGCATCAGGGTCCCGGGTTCGTTACCCACGGTGTAGGGCGGCGCAGCGGCGACGCGTAAGCTGTTTCATTACGGCATGGCGGCAGGCCGCCTTGGCCGACGGCGTTCGAGATGCACCCCGTTCCCGGTGCCATCCGCCTCCCCCTGAGATGTAAAAAGGCCCGCCTCGACCGGTGCTGGTCGAGGCGGGCCCGGTAATGGCGCCAGGATCGAGCGGGGTGTGTTCCCGCGACGGATCAGACGTCGCGCAGCAGCTCGTTGATGCCGACCTTTGAACGGGTCTTCTCGTCGACCTTCTTGACGATCACCGCGCAGTACAGGCTGTACTTGCCATCCTTCGACGGCAGGTTGCCTGAAACGACCACCGAGCCGGCCGGCACGCGGCCAAAGTGGATCTCGCCGGTCTCGCGGTCGTAGATCTTGGTGGACTGGCCGATGTAGACGCCCATCGAGATGACCGAGCCTTCCTCGACGATCACTCCCTCGACCACCTCGGAGCGCGCGCCGATGAAGCAGTTGTCCTCGATGATGGTCGGGGCCGCCTGCAGCGGCTCGAGTACGCCGCCGATGCCCACGCCACCGGACAGGTGCACGTTCTTGCCGATCTGCGCGCAGGAGCCGACGGTCGCCCAAGTGTCGACCATGGTGCCCTCGTCGACGTAGGCGCCGATGTTTGTGTAGGACGGCATCAGCACGGTGTTCTTGGCGATGAAGCTGCCGCGGCGGGCTACGGCGTTGGGCACCACGCGCATGCCGGCAGCCTCGAAGCGCGCCTGGTCCCAGTCGGCGAACTTGGTCGGTACCTTGTCGAAGTACTGCACGTCGCCGCCGGAGACCACCTCATTGTTGCGTAGGCGGAACGACAGCAGCACGGCCTTCTTCAGCCACTCGTTGACCTGCCAGTCACCCACGCCGCGGCGCTCGGCCACGCGCAGCGAACCGTCGTCCAGCCCGGCGAGCGCGGTCTCGACCGCCTCGACCACGTCGGCCGGGGCATTACCCGGGTTGATCTCGCCGCGGCGCTCGAAGGCCGATTCGATGGTGTCGCGAATGGAAGAGATGTCCATCGGATGCTCCTGAAATGATTTGGAAAAACGATCGGCCGACCTGTCTGGGTCGGCCGCGTGAATGCGAAGCGTTAGTTGTGCTTATTGTAACAACAGATCATTGATGGCGTTGTCGTCACGTCTGCTGGAGGTTTCCAGGCTCGGTGTGAGTGGTGCCCGGTCTTGTGTCGAGGATGTTTTGTCGCACGCCTGCTTCTCGGAGGTGGTGCTGATTGAGCCGTGATTGCTCGCGCGCCCGAGCACGACGCTTCATTCGTGCCCTTACTCTGGGTAACAGGCGAGCGAAACCCATCCTCGGTCAAATCGCACTAGGCTCACCCTCATTCTCGGGGTGCCCCCCCCTCAGGTAAGCATCACCCGAATCCGCTTGGCCGCCTCGACGCAGTCGTCCAGTTCGGCCACCAGCGCCATCCGAATGAACCCCGCCCCAGGGTTCACCCCGTCGACGTCACGCGAGAGGAAGCGCCCGGGAAGCACGGTGACGTTCTGCTCGGCGAACAAGCGGCGGGCAAAGTCGCGCTCGTCGCCTTCCACCCCGGCCCAGAGGTAGAACCCCGCGTCCGGGCGGCGCGCCTCGATGCCGGTGACCGGCTCGAGGATCTCGAGCACGGCATCGAACTTCTCGCGGTAGAAGCCGCGATTGGCGCAAACGTGCTCCTCGTCGTTCCAGGCGGTGATGGATGCCCGCTGGGTCGGAAGCGGCAGGGCGCAGCCCTGGTAGGTGCGATAGCGCAGAAAGCGCTTGAGCAGAGCGGCGTCACCGGCGACCAGGCCGGATCGCAGGCCGGGCAGGTTGGAACGCTTGGAGAGGCTGTGGAAGACCACCACGTTCTCGAACGGGTCTGCGCCGCCACGGCCGGCGGCCACCTCGAGCAGCCCGGTGGGTGGCTTTTCCTCGTCGAAGTAGATCTCGGAATAGCACTCGTCGGCGGCAATCACGATGTCATGCCGGTGGGCACGGGAAAGCAGGACGCGGTAGTGCGCGGCATCGATCACCGCGCCGCTGGGATTGCCCGGCGAGCAGACGTATAGCAGTTGCGCACGCTCCCAAACGGATTCCGGGATCGCCTCGAAGTCGGGCAGAAAGCCGTTCTCCTCGATCGTCGGGTAGTAGTGCGGCTCGGCCCCGGCCAGAAGAACGGCCCCCTCGTATATCTGGTAGAAAGGGTTCGGGATCAGCACCACGGGCGGCTGGCCGTCAGCGGTGTCGCGGTCGACCACCGCCTGGGCGATAGCGAACAGCGCCTCGCGTGTGCCGGAGACCGGCAGCACGTTGGCTTCTGGGTTGAGTTGTCCCTCGTCCAGGCCGAAGCGCCGGGTCAGCCAGCCGGCCATCGCCTCGCGCAAGGCCGGCTCGCCTTTCGTCGCCGGGTAGCGCGCGATCTCCGGGAGGGCATCGCGCAGGGCGTCGAGCACGATCGCCGGCGGGGCGTGGCGCGGCTCGCCGATCGAGAGCGGGATGTGCTTGCGATCCGCTGGCGGCGTGGCGCCGGCCTTCAGTTCGGCCAGCTTCTCGAACGGGTAGGGGTGAAGACGATCCAGATCCGAGTTCATGCGCGGCCGTGTCGGGTGAATATAATGGTTGGAGAGCCTGAACGGGTCGGGCGGTCGTCCGCGCGGCCTGACCGGTGCGGGCTTGATCCGTGGCGTTCAGATTTTGGACGGCGATTATACGCGAGTCGATGGGGGATGCGGCGTGAGTGAAGAGCAAGTGCGTGGGGTCGACCACGTGAGCCTGCTGGTCGCCGAGACCGACCGAGCAGAGAGGTTCTATCGGGAGGTGCTGGGCCTGAAGACGCTGGCGCGACCGGATCTGGGCTTTCCCGGCGCGTGGTTGTCGCTGGGCGGAGGGCAGGCGCTACACCTGCTGGAGCTGCCCAACCCCGACCCGGAGGGTGACCGGCCGGCGCATGGTGGGCGTGACCGGCATTTTGCCCTGCGGGTGGCGGCTACCGCGCCGTTCGCCGAGCGGCTCGACCGGCATGGTGTCGCGTTCACCCGTTCCCGGTCCGGGCGGGATGCATTGTTCTGCCGCGATCCCGACGGCAATGCGGTGGAGTTGCTGGGGGGCGGGACGGCCTGATCGCCCGGAGCGCCGGGGGCGTGCCCGCGACAAATCGTCCTCGTTTCGATCGGGTAGGGTTTACCCGGATGAGCGTGCCTGTTCTCGTATCTGTTCCACCAGATCGGTCAGAGAGTCGTCCGTCGGGCGTTCACGACCGAGGAGCCAGGATTGCAGGTCCTGATCGGTCGAGGTCAGGAGGCGGTCGAGGGTATCGATCTCGTCGGGGCCGAGAACGGGCAGTTGCCGTTCGGCGAACGGGGCGAGCAGCAGGTCGAGTTCGCGCAGGCCGCGTCGGCACCTCCAGCGCAGGCGGGCGCGTCGTTCCTCGTCAGACATGTCGGCCCAGCATGCGCCGGCGGATGCGTCCGATCGCCTCGGTGGGGTTGAGGCCCTTCGGGCAGACTTCGCTGCAGTTCATGATGGTGTGGCAGCGGAACAGCTTGTACGCGTCGTCGAGCTGTTCCAGCCGTGCCTCGGTGGCGGTGTCGCGGCTGTCCTCGATGAAGCGGGCGGCCTGCAGCAGCGCCGCGGGGCCGAGGAAGCGTTCCGGGTTCCACCAGTAGGAAGGGCAGGCGGCCGAACAGCAGCCGCAGAGAATGCATTCGGTCAAGCCATCGAGTCGTTCGCGTTCGGCGGGCGTCTGTGCCTGCTCGCGGTCCGGGGGCGGGGCGTCCGGTTGCAACCAGGGTTCGACGCGCTGGTGCTGGTGGTGAAAGTTGTCCATGTCGACGATCAGGTCGCGGATCACCGGCATGCCCGGCAGCGGGCGGATCACGACCGGGTCGGCCAAGGTTCCCAGCCGTGTGATGCAGGCCAGCCCGTTGCGCCCGTTGATGTTCATCCCATCCGAGCCGCAGACGCCCTCGCCACAGGAGCGACGAAACCCGAGCGTCTCGTCGACCTCGCGCAGGCGCAACAGGGCGTCGAGCAGCATGTCGTCGGGGGACAGGTCGTCGAGGATGTATTCCTGCTGGCGGGGCGCCTCGCCGCTTTCCGGGTCGTAGCGGTAGATGGAAAAGTGCATCCGCCCGTCGCGCGGTCCGGGACGCTGCAGGAAGCGGATCGGCAGCCATTCGCTCATCAGTAGACCCTCGGTTTGGGCGGGAACGCATCCACCGTCAGCGGGGTAGTCCGCACCGGCTTGTAGTGCATGCCGCGCTCCAGTGAGAACAGGCTGTGCACCAGCCACTGCTCGTCGTCGCGCTCGGGATGGTCGACCCGGGAGTGCGCGCCACGGCTTTCCGTGCGCGCGGCTGCCGCGGTGATCGCCGCCAGTGCCACGTCAGCGAGATTGACCAGCTCCAGCGCCTCGATCCTCGCGGTATTGAACACGCGTCCATGATCACCGATCGCCAGTTGTCGGCTGCGGGCATGCAGCTGGCGGGTGCGCTCGACCCCCTCGTCCAACTTATCCTGGCGTCGGAACACGCCGGCGTATTTTTCCATGGTCTGCTGGAGCTCCCGGCGCAGGGCAGCGACCGACTCGCCTGTTTGCCGCTTCTCGATGGCGTCGGCGAGGGTCCGCGCCCGGGTTGCGGCCTGCGCCGGCAAGGGGCGGTGGTAGCGGTGCGTGGCTAGGTGGTCGAGCATATGTCGGGCCGCCGCCCGGCCGAAGACCACGATATCGAGCAGGGAGTTGCCACCCAGCCGGTTGGCGCCGTGCACGGAGACGCAGGCGCATTCGCCCGCGGCATACAGGCCATCGACGGGCTTTTCCGTACCGTCCTCGTCCGGGCGCACCACCTGCCCGTGGCGGTTGGTGGGGATGCCGCCCATGGTGTAGTGCGCGGTGGGGAACACCGGGATGGGGGCGTCGACTGGATCGACGTTGACGAAGGTCTTCGCGGTCTCGCGGATCGCCGGCAGGCGTTCGCTGATGACCGCCTCGCCGAGATGGTCGAGCTTGAGCAGGACGTGGTCGCGGTTTGGGCCGCAGCCGCGCCCCTCGCGGATCTCGGTGACGATCGCGCGGCTGACCACGTCGCGGCTGGCCAGATCCTTGGCGTGCGGCGCGTAACGCTCCATGAAGCGCTCGCCGTCGGCATTGACCAGGTAGCCACCCTCGCCGCGCACCCCTTCGGTGATCAGCATGCCCTTGCCGGCGATGCCGGTGGGGTGGAACTGGACGAATTCCATGTCCTGCAGTGGGATGCCGGCCCGCAGTGCCATGGCCATGCCGTCGCCGGTATTGATCAGCGCGTTGGTGTTGGTGCGGTAAATCTGGGCCGCCCCGCCGGTGGCCAGCAGGGTGGTGCGCGCCTCGATGGTGGTCGTCTCGCCGCTGGCAATGTCGAGGACTTCCGCACCGAGGACGACACCGGCGTCGTCGACGAGCAGGTCGAGTGCGAAATGCTCGTCGAAGAAGTGCGTGCCGGCGGCGAGATTCTGCTGGTAGAGCGAATGCAGGATCGCGTGCCCGGTGCGGTCGGCCGCGGCACAGGTGCGTGCGGCCTGCTCGCCGCCGAAGTGCTGGCTCTGACCGCCGAACGCGCGCTGGTAGATGCGCCCGTCGGGCAGGCGCGAGAACGGCACGCCGAAGTGTTCCAGTTCCCGGACTGCCTTGGGCGCGGCGCGACACATGTACTCGATCGCGTCCTGGTCGCCGAGGTAGTCGCTGCCCTTGACCGTGTCGAACATGTGCCAGTGCCAGTTGTCCGGCAGGGCGTTAGCCAGCGAGGCATTGACGCCGCCCTGCGCGGCGACGGTGTGTGATCGGGTAGGAAAGACCTTGGATACCACCGCCACGCTCGCCTCTCCCCGGGCCAGTTGGAGCGCGGCGCGCAGCCCGCCGCCTCCGGCGCCGATCACCAGCGCATCGACCTGTCGTGGTTTGCTCACATCACCTCCAGGAGTGTTGCGGTGAACCAGATGCCCGACCCGAGCAGCCAGCCGGCCAGCCCGGTCAGCATGACGACCCGTAGCCCGATCGGATGGACGTAGTCGAGCAGCACGTCCCGACCGCCGACCCAGGCGTGCAGCAGCAGCGCCAGGGCGGCCAGCCATAGCGTCACCGCATTCCACGGCGCGGCGAGCCAGTCGCTCCACGCCGCATGTGACCACGAGTCGGCCAGCGACAGGCGGATCAGGGCGTAGACGGTGAATGCGCCGAGATAGAGCGCGGAGAGACGCTGGATCAGCCAGGCGGCCAGCCCGCTCATGTCCACAGTCCCCACCAGAGGCCCAGCCCGGCAATCACGCCGACTCCCATTACCAGCAGCGCACTGCGACGCGCGGTCGCTCGGGCAATGCCGATGTCGATGTCGAGAAGCAGGTAGCGGAAGCCGGCAAACAGGTGGTGGGCCAGCGCCAGGGCGAGCAGCAGACCCGCCATGCGTGCCGGCAGCCCCGTGAGCACCTCGCCGGCCCGCGCGAACCCCGTCGGCCCGGACAGGCTCAGGGAAAACAGCCAGGTGGCCGGTAGCAGCGCGAGGATCATCAGCACCCCGGTGACGCGGTGGGCGATCGAGGCGATTGCTTGTGGCGGAAATTGAATTCGGCGCAGGTCGAGGAAGACCGGGCGTTTCGGAGTGGTCTTGTGATCCCTGAGCGGCATGATGCAGTTGCCCTGTCCTTCTTGTCAGTGGGCGGTGGCCTGTTGACTACTATAGGCGCTTGATCGGCAGATGCCTGCCCATCTGGCGCTAAGGGGCTCGTACAGGGGCTCCCTAGAACGGCGCCTCGCTGTGATAGGCGGCTTTCGGCCCGGTGGGGTGCTCCGGATCGGGGAAGACCAGTCGGGCGGCGTGCAGCATCAGCCGCGCGTGGCGATGCGCCTCGGGGTGGTAGAGCGAGTCGCCCTGGATGGGACGCCCCTGTGCCAGCAGATGGACGCGTAGCTGGTGCGAGCGGCCGGTGATCGGCTCAAGTATCACGCGGATGCCATCTTCCACTGATTCGGCCAGGCGGTAGCGGGTCTGCGACGAGCGTCCGCTCTCCGGATCGACGCGGTAGCGCGGCCGGCGCTCGGGGTCCTTGCCGATGGGCAGGTCGATTAGCCCCTGGGCGGGTTCGAGGGGGGCGTCGATCAGGGCCTCATAGGTCTTGTCCACCTCCCGCGCGGCGAAGGCCTTCGACAGGAACGAATGCGCCCGGGCATTGCGTGCCAGCACCAGCAGGCCCGAGGTGTCCCAGTCCAGTCGATGGACGATGCGGGCCTCGGGGAACTCGAGCTGTATCCGATGGATCAGGCAGTCGCGCTTTTCCGGGCCGATCCCGGGCACGGAAAGCATGCGCTCGGGCTTGGCCACCACGAGGAAGTCGCGGCGCTCGTCGATCAGCGCCCAGTCCCCCGGCGGCTGGTTGACTGCTGCGGTGTGGTCGATGGCGTTTATGCTCACTGGGTTCCCTTGGCGGCTCGTGTCAGGGCCTCGGCTATGGCCTGCTGGTGCTCGCGGTCGTTGATCGGGTGGCCGTTTTGATCGACCACGAAGAAGGCATCCTCGGCCCGCTCGCCCAGCGTGGCGATGCGCGCGTGCAGCAGGATCGCCCCCATGCGCCACAGGGTGTCCGACAGGTCGGCGAGCAGGCCCGGTCGGTCCTTGGCCAGCACCTGGATCATGGTCCGTGCCCGTGCCACGTCGGCGAAGAATTCCACCTCGGTGTCGACATTCAGGCTGGAGAGCTGGGCGGGCGTGCGGCGCTGGGTGATCGACAGGGCTTGGTCCGGCTGGTGCACGACCTCGACCAGTCGTTCGTGCAGCGCTTCGATCGCGCCGGGATCGGTCATGGCGCAGCCTTGCCGATCCAGGACAAAGAATTCCAGCAGGATCAACTCGGAGCTGGGCAGTTGTTCGCGGTATCCCGCCATGTCCACGGCGGTCAGGCCGCTCTCGACCACTAGGGGGCGCGGAATCACGGTGATGTTGGCCGACTGGACATTGAGGCCCTCGCCGTCGATCCCCGCGACCACATGGGCGAACAGAGCCGGGTGATTCTGCGCCAGGATCAGGATTTGGGTGGCTTGGTGGTTGGGGTCGTCGTTTATGCTCAGCGCGGGCAGGTCGGCGTCGATCGCCACGCGCGAGTGGCGCAGGATGTTGTCGATCTCGTTGCGCAGGAAGTATTCCTCGGGCATGCCCGACAGCCACGCGGCCAGCTTGCCGGCATCCATCCCCTCGCTCGATCCTTGCCGATTGGCGTCCCGGCGCGTCTCGCGCACGATCTGCGCCGAGGAGCGCACCCCCTCGGCGAAGTGTTGATGGGCCAGTTCGAACAGCCGGCGCAGGAGCGAGTCGCGCCAGGAGTTCCACAGTTGCGGATTGGTCGCCCGGATGTCCGCCACGGTCAGCAGATAGAGGTAGTCGAGCCGTTCCGCGCTACCCACCTGCTTGGTGAAACGCCGGATGACTTCCGGGTCTTCGATGTCCTGACGCTGGGCGGTGAACGAGAGCAGCAGATGCTGCTCGACCAGCCAGCCCACCAGGTCGACGTCGTCGCGCGACATGCCGTGGGACAGGGCGAAGGTGCGGGCATCGGTGGCTCCAAGCAGGGCATGGTCGCCGCCGCGGCCCTTGGCGATGTCGTGAAACAGCCCGGCGAGATAAAGCACCTCGGGACGCGGGATGCGGGCGAAGGCCTCGGCCGCGTTGGGGTTCTCGTCACGGTGCTCGGGCAGGGCCGGCCGGCGCAGGTTGCGGATCACCAGCAGGGTGTGGGTGTCGACGGTGTAGGCATGGAAAAGGTCGAACTGCATCAGGCCGACGATGGGCGCAAACGCCGGGATATAGGCGGCCAGCACCCCAGTGAGGTTCATGTTGCGCAGGGCCAAGTAGACGCCCCGCTCGGCGTGCAGCAGGCGCATAAACAGGGCCTTGGCCTGACGGTTGGCACGAAAGCCCGGGTCGATCACCGACAGGTTGGCCCGCAGCTGACGCGCGGTCGCGGCAGTCATGCCCTCGACCTCGGGGTGCTCGGCCAACAGCAGGAATAGTTCGAGTATGGCAGTGGGCGAGCGCATGAACACCTGCGCATCGCGGGTCTCGATCAGCTGGCCGCGCTTGATGAAGCGCGGGTTGATCCGTTCGACCGGCTCGAGGATCGCCGGTTGCAGTCGCTCGCGCCAGCGCTGCAGCAGCAGCTGGTTGAGCCGCTCGACCTCGATGGTCGCGCGGAAGAAATGCTGCATGAAGCGTTCGACCGCGAGGTTGCCATCCTGCTCGCCCTCGTAGCCAAAGGCGGCGGCGAGGGTCTTCTGGTGCATCAGCAACAGGCGTTCCTCCGGCCGCTCGGCCAGGCCGTGCAGGCCGATGCGGATGCGGAACAACAGGGATTCGGCGTGCTCGAGTGCCTGGAACTCGTCATCGCGCAGCAGGCCGGCCCGATGCATGCCGGGCAGGGCGGGCGCCCCGTCGATGCGGTTCGCCAGCCAGCGAATGGTGTGCAGGTCGCGTAGCCCGCCCGGGCCTTCCTTGAGGTGCGGCTCGATCTTGGTGCCGACGTTGTCGTGGGAGCGGTAGCGGGCCAGCTGTTCCTGGAGCTTTTCGGTGAAAAACCAGCTTGCCGGGAAGGAGGTCTCGTCGCGGATGGACCGGTCCATCTCGGCTAGCAGGGCCGCGTCCCCGGCGACGAGCCGGGATTCCAGCAGGCTGGTGTAAACGGTCGGGTCTTCGGCCGCCTCGATGCACTCGTCTAGGCTGCGGACCGCGTACCCGATCGACAGGCCGGTGTCCCAGAGGGTGTAGAGGAAGGCCTGTACCGGCTCGTCGTGGGCATGGTCGCGGGTCAGGACCATCACGTCGATGTCCGAATGCACGAACATCTCGCCACGGCCGTACCCGCCGACGGCCAGCAGGGCGCAGGGGCGGCCCTCGAGCTTGTCCTGCCAGAGGTGGCGTAGTGCGCTGTCGACCCGAGCGGTCACTTCGTTGATGAAGGCCCGTGCTTCGGTGTCCCCGGCCAGCGCGTCCGCCCAGTGCTGGTTGAGCGTGTCGAGCTGGCGGGCCAGAGGCCGGTCCGCGGGAAAGGTGGTCTGGTCGTTGAACGACGTGGCGTCGGCTGGCGTCATACGGCGTGCGGTTGGCCGGGCTTAGGCCGGCGGCAGACTGAGGATGTCGACCCCGTCTTCCGTCACGGCGACCGTGTGCTCCCATTGCGCGGAGAGGGTGTGGTCCTTGGTGACCACCGTCCAGCCGTCGCCCAGCAGCTTGATCTCCCGTTTGCCGGCGTTGATCATCGGCTCGATGGTGAAGACCATGCCCGGCTTGAGGCGCACCCCCTCACCCGGCTTGCCGAAGTGGACCACCTGCGGGTCCTCGTGGAAGTTGCGTCCGATGCCATGGCCGCAGTACTCGCGCACCACGGAAAAGCCGCTGGCCTCGGCGTGGCTCTGGATGGCATGACCGATATCACCGAGCGTGGCGTCGGGGCGCACGGCCTCGATGCCTTTCATCATCGCCTCGTGGGTGACGTCGATCAGGCGCTGGGCGCGCACCGAGGGCTTGCCGACGGTGTACATCGCCGACGTGTCGCCGTGCCAGCCGTCCTTGATCACGGTGACATCGATATTGAGGATGTCGCCATCCCGCAGCGTCTTGTCGCCGGGAATGCCGTGGCAGACTTGGTGATTGAGCGAGGTGCAGATCGAGGCGGGAAAGCCGTGATAGCCCAGCGTGGCCGGTGTGCCGCCCTGGACCTCGGTCATGTGCCGGTGGGCGATCTCGTTGAGCTCCCCGGTCGTCACGCCCGGTTTGACGTGTTCGCGCAGCAGAACCAGTACCTCGGCGGCCAACTGGCTAGCGTGGCTGATCTGCTCGATTTCCTCGGGGGTCTTGATGGAGATGTTCATGGCCTGTTCCGGGATTTCTTGACGGGATGTGCCCACCGGGATGGTGTGGCGCAAAGATCACCAGTGTAACCAAAAACGCCCCGTCTCGCGGGGCGTTGGCTATCGGTCGGGGCGGCCGCTTCAGGCAGACGCCGTCAGCCGGTCGAGGATCTTCTCGACCCGATCCGTATCGAAGACGCCGATTTTCTGAAACTCGATGCGGGCATCGCGATCGAGCACGAACGTGGTGGGCGTGACCCGCACCGGTCCGAAGGCCTTGGCCGCAAGCCCCTGCTTGTCCTGCCAGATGGTGTAGTTCATGTCCTTTTCCTCGACCATCGTGTTGATCTGGTCGAGAGGGTCGTAGCTCATGGCAAGTCCAACGACGTTCACGCCCTTCGAGGCGTACTTTTCATGCAGTGCCTTGATGTGCGGGATTTCCTTGATGCAGCCCGGGCAGGTGGTGGCCCAGAAGGTGATCAGCGTGGGTTTGCCCTTGATCGACTCGAGATCCACGGGCTTGCCGGACAGATCCTGCACGGTCACCCCGGCAAGCGGCACGCCACTGTCCGACAGGCAACCGCCCAGGGCCAGTGAGAGTAGAGCGCCGGTGCCGCCGACTAGCAGGCGTCGACGGGCGAGGCCGTGACGGTTGTCCTCGGCGCACGTTCCTGGTTGATCGGCATTGGGGCGTGGCGTCATGTCGAAAACCTCTGAGCAAAGCAAGTTAATGGCCGTGACGGCCCGCCTGTGGTGGACCGTTGGCTGGGGGCAAAGTTTCTGCACGCGGGGGCGTGTCTGTGCTCGGGACTCAGCGCTCGACGATCGCCTGTTCGAGCATGGCCGCAGTCATCACGCCCAGCGTCCGTGCGTTCGGGGAGCCGAGCATGCGACGGGCGACCAGCACCTCGACGTCGTTTTCCCGCATGACCCGCTGGGCCTGGGTCAGTGTATAGCCGACCTCGACATCCGCAGCACGGTAGAAGCCGCCGATCTCGCGCGGATCCATCCGGCCCTCGGCGCGAACCTGTGCGGCGATGGCCTCGACGTCGACGGGCTCCAGCTCGCCGCCTGCAGCTATCTCGCCGGTCTCCGGGGGCCCTTCGGTGACCCCGGCGGCCTCGAGTGATGCGGTCTCCTCGGTCTCGCTCGTCTGCCGTCGGGCTTTCTCTGCCTGCGCCTGCGCATCGAACAGGGCTTGGTTGAATGCCTGATCGAAGGCCGTCCGGGCCGGGGCATAGCGGATCACGCCCATCGCCTGGCGGTTCTCGTCACGGATGACCAGCCAGACGGGCTTGTCTTCGAGGGCCTGCTCGAATCGGCCCAGCGTGCAGGGGCAGTTCACCTCGGCGACTCGCCGCTCGATGATGCTCGACACACCGATGTTGTCACCGTTGAACCACAATGACGGCCCCGGCATCTGCTGGTCGTTGGCGCGCAGAATGGCGTCGTATAGGCCGTCCTTGCCGAAGGCCATCCGGCTGACCAGCCCCGCGAGCACGATGGTGATCATCGCTGGCAGGATGGCGCCGGTGTCGCTGGTGAGTTCCAGTACCGCCGCCAGCGCGGCGAGCGGGGCCTGCAGGGTCGCGCCCATCATCGCCCCCATGCCCAGCACCGTGTAGAAGGCGACGTCGGTAAGCGGAATCTGGTCGAACTGGTAGAGCAGGCTGCCGATCGTTCCGCCGACCACGGCGCCCGTCATCAATACCGGGGCGATGGTGCCGATGGGCAGGCCCAGGCCGACCGTCACGCTGGCCAGCAACCACTTGGCCAGGGCGATCGCCAGCAGGGCGCTCAGGGTCAGCTCGGCTGCCGCGACCAGGTCTGTGGTGTCGTGGCCGATGCCCAAGATTTCCGGCACCCAGAAGCCGATGATCCCGGTGGCCACCCCGGCGGCGGTGAAACGTGCCCAGACCGGCCAGTTCCAGCTGCGCGCGATGGTGCCCTCGACGATCTGTATGTAACCGGCGGCCATCGTGCCGATGATCAGGCCCAGTGCCAGCAGGGTGGGCACTTCCCAGAACGACATCTGGTGATGGATCTCGATCGTGAACAGGGTCTCCGGCCCGAAAACGGTGGTCGCCAGCAGGGCGCCCATCGACGAGGCCAGGATCACGGGCAGGAAGCTGGCCAGCGTGTATTGCTTGATGACCACCTCGAGGGCGAAGATCACCCCCGCCAACGGCGTGTTGAAGGCCGCCGAGATCGCCGCGGCGACCCCGCAGCCCGACAGCGTGCGCACGCTGTTGTTGGGCAGGCCGAGGCTGTGGCCCAGGAGGCTGCCGCTGAAGGCGCCCAGATGGATGCCGGGCCCTTCCCGGCCGCCAGAGAGGCCGATCAACAGCCCCCAGATGCCGGCGAAGAACTGCACGATGGCGTTCTGCCACGGCATGTCGGCGCCAAACCGGTGAAAGCGGATGATCACGTGTCCGACGCCGACGTTGCGCATCCCCATCGGCAGCAAATGAAAGGCCAGCCCCAGCGCCAGCGCGCCGACGACGGGCAGCAGCAGGCGCCATTCGGCGGGTAGGGATTCGTAGCGCTCGGCGCCCGGCAGCCCCAGACCATAGACCTGCAGGCCTTCCAGTGCCAGACGAAAGGCGACCACCAGCAGGGCGGCGGCCAGTCCGGCGATCAGCCCTAGCAGGGTGACTTGCAGCAGGGCGTCCGGTTGCGCCAGTCGCAGCCGGAGTCGCTCGATGAACCGGCTGACGGGGCGGCCGAGCCAGTCCGTGATGCGGGCGAGCAGAGCGGTCAAGGGCCGGGCCTCCCGGGCGGAAGAGTCGTCGGTGATCGGTCGGGTCGGGCCGGAGATGGCCCGACTTGGCGGCCCTGCTAATATGCCACGATTATCGCCCGGGTTCGACCGGCGGTCCGCTTGGTCATCGAGAGAGCCGGGCCCGGGAAATCCAGCAGGAGTCAAGAAGTCATGAAGAAGATCGGAATCGTCGGCGGCACCGGGTATACCGGGGTCGAGTTGATGCGCCTATTGGCCCACCACCCGGAGGTGGAGGTGGTCGCCATGACCTCGCGGGGCGAAGCTGGCCGTCGGGTCGACGACCTCTATCCGAGTCTGCGTGGCCACACGGACCTGCAGTTCACCGCGCCGGGGGAGAGCGACCTGAGCACCTGCGATCTGGTGTTCTTCGCCACGCCCAACGGCATCGCCATGCAGGAGGCACCGGCCCTGCTGCAGCAGGGTGTGCGAGTGGTCGACCTTGCCGCGGACTACCGGCTCAAGGATCTCGGCCTCTGGTCACGCTGGTACGGCATGTCGCATGCCTCGCCCGAGTGGGTGGAGCGGGCCGTCTACGGCCTGCCCGAGCTGTACCGCGACGAGATCCGTGACGCCCAGCTGGTCGCCAATCCGGGCTGTCATGTTACGGCCACCACGCTGGCCGTGCTGCCCCTGATGGGCATGGACTGGATCAACCACGGCCAGATCGTCGCCGATACCAAGTCGGGCGCCAGCGGTGCGGGGCGCTCGGCGGCGGTGCATACCCTCATGGCCGAAGCCGGCGAGAGTGTCCGCACTTATGCCGCCGCAGGGCACCGTCACCATCCGGAAATTAGTCAGACCCTGCGTGTTATCGCCGAGCG
Organism: Halothiobacillus sp.; assembly: GCA_024635755.1. Lineage (GTDB taxonomy): Bacteria > Pseudomonadota > Gammaproteobacteria > Halothiobacillales > Halothiobacillaceae > Guyparkeria. The sequence continues at coordinate 27,974 of JAGXIF010000022.1, forward strand.
CGAGATCGGTCTGACCTTCGTGCCGCATCTGGTGCCGATGGTGCGCGGGATCGAGTCGACCGTCTACCTGCCGCTGGTCGGCGAGCCGTCCGAGCTGCCGCAGCGTCTCTATGAGCGCTACTATGCCGAGGAGCCGTTCGTCGACGTCATGCCGGCGGGTAGCCACCCCGAGACCCGCAGTGTGCGAGGCAACAACCTTTGCCGGATGGCGATTCATCGGCCGCTGGGCGGGTCGATGCTGGTGGTGTCGAGCGTGATCGACAACCTGGTCAAGGGGGCCGCGGGCCAGGCGGTTCAGAACATGAACCTGATGCTGGGTTGCCCGGAGGCCACCGCCCTGGAAATGATCGCGCTCTCGCCCTGATGGCGGTGGCTCGGCCGGGTCGTGGCAGGCGTTGGGCGCTTGCTAAAAACCCGCCAATGGTCTGATAGACTGTTGGTTTGCCGGCTCGCGGATGATCGTCGATCATTCCGGTGGGCCCTGGCAGGCGTAATCGATTGAGGTGAACGCGATGAGCGAAGCAACCGACACCATGGTGGCCGAAGCCGAGGCCCCCGAGGCCGCCGCGCTGGGTTTCACAGCGAATGCGGCGCAGAAGGTCCAGTCTCTGATCGAGGAGGAGGGCAACCCCAATCTCAAGCTGCGTGTGTTCATCACCGGTGGCGGCTGCTCGGGGTTCCAGTACGGTTTCATGTTCGAAGAGCAGGCCCAGGCGGACGACACGGCCGTGGAGCGCTCCGGCGTGACCTTGCTGGTAGACCCGATGAGCCTCCAGTACCTCGAGGGTGCCGAGATCGACTACAAGGAAGACGTCTCCGGGGCGCAGTTCGTGATCCGCAATCCCAACGCGGCGACGACCTGCGGCTGCGGCTCCTCGTTCTCTATCTGATCAGTCCAGGCGTGGGCCGAATGGGGCCGCGTCCTGCGTTTCATACGGGTTTTACACAAGGCGTTGTCGATGGATTTCGTACCGGGTTTGCAGGGTGTGCCGGCGGCGCAGTCTGCCATTTCGTATCTGGACGGTCAGGCCGGCCTGCTGACCTACCGCGGCTATCGCATCGTGGATCTGGCGCGCCAGAGCACGTTCGAGGAGAGCGCGTGGGTCCTGATTCACGGTGACTTGCCCACCGCGCTGGAGCTGGCGGAATTCGACGCGGACCTGCGTCGCAACCGCCGCGTCAAGTACAACGTGCGCGACATCATGAAGTTCCTGCCCATTGACGGGCACCCGATGGAGGCCCTGCAGACCTGCGTGGCCAGCCTCGGGATGTTCTATCCGGGGCAGGAGCGCATGACCGCCAACGGCATCAATGCCGACAGCGAGTTCGTCGAGCAGATGATCATCAAGATTCTGTCGAGCATGTCGACCCTGGTGGCCATGTGGGAGCACATCCGCAAGGGAGATGACCCGGTGCCGCCACGTGCCGATCTCTCCTACGCGGAGAATTTCCTCTACATGATGACCGAGCGCGAGCCGGACCCGATCGAGGCACGCATCATGGATGCCTGCCTGATCCTGCATGCGGAGCACACGCTCAATGCCTCCACCTTCGCCGCATTGGTCTGCGGCTCGACCTTGGCGCCGCCCAACCTGGTGGTCGCCTCGGCGATCGGCACGCTGGCCGGCCCATTGCACGGCGGCGCCAACCAGCGCGTGCTGGCCATGCTCGACGAGATCGGCACGGTCGAGAACGTCACCCCCTGGCTGGAATCCAAGCTGGCCAACAAGGAGGTGATCTGGGGGTTCGGTCACCGCGAGTACAAGGTGAAGGACCCGCGGGCGGACATCCTGCAAGGTCTGCTGGAACAGCTCCGCGAGCATCGTGGTGGACAGCTCTCGCCGCTGTACGACATCGCCCGGGAGCTGGAGACCCAGGCAGCCGAGCATCTTTCCGAGAAGGGTGTCTACCCCAATGTCGACTTCTACTCGGGCCTCCTTTATGCGGAGCTGGGCATCCCGCGTGACCAGTTCACGCCGATCTTCGCCATCTCGCGTACGGCCGGTTGGCTGGCGCACTGGAAAGAGCAGATCGCCAACAACCGAATCTACCGTCCCACCCAGGTCTATGTGGGCGAGAACCCGCGCGATTACCAGCCCATCGGGTCGCGCTGAGGCCCACGAGGCCCACGGGCCGGGTATAGAGCGCCCGGCGTGACATGGCGGAATCAGGCTGGATAGAACCCTCCCAGCAGGCGTGCTCCTCGCGCCCCGGTCACTCCGGGCGCATTGCCCGGCGCGCCATTCAGTAACTGCCTTGCCAGCCAGGCAAAGGCGGCTCCCTCGACACACTCCGGCGGTAGGCCCCAGGCTTCACTGCTGCTTACCTCCGTCTGCAAGTGCGCCTGAAGGCGTTCGCTCAGCCTTCGATTGCGGGCCCCGCCGCCGCAGAGGATGACCCGCGGTGCATGGGCCTTGGCATCGCTGCCGGCAAGCCATGGCGTCAATGCGTCGCCGATGCTGGCGGCCGTCAGCTCCAGCAGGGTGGCCTGCACATCTTCGGGCGGTAAGTCATTCGCCAGTCCCTCTCCCCGTCGATTCAGCCAATCGAGGTTGAATTGCTCCGGCCCGGTCGACTTGGGCGCGGGCGCATGGAAAAACGGGTCGCTGAGCAGGCGGGCGAGCAGGCCGTCATGGACCTGTCCCTGGGCGGCCCACCGCCCGTCCCGGTCGAAGGGGCCGCCCTGGTGACGCATGTGCCAGGCATCCATCAGCGTGTTCGCGGGCCCCGTGTCGAACCCCAAAGGCGGCTCGCCTGGTCGAATCACGGAAACGTTGGCAATCCCCCCGAGGTTGATGAGGAAGGTGTCGCGACCGTCGCGGGGGTCGGGGAACAAGGCGGCATGCGCCGGAGGCACCAGGGGGGCGCCTTGGCCGCCCGCGGCGAAATCCCGCCGGCGAAAATCTGCAGCCACACCGATGCCGGTGAGCTCGGCGATGCGGCTGGGGTCACCGATCTGCAGGGTAAAGGCCGCCGACTGCCAGTCAGGACGGTGGCGGATGGTCTGTCCGTGCGAGCCGATGGCTCGCACGGCCTCCGGTGCCACGTCCGCCCGGTACAGCAGCCGACGAACACCGGTAGCCGTGGCTTCCGCCAGTGCCCGGTCGGCCATGCCCAGCAGGTCAATGGTATCGGTGGCCGGTGGCGGTAGATCGGTCGGCGGATTGGCGCCGGCTAGGGCGCGCAACCAGCTCGTCAGCGGTTCGCCGAGTGGTTGCTCGTGTCGGCTCATCAGACGGGGCGGGGACTGGGAGAAGTCGAGCAGGCAGAGATCCAGTCCATCGATGCTCGTGCCGGTCATGGCGCCGATGAAATATTCCGGCGCCAGCGGGGGGGCGTCTGGCGTTGATTGGGTCATCCCCGGGTCATTCTGACTCGTTGCCGTGCTGGTTCTGCGCCAGGCGGGCCGTCCGGTGGTCACCGGCGCCGACCGGGATGCGGGCCAGTTGATCCAGCGACGCGCGGGTCTGGGCGAGAAAATCCTTGCGGTGCTCGGAGGCGATCGGGTTGGCCTCCGGCAGATCGACCTTGACCGGATCGAGGGGCTTGCCGTTGACCTTGAATTCGTAGTGAAGGTGCGGCCCCGTGGCGGCGCCGGTCATGCCGACGAAACCGATGGTCGCGCCCTTGTCGACGCTCGCGCCACGTTTGAGGTTGGCCTTGAAGCCCGACATGTGGGCGTAGAGCGTCTCGGTCTTGCTGTCGTGGCGCACTTCAACGACCTTGCCGTAGCCGTGTTTCCAGCCCACGAAGGTGACGTGTCCGGCGGCGGCAGATTTGACCGGCGTGCCGGTGGGGGCGGCCAGGTCGACGCCGTTGTGTGGCCGGACCGTGTTGTGAATCGGGTGAAGGCGGTTGGGGTTGAAGTTGGAGCTGATGCGCGAGAACTCCACTGGGTGGCGCAGAAACCCGCGCTCGAGACTGCTTCCATCCGGCTCGTAATAACCGGCGGTGCCATCGGGTGAGGTATAGCGGACAGCCTTGATGGATTGCCCACCCGTGATGAACTCGGCGGCCATCAGATTGCCTGTGCCGAGAGTCTCGCCCTCGCGCTCGCGTACCTCGTAGATCAGTTTGAACTGGTCACCGTTGCGCACATCGCGCAGAAAGTCGACCTTCCAGCCGAAGACCTCGGCCAGTTGCATGATCTGCGCCGGCGGAACCCCCGTGGCGATGGCCGACTGGTATAGCGAGCCCTTGATCCGGCCACCCACGGCGACTTCGCGCGTTTCGCTAGGAAGCTGGTTGATTTCGGCTACCAGATCGTCACCTGTCTGGCGAAAGATATTCAGTTCGCTTTCGGCGTTGATCTCGTATTTAAGCCCGGCGAACTGTTCTTCCTCGTCCGTCATCAGCACCAGCGTTTCGCCCGGGCGGATGCGTTCGAGACGGCGGGCTTCGTCCCCCAGGTCCAGGATCTGGAGAACATCGCTGTAACCCAGGCCGGCCTGCTCGAAAATGGTCGAAAGCGTGTCGCCAGCCTTTACGGTCACCGTGTGTTCCGCGATCGACTCCTCGGTCTGCGGCGCGTCCTCCACCATGGCATTGTTGTCAGCCGGGGTTTCGATGGCCTTGAGCGCTTCCTTTGCGCCGGGGATGTGAAAGTTCGGGCGACTCACCAGGCTGACCGGGCGGACGAATGCCTGGGCTGGCTGATCGGGGTTCATGTCGCTCTCCGCCGCAGCGTGCTCGGAGTTGCCGGTGGGCCGGTCGATGACCGGGGTAGCCGCCCGGTCGATCACCAGTGGGATGTCGTGGCTGTTGGTCTGGTCGACCGGGCCCGGCTGGGGCGCGTCGCCCGTTTGTGCGAATTGCCAGGCGACGGCCCCCAGCGCGAAGGTGCCGACACCGAGGATGGCGGCGCGTCGGATCAGCCTGGACGACTTTCGCTGCTGCTTGAACAGGGGGCGTTGTTGCATCGAATCGAGACCCGGTCAAAAAATGTGGCGTAAAACCGGTAACATAACTGCCTTTCTGCAGCCATTCAACGTAATTTTTTGCAAGGGTGAATCGTGTCTCAGGATCAAGCGCAGACGCTGGCGGAGTTGTGTCGGGGAACCGACGAGGTGCTCGTGGAAGAGGAGTTGGTCGAGCGATTGGCGGAGGGGCGTCCGTTGCGGATCAAGGCCGGCTTCGATCCGACCGCTCCCGACTTGCATCTGGGGCACACCGTTTTGATCAACAAGCTCCGCCAGTTCCAGGAACGTGGTCATCACATCATCTTCCTGATTGGCGACTTTACCGGGATGATCGGAGACCCCACGGGGAAGAATGCCACCCGGCCCGCCTTAACGCCCGACGCGGTACGGGACAACGCGCGCAGCTACGAGCGCCAAGTCTTTCGTATCCTCGATCCCCAGAAAACCGAGATCGTTTTCAACTCCGAGTGGATGGGTAAGAAAAGCGCCGCCGACCTGGTCCAGCTGGCCAGTCGCTACACGGTGGCTCGCATGCTGGAGCGCGACGACTTCCACAAGCGCTACCAGGAAAACCGTTCCATTGCGGTCCACGAATTCCTATACCCCTTGATCCAGGGATACGACTCCGTCGAGTTGAAGGCGGACCTGGAGTTGGGAGGCACCGACCAGAAATTCAATTTGTTGGTGGGGCGCGAACTGCAGAAGCAGTACGGGCAGAAGCCGCAGGTCGTGATGACCATGCCGATCCTCGAGGGGCTCGACGGGGTCAATAAGATGTCGAAATCGCTCGACAACTATATCGGCATCGAGGAGGCGCCGGATAACCAGTTCGGCAAGCTGATGTCGATCTCCGACGATCTGATGTGGCGGTATTTCGAATTGCTCTCCTTCCGTCCATTGGAAGAGATCGAGAGCCTGCGCGCGGAGGTGGGCCAAGGGCGCAACCCTCGCGACATCAAGTTTGAGCTCGGTGTCGAGCTCGTGAGTCGCTTTCATGGGCAGGGTGCGGGGGAGAAGGCCCGGGATGCCTTCATTGCCCGCTTCCAGAAGAAGCAGTTGCCTGATGACATGCCAGAGGTGGAGTTGGTCGAAGGCGTCGCGATAGTCGAGGCCCTTAACAAGGCCGGACTGATCCAGTCCAATTCCGAAGGGTTCCGGCACATCAAGGCCGGTGCGGTGAAGGTGGACGGTGAAACCGTAAGCGATCGGGCACTGCTGCTGCCGGTCGGCGAGTCCGTGGTGCAGGTCGGCAAGCGGCGTATCGCGAAAATCATTATCGGAGGGGGTTGACGCCCCCGGCGAAGCGCGTAAGATGCGCTCCTCTTCCGGGGCACAACGCCAACGCGAAATGCCTCGAAGAGTCGCCCGCAGTTAGAAATTAAGACTTGACGGGCGGCACAGCGAGCGTAGAATGCTCGCTCCCTTCGGCCAGTTACATTGGTTCGGAGGGGTCGCCAAACAGGTTGATACTAAGGTGTTGACAGGCGACAAAACGAGCGTAGAATGCGCGCTCGCTTTCGGCGATACGCCGACGCCGGCCAGACGGGCCGGCGACGATCTTTAAGAAAGAGCAGAGATAATTTGTGTGGGTGCTTGTTGGCCTGGTTGGTCAAAAAGACTGACTGGCTGATGAGTGACCTGTCAATGACGCATAA
>JAGXIF010000023.1 GCA_024635755.1 Halothiobacillus sp.
CAGGTCGGTGTCGATGTTGACCTTGCGAACACCGTGCTTGATGCCTTCGACGATCTCTTCAACCGGCACGCCGTAGGTCTGACCCATGTCGCCGCCGTAGTTGTTGATGATCTCGAGCCACTCTTCCGGAACGGAGGAGGAACCGTGCATGACCAGGTGAGTGTCCGGGATCCGCTCGTGGATCTCCTTGACGCGGTCGATGCGCAGGATCTGGCCGGTCGGCTTCTGCGTGAACTTGTAGGCGCCGTGGCTGGTGCCGATGGCGATCGCCAGGGCGTCACAGTCGGTCTTCTTGACGAAGTCCGCGGCTTCTTCCGGGTCGGTCAGCAGCATGTCCATGTCCAGCTTGCCTTCCGCACCGTGGCCGTCTTCCTCGCCCATCTCGCCGGTTTCCAGCGAACCGAGGCAGCCCAACTCACCCTCGACGGAAACACCGCCGGAGTGTGCCATCTCGGTCACCTTGGCGGTCACGTCGACGTTGTACTCGTAGTCGGACGGGGTCTTCATGTCCGGCAGCAGCGAGCCGTCCATCATGACCGAGGAGAACCCCGACTGAATCGCGCGCAGGCAGACGCCCGGATCGGAGCCGTGGTCCTGGTGCATGACGATCGGGATGTGCGGGTACATCACGGTGGCCGCCTCGACGAGGTGGCGCAAGAACGGCTCGCCGGCGTACTTGCGAGCGCCGGCGGAGCCCTGCAGGATCACCGGGCTGTCGACTTCGTCGGCGGCCTGCATGATCGCGTGGATCTGCTCCATGTTGTTGACGTTGAACGCCGGCATGCCGTAGCTGTGTTCAGCTGCATGATCCAGCAACTGGCGAAGCGAAATGAGCGCCATAAAGCCTCTCCTTACAAGGTTGAAAAAGTAGTTACGAAATCGCTTGGCCCCCGGCAAAACACCGGGCGCCTAAATCCTTGACTAGCGCGACAGCATACCCAGCGCACCGGGATATGCAAATCGCCGTGACCGCCTTTGGCCGCGATCACGGGCCGGCTCAGTCGAGCGCGGTCACGTCGCCGACACGCACGATCTTCATCGCGTTGGTGCCGCCCATCTGTCCCATCAGGTCACCCTTGGTGATGATCACCAGATCGCCCTCGTCGAGCTTTTCCATCTGCTGGAGACTCTCGATCACCATCCGGTTGACCTCGGCGTGGTCGGTCGAGGGCACCGGGAAGTGCACCGCCTGCACGCCGCGATAGAGACCGACGCGGCGGGCGGTCTCCTCGGAGCGAGTGAAGGTGTAGATGGGGATATCGGTATCCACACGCGACATCCACAACGGCGTGGCGCCCGACTCCGACAAGGCCACGATCGCCGAGACTGCCAGGTGGTTGGCCGTATAGATCGCCGAGAAGGCGATTGCCTGATCGATGCGCTCGAAGGGCACGTCGAGCGGCGGGGCGCTCTTCTTCGCCTCGATCTGATACTCGGCCCGATGACAGACGCGCGACATGGTCTCGACCACGCGCACCGGGTACTTGCCGGCGGCGGTCTCGGCCGACAGCATCACCGCGTCGGTGCCGTCGAGCACCGCGTTGGCCACGTCGAACACCTCCGCCCGCGTCGGGATCGGGTTTTCGATCATGGTCTCCATCATCTGGGTCGCCGTGATCACCGGGCGGTTGAGCTCGTTGGCCATGCGGATAAAGGCCTTCTGCACTGCCGGCAACTCGGCATCGCCGATCTCCACGCCAAGATCACCGCGGGCGATCATGATCGCGTCACTGGCCTCGATGATCTCGCGAATGCAGTCGACCGCCTCGGCACGCTCGATCTTGGCGACGATGTGCGCCCGGCAGCCGGCCTCCTGCAGGAGACGGCGTGCCTCGTGCATGTCGGCCGCGGAGCGCGGAAAGGACACGGCGATGTAGTCGACGCCAATCGCGGCGGCGGTCTTGATGTCCGCCCGATCCTTGTCGGTGATCGCGGGGGCCGACAGGCCACCGCCCTGGCGGTTGATGCCCTTGTTGTTGGACAGGGCGCCGCCCACGGCGACGGTGGTCTGCACCTGGTTCCCCTGGACCTTGTCGACCTTCAGGACGATGCGGCCGTCGTCGAGCAGGAGAACATCGCCCGGGCGCGAGTCGGAGACCAGCGCCTTGTACGTGATGCCCACCTGGGTTTCGTCGCCGCTGTCCGGATCGAGGTCCGCATCCAGCGTGAACGGCCGGCCGGTCTCGAGCTCGACCTTGCCATCCTTGAAGCGGTCAATCCGGATTTTCGGCCCCTGCAGATCGCCGAGAATGGCGACATATCGCCCCTCGGCGGCGGCAGCCTCGCGCACCAGGTCGGCACGACGCTGGTGGTCGGCCGCCTTGCCGTGCGAGAAGTTCATGCGCACCACGTCGATACCTGCCCGCACGAGCTCGGTAATGGTGTGCAGGTCATCGCTGGCCGGGCCGAGCGTCGCGACGATCTTGGTGCGACGCTGTGCCGGCAGGTGGTCGGTGGAGTCGCTTCCGTACATAGCCATCAGCCTTTCGCCCGCTGTTCGAGCATTGCGACGGCCGGCAGGGTCTTGCCTTCCAGGAACTCGAGGAATGCACCGCCGGCGGTGGAGATGTAGCTGACCTTGTCGTACAGGTCGTACTTCTGGATCGCGGCGATGGTGTCACCACCCCCGGCGAGCGTGAAGGCGTTGGTGTCGGCAATAGCCTGCGAGATGCGCTTGGTGCCGTCGCCGAACTGATCGAACTCGAAGACGCCGACCGGGCCGTTCCAGACCACCGTGCCCGCCTTCTCGATGATGCCCGCCAGCTCCTCGGCACTTTCCGGGCCGATGTCGAAGATCATTTCGTCGTCCGCGACGTCCTCGACGCGCTTGAGCACGGCCGGCTCGTTCTCGTCGAACTGCTTGCCGACCACCACGTCGGTCGGGATCGGGATATTCGCGCCATTGCTCTTGAGCTTGTCCATCAACGCCTTGGCCGTCGGTACGAGATCATCCTCGCACAGCGACTTGCCCACGCCGTGACCGGCGGCCTTGATGAAGGTGTTGGCGATGCCGCCACCCACGACCAACTGGTCGACCTTCTCGGCCAGGGCCTCGAGGACCGTCAGCTTGGTGGACACCTTGGAACCGCCGACGATGGCGACCATCGGCCGGGCCGGGTTGGCCAGCGCCTTGTTCAGCGCATCGAGCTCCTCAGTCAGCAGGGTGCCCGCGCAGGCGGTCGGGGCGAACTTGGCCACGCCGTGGGTGGAGGCCTGGGCACGGTGAGCGGTGCCGAAGGCATCCATGACGAACACGTCGCACAAGGCGGCGTATTGCTTGGCCAGCGTCTCGTCATCCTTCTTCTCGCCCTTGTTGAAGCGGACGTTTTCCAGCATGACCACCTCGCCGGCGCCGACTTCGACGTCACTGCCCAGGTAGTCGCGCACCAGGCGTACCTCGCGGCCGAGCTTGTCGCCCAGGTCCTTGGCGACCGGCGCCAGGGAATCACCCTCGGAGAACTCGCCTTCGGTCGGTCGGCCCAGATGCGAGGTCACCATCACGTGGGCGCCCTGGTCGAGCGCGGCCTTGATGGTGGTCAGCGACGCCTGAATGCGAGCATCGGAGGTCACCTTGCCCTCCTTGACCGGGACGTTCAGGTCGGCGCGGATCAACACGCGCTTGCCGGCAAGATCGAGATCAGTCATGCGGATGACGTTAGCCATGGAACACTCCTCAATGAGACAAATAAAGCGGTAAGGGTTGGGAGGCCTTCGTCTGGCGCCCATTCCTTACGGCTTTCCGCGTTTCGCGGCAAACAAGGGTAAGAAGAACGGGTGGGAAGACCCACCCGTCATTGCGCTGGTTACTTGCCGACGTGCTGCACGACGCGCAGCATGTTGCAGGTGTAACCGAACTCGTTGTCGTACCAGGCGACGACCTTGACGAAGGTGTCGTCCAGCGCGATGCCGGCCTTGGCATCAAACACGGACGGCTCCGGGTGACCACGGAAGTCGGTGGAAACGACCGCTTCCTCGGTGTAACCCAGTACGCCCTTGAGCTCGCCCTCGGAGGCTTCCTTCATGGCCGCCTTGATGTCGTCCATGGAAGCGCCCTTCTCCAGCTCGGCAGTCAGGTCGACCACGGAAACGTCGGAAGTCGGCACACGGAACGCCATGCCGGTCAGCTTGCCGTTCAGGGCCGGCAGGACCTTGCCCACGGCCTTGGCAGCACCGGTGGAGGACGGGATGATGTTCTCCAGGATGCCGCGGCCGCCGCGCCAGTCCTTCTGGGACGGGCCGTCAACGGTCTTCTGGGTGGCGGTGGCAGCGTGAACGGTGCTCATCAGGCCGCGCTTGATGCCGAACTTGTCGTTCAGGACCTTGGCCACCGGCGCCAGGCAGTTGGTGGTGCAGGAGGCGGCGGAAACGATCGGCTGACCAGCGTAGTCATTGTGGTTGACGCCATAGACGAACATCGGGGTGGCGTCCTTGGACGGCGCCGACTGGACCACCTTCTTGGCGCCCGCTTCGATGTGCTTCTGGCAGGTCTCCTCGGTGAGGAACAGACCGGTGGACTCGACTACCACGTCCACGTCCAGGTCGCCCCACTTGAGCTGGGACGGGTCCTTCTCGGCTGTCAGGCGGATCTTCTTACCGTTGACGACGAGGTTGCTGCCCTCGACCGACACGTCACCGTCGAAACGACCGTGGACGGAGTCGTACTTGAGCATGTACGCCAGGTACTCCGGCTCGAGCAGGTCGTTGATGCCGACGATTTCCAGCTCCGGGAATTCCTGGGCGGCGGCACGGAAAACCATGCGACCAATACGGCCGAAGCCGTTGATACCGACACGAATTGCCATGGGTATTCTCCTAATCGATACGTGGATACAAAATCAGTCAGGGCGCATGCCGTGTCGGAATGCGCCCAATTTCTTCAATCGGCGCGTGCTCAGCCCAGCTTGCGGGCCTCTTCGACCACGCGCTCAACGGTAAAGCCGAAGTACTTGAACAGGTCACCGGCCGGCGCGGATTCACCGAAGGTGTCCTGACCGATCACCTTGCCGTGGGTGCCCACGTGCTTGTACCAGCAGGAGGTCACGCCGGCCTCGATGGCCATGCGGGCGGTGACGTCGCTCGGCAGGACCGACTCGCGATAGGCCGCATCCTGGGCCTCGAAGGCCTCGACACAGGGCATGGACACGACGCGAACCTTCTTGTCGGAAAGCTCTTTCGCCGCGTCCATGGCCAGGCCGACTTCCGAGCCGGTGGCGATCAGGATCAGGTCCGGCGTGCCGTCGCAGTCCTTCAGCACGTAACCACCCTTCTCGATATTGGCGATCTGCTCGTCCGAGCGGGTCTGGTGCGGCAGGCCTTGACGGGAGAAGACCAGCGAGGTCGGCGCGTCGCGGCGGACGACCGCCTGCTTCCACGCCACGGCGGTCTCGACCGCGTCACAGGGGCGCCAAGTCTGCATGCCCGGGATCAGGCGCATGGTGGCGATCTGCTCGACCGGCTGGTGGGTCGGACCGTCTTCGCCCAGACCGATGGAGTCGTGGGTGTAGACGAAGATCGAGCCGATCTTCATCAGGCTGGCCATGCGCAGGGCATTGCGGGCGTACTCGGAGAACATCAGGAAGGTGCCGGCGAACGGCAGCAGGCCGCCGTGCAGGACCATGCCGTTCATGATGGCGCTCATGCCGAACTCACGCACACCGTAGTGGATGTAGTTGGCATCCGACTCGGTCGCGGTCAGCGCGGTACAGCCCTTCCAGGTGGTCAGGTTGGACGGTGCGAGGTCGGCCGAACCGCCGACCAGCTCCGGCAGCATGTCCGCCATCCCGGTGATCACGGCCTGGGAGGCCTTGCGCGAAGCGACGCTCTCGCCCTTGGCGTCGACGTCCTTGATCAGGGCATCCATCTTCTCGGCGAAGTCTGCCGGCAGGTCACCGTTGAGGCGACGCTTGAGCTCGGCGGCCTCGGCCGGATATTCCTTCTCGTAGGCAGCGAAGGCTTCATTCCACTCGGCTTCGGCCGCAGCGCCCTTCTCGGTCGCATCCCAGCCGGCGTAGACATCGTCCGGGATGACGAACGGCTCATGGTTCCAACCGATGTTCTCGCGAGTGGCCTTGACCTCGGCGTCACCCAGGGCGGCGCCGTGGCAGTCGTGGCTGCCGCAGAGGTTCGGCGCACCGAAACCGATCACGGTCTTGGTGCAGATCATGGTCGGCTTGTCGTTGACCGATCGCGCCTCGCGGATCGCTGCATCGACGGCGGCGGCATCGTGGCCGTCGACGTCGCTCACGACGTGCCAGCCATAGGACTCGAAGCGCTTGGGCGTGTCGTCGGTGAACCAGCCCTCGACGTGACCGTCGATGGAGATACCGTTGTCATCGTAGAAGGCGATGAGCTTGCCCAGACCCAGCGTGCCGGCGAGCGAGCAGGCCTCGTGAGAAATCCCTTCCATCAGGCAGCCGTCGCCCAGGAAGCAGTAGGTGTAGTGATCGACCACCTTATGGCCCGGCTTGTTGAACTGGCCACCCAGCATCTTCTCGGCAATCGCCATGCCCACGGCATTGGTGAGGCCCTGACCCAGCGGGCCAGTGGTGGTCTCGACGCCGGCCGTGTAACCGTATTCCGGATGACCCGGGGTCTGGGAGTGCAGCTGACGGAAGTTCTTGATCTCTTCCATCGACAGGTCGTAACCCGTCAGGTGCAGCAGAGAGTAGATCAGCATCGAACCGTGGCCGTTGGAGAGCACGAAGCGATCACGGTTGGGCCATTCGGGGTTTTTCGGGTTGTGGTGCATGTAGTCGTTCCACAGCACTTCGGCGATATCCGCCATGCCCATCGGGGCACCCGGGTGGCCCGAGTTCGCCTTCTGTACGGCGTCCATGCTCAACGCGCGAATCGCGTTGGCAAGCTCTCTACGTGTCGACATAAAACACTCCAAAGGGTTGAAAAGAAGCGATTCTGGGCGCCATGTGCATTGCGCACGCGGTCGTTTGCGCACTGCCTGGCGGCAGGCGCAGCAATTGCGCGACATTGTCGCCAAAACCCCCGCACAAGGCAACCACCCGTTTTTTCAAACACTTAACGGAGCCCGGCAGGCCGTCTCAAAGGCATGGCCCGCGTGGCGCGGGACGGGCTCAGGCCTCAAGGCGGCGATTCATGGCGCGAGGCCACGATCAGCCCTCCCGCCACTTGATCGAGCAGCCCATCGACGGCACCTGATCCGCGGGCCCGCGGCCGGTTTCGGCCACCTGCTTCATGCCCTCGAACAACTCGCGCGGCGCATCGGGCGCGGCCTCCTTGCGCGATGCATCCAGGCGCCCGCGATATTGCAGCTCCAGGTCGGCGTTGTAGCCGAAGAAGTCGGGGGTGCATACCGCCCCATAGGCCTTGGCAACGGCCTGCGATTCATCGAGAAGGTAGGGGAAGGGAAACTGGCACGCCTCCGCCACGCGCTTCATGTTTTCCGGCGAGTCCTCGGGATAATCGGCCGGATCGTTCGACATGATGGCGACCGTGTGCACCCCCAGCTCCTTGAGCTCGCGAGCATCCCGGACGAGCCGGTCGAGCACGGCCTTGACGTAGGGACAGTGATTGCAGATGAACATCACCAGCGTGCCTTTCGGGCCACGCACGTCGGCGAGGCGCCAGACCCGCCCCTCGGTATCCGGCAGCGCAAAATCCACGGCGGGACGACCAAAATCACAGACGGGGGTTTCGACACGGGCCATTTCGCTTGCCTCCTCTACAGGTCAACTGAATACGCATGGACTCGGGAGTGTGGCACAAGGGACAACCACCCTCTCCCGGCGGCCGTGGCCGGCCGGCTCGGCGCGCGCGATGGAACTGTGATATTTTCCCGACCACCGGTCCTGCCCACAGAGGCGGACGCACCAGCAAAAAACGGCACCAGACTAGAGTCGACAAGAATCGGCCGCGGAACCGTACACACGCCAAGGAACAGGAGACTCAGCCATGCTCGCGCCCTCGCCCCACCCGCACACCCCCCCGGCAGATGCAGCCTTTTCCGGAGGCCGCCCGCGGACCGGGATGCGCACAAGGGCGGCCCGCGGCCTGGCCATCCTGCTGACCACCATCGGCCTAATTCTGGGGGCGACCTCTGCCCAGGCCGCGGACACACTCAAGCTCGCCATCGCCCCGTTCCTGGCGGAAGACGAACTCAGCGAGGCCTACACGCCGGTGGCCGACTACCTGTCCCAGCGCCTGGGACAAACCGTCGAGCTGCAACTGTTCCCGAGCTACCTGGCCTTCTGGGAAGCCACGCGCAGCGGGTCGGACTTCGACATCGCGCTGGATGCCGCGCCGGTGACCGATTTCCGCGTGCAGCGTCAGAACTGGCAGGTAATCGCCCGCTTCGACGGCGAGGTCACCCAGTCCCTGGTCACCCACGAGGACGACCTGATCTTCTCGCCCAAGGAACTGGTCAACAAGAAGGTGGCCGTTCAGCCATCGCCCTCGGTCAGCGCACTGGTTCTCTACCAGCTGTTCCCCAACCCCGTCCAACAGCCCACCCTGGTGTTCCAGAAGACCAACCGGGATGTGGCCGAGGCGGTTCTCAACGGTGACGTTCGCGCCGGCGTGCTGCCCACGCCCTTGGTGGGCGGCTACCCCGGCCTCAACCCCGTGGTCACCACCAAGCCGCTGCCGTTTCTGGGCTTCTCCGTCTCGCCGGATCTCAACAAGCGAACCACCGAGGCCTTGAAACAGGCCCTGCTGTCGTTCGGCCGCAGCGAAGAGGGTCAGAAAATCCTCGAATCACAAAGCCTCACCGACATCGTTCCGGCCAATAATCGCTACTATGCCGGCAACGCCGAATTGCTGGTGGGCACTTACGGCTATTGATTCAGAGCCGCGCCACCGCCGCCATTCGCGGTCAGACGCCAGCAGAGGCCGGACGGGGCAAGCGCCCCACACCGGGACCCGCCCATCTTCATCAAACAAACGAGGCCTGCTTGACATGCGCAGCGTTCCTGGCAACAACCGCCACCTGTTCACATCCGAATCCGTCTCCGAAGGCCACCCGGACAAGATTGCCGACCAGATCAGCGATGCAATCCTGGACGCCATCTTGGCCCAGGACCCCAGCGCCCGGGTGGCCTGCGAGGCCCTGGTAAAGACGGGCTTTGTGGTGCTGGCCGGCGAGGTGACCACCTCGGCATGGGTGGACGTGGACGAGCTGGTCCGCAAGGTCATCTGCGACATCGGCTACACCAGCTCCGAGCTGGGCTTCGACGGGCACACTTGTGGCGTACTCAACGCCATTGGCAAGCAGTCCTCCGACATCGCCCAGGGCGTCGATCGCGAAGTCGACGCCGACCAGGGGGCCGGCGACCAGGGCCTGATGTTCGGCTACGCCACCAACGAGACCGACGTGCTGATGCCCGCACCGATCACCTACGCCCACCGCCTCGTGCAGCGCCAGGCCGAGGTGCGCCGTGCCGGGACGCTGCCCTGGCTGCGCCCCGACGCGAAATCCCAGGTGACCTTCCGCTACGAGGATGGCGTTCCCGTCGGCGTGGACGCGGTGGTCCTCTCCACCCAGCACAACCCGGACATCACGCAAGGGGATCTCCACGAGGCGGTGATGGAAGAGATCATTCGCCCGACCCTCCCGGCCGAATGGCTGGACGAGCACACCAAGTACCACATCAACCCCACCGGGCAGTTCATCATCGGCGGGCCGGTCGGTGATTGCGGCCTGACCGGCCGGAAGATCATCGTCGACACCTACGGTGGCATGGCCCGTCACGGCGGTGGCGCCTTTTCCGGCAAAGACCCGTCCAAGGTCGACCGCTCGGCCGCCTACGCCGGACGCTATGTGGCCAAGAACATCGTCGCCGCGGGCCTGGCCGATCGCTGCGAGATTCAGATTTCCTACGCCATCGGTGTGGCCGAGCCGACCTCGATCTCGGTCGACACCTTCGGCACGGGCAAGATCAGCGACGCCGAGATCACGACACTGGTGCGCGAGCATTTCGACCTGCGTCCCTACGGCATTCTCCAGATGCTGAATCTCGTCCGCCCCATCTACCGCAAGACCGCCGTGCACGGGCACTTCGGTCGCGAGGAGCCCGAATTCACCTGGGAGCGCACCGATCGTGCCGACGCGCTGCGCGCGGATGCAAACCGGCGAGGCTGAGGTTATACTTCGCGCCTGATTTTTCGATCACCCATCCCGCCCGAGGAGCGCTGCAATCCGTCCCAGACGGATCAGGCTCGGGTGGAATGCGGCTGCGCCGGGTGGTCTCGTCCGCCGGCGCAACCCGACCAACGGCGCTCTTGAGAATCGACCCCGGCACATCGCTTCCGGCCGATTCGCTTTCAAGCCCTCGACTTGAACAAGAGCCTCGCGATACGCCCTCTCGTTCAAGTCGACTCCAGCGAAAGACATGAGAGGACGTAAAACCGTGAATGCCGTAACCAAACCGCAAGCCTTCAACGACTACAAGGTCGCCGACATCGCACTGGCCGATTGGGGTCGCCGCGAGATCCGCATCGCCGAGCGCGAGATGCCGGCGCTGATCAAGATCCGCGAGAAATACCGCGGCGAGCAGCCACTCGCCGGTGCGCGCATCGCCGGCTGCATCCACATGACCATCCAGACCGCGGTGCTGATCGAGACGCTCACCGCGCTGGGCGCCGAGGTGCGCTGGTCGTCGTGCAACATCTTCTCCACGCAGGACCACGCGGCCGCTGCCATCGCCGCGAGCGGCTTGCCGGTGTTCGCCTGGAAGGGCGAGACCGAAGAGGAATACTGGTGGTGTGTCGAGCAGACCATCCACGGCCCGGGCGATGCCAGCAGCGCATGGACGCCGAACCTGCTGCTCGACGACGGCGGCGACCTCACCGGCCTGATGCATGAGAAATACCCCAACCTGATGGAAGGGGTGCACGGCGTCTCCGAGGAGACCACCACCGGCGTGCATCGCCTGCTGGAAATGCTCGAGGAAGGCTCACTGAAGATCCCGGCGGTCAACGTCAACGACGCGGTCACCAAGTCGAAGAACGACAACAAGTACGGTTGCCGCCACTCGCTTTCCGATGCGATCAAGCGCGCCACCGACCACCTGCTGTCGGGCAAGCAGGCGCTGGTGATCGGTTACGGTGACGTGGGCAAGGGCTCGGCCGCCTCGCTGCGCCAGGAAGGCATGATCGTCAAGGTCACCGAGATCGACCCGATCTGCGCCATGCAGGCAGCGATGGACGGCTTCGAGGTGGTCTCGCCGTACATCGACGGCATCAATACCGGCAACGACGACGCCATCGACCAACGCCTGTTGGGCAAGATCGACCTGATCGTCACCACCACCGGCAACGTCAACGTCTGTGACGCGCCGATGCTGCGTGCGCTCAAGAACACGGCGGTGGTCTGCAATATCGGCCACTTCGACAACGAGATCGACACCGCCTACATGCGCGAAAACTGGGCCTGGGAAGAGATCAAGCCGCAGGTGCACAAGGTCTACCGCGAGGCGACCGCCGGCGGCGCATTCGACCCGGACAGCGAGAACTACCTTATCCTGCTCTCCGAGGGCCGCCTGGTGAACCTGGGCAACGCCACCGGCCACCCGAGTCGCATCATGGATGGCTCGTTCGCCAACCAGGTACTGGCGCAGATCCACCTGTTCCAGGATCGATTCGCCGACCTGCCGGCCGAGAAGAAGGCCGAGGCGCTGCGCGTCGAGGTACTGCCCAAGCAGCTCGACGAGGAAGTCGCCCGCTACATGGTCGAAGGCTTCGGCGGCGTGCTCACCCGCATGACCGACGCGCAGGCGAAATACCTCGGCGTGTCGGCCGAGGGGCCGTTCAAGCCGGACGCGTACCGCTACTGAGCCGGCGCCACCGAACCGACCCGCCGGGCGGGAATCCCTGCCCGGTCCGATCTTCTTTTCCCCGGAGGAATCATGCCGATCCCGGTTTCCTGCGAATTCTTCCCGCCCAAGTCCGATGACGGTGAGGCCAAGCTGCGCGAGGTCTACCAAGAACTCGCCCGCGAGATCCGCCCCGAGTACTTCTCGGTGACCTTCGGCGCCGGCGGCTCGACCCAGACCCGCACCTTCGAGACGGTGCGCGAGATCCAGCGCGACTCCGGCGTGCCGGCCGCCCCGCATCTGTCCTGCATCGGCTCCTCACGCGAGGGCATCGGGCAGATCCTCGATGACTACCGCGAGCAGGGCATCCGGCGGATCGTCGCCCTGCGCGGCGATTTGCCCAGTGGCATGCAGGACCCAGGCGATTTTCGTTATGCCAACGAACTGGTCGCCTTCATCCGCGAGCACAGTGGCGACTGGTTCCATGTCGAGGTGGCGGCCTACCCGGAAATCCATCCTCAGGCCCCCAGCGCGGATGCCGACCTGGCCAACTTCAAGCGCAAGGTCGAGGCGGGCGCGGATGCGGCGATCACGCAATATTTCTACTCGATCGAGGCCTACCGGCGCTTTCTCGACGACTGCGAACGCCTGAACATCGACGTGCCGATCGTCCCCGGCGTAATGCCGATCACCAACTACCAGCAGCTGGCGCGTTTCTCCGACATGTGCGGCGCGGACATCCCCCGCTGGCTGCGCAAACGACTGGAGTCCTTCGGCGATGACCTGGAGGGACTGCGCGCCTTCGGTCATGACGTGGTCTCCGAGCTATGCCGCCAGCTGGTGGATGCCGGCGCCCCCGGGATCCATTTCTACGCCATGAATCGCTCCCAGCCGGTCATCCGCCTGTGCCGGGATGCCGACCTGCTCCCCGGCTGAGGCACCGCCCGCCCAACGCGACACGTTATACTCGGCGCCATGAGCAACAACGCCACGCGCAAGCACATTTGGGTAGAGCCCGCCCGAGCCGACCAGGCGCTGATTCAGGCTGCCCGGTCGGCTGGCGCCACGGGCGTCGTCCTGCCGGAGGGCATCGACCTCGACACCGCCGGACTGGCCCGCGTGGGCCCGGGCGGCGCGTTCGAGGAGGGTCGAGAGTTCGACCGCTACCGACTCGAACGGGAAGCCGACGAGGAGCAGGTGTCCCGAGAGCATCTCGCGGTTATCGAGCCGGCGGAATGGACCATCATCCCCGCGGAGAACCTGATCTCCCGCGGGGTGCAGGTCATCCAGGTGGTCGACGATGCCGAGCAGGCGAAGCTGGCACTGACCATCATGGAACAGGGCGTCGCCGGGATCTGGCTGCGCCATGCGGATGCGAAGACCATCGCGGCGCTCGCAGACGTGCTGGCCCAGCTCGACCCTCAGCCCGTGCCGCTCACCACCGCCCGGATCACCTCGATCGCGCCGGTGGGCATGGGGGACCGCAGCTGCCTCGACCTGATCGGCCAACTCGATCCGGGCGAGGGGTTGCTGGTGGGCAGCTTCAATCACGCCCGCTTTCTCGTCCACAGCGAAAACGTCGACAACCCGCATTGTGCCGCGCGCCCCTTTCGGGTGAATGCCGGCGCGGTCCACGGCTACGTGGTCACCCCCGGCGACCGCGTGCGCTATCTGGCCGAAATGGCCAGCGGCGATCCCGCCCTGGTGGTCGATCCCGACGGCCGGGCCCGCACCCTGGCCGTGGGCCGCAACAAGATCGAGCGCCGCCCGATGGTGCAGGTCGAGGCGGTCGACGACGAAGGCAACCGGTTTTCCGCCATCCTGCAACACGCCGAGACGATCCGACTGGTATCGCCCGAAGGCCAAGCAGTCAGCGTGGTCGACCTCGCTCCGGGCGATCCCGTGCGGGTCTCGCTGGTTGCCCGCGGCGGGCGGCACTTCGGTCGTCGGATCGAAGAAACCATTCTCGAACGCTAACTGGAGCACGGCATGACGCGCAACCAGGACTGGCAACGCCGGGACCTCAATGTCCTCTGGCACCCCTGTACCCAGATGAAGGACCACGAGTCCACCCCCCTTGTACCGATCGAGCGCGGCGAGGGCCCCTGGCTCTACGACTTCGACCAGCGGCGCTATCTCGACATCATCAGCTCCTGGTGGGTCAACATCTTCGGTCACGCCAACCCCTACATCAATGACCGGATCAAGGACCAGCTCGACCGCCTCGAGCACGTGATCCTCGCAGGCTTCTCGCATCAGCCGGTCGTCGAACTCTCGGAGAAGCTGGTCGAGCTGACCCCCAGCGGGCTCGATCGGGTCTTCTATGCCGACAACGGCTCCTCGGGGGTCGAGGTCGCGCTAAAGATGAGCTACCACTACTGGCGCAACTGCGGCCAGCCGGAGAAGAGCGAATTCATCACAGTGGCCAACAGCTACCACGGCGAGACCCTCGGCACGCTGTCGGTGGGCGACGTCGGTCTGTACAAGGACACCTACGGGCCGTTGCTGCGGACCACGGCCACGGCACCCTCGCCCGCCTGCCGCCAAGATCGGGGCGACTGCCGCGAACGGGCGGCCGAGGCCCTGGACGGCATGCGCGAGATTCTCGAGGCGCAGGCCGAACGGACCGCGGCGGTGATCGTCGAGCCCCTGGTTCAGTGTGCCGCCGGTATGCTCATGCACCACCCCGACTATATCCGCGGCCTGCGCATGCTCTGCGACGAGTTCGACGTCCACCTGATCGCCGATGAAATCGCCGTGGGGTTTGGGCGGACCGGCACGCTGTTCGCCTGCGAACAGGCGGACATCACCCCGGACTTCCTCTGCCTGTCCAAGGGACTGACTGCCGGCTACCTGCCACTGGCGGCCATCCTCACCAGCGACACGGTCTACCAGGCGTTCTACGACGACTACAGCACCATGCGGGCATTCCTGCACAGCCACAGCTTCACCGGCAACCCGTTGGCCTGCACGGCGGCGCTGGCCACGCTGGAATTGTTTGAGCGTGACGACGTGGTCAATGCAAACCGCGCCGCCCAGGCCACCATGGATCACCACCTGGCCGAACTGGCCCGACTGCCACACCTGACCAACGTCCGTCGCACCGGCATGATCGCCGCGATGGACCTGATCGCCCCGGAAACCGGCGATCCCTTCCCCTCCGAGGAACGTCGCGGCGTGCGCGCCTATCGATATGCCCTCGAACACGAGTTGTTGCTACGCCCGCTGGGCAACACCCTCTACTGGATGCCGCCCTACGTGCTCAGCGAGGCCGACTACCAGATGGTCTTCGAGGTCACGCGCGACGCCAGTCTGGCGGCGATTCGGTAGGCCTGCCGATGCGCACCCGCCGCGTTTACCTGGATGCCACCCTTCAGACCGGGGCGAGCATCGACCTGCCCAAGGAGACGGTCAACTACCTGCGCAACGTGCTGCGCCTGAAGGATGGCCAGCCCCTGGAGGTATTCAACGGGCGCGGAGAGATCAGCGAGGCGATGCTGCAACTGGCGCGCCGCGAGGCCACCGTCCGGATCGGCGACCCGCTGGCCTCGGCGCCCGAAAGGGTCGTGCCCATCAGGCTATTGGCCGCACTGGCCAAGGGCGAGAAGATGGACTGGATCGTCCAGAAGGCGGTTGAACTGGGGGTCAGCGAAATTGCCCCGGTGGCCACCGAACGCAGCGTGCTGGAACTCAAGGGCGATCGCGCCGACAAGCGCGCGCAGCGCTGGCAACAGATCTTGATCAATGCCTGCGAACAGTGTGGCCGCAACACCTTGCCCACCCTTCAGCCGATTCGGCCGCTGGAGGAGGCGGTCACTGCGACCGAGGCACCGGTGCGACTGGTGCTCGACCCGCGCGCGGAACGTCCGCTGACCGAACTGCGCGAGCAACCGCGGCCCGAGGGAGTGGCATTGCTGGTCGGCCCCGAGGGTGGACTGACAGAAAACGAGGTCGCGACGGCCGAGGAACATGGCTT
This sequence comes from Halothiobacillus sp., assembly GCA_024635755.1. GTDB lineage: Bacteria > Pseudomonadota > Gammaproteobacteria > Halothiobacillales > Halothiobacillaceae > Guyparkeria. The sequence goes on from JAGXIF010000023.1 coordinate 15,760, forward strand.
TCGCGCACTGACTCTCGGCCCGCGCATCCTGCGCGCCGAGACCGCGGCCCTTACCGGAGTGGCCGTGCTGCAGTACCAGTGGGGCGATCTGGGCTAGGACAAGCCGCGCTCAGAGCACGGACAAAAAGACCCCGCGCCTTTCCCGACCTGGTCCAGATCAGGAGGTGATCTTGTCGGGGCGGAAGCCGGAGCTTATGGGATAGCGGCGATCGCGACCGAACGCCCGGCGGCTGATTCGGACACCCGGCGGGGCCTGTCGGCGCTTGTACTCGTTGACCAGCACCATACCGACCACCCGGCGCACCACGGCCTCGTCGAGCCCCAGCGCGACAATCTCCTCGATGCTGCAATCGTCCTCGACAAATGCCTCGATGATGCGGTCGAGATCGGCATACGCCGGCAGGGAATCGGAATCACGTTGATCAGCCCGCAGTTCGGCCGACGGCTCGCGGGTAATGACGCGCTCTGGCACGGCAGCCAGCTCCGGACGCACCGTCCCTCCCAGGCTATTGCGATAGCGCGCCAGTTCGTAGACCACCGTCTTGGGTACGTCCTTGATTGGCGCAAACCCGCCCGCCATGTCCCCGTAAAGGGTGGCATAGCCGACGGCCAGTTCCGACTTGTTGCCGGTAGTCAGCAACAGTCGGCCGAATTTGTTCGACAGGGCCATCAGGATCACGCCGCGGGTGCGCGCCTGCAGATTCTCCTCGGTGACGTCCTCGGCCAGGCCGGCGAACAGCGACGACAAGGTCTGATTGAAGCTCTCGAAGACCGGTTCGATCGACAGGGTCTCGCAACGTACGCCCAGCGCATCGCACTGGAGCTGGGCATCCTCCAGACTCATCGGCGAGGTGTATTGCGAGGGCATGCGCACCGCCAGGACGTTCTCCGCCCCCAGGGCATCCACGGCCAGGGCCAATACCAGGGAGGAGTCGATGCCCCCGGACAACCCTAATACGACCCCGGAAAAGCCGTTCTTTCGCACGTAGTCGGCAATGCCCGTGACCAGGGCGCGGTAGATTTCCGCCTCCCCCTCTTCCCATTCATGACTGGCGCCATGGGCGAGGATCTCGCCTTCGGAGGAGACTTCGGTCCAGCCGATGCTTTCGGCAAAGCCGGGCAGGTGCATGTGATTGCCGGAGCGATCGGACACGAACGACCGTCCGTCGAACACCAGCTCGTCCTGCCCGCCGACCAGATTGACATAGATGATGGCACAGCCACTGGAGCGCACTCGGTCGGCGATCTGGGCCTCTCGTTCGCGCGTCTTGTGCCGATGAAACGGTGAGGCGTTGAGCACGCAGATCACGCTGGCCCCGGCTCCGGCGGTCTCCTCGATCGGGCCTTGACGCCACGCGTCCTCGCAGATGACGACGCCCACCGATACGCCGTCGATCGAGACCACCAGCGGCGACTGTCCCTTGCGGAAATAGCGCTTCTCATCGAAGACGCCATAGTTGGGCAGGGCCCGTTTGGCATAGCGCGCCACGATCCGCCCCTGGTCGATGACCACCGCCTGGTTCTGAAGATGCCCGTCGGCATCCCGGCCGGGCGTGCCGATCATTACGGCCACATTGCCGACATGGGTGGCTATGCGGGCCAGCTCCTGCTCACAGGAATCGACAAAGTCCTTGCGCAGCAGCAGATCCTCCGGGGGATAGCCGGATATCGTCAGTTCCGGGAACACCACCAGGCGGGCATCGATCTCCTTGCGGGCCCGTTCGACCATCTCGATCACGCGCGAGGCGTTGGCGTGGCAGTCACCCACCCGGGTGTTGATCTGGGCAAGCGCGATCTTCAAGCCGTCCTGCTCTCGGCAGTCCAGTTCGGTGACGACAGCATTCACAATGAGGAGGCACCTTCCGTCGTCCGCGCCAGCACCCGGGCTGCAGTGACCCCCAGGTCCGCGGGGCTCTCGACGACATGCACGCCGGCCTCGCTCAGCGCTTGGCATTTGGCCGCCGCCGTGCCCTGGCCACCGGCAATCACCGCACCGGCATGCCCCATCCGCTTGTCGGCTGGGGCGGTGGCCCCGGCGATGTAGGCGACCACGGGCTTGGGATAACCCTGCCGGATGAACTCCGCCGCCGCCTCTTCGGCACCGCCGCCGATCTCGCCCACCATCAGGACCAGTTCGGTCTGCGGATCATCGGCAAAGCGCGCCAGACAATCAACGAAATCCAGACCGCCAATCGGGTCGCCGCCGATCCCCACACAGGTGCTTTGGCCGAGGCCGGCCTCGGTTGTCTGGGCCACCGCCTCGTAGGTGAGCGTCCCCGAGCGCGACACGATTCCCACGCATCCCTTCTGATGGATTGCGCCCGGCATGATGCCGATCTTGCAGCCATCCGGCGTGATCAACCCGGGGCAGTTCGGCCCGATCAGGCTCACCTCGGGGTAATCTTGTGCCAGCACCGCCTTGACCTTGAGCATCTCGAGCACGGGAATGCCCTCCGTGATGCAGGCGATCACCTCGATGCCGGCATCGGCGGCCTCCAGGATCGAATCGGCGGCAAAGGGCGCCGGCACGTAGATCATGCTGGCTTGCGCGCCCGTTTGCCGCACCGCGGCGGCGACGGTATCGAATACCGGCAGGCCCAAGTGGGTCTGTCCTCCTTTGCCCGGCGTGACACCACCCACCATTCGTGTGCCATAGGCCAGCGCCTGCTCCGAGTGAAAGGTGCCTTGCTTGCCCGTGAATCCCTGACAGATCACGCGTGTGTTGTCGTCGACCAGAATACTCATCGCTTGGCGGACTCCCCGTGTTTCTCGGCCAACGCCACGGCGGTGCGGGCAGCGGATGCCAAGTCGTCCTCCGCGGTCAGTTGGAGACCCGATTGCGCCAGCATGCGCCGGCCCTGTTCGGCGTTGGTGCCGGCCAGCCGGACTACGGTCGGCACCTGGAGCGAGACCTCCCGAGCTGCCTCGATGATGCCTTCCGCGATCAGGTCACAGCGGACGATGCCGCCGAAGATGTTGACCAGTATGGCGTCCACCCGGACGTTCTCCAGGATGAGCTTGAACGCCGCGGTGACCTTTTCGGCCGAGGTGCCGCCGCCGACATCCAGAAAATTGGCGGGTGAACCGCCGGCATGCTTGATCAGATCCATCGTCGCCATCGCTAGGCCGGCGCCATTCACCATGCAGGCAATGTTGCCATCCAGCGAGACGTAGTTGAGCCCATGTTCGATCGCCTTGCGCTCGGCCGGGTCTTCCTGATTCGCATCCCGCCGGGACCACCACTCGGGCTGGCGATAACTGGCGTTATCGTCCAGCGCGATCTTGGCATCGACCACCGAGAGGTTGCCATCATCCAGCACCGCTAGGGGGTTGATCTCCATCAGGGCCGCATCCCGCTCCACGAAGGCACGATACAAATTGAGTGCCATGGTGACGAACGCCTTGACCTGCGCCCCTTCGAGGCCGAGAGAAAATGCCAATTCGCGGGCCTGATACCCGGCTAGGCCGATGGTGGGATTGATCACGCACCGGCGGATGCTATCCGGGGACGTCCGAGCCACCGTCTCGATGTCCATCCCGCCCTGCGAGGAGGCGATCATAACCACGCGCTGGAGCGCGCGATCGACCGTCAGGGCGAGATAACATTCCCGCGCTATCGCCGCAGCCGGCTCCACCAGGACGGCTTCCACCGGCAGACCATCAGGCCCGGTCTGATGCGTCACCAGCCGAGTGCCCAAGAGTTCACGCGCCGCATCGAGTGCGGACTGGACATCCTCGACCAACTTGACACCACCGGCCTTGCCACGTGCACCGCTGTGCACCTGGGCCTTGACGACCCAGCGGCCTAGCTGGCTTTCCGGCAGATGCTTCTCGACAACGGATGTGTCGGAAGACTTGGTCAACAACAGCCCGGCAGGCACTGTTACCCCATAATCGGATAGCAGCGCCTTGGCCTGATACTCATGCAGATTCATGACGGCCCAATCAGCAAATCAAACGGTGGAAAACCGCCATTGTCGCGCACATCAGACAGGATGTCATTCCTGCCACAAACCCGCCCGACCAAGAGCCGTAAACCGGGCCACACCCCTCACGGTCGCTGGGCCGCGAAGCCGCTGGCTATAACGCAAAAAGCCCCGGATAAACCGGGGCAACAACACACAGGGGAGTCACTCACGGATCGACCGACACCAAATACTGGAGACGGGCGATCGCCTTCTTGCTGATGCCCCACACGGCACCCAGGTCCGAAACCGAGGCAAAGCCACCATGGGTTTCCCGATGCGTCACGATCCGTTCGGCGTAAACCGGACCAATGCCATCAAATGCCGCCAATTGCTCCACGGTCACCCGATTGAGATCAACTGCACTCGTTGAACCGGCAGGTGCCGCGAACAGCATCAGCGTCATCGAAAAACCCATGCTGAGAAAACCGAGGTTGAATCCCTTCACCATCCTACTTCCATGTAAACGTGGGACGTGCGCAGACTAGCGAAGCACGTGGGACGCGCCAATAGGCAAAATCACCACATCTTGTAGGAATATTCCACGTCTTTTGTGGGCCCAGACGCAGAAAACCCCGTCCGGTGTTAACCGAGACGGGGTTTTCGAATGGGGAGCCTGGCGTTGACCTACTTTCACATGGGGAGACCCCACACTATCATCGGCGATGCGGCGTTTCACTGCTGTGTTCGGGATGGGAACAGGTGGTGCCACCGCTCTATGGACGCCAGGCAAAGGGGGTCCGACCC
>JAGXIF010000024.1 GCA_024635755.1 Halothiobacillus sp.
AACCGATGATCGATCTATTGCTCATTTCCATCGCCCCCTCTTTATCGCCGGCCATCGATACGCCGGCGAACAACGTCAGGCCAAGCCCGACGGCCGCAAGGGTCCTGGCGGGTAGTCGGCGGCTCGAAGCCGCTTCTCGATGCTGTGACATCCCGTTTTCCTCCTCGATGTTTCTTGTCGCCCGGACAAGCACCAGACGTCCCCGCCCAAGCCCTGCAACCTTGCCGCCACACTTAACGGCTTTGCACTTCATATATAGACCAGCTTTCTACCCATATCGACTAGCAAACCCATTCACATACAGCACTCCCTTTCATATCCGGTTTTTAAACAACCGATCACTGGCCTTTATGTCGGCACAAGCGCGCATATAGGCGAGGACCGATCTGGGCTCAAACCCATTACTGTTTCCCTTATATACGGATCGAGCGGTGCAACACAGGGCGGCGGACACCATCCGGAATGGCGAGTCAGAGCAGGGAGAGGCTGATAAACGCGATCAAGCAACCGATGGCAGCACCAACCAATACATCGGAGGGATAGTGAAGGCCGAGCACCATGCGGGAGGTGGCGACCAGCAGCGCGAACGGCACGATCAGCGGGGCGAGCAGGGGCTCGAAGGCAAGGAGCTGGATGCCGAAGTTCGTCGCATGGAGGGTATGGCCGGAGGGGAAGCTGTACTGATCGAGCGGCGGGACACTCACCTCGATGCGATCGTTGCGGTGCAGGGGGCGCAACCGACCGGTATGCCGCTTGATGGTCAGGTACATCAGCACGCCGACACCGCCGGAGAGCAGCATGACAAGCAGCGGCTCGAGCGCCGGCCGACCATGAACCGCCAGCACCAGCAGCGCCAGCCCGTACCAGCCGATGCCATCCCCCAGCCGCGAGGCCAACGCGAACACCGCCCGGAGGACACCGCGGCGATGAATGCGATTGCAGCGCTCGGTCACCAGCGCCTCCCAGGCCAGGTAGGCGGCCAGTTGCCGCGACAGCCGGATCGGCTCGACAAATCGTGGACGCAACAGGCTCATGCATGCCCCTCCAGCGCCGCTGCTCGCCGTTCCACACCATCGACCACCGACCGCAGGTGCTGTTCGAAGGCGTCGATGACCGCGGACCACCCGTAGCGCAGGGCCGTCTCACGGGCGCGGTGTCGACGGCCGTCCGCATCGCCGGCCAGCAACACCGGCACCTGGTCGAGAAAGACTTGCGGGCTGTCGAGCGGTGCCAGCAGCCCGTTGACGTCCGGATCGATCAGCATGCGCCCGGCGGCGTAGTCGAAACTCAGGCAGTCGAGCCCGCTGGCCATCGCCTCGAGCACCACGATGCCGAAGGTCTCGGTGAGACTGGGAAAGAGAAAGGCATCGGCGGAAGCGTAGTGCCGCGCCAGCACCTCGCCCCGCAGCGCCCCGGTGAAGATCGCATCCGGCAGGTGCCGCTCGAGTCTACCGCGCTCCGGCCCGTCGCCCACGATCACCAGGCGCGTGCTCGGATTGACGGACCGGGCCAGGTCCATGGCCTCGACCAGCAGATCGAGGTTCTTCTCCGCGGCCAGGCGGCCGACGTGAAGCAGCACCGGCGTGCGATCGTCCGCTCCCCAGGAGGCGCGCAAGGCCGTATCCCGCCGCGTGGGACTGAACAGGTCGGTGTCCACGCCTCGCCCAAGCACGATCAACCGCTCGAAACCGCTCGCAGCCAGCTCGGTCGCCTGCTTGTCCGTGGGGATGAAGGTGCCGTCGGAACGATTGTGAAAGCGGCGCAGATAGCGCATGACCGGCATGGCTAGCCAGCCCATGCGATAGGCGCGGGCATAGGCATGGAAGTTCGTGTGCAGCGAGGTGGTGACCGGCAGGCCGAGCGTGCGGGCGGCGGCGAGCGCCGAGGCACCCAGCGGACCTTCGGTGGCGATATGGACCGCGTCGGGCGGGTCCTCGCGCCATTCGGCCAGGAAGGCGCGCCGACGCGGCAGGCCGAAACGCACCTCGCGGTAGAACGGCAATGCCAGCCCCGGCACCTCGGCCCCGTCGCCGAGGTCGCGGCGCGAGCGACCCCGCGGGCAGGTCACCGAGACACGGTGGCCCCGCTCGCGCAGCCCACCCACCAGGCAACCCAGCGTGGTCGCCACGCCGTTGATATCGGGCAGGTAGGTTTCGGTGACAAGACGTATATCCAAGCGGCACCCCGTGATCGACCCGGAGCGACATTGCCCCGTGGATCAGAACGCTAGGCGGCGTGGATGACAGGGCCGTGTCGGCCCGTTGACGATTTCGCGACAGTAAAGGGAAGAGGTCCGGGGTCAGATATCGGAGTGACGCGCGTCCCAGGACCGGCACCGATCAGGCCGGCACGGTGGACGGGTCGTCGAGCAGGCGGGCGAAGGCCTCCGCGTCCAGTATCGGCACGCCGAGCTTCTCCGCCTTGTCGAGCTTGCTGCCGCCGGCCTCACCGGCGACCAGCGCGGTGGTCTTATTCGACACCGAACTGGTCACCTTCGCCCCGAGGGCGGTCAGTCGCTCGGAGGCCTCGTCGCGGGTCATGTCCGGCAGGGTACCGGTGATGACAAAGGTCTTGTCGATCAGCGGTGCGTTCTCGGCAGGCGCTTGCGGCGCCGGCCAGTGGATGCCGGCGTCGAGCAGGCCGTCGATCACCTCGTTGTTGTGATCCTGCTTGAAGAACGCAACGATCGATTTTGCGATCTCCGGCCCGATGCCCGGCACCTTGGTGATCGTCTCGTTCTGCAGTTGGCCCCTTTCGGCGGCGCGTTGCATGTCGGCCAGCGTGGGGAACGCTTCCCGCAGGCGCACCAGGGTCTTTTCATCCACGCCCGCCGGCTTGTCCTCGGCAAATGCATCACGAAGGGTGGTCGACCCATCCGCCTTTTTCTCCGCCAGCCAGCCCTGGAGCGACCCGGCGCGCTTGGGGCCGATGCCGGTCACCCCCTGCTGCTCGATGAAATCCTCAAATGTCGCCTGGCGCAGGACCTGAAGGGCACCAAAATGTTTTGCCAGTTCGTCAGCCGTTTCGCTGCCGACCAAGGGGATGCCGAGAGCAAAAAGGAATCGGTCAAGCGTTGTCGCCTTGCCCTTCTCCAGCGACTCGAGCAGGTTGTCCGCGGACTTGGCCGCCATGCGCGGCAGGGCGACCAGGTCGTCACGATTCAGGCGAAACAGATCGTCGACGTGCTCGACGAGATTGCGCTCGAGGAACAGGGTGATCCATTTCTCGCCCAATCCGTCGATGTCCATCGCCTTGCGACTGGCGAAGTGGCGGATCGCCTCGCGGCGTTGCGCCGGGCAGAACAGTCCGCCGGTGCAGCGAGCGACCGCCTGTTCCTCGTCGCGCAGGACCTCGGAACCGCACTCCGGACAGGTGGCCGGCAACTCGACCTGACGGGCATCACCGGGACGTTTCTCGGGCAGCACCTCGATGATCTCGGGGATCACGTCGCCGGCCCGGCGCACGCGCACCCAGTCACTGATGCGCACGTCCTTGCGTTCGATTTCGTCCATGTTGTGCAGGGTGACATTGGCGACGGTCACCCCGCCGACGGCGACCGGCTCGACCCGGGCAACCGGCGTGAGCGCCCCGGTGCGACCGACCTGGAACTCCACGTCGCGTACCTGGGTGATCTTCTCCTCGGCGGGAAACTTGTAGGCAATGGCCCAGCGCGGCGCCCGGGCGACGAAGCCGAGGCGTTTCTGATCGGCGAGCGCGTCGACCTTGAACACCGCCCCGTCGATATCGAAGGCCAGTCCGTCGCGCTGATCGCCCAGTTCGCGGTAGTGCGCCAGGGCCTCGTCCAGTCCGGTGACACGACGCCGATGCTCGGCCACGGTAAAGCCCAGGCCCTCGAGGCGGTCGAGCCAAGCCGACTGGCTGTCGGGGAGTGCGATGCCCTCGATAGCGCCGACGCCGTAGGCAAAAAAATCCAGCGGCCGGGAGGCGGTGACGCGCGGGTCCTTCTGGCGCAACGAGCCGGCGGCGGCATTGCGAGGGTTGGCGAACACCTTCTCGCCGCGTTTCTCGGCCCGGCGATTGATGTCGGCGAAGGCTTGGTGGGTCATGACCACCTCGCCGCGCACCTCGATCTCGCTCTCTCCCGGAAGGTCGACGCGATACGGCACGCTGTCCATGGTGCGGACATTGTCGGTAACGTCTTCGCCCCGCCGGCCGTCGCCACGGGTGGCCGCCCGGGTCAGCGTGCCGCCGACATAGGTGAGGCTGATCGCCAACCCGTCGAACTTCGGCTCGGCCAGGTAGGTGATCGGCTCGTCCCGCCCGAGCCGCACGCGCACGCGCCGATCGAAGGCGGCGAATTCATCCTCGTCGAAGGCGTTGTCGAGGGACAGCATCGGCACGCGATGCGCGACCGCCTCGAAGGCATAGCTCGGCAGGGCGCCGACGGTCTGGGTGGGCGAGTCGGGGGTGACCCAGTCGGGATGCTTTTTCTCCAGGGCCTGGAGCTCGCGCATCAGCGCGTCGTACTCGGCATCCGAAACGGTGGGCCGATCAAGCACGTAATAGCGAAAATCGTGCTGACGGATCTCGGCGCGCAATGCCGCCAGCCGCTTGCGGTCGGCCGAGTCGCTCACCGGATCACCCGAACCGGTCGATCAGATCCCGGTACCGGTCGATCGATTCGGTATCCAGCGGTTCACGACGGTCATCGATCAGCATGGCATCCAGAGATTCGGCCAGCGTGGTGGCGACCTGGTGCATGCGGTCGAACACCAGCGACGGGTCGGCCCCGCGCACCGGCAGCTGCATGAACAGCGCCAACGCCGGTGTCTCGTAGGAGGTCAGGTCATCGGGGTCGAACTGGCCCGGCGAGACGGCGTTCATCAGCGAGAACCAGTCATCGCCGTTGAGATCATGGAAGTGGTAGATGGCGAACGCACCGAATTCGAAGCCGCTTTCTTCGATGGCCCGTCGCACCCGCTCGGGCGGCATGGGAATCTGCTCACGATCGACGATCATCATCGAGATCACCGCCCCGCCTGCCGGTTCCTGCTCGGCGGAGTCTGCCGCTACCGCGGGCTCCTCGGGCTCCGGCTGCTCATCGAATGCCGGCTCGGGACGATCGGCCGGCATCTCGCCCTGACCACGACGGGTGAACAGGTTGGAAAAGCCCGGCTGGGGACGGGCGGCGGGCTCCGGTTCGCTCTCCGAGCGAGGGGGTTCGTCCGAGTCCGGCCAATCCGCTTGCTGGGGTTCCACCGGGGGCGACGCCGGCTCGGCGGCCGGGGCCGCGTCTTCGGGGGCCTCGGGCGCCCGTGAGACCACGCGCCCCGCCGATGCGCCATCGACAAAGCCGTCCGCATCCGGGGGCGACCAGGCGTTCCCCACGTCCAGGCGCGGCTCCTGACGCCCCGCCGGCTCATCGTCGGATTCGGCCCGGGCATGGGTCTGGGCACCCACACTGGCGTCGATGGGGTCGTGATAGTCATCACGGGAGCCCTTGCCGCCACTCAGGTCGACCGCCTGTTCGCTGCGGTGCCGGCGGTACATCCAGACCATGCCGCCGATCACCACCAGGCCGACAAACAAGACAATCCAGCGCAACCATTCCATACCAGCTACCTCTTGCGCCCCGGCGACGGCGCGGCGCATTTGTCCGCGCCCCGCCCGTCGATTCGATACGTCTTGTTGCTCATGGCATGGCCCATTGCTAGGTCTCGATCATGTCCACCGCGGCATCGATATCGACGGAAACGATCCGCGACACGCCGGCCTCGCGCATGGTCACGCCGACCAGCGCCGAGGCGCTTGCCATGGTGGTTTTATTGTGGGTGATGTACATGAATTGTACCCGGTCGGACATCGCCGAAACCATAGCACAGAATCGCCCCACGTTAGCCTCGTCCAGCGGCGCGTCGACCTCGTCGAGAATACAGAATGGCGCGGGGTTGAGCTCGAATATGGCGAAGATCAGGGCGGTGGCAGTGAGGGCCCGCTCACCCCCCGAAAGCAACGACAGGTGACTGATGCGTTTGCCCGGCGGGCGGGCCATTAGGGACACCCCGGCATCCAGCGGGTCGTCGCCGGTCAGTTCCAGGCGCGCCTCGCCGCCACCAAACAGCGCTTCGAACCGCGGGCCCAGTTGCCGGTTGACGGCCTCGAAGGTCACGAGGAAGCGCTCGCGGGTCTGCCGGTCCATGGTGGCGATCGCCTCGCCGAGCTGGGCGAGAGACGACTCGACGTCCGCAACCTGCCCGGCCAACTCGTCGCGGCGGTGCTCAACCTCGTAATGATCCTCGATCGCGCTCAGGTTCACCGAGCCCAGTCGCTTGATCTGCGCGTCGAGCTCGGCCAGCGCCTGCTGCTGGCGCTCGGCAACGCCGTCCTCGGCCGCCAGCGCCTCGATCGCCTCGGCCTCTGGCTCCGGCTCGGACTCGCCCAATTGCGCGCGGGCCTCCTCCAGGCGGGCGACGGCATGCTGCTCTCGGGTTTCCCCCTGGGCCCGGTCGATGCGTGCCTGCTCGCTGTCCGCCCGGGCCGCATCGCGCGCGGTGCGCGCCTCGGCCACCGCCGTGCGCGCCTCGGCCTGTGCCTCGGCCGCCGCCTGCTGTGCCTGGCGCACCTGTGCCTCGGCCGCCTCGGCCTCGGCCAGACGCGCCTGGTGGGTCTCGCGCTGGTCCGTCAGTCGGGCGCGCTCACTGCGGGCCGCCTCGCCCTCGCGGGCCTGCTCGTTCAACCGAGCATCCAGTGCGTCGCGCTCATGGTCGAGCCGCCGGGTCTCGTCGGCCAGACGGGCGATCGACTGCTCGCGCTGGTCCATCTCCCGGCGGGCACGGTGAAAGCGATCAGTCGCCTCGCGGGCCGCCGCCCGGCTGCGTTCCTGTGCCACGCGAGCCTGCTCCTGCGCCTCCACGGCCTGATCTCGGCGGACATCCGCCTCGGATACCGCCCGGACACTGTTCTCGCGCTGGTGTTCCAGGTCAGCCAGACGGGCCCTGGCCTCGGCCAGCTCGCTCGCCTCGGCCGTCGCCCGCTCCTGGCCCTGCTCAATCGCCCGCTGCAGACGCTCCCGTTGCTCCCGGGAATGCCCGCGGGTCAGACGGGCCGACTCCAGTGCCCGTGCGGCCGCCTCGCGGTCACGACGGGCGGCCTCGAGCCGATGACCCTGGGCCTCGACCCGGGCGCGCGCCTCGTTCCATGCCGACTGGGCGGTCTCGAGGTCGTGGCGGGCCGCTTCGAGCGCGCCCTCGAGTTCACGTTGCCGGGCCAAGTGGGCCAGGTGGGCGGCAGCACTGCCATCCTCGGCCCGACCCAGCCAGTGCCGGCCGACCCACCACCCCGCCGGGGTGACCAGGAACTCGCCCGGCGCGAGGCCCTCACGGCGGGCCAGCGCCTGATCGAGGTCCTCGGCCGGCCGGCCGGGGAAGTCAGCGATCCGCTCGGCCAGCCAGTCGGCATCTGCTTGGGCATCCGCCTCCAGCCACCAGCCGGTGGCCACCTGCTCGTCGGCAAACCAGTCGCTCTCGCGACTGACCAGCTCGGCGATGTCCTCGACCAACTCCGCCTCCAGCGCCGATCCCAGGGCATGGCCCACCCAGGGGTCATGGATGTCCGCGGCGACCAGTTGCTCCACCAGGCGCGGGCGCCCCGTTGGCGGGGACGATGCCTGATCGCCGCGCGCAGCGATCAGGCGCTCGAGCCCCTGTGATTCGGCGACCAGGCCGTCGAATCGCTGTCGGGTCTCACGACGGGCCGACTCGGCCTCGTCCGCCGTGGTAACGGCCGTATCCACTTGCGATTGCTGCGCGGCCAGGGTCTGTTCCGCCTCGGCCAGCGCCTGCTCCTGGTGCTCGACCTCGCGGTCCTGTCCGGCGAGGTCGTGATCCAGTTCGGCCAGCTCTCGACGGGACGTTTCCAGTTGCGCGGCGGCCGGGGCGGCCTCGAGCCGGCGGCATTCGCGATGCAGCGACTCGAGCCGTTCGGTCAACTGGGCCTGTGCGCGTTGTGGGCCGATGCGCGCCTCCGCCGCCGCCATGGCATCGCGGCGCAGGCCGTCGAGTTCGGCCTCCGCCGCGGCGCGGGCATCGCGGGCCCGGTCGTGGGCCGCCGATAGATCATCGAGGGCGTGGCGCTGGGCCTGCTGCTCCTCGAGCAGTTGCTCGCGGCGCACTTCGGCCTGGCGACGCTCGTCCAGCCGGCGTTCCAGCGTCTCGCGGTCGAGATGCCGCTGACGCTCGATGCCCTCGAGACGGGCGTCGAGTTCGGCCAGCCGGGTGGTGACCGCGTTGAGCTCGTTGGCGAGGCGGTACTTTTCCGCCGACTGGGCGGCGAGGTGTTCACCGGCCGACTGCTGATCCTGCTCGGCAGCAAGCTGAGCCTGCTCGGCCGCCACCAGGGTGGCCTCTCGCTCGGACTCGACCCGGCCGGCATCCGTGACCCGCTCGTCGAGCCGGCGTTGCTCGCCCCGGGCCTGCAACAGGGCCACGGCGGCCGCCTCGACCCGCAGGGACCGCTGCCGGGTGGACAGGTCGCGATAACGGCGGGCGGCCCGCGCCTGGCGCGCGAGGGTCGCTTCCTGTCGCTCGAGCTCGGCGGCAATATCGTTCAGCCGGGCGAGGTTTTCCTGGGTGTGCGCGATCCGGTTGGCGGTCTCGCGCCGGCGTTCGCGGTAGACGGAGATGCCCGCGGCCTCCTCAAGGTAGCCGCGCAACTCGTCGGGCTTGGCATCGACGATGCGGTTGACCTGGCCCTGCTCGATCACCGAGTAGGAACGTGCGCCGACGCCGGTGCCCAGAAACAGGTCGACCACGTCGCGCCGGCGCACGCGGGTATTGTTGATCTCGTAGCGCGACTGGCCCTCGCGATCGAGGCTGCGGCGGACGGTGAGTTCCCGGTAGGCGGCGAACGGCCCGTGGATGCGCTGCTCGCGGTTGTCGAGGGTCAGTTCGACCACGGCACGACTGGCGGCCGCCCGGCCGCCGCTGCCGGCGAAGATCAGGTCGTCGAGAGCCTGGCCACGCAGGTGGCGGGCCGAGGATTCGCCCATCACCCAGCGCAGGGCGTCGATCAGATTGGACTTGCCACAGCCGTTGGGGCCGACGATCGCCAGCGTGTTGTCGGGCAGCCGGATCTCGGTGGGCGAGGCGAACGACTTGAAGCCGGCGAGATACAGGCGGGTCAGGCGCATGGGGCGACCTTTCCGCTGGGAACAGGGATGACGATGGACAGCCCGCTTGTCATCCGCACCTGCAAGGGCCGGCCGGGCGACTTATAATCCGCCCCCCGGTTCACCGAACCCATTCCATTTGCCGCAACAGGACACGCTTGCATGTCGACCCAACCCAGCAAATCACTCGAGACTTTTCCCAACCCGCATCCGGAACGGGACTATACCATTCACATGGAAGTGCCCGAGTTCACCTGCCTGTGCCCCAAGACCGGCCAGCCGGACTTCGCCACCATCGAAATCGACTTCGTCCCCGACCAGCGCTGCGTCGAGCTCAAGTCGCTGAAGATGTACATGTGGTCGTTCCGTCAGGAAGGCGGCTTCCACGAGGCGATGACCAACCGCATCCTCGACGACATCGTCGCCGCGATCGAGCCGCGCTTCCTGCGCGTGACCGGCCGCTGGAACGTGCGCGGCGGCATCTTCACCAACGTGGTGGTCGAGCATCGCCAGGCCGGCTGGCAGCCTCCGCAGCGGGTCGAACTGCCCTAAGGCATGTCGAAGGGCATCTCGAAACGGGCCCGCTTTCTCGGCGTCGACGTCGGCACCTCGGGCCTGCGGATCGCGGCACTCGATGCCCAGGGCGACTGCCTGTTCCTGGACAAGGCCGACTGGCCGAACCCGGGGCCGGCCGACGGTCACGAACAGGACCCCATGGCTTGGTGGCAGGCATTCGATCGTCTCATGGGGCGCCTGGGCGACGACGGCCAGCTGTCCGACCTGCACGCGCTGGCCTTTGCCGGCACCTCCGGAACGGTGCTGACCGTCTCGGCGGACGGGGCACCGGAAGGCCCGGCCCTGATGTACGACAACCCTGCGGGGGACGATCAGCTCGCCGCCCTGCGGCAGCTCGATATCGACCGCAACGCCCAGCTTGCCGCCCTGGCCCGCTGGCGCCACCTCGTCGAGCAGCGCGGGCAGACCGGTCTGCCCGTCAGCCAGGCCGACTGGTTCCTGTGGCGCCTGACCGGCCGGCACGTGAGCGACAGCAACAACGCCCTCAAATGGGGTTTCGATGCCGTCGACGAGCGGTGGCCCGCAGCGATCGCCGAGCGCTTCGGGCAGCAGTTGCCCGAAGTGCGACGCCCCGGCACGCCCGTCGGACCGATTGATGGGGCGTTCTGCGCGCGCTGGCAGCTTCCCGTTGCGACCCGCGTAGTCACGGGCACCACCGACTCGATGGCCGCCCTCTGGGCCAGCGGGGCCCGCGCAGAAGGCGACGGGGTGAGCAGCCTGGGCTCGACCTTGGCGCTGAAATTGATCAGCCAGCACCCCGTCTTCGATATCGCCAGCGGGGTGTACAGCCATCGCTTCGGCGAGCGCTTTGCCGTC
The DNA here is from genome assembly GCA_024635755.1 of Halothiobacillus sp. Classification (GTDB taxonomy): domain Bacteria; phylum Pseudomonadota; class Gammaproteobacteria; order Halothiobacillales; family Halothiobacillaceae; genus Guyparkeria. The sequence goes on from JAGXIF010000024.1 coordinate 10,520, forward strand.
AGCGGCGCGTCGAACAGCGGCGGGCGCGTGCTGGCTCAATTCTTTGCTCGCGCGGAGCTCGAGCGCCTGAGCGCCACGATCGATCCCGAACGCCCCGACACCCTCGGTTACTGGCCACTGCCCGGGCGCGGCGAGCGCTTTCCGATCGTGGCCCCGGCGATGGCCCCGCGGCTGACCCCGCGTCCCGATGACCCCGCGGCCTTTCTCGCCGGGCTGCTGCGCGGTATCGCGCGTATCGAGGCGCAGGGCTACCGCCGCTTCGCCCAGCTGGGCGCCAGCCCGGTGAGACGGGTGTACTCGGCCGGCGGCGGGGCCCACAATGCCGTTTTCCGGCAGATCCGCGCCCATGCGCTGGGGGTGCCGGTCATGCTGGCCGAACGCACCGAGGCGGCCTGGGGCGCGGCGCGACTGGCACAACGGGGAGCAGACGCACCATGACTCCAGACAGAGCAATCACCGAGCTGAGCGGCTTTGGCTACTGGGCCGCCGGCCTGCGGTTGATGTGGCAGCCGGGCCTGCGACGCTTCACCCTCATCCCGCTAGCGATCAACACCCTGCTGTTCACGGTTGCCGGCTGGCTGCTTGTCAGCTATGCCGGCGGCTGGGTCGAAGGGCTGTTGCCGGGCTGGCTGGACTTCTTGTACTGGGTACTGATGCCGCTGCTGGTCGTCACCCTGCTGGTTGCGACCTTCTTTACCTTCACGCTGATCGCCAACCTGATTGCGGCGCCCTTCAATGCGGTGCTCGCCGCGCGGGTCGAGGCACACCTTACGGGCCAGCCACCGCCGGACTCGGGCGGCAATGCGCTGGTCGCCGCGGTCGGAGCCATCGGCGGCGAACTGGGGCGGCTGCTCTACCTGGCCGCCTGGGTCCTGCCGCTGTTCATCCTGCTGTTCATCCCGGGGCTGAACCTGTTCGCGCCGTTCGCGTGGTTCGCCTTCTCGGCCTGGATGATGAGCGTGGAATACATTGACAATGCGGCGGGCAACCACGGCCTGTCCTTCCGCGAGCAGCGCCGCCTGCTTCGGCGTCGCCCGGCACTGACGCTGGGCTTCGGCAGTCTGATGACGCTGATGACCATGGTGCCGGTGGCGAATTTCTTCGCCATGCCGGTGGGGGTATGCGGAGCGACCCGGATGTGGGTCGAGGGGTTCAATCGGGGAGCGGTGGGCGAAAAGGATTGAGGGCCGGAAGCCCGCTCGAGGATGAGCGCCTCCCATGTCGTAACGAACCGGGTGGCAGCTTGATCGCGCAGGCTGAAATGCCCGTGGGCGCATGCCCCCCCCTTGTGGCCCAGTCAGGCGACTGGGACGGGGGCGGCGGCCGACTCAGCCCTTGCGCGGGTCGCGGCTGTGCGAACGGCGGCGTCCCTCGGCCTTCTTCTGCTTGACCTTCTGCAACGGGGTGCGCCGGTCCAGCTTGCCCTCGTAGGGGTTGCTGTCGGTGCGGAACTCGATGCGGATGGGCGTGCCCTTCAGCTCGTATTCGCGCCGGAAGTAGGATTCCAGATAGCGGTGGTAATGACCCGGCAACCGGTTGGTCTGCTTGCCGTGAATGACGATGATGGGCGGATTGCTGCCGCCCTGGTGGGCGTATCGAAGGCGGATACGGCGCCCATGGACCAGCGGCGGCTGATGCTGCTCGACGGCCCGCTGCAGGGTGCGGGTCAGGGCATTGGTCGAGATCGAGCGCGTCGCCGCGGCGTAGGCCTGGTCGACACTCTCGAACAGATGCCCCACGCCGGTGCCGTGCAGGGCGGAAATGCGATGGATCTCGGCGAAGTTGATGAAGCCCAGCTTGCGCTCGATCTCCTGGCTGATCCGGTCGCGCATGTCCGACTCGAGGCCATCCCACTTGTTGACCGCGATCACCAGGGCCCGGCCCCGCTCGTTGATAAAGCCCAGCAGGTGCTGGTCCTGGTCGGTGATACCCACGTGCGCATCCAGGATCAGGATGACGACATTGGCCTCCTCGATCGCCTGCAGGGTCTTGACGATGCTGAACTTCTCGATCGCCTCGCCCACCCGGCTTCGCCGACGCACCCCGGCGGTGTCGATCAGGGTGTAGGGCCTGCCTTCGCGCTCGAACGGAATCTTGATCGAATCGCGGGTCGTGCCCGGCTGGTCGAAGGCCAGCACGCGGGCCTCGCCCAGCAGGCGATTGGTCAGGGTCGACTTGCCCACGTTGGGCCGGCCGACCAGGGCCACGGTCGTACCCAGATTCTCAGGCCCTTCGCCGGCCTCGGCAGTCAGCTCCGGGGGCAGCATTTCAGCCAGTTGCTCCCACATCCCGCCGATACCGCGGCCGTGGCTGGCCGCGATGAAGGCCGGTTCGCCCATTCCCAGGGCATAGAATTCGGCCTGCACCTCGTGCTCGTCGACGCCGTCGGTCTTGTTGACCGCCAGCAGCACCGGCTTGCCGGCTCGGCGCAACTCCGCGGCGATCTGCTGGTCGGCGGCGGTCAAGCCAGCACGCCCATCGACGAGAAAGGCGATCAGGTCGGCCTCCTCGACAGCCAGCCAGGCCTGATCCTCCATCAAAGCCTCGATGCCACCCCGCTCGCCGGTCAGGCCGCCAGTGTCGATCACCAGCCAGTCCTGCCCCTCGTAATGCGCCGACCCGTACTGGCGATCACGCGTGAGACCCGCGAAGTCGGCGACGAGGGCGTCCCGGCTGCGGGTCATCTGGTTGAAAAGGGTCGACTTGCCCACATTGGGGCGGCCAACCAGGGCGATTACGGGCTTCATCGAATCAAGTTACTCGGGAAAACGAAAAAGCGGCACGGCGTGCCGCCAGAAGACGATCAGTCGATCGAGAACACCCGCAGCTTGCCGTCGCGCGTCACCGCCAAGCCACGACCGTCCACCTGCTGGATGGGATCGATCAGCGGATCACCCCAGTCGGCACGGCCTTTCAGGGCGCCGCTGATGGCAGACAGGACGTGCACATAGCCCTCGTTGTCGCCCACCACCAGCTGGCCATCGATCAGGGCCGGACCGGTCAGGCCGCGATGCGCCAGATCGGCTTGGCGCCACAGGGCATCGCCACTGCGGCGGTCGATCGCCCAGACCACGCCGTCGGCATCACTCAGGTACAGGGCCCGGCCGTCGGCGGCCATGCTGTTGGTATTGGAAAAGTCGCGCGACCAGAGTTCGCGGCCACCCTGGGCGGCCAGGGCCGACAGCTTGCCCTGATAGGTGGCCACGTAGAAGATGCCGTCAGCGAAGACCGGGGTGGCATCCACGTCCACCATGCGGTCGACGTCGGTGCGCCCGGTAGGCAGGGCGACCGTCTGGCTCCAGAGCTCCTTGCCGTCCTCGCGGGCGAAGACCGCCAGCGAACCGTCATCGAACCCCGCGCCCAGCGCATCCGGGAACATCAGCACCCGGCCCTGCCCCTGCAACGTCAGGGCAGGCTGGCTGTGCGATTGCCGCCAGCGCGAGCTGCCGTCCTCGGCATCGAGGATCGCCAGCGTGCCATCCTTGCCGCGCACGGCCACGTCACCGAAGCCCACCGACGGGGCGGCGTCCACGGAACTGCCAATCGAGGTCTCCCAACGTCGCTTGCCGCTATCGGCCTCGAGGGCAAAGACGCGACCATCGTCGGCGCCGAAGACCACCAGGCCATCGCCGGCGCCGGCGCCGACGCTCAGGTCCGCGTCGAGTTCGGCCGACCAGAGCCGCTTGCCCGACTCGAGGTCGTAAGCCAGCACGTCACCGTCGGGGCCGCCGACGAACACGCGCCCGCCGTCCTCGACCGGGGCGATCGCGGAGAGCTTGTTCTCCTGGTCGCCGCCCGAAGAGGCGCTCCAGGCGACTTTCAGGGAGTGCTCGCTGTCGATCTCCTGCAGGGGGGTCGGCTTGACCAGTTCGCGCGGGGCGGAACAACCGGCCAGGGCGATGGCTGTTCCCAGGCACAGGGCGGCCGGCAGCGCAAAACGGGCACGGGGCATAAGGCGCGCGGTCATCATGAGTCACCTCCCTGCGTCGGCGGCAGGCTGTCGAGCTTCATTTCCAGCAACTGGTTGTTGGCCGCGGATTGACGGGCCTGGTCGTAGGCCGAGCGGGCCGCCACCAGGTCGCCCTGGTCGGCGAGGATGTCGCCGCGCAGCTCGGCGAACAAGCCGGCAAAACCGGCCGGTGGATTCTGCAGCATTTCCAGGGCCGCCTGGTGCTCGCCCTGCGCCCAGCGCACCCGGGCCAGTCGCAGGTCGGCGGTTGCCACCAGTTGGGTCCGGTCTGCGCTTTCGCGTGCCCGCTCTAGGTAGGCCGCGGCGGTTTCCAGGTCATTGCCTTCCACGGCGGCGCCGGCGCCCAGCAACCAGGCCAGGCTGGTGTAGCTGGTGCCATCGTGTGTGGTGGCGACCGTTTGAGCCAGCTCGACCACCTCGCTGCCGCTCTCGGCACGCGCGATCTGCTCGAGCTCGGCAAAGGCGACCGCAGCCGAGGCCACGCGGTTTTCCTGCCAGCCTTGCCAGCCATACCAGCCGAGCAGGCCGGCCACGCCCAATGCCACGCCCGCGATTACCATCCGGCCATTCTCGGACCACCAATCACGGAGGCGTTCAATCTGTTCTTCGTCTGAGGCGACCATAGAAAATCCTGATTGTCAGAGTGCGTCCGCCGGCGACTTGGCCAGCAGGTCATCGAGTTGGTGGGAGGCGACGGTGTGCTGTTCGCCCTCGCCGCGCAGGGGCTTGATGGAGACCTTCTCGCCTGTCGCATCCTCCATGATGACGGCGGTCTCGGCCCCACTGCGATCGGCACGCTTGAACTGCGCCTTGAGGCTGCCACGGTCGAGATTACATTGCACCCGCCGGCCGGCCAAGGTGACCCGCAGGCGGTCGGCGAGCGCCAGAGCCGCCGCCTGACGATCCGCCTCGGGCACGATCACGTAGACATCCGCACGGGTCACGTCGGCCGGCTCGCCGACCAGCTCCAGCAGACGTTCGAGGCCGATGGCGAATCCAGCCGCCGGGGTGGCCCGGCCGCCGAGCTGCTCGACCAGCCCGTCGTAGCGGCCGCCGGCGCAGATGGTGCCCTGGGTTCCGAGGGAGTCGGTGACCCACTCGAACACCAGCTTGTTGTAGTAATCCAGTCCGCGCACCAGCCGCGGATTGACCCGATAGGGAATGCCCAGCGCATCCAGCAACTCGCAACTGCGGGCAAAGTCGGCCGCCGATTCCTCGTCGAGATAATCGGCCAGCCGGGGGGCGCCCTCCAGGATCTCCTGGATGGCGGGGTTCTTGCTGTCGAGCACGCGCAGCGGGTTGTCATGCAGGCGGCGGCGCGCCTCCTCGTCGAGGGCATCGGCATGCGCCTCGAGGTAGTCGACCAGGACGGCACGATGTCGCGCGCGGGCCTCGGGCTGGCCCAGGGTGTTGATCTCCAGGCGCACGTCCTCGATCCCCAGCCGGGTCCACAGCGAGCGGGCCATCTGGATCAGTTCCACGTCGAGCTCCGGCCCGGCGACACCGAATGTCTCGACCCCGAACTGGTGAAACTGGCGATACCGCCCCTTCTGCGGGCGCTCGTGCCGGAACATCGGTCCCGTATACCAGAGGCGTCGCTGCTGGTTGTGGATCACGCCGTGCTGCAGGCAGGCGCGCACGCAGCCCGCCGTTCCTTCCGGACGCAGGGTGAGCGAGTCGCCGTTGCGGTCATCGAAGGTGTACATTTCCTTCTCGACGATGTCGGTCACCTCGCCGATCGAGCGGGCGAACAGGGCCGTCTGCTCGACGATCGGCATGCGGATCTCTTCGTAGCCGAAAGCCGACGCCGTCTGCCGCAGGGCGGATTCCAAGTGTCGCCAGGCCGGCGTCTTGTCGGGCAGCACGTCGTGCATGCCCCGGATGCTTTTAAGGGTCTTGCTCATGTTCGGTCGTGGTTATCGCTCGCCGGTCGCCTTGTCACGGGCCACTCGCTCGCGGATGGTGTGTTCGATCTGGTCGACCAGCTCTTCTTCGGAGAGCTTGCGCGAAGGCTTGCCGTCGACGTACAGGAGATTGGGTTTGCCACCGGTCAGGCCCACGGACGCCTCGCGGGCCTCGCCGGGTCCGTTGACCACGCAGCCGATCACGGCCACGTCCATGGGCAGGTCGATGTCCTCGATGCGCTCTTCCAGGGCGTTGACGGTCTTGATGACGTCGAACTCCTGGCGGGCGCAGGACGGGCAGGCGATCAGGTTGACGCCGCGGCTGCGCAGTTTCAGCGACTTCAAGATATCCCAGCCGACCTTGACCTCCTCGACCGGGTCGGCGGCCAACGACACGCGCAGGGTGTCGCCGATGCCCTCGGCCAGCAGCATCCCTAATCCCACCGCCGACTTGACTGCCCCGGCGCGCGAACCACCCGCCTCGGTGATCCCCAGGTGCAGCGGCTGCTCGATCTGCGCGGCCAGCTTACGGTAGGCGCCCAGGGTCATCCAGACGTCCGAGGCCTTCAGCGAGACCTTGAACTCGGGGTAGTCGAGCCGATCGAGGATGTCGATGTGCCGCAGGGCGGATTCGACCAGTGCGTCGGGGGTCGGTTCGCCGTACTTCTGCTGCAGGTCCTTTTCCAGCGAGCCGGCGTTGACGCCGATGCGCAGCGGAATGCCGTGATCGCGGGCCGAATCGATCACCTGGCGCACCCGGTCCTCGCGGCCGATGTTGCCCGGGTTGATGCGCAGGCAGTCGGCGCCCAGCTCGGCCACGCGCAGGGCGATGCGGTAGTCGAAGTGGATATCAGTGACCAGCGGCAGCGAGACCCGCTGCTTGATGCGGCCGAAGGCCTCGGCGGCATCCATGTCGGGCACGGATACGCGCACGATATCGGCGCCCGCCGCGGCCAGTCGCTCGATTTGGGCCACGGTCGCCTCGACATCGCGGGTATCGGTGTTGGTCATCGACTGGACGCTGATCGGCGCGTCACCGCCCACGCCGACGGATCCCACCTGGATGCGTCTGGAAAGACGGCGCGTCACCGGTTCGGGCTGAAAACTCATGAACTCCCCACGGTCATCCGCAATACGCCGGTGGCCGAACTGGGTTCGCCCAGTTCCACCGGCTCACCTTGATATTCGATTTCCACGCCCCGGGAGTTACCCAGGACCAGCGAGAAGGGGCCAGCCCCGTCGAAGGTGCGCTCTTCGCCGGCAACCAGCACGTCATACATGAGGCGGTCGCCATTGGCGTCCCGGATCTCGACCCAACTGTCGGCCGAGGTGGCACGCAACACCAGGGTCTGCCCCGATGCTGGCGCCGGGGCCACGTCCGTGGGCTCGCCATCGGCGAGGTCGGCGGACGCCTCGTTGTCGTTCGTGGTCGGCGCAGCCTCCTGGCTCTGGATGGCCGCCAAGGGCATGTCCGGCAGGTCGGCGCCGACCGGTGAGCGCATGCCGGCCTGCGCCTGGGCCGCCTGATCGCGCACGGCCTGGTTGACCGGCGGGGCGGGCGGCTCTTCGAGCGCCCCCTGGATCGCGGGCCGACCATCGTCGCGTTTCTCTTCCCCCTCGGCGGCCGGGGCCGCGGCGGACTCGCCCCGCAGATCCTGCCACCAGGTTTGCAGCCGCTCGCGGTCAAGCTGAGACACCGCCATCACGGCGATGGCGACCAGCAGCAGGACGATCAGCCAGCCCAGCACCCGGCGCCACCCGCCGCCGCGGGTTTCCATGACGTCGAGCGTGGGGTGCGTCCCCGCCTGGATGTCCCCCTCGGCGGGTGCGCGCTGGGCGTTGTACTGAGCGACCAGGGTATCGCCGTCCAGGTCGAGCTGCTCGGCCCAGCTGCGGAGATAGGCCAGAATATAAGGGCGCCCGGGGACTTCGTCGAGCGCATCTCTCTCGATGCACTCGATCACGCGCAGATCCAGATTGAGCGGTTGCGCCAGGTCGGCGGCCGACAACCCGGCCGCCTCGCGGGCCTGCCGGATGCGCTCGCCGACGGTGGGGGAGGCGACGCCCTGATCGAAGGTCATGGCCTCCGTGTCGGGGGCGGTGCCTGTCCGATGGCCGGTATCCACTGCCGGCTCCTGCCGATCCTGATCGCTCATCAACTGCCTCCCTGTTTGGGTGCCTGAGCCTCCGGCGAATCCGGGAACCGGCCTCGCAGGATCAGGCGGTGATTGGCCAGCGCCTCGTCATCCCCTAGCGCCTTGTCGATGGCGATAGCCATCACCAGCGAGCGCGGGGTGTGTCGATGGCGGGATTCGTAGCGCCGCATGGCCTCGGCCGCTTCGCTGACGGCACCTGTCTCGTAGAGCGCTTCGGCCAGGCCCAGCAGGGCTCCCGGCTGAGCCGCTCCCTTGTCGATCGCCTGGCGGTACTGCTCGAGCGCACGCCCCTTGTCCCCGGCCTGCTGGTAGCAGCGACCGGAATTGAGCAGCGCATACTCGGGCGTGTCGTACAGCGAATCGGAATAGGCCTCGCGAAACAGGGTCTGGGCGCGGTCGTACTCGCTCTGGCCACAGAGAAAACCGGCGTAGTTGTTGGCCAGGTCGGGATTGTCGCCATCAAGACGATAGGCCCGGCGGAACGCCTGGGCCGCTTCCTTCTCTTCGCCCAGCTCATCGAGCAGCAGGGCGTGGACGTGGTGCGCCGGGGCGTAACCGGGATCGTAGGCGAGGGCGCGGCGGATCTTTTCCATGGCGACTTTCTGTTCGCCTTCCCGCATGTAACCGGCGGCCAGTTGGGTGTTGACCTCGGCGGCGGCGCGATGCTGGCTCATGTCGCGGTCGACCATCCGCTCCTGCCCGGCGGGCGTCGCGCAGCCGGAGAGGCCGACAGCCACGGCCACGAGCGCCCCCAGCATTCCCGCACGCACCCGGTGCTTCATCGGCTGACCTCCACGACACCCTGGCCCAGACCCATCTGGGCCAGGCGATCCTTGCGCCGGGAACGGTCGGCGACCTTGCCGGCCAGTTGCCCGCAGGCCGCGTCGATGTCGTCACCGCGGGTTTTGCGCGGCACGGTGTTGATGCCCGCCGCCTTGAGCCGGGTGCGGAAGCGCTCGATGCGATTGCGCGACGAGCGCTCGTAGCCCGAACCCTCGAAGGGGTTGAAGGGAATCAGGTTGATCTTGACCGCCTCCTTGCGGGGGCCGAGCAGCGCGATCAACTCGTCGGCATGTTCCGGGGTGTCGTTGACCCCCTCGATCATGACGTACTCGTAGATGATCGCCCCGTGCGGCACCACCTCGGCATAACGGTCGCAGGCGGCCATCAGCAGGTCGAGCGGGTACTTCTCGTTGATCGGCACCAGCTCGTCGCGCAACGTGTCGTTGGACGCGTGCAGGGAGATGGCGAGCGAAATCGGCAGCCGCTCGGCCAGCCGGTCAATCGCCGGGACGATGCCGGAGGTCGAGATGGTCACCCGCCGCTTGGACAGGCCGTAGGCGTGGTCGTCGAGCATGAGCTCGGCGGCATCCACCACCGCCTGCTCGTTGAGCAGCGGCTCGCCCATGCCCATGAAGACCACGTTGCTGATCGCCTTGCCGGTGGGCAGGCGCCGCTGGATAAGCTTCTCGGCCAGCCAGAGCTGACCGACGATCTCGGCGGTCGACAGGTTGCGATTGAAGCCCTGCCGGCCGGTGGAGCAGAAGGTGCAGGTGAGCGAACAGCCCACCTGCGAGGAAATACAGAGGGTGGCCCGGTCGTCCTCGGGGATGTAGACCATCTCGACCGAGTTGCCGCTGCCGGTATCGACGACGAACTTGCGTGTGCCATCGATGGATTCCTGATCGAACAGGATCCGGGGAGGCTGGACGCAGGCAACCTGCTTGAGCTTCTCGCGCAGGCTCTTGGCCAGGTCGGTCATCTCGTCGAAGTCGTCGACCCGGCGCTGATGTACCCACTTGAGCACCTGGTTGGCGCGAAACGGCTTTTCGCCCATCTCGGTGAACCAGGCACGCAACTGGCTGGAAGACAATCCCAGCAGGTTGATCCGCTCGTCGGTCGCAGTCATTCAGGCCACCCGTGTCATGGCCCGAGAAGGTGCCAGCTTTTAGCGGCTGGTCAGCTCGTCGGGCTTGAAGAAGAAATCGATCTCGGTGCGCGCGTTCTCGGCACTGTCCGAACCGTGGACCGCGTTGGCGTCGATGGTCTCGGCGAAATCGGCGCGGATAGTGCCCGGCGCGGCTTCCTTGGGGTTGGTCGCCCCCATCAAGTCACGGTTCTTGGCGATGGCATCCTCGCCTTCGAGCACCTGGACGAAAACCGGGCCGGAGATCATGAAGCCGACCAGCTCACCGAAGAACGGGCGCTCGCTATGCACGGCGTAGAAGCCTTCGGCCTGCTCGCGGGTCAACTGCATCATGCGTGCCCCGATCACCGACAGACCCGCATTCTCGAAACGAGAAATGATCTGACCGATTACGTTCTTGGCAACCGCGTCGGGCTTGATGATCGAAAGGGTGCGTTCGACGGCCATGCTGAAACTCTCCTGCTCGGGCGGCTATCGGCCTGCCCGGTAAACGTGAAAACAAATGGAAAAACAAAAAGCTGCCGGCTGCCCTAGAGGACAACCGGAAAGCGCGATAGTTTAACGAGTCCTAAGGCAACAATCCATGCGAACGCATGTCATCACCCGAACGAGGGGCTGTGGCGCGCGTCAGGGGCCGACGCCGCGCATGCCGGCAGCCACCGCCTCGGAGCGTTCGTCGCGAGCGCCCTGCAGGCGATGATCCTGGCGTGCTGAGACATCCAGCACGTCGGGCTTTTCCACCAGATCGGACAGCGAGATCGACTCAAGGAAGTCGCGAATCTGGGCCGACAATCCCATCCACAGGTCATGGGCCAGACACTGGCCGCCGTCCTGGCAGTTGCCCCGCCCCCCGCAGCGGGTCACGTCGACCACCTCGTCGACCGCGTGGATGATCTCGGCAATGTTGATTCGCCGGGGCTCCCGTGCCAGCTGGTAACCGCCGCCGGGGCCGCGCACGCTGCTGACCAGTTGCCCGCGTCGCAGTTGGGCGAACAACTGCTCGAGATAGGAAAGCGACAGCGACTGGCGCTCGGCAATGTCGGCGAGCGCAGTGGGTTGGCCGCGGTCGTGGATCGCCAGGTCCAGCATGGCCGTCACGGCATAGCGGCCCTTGGTCGTCAGCCTCATTGCAAACCTCCCGGCAGTCGCGCCAAGGCGCTGCCCAAACTGCAAAAATCCGAGCGAAGCCCTCGGGGAATCGTTGCTCATCATAGTCGTGCGAGCGGGTGCTGTATATGGCCGCGCGAACAAGACGGCGTCCCGCCGCAAATCAGGGTCGGTCGGCTGGCGGCGGCGAAGAGTCTTCGTGATCACCGCAACCGGCCACCGCCTCTTCCTCGTCGAGGTGGCAACCATCCAGGCTGGGGCGTGGGGTACGCGACACCTCGACGCCCAGGGAGCGCAGGGCGGCGGCCATCTCGTCGAGCTGACCATCTACCGCCTGGACGTGATCGAGCAGCCGGTCGACCACCGTGGCCACCGGGTCGGGCATGTCGCGCGCCACGCCGTAGGCATCGAAGCCCAGCCGCTGCGCCACCCGCCGCTTGGTCTCGCTGTGCTCGGTCCGCTGCTCGACCACCCGGGCCGGGATACCTACCAGGGTCGCCCCCGCCGGCGCATCCTTGAGCACCACGGCATTCGACCCCACGCGCACCCCCTCACCCAGGTCAATCGGCCCGAGGATCTTCGCCCCCGCCCCGACCACGACCCCGGCCCCCAGGGTCGGGTGACGCTTGCCCTCGTGCCAGGTGGTCCCCCCCAGCGTGACGCCGTGGTAGAGGGTGCAGTCATCACCGATCACGGCCGTCTCGCCGATCACCACGCCCATGCCGTGATCGATGAAAAACCGCCGACCGATCCGCGCGCCGGGATGGATCTCGATGCCGGTCAGCCAGCGGCTGACATTGGAGATCAGCCGAGCGAGTAGCCGCCAGTTGCGGCGCCACAGGGCATGGGCGACACGGTGCCACCACACCGCGTGCAGACCCGGGTAGGTCAGGGCGATTTCCCAACGGCTGCGCGCCGCCGGATCACGGTCGAACACGCTGTCGACATCATCGAGGATCGTTTTCCACCAGCCCATCGTCGCTTGCGCCCCTGTCCTGTATCAGTGGTTGTCGTCGACCGAGCGCACCCGGCCGAGTGCGGAAATCATGCCCTGAAGGATCTGCACCTCCTCCCGGCGCGGTTCGGCCCGGTTGAGCATCACCCGAATCCGGCGCAGCAGGCGCTCGGCCCGACGGGCCTGCTCCTGCGGATCGTCGCCGTCGAAGAACGTGGTGCCCTGCAAAAGCTGCTCGAGCCGCCGGCAGAGTGTAGCAAGCTCGGCCTTGCTCGCCGGCCGCTCGCTCCCGTCCGGACCCAGCGCCGGGGGCGGGGCCAGGGCGGCATGGAACAGCTCATAGGCGACCAGCTGGACGGCCTGGGCGAGATTGAGCACCGGGTAGTCCGGGTTGGCGTGAATCGCCAGCAGGCGGTCGGTCACGGCCAGCTCGGCATTGGTCAGGCCGGTGCGCTCGGCGCCGAACAGGATGCTGACGCGTCCCTCGGCCAGTGTTGCCTCAGCGGCCTGGTCGCGGATCATCCCGGCCGCCTCGCGACCGGCGTGCAGGGCCAGCGGCAGGGAGCGCACCCGCGCCGTGGTGGCCCAGACGGCCACCGAGCCGGCCACGGCCTCGTCGACCGCCGCGACGGTCCGCGCATTGTCGAGCACGTCCCCTGCATGGGTGGCCACGGCCCGGGCCTTGGCGTCGACGGCGGCCTTGGGTGCCACCAGCACCAGGCGCGACAGCCCCATGGCCTTCATGGCCCGCGCGGCGGCGCCGATGTTTTCCGCCATCGAGGTCTGGCAGAGGACGATCTCGACACGATCCAGCCATGCGGCGGGCCGGATGGGGTGGTTTGCACTAGAGGTTTCGTTCATGGCTGACATGGTTGTCGGGGCGTTTGCGCGTATAATCGCGGGTCGACGACCGCAAACCAGCCCCGGAATGATCGATAAGCCGCGCCACGACTGGCACGCCATTCATGCGGGAGCGCCCGGTCGAACGCTTTCTTCATTCGCTCGCCGAGCCGACACGAAAACATTATGCCGCACCCCATGCTCAATATCGCCGTGCGCGCCGCCCGGGCCGCCGGCAGCGTCATCTCACGCAGCCATCATCGCATCAGCGACCTGACCATCGAGTCCAAGCGGCGCAACGATTACGTCAGCGATGTCGACCGACAGGCCGAGGGCGCCATCATCGACACGCTGCTCCGCGCCTACCCCGATCACGGCATTCTTGCCGAGGAATCCGGCGCAGGCGGCCAGGAAGGCTCGGAATTCCGCTGGATCATCGACCCGCTGGATGGCACCACCAATTTCCTGCACGGCATCCCGCATTACGCGGTGTCGATCGCCCTGGAACGCCAGGGCCGCCTGGAACTGGGGGTGATCTACAACCCGGTCAACCAGGAGTTGTTCACCGCCGAGCGCGGCGCGGGGGCATTTCTCGACAACCGCCGCATCCGCGTCACCCCGCGCAAAGGACTCGAAGGCGCCCTGCTGGGCACCGGCATCCCGTTCCGGGACGACCAGAACCTCGAGCGCTACATCACCACCCTGCGGGCGCTGCACGGCCCGATCGCCGGCATTCGCCGCCCCGGTTCGGCCGCTCTGGACCTGGCTTACGTGGCCGCCGGGCGCTTCGACGGCTTCTGGGAGTACGGACTCAAGCCCTGGGACATGGCGGCCGGGGTGCTGCTGGTGCGCGAGGCCGGCGGCGTGGTAATCGACACGCAGGGCAGTGACCAATACCTCGACAATGGCAACGTCATCTGCGCCAACCCCAAGCTTACCCACGCGATGCTTCAAGCGATCAGCAAGGCCGAGAAGCAATACGACGCGGTCTCGCGTCCGAGCTGACCGCACCGCCTACCGCCGCGGGCGAAGGCCAAAAGCCCGCCGTCTTGAACTCCGCCGAACGCCGACCTCGTGTCGGGCCTTCAGGAACGGGTCAAGACGGCGGGCTTTTTCGTGCGTGGCCCTTCGACCCCCGGCACGGGCTCCGGGCGGCGATCACTGCCGGTCTCAGGGAGCGCTGTCCTCGACCTCCTTGAGGCGCTCGCGATCGTCGATCTTGAGCAGGTCCCGGCGTTTGAGCCCCATGTCCAGCGAGATCGCCGAGGCGACGTAGACCGAGGAGAACGTCCCGATGGCGATACCCAGCAGCAGGGTCAGCGAGAAGCCGTACAGCGCCTCGCCACCGAAGACGAACAGCGCCAGCGCAGTGAAGAACGTCGTTCCCGAGGTGATCACGGTGCGCGACATGGTCTGGTTGATCGAGGCGTTCATCACGTCCTGTTCAGTTCCCTTGCGCATCTTCTGGAAGTTCTCGCGGATCCGGTCGAAGACCACGATGGTGTCGTTGATCGAATAGCCGGCCAGCGCCAGGAAGGCCGCCAGCACGGTCAGGTCAAAACGCAGACCGACCAGGCTCACGACGCCCAGCACCACGACCAGGTCGTGCGCCAAGGCGAGGATCGCGCCGCCGGCCAGGCGCATTTGGAAGCGGAAGCCCACGTAGACCAGGATCCCGGCGAGCACCACCAGCAGGGCCAGCCCGCCGGCGTTGAACAGCTCGTCGCCCACCGCCGGGCCGACGTACTCTACCCGGCGCATCGTGACGTCCTCCGATTCGGACTGCAGCGCCATCAGCACCTGATCGGCGAGCCGCGACTGGCTCTCGCCGCTCGGCGGCAGGCGAATCAGCACCGACTCGGAAGAACCGAACAGTTGGGCGACGGCGTTATCGAATCCCTGTGCCTCGAGGGTCTCGCGCACGGTCTCGATATCGGCCCCGCCGGGATAACCCAGCTCGACTACCACGCCACCGGTGAAGTCCAAGCCCAGATTGAGCCCCTTGGTGGCCAGCGAGCCGACGGCCACCAGCAGCAGGATCACCGACAGGGCGTAGGCGAAGAAACGCTTGCCGAAAAAGTCGAAACGCGCGTTGGGCGGAAAGATGTTCATAACTTACTCGTTCTGAATCGATTGCGGGCGACCCGGCGGGGCCAAATCAGATGGACAGGTCCTTGATTCGCGCCTTGCGGCCATACACTAGGTTCGCCAGGGCACGCGACAGCATCACCGCGGTAAACACCGAGGCGAGGATGCCGATCGACAGGGTCACGGCAAAGCCCTTGACCGGGCCGGTGCCAAAGGCGAACAGCGCCAGGGCGGCCAGCAGTGTGGTGATGTTGGCATCCAGGATGGTAGCGAAGGCCCGCTCGTAACCCGACTTGATGGCCGCGTGCGGGGTCATGCCGTTGCGCAACTCCTCGCGGATGCGCTCGAAGATCAGCACGTTGGCATCTACCGCCATGCCCACCGTCAGGACAATCCCCGCTATCCCCGGCAGGGTGAGCGTCGCCTGCAGCATCGAGAGAACGGCGATGATCAGGATCAGGTTGACCACCAAGGCGGTCACGGCGATCACGCCGAATACCCGGTAGTAGATCATCATGAAGATCGCCACCAGCACGAAGCCGAGGATGGCGGCATTGACGCCCGCCTGGATGTTCTCGGCACCCAGACTCGGCCCGACGGTGCGCTCCTCGACGATGTCCATCGGCGCGCGCAGGGCGCCGGCACGCAACAGCAGCGAGAGGTTGCGCGCCTCCTGCGATGAGTCGAGCCCGGTGATCTGGAAGCGGTTGGCCAACTGATCGCGGATGGTCGCGACGTTGATCACCTCCTCGACCAGCTTTTTCTCCTCAATCAGCTCGCCGTCGACCACCTTGGTATCGATGCGGTTCTCGATGAAGACCACGCCCATCTGCTGGCCGATGTTGTCACCGGTGATGTCGGCCATGCGCCGTGCGCCCTGGCTATCGAGATTGACGAACACCGCCGGCGAGCCGGAATCCTGGTCGAAGCCCGACGAGGCGCCGGTTACCCGGTCGCCCGTGACGATCACCTGCCGCTTGAGCAGCACCGGCCCGCCATCGCGGCGCTGATAGAGCCCCGCCTGCGGCGGGATGCTGCCGGACTCGGCCGCATCGACCCAGTCCGCCGGGGAGCCGTGCACCAGGCGGAATTCTAGGGTGGCCGTCGCGCCGAGGATTTCCTTGGCCCGGACCGTGTCCTGGATACCCGGCAGTTCGACCACGATGCGACTGTCACCCTGTTGCTGGATCAGCGGCTCGGCCACGCCCAGCTCGTTGACCCGATTGCGCAAGGTTGTGATGTTCTGATCCAGGGCCGCGCGACGCTCCGTTTCGACCCCCTCGTCGGTCATCTGGGCCACGAGATAGGGTTCGCCTTCGATCTCGGCGGCATCAAACTCGAGGTCCTCGTAGCCGGCCGGCAGCCGCTCGACGGCCTGGTCGCGCCCCGCGGCGTCGCGGAAGCGTACGCGGATCTCCTGCTGGTCGGAGACCTCGGCCGACACATAACGCAACTCGGCACCACGCAGGTCCGCCCGCATGCCGTCGACCCGCCGCTCCAGCGCCGTCTTGACCGCCGCCTGCATGTCGACTTGCATCAAGAAGTGCACCCCGCCACGCAGGTCGAGGCCCAGATACATTGGCAGCGCGCCCAGGTCGGTGAGCCAGGAGGGCGCGGCCGGCGCCAGGTTGAGGGCGACCGGATAGTCACCCCCCAGCGCGGCGCGCACGACATCCACCGCCTCGAGCTGGTCATCGGTAGACTCAAACCGGATCAGGCCATCGTCGTTCTGCATCTCGACCCGCTTGTACTCGATGCCGGCAGCGCGCAGCGCACTCTTGGCTTCCGTGAGCGCCGATTGCTCCATGCCGCCATCACGTTTGGATATCTGCAGGGCGGGTTCCTCGCCGAAGAAGTTCGGCAGGGCGTAAAACAGCCCGACCAGCACGACAACGACGACGATCAGATTCTTCCACAGGGGGTAGCGGTTCATCTTCTAGGGCCTTCGCGTGAGAGCCGCCTCGCGAGACGAGGCGCGTCCCGCCGACGGACTTCCGTGGTCGGCGGGCAGGAATGACGAAGGGCCCGCCGTGGCGAGCCCTGAAACAACGGCGAGGGTCAGGCCTCGCGTGCGTCCTTGATCGTGCCCTTGGGCATGACCGAGGCGATAGCAAAACGCTGCACCACCACGGTGGTGTCGTCGGCGATCTCGAGCACCAGCAGCGTGTCGCCCAGGCCGACCACGCGACCCAGCATGCCGCCGGTGGTGGCAATCTCGTCGCCCTTCTCGATGGCCTCGACCAGCTTCTTGTGCTCCTTCTGGCGCTTGACCTGCGGCCGGATGAGCAGGAAGTACATCACGGCAAAGATGAGCAGAAGCGGCAGGAAGGTCGCCAGCAGGTTCGGCTCGCCACCGCCGCCCTGCGCCTGGGCCATGGCATCGCTGATAAAGAACATCGTGGTTGGTGCTCCCGATTGGTTTAAAAGTGAATCAATTGATAACGCGCAAGTATGCCACAAGCACGGGGTTTTCCAGTGCCCCGACCCACGCGACGGCCGGCAACCGTCAGCGGCATCACACGCCCCGGGCACGGTCCGCGTAGAAACGCGCCCGGAAGGCCTCGAAGGCGTCTGCCTCGATCGCCGCGCGCATTTCGGCCATCAACACCTGGTAGTAGTGCAGGTTGTGGATGGTGCACAGTCGCGCGCCCAGCACCTCTCGCGCCCGGTGCAGGTGCTTGAGATAGGCACGCGAGTAGTGACGGCAGGTATAGCAGTCGCATTGCTCGTCGAGCGGGCCGACATCACGGGTATAGCGTGCGTTGCGCAGGCGCACGTCGCCGAAACGCGTGAACAAATGACCATTGCGGGCATTGCGGGTGGGCATGACGCAGTCGAACATGTCCACGCCGCGGGCCACCGACTCGACCAGATCCTCGGGCTTGCCCACGCCCATCAGGTAGCGCGGCCGCTCGGCAGGCAGCTCGGGCAGGGTGTGCTCGAGCACGGCATTGCGCTCCTCGAGCGGCTCGCCGACCGACAACCCGCCCACGGCGTAGCCGTCGAAGCCCAGGTCGATCAGCCCGGCGGCCGATTCGCGCCGCAGCGACTCGTGCATACCGCCCTGCACGATGCCGAACAACGCCCGGTCCGAGCCCTCCGGACGGTATGCCTCGAAGGCCGCCTTGGAGCGGGCCGCCCAGCGCAGCGACAGGCGCATCGAGCTACCCGCCTCATCCACCGTCGCCGGGTAGGGGGTGCATTCGTCGAAGATCATCTGGATGTCCGAGCCCAGCTCGTGCTGGACCTGCATCGAGGACTCCGGGCTGAGCATCACGCGGCTACCGTCCACCGGCGAGGCGAAGCGCACCCCTTCCTCGGTGATCTTGCGCATGTCGGCGAGCGAAAACACCTGAAAGCCGCCCGAATCGGTCAGGATCGGCCGCTCCCAGTGCATGAAGTCGTGCAGGTCGCCGTGCAGCCCGATGACTTCGGTGCCAGGGCGCAGCATCAGATGAAAGGTATTGCCCAGCACGATCTGAGCGCCGAGGTCGGTCAGCTCCTCGGGAGTGACCGCTTTGACGGTGCCGTAGGTGCCCACCGGCATGAACGCCGGCGTGTCGATCACGCCGCGACGGAACCGGATCTGTCCGCGGCGCGGGGTGTCGCGCTGGACCTCGGCCGGCTTGCGGGTCGTGCAGGCGTGCAGTTCGAATTTCATGCGTTCGTCCGCCCCCTGGGCGAGGTGTTCGCCTCGATGAACATGGCATCGCCGAAGGAATAGAAACGGTAGCCCTGCGTGATCGCCTCGCGATAGGCCGCCAACACCCTCTCGCGCCCGGCGAACGCGGAAACCAGCATCAGCAGGGTCGAGCGGGGCAGGTGGAAATTGGTCAGCATGGCGTCGACCACGTGGACGGGCTCGCCGGGATACAGGAACAGTCGCGTCTCGCCCTGGAACGGGCCGATCTCGCCGCGCTCGGCCCGCGCCGGGTGCGCACGGGCGGCGGTCTCGATCGCGCGCACGGCGGTGGTGCCGATAGCAATTACCCGGCCGCCGCGTCGCCGGGTCGCCGCGATCGCCTCGACGGTCGCCTCGGGCACCTCGGTCCACTCACTATGCATTTCGTGCCCCTCGATGGTGTCGCTGCGTACCGGCTGAAACGTGCCGGCGCCGACGTGCAGGGTGACGAACGCCGTCGCCACTCCCTTTGCCCGCAAGCGGGCCAGCAGCGCCTCGGTCAGGTGCAGACCGGCGGTGGGCGCGGCCACGGCGCCGTCCCGGCGCGCGAACACGGTCTGGTAGTCGCAACGATCCTGATCGTCGTCCGGGCGCTCGATATAGGTGGGCAGCGGCATGTGGCCGTAGGCCTCAAGCCAGGCGAGCAGGCCGCCCGTGGCCTCATCACCCTGCAGGGATATCTCGAACAACGCCCCCCGGCGGCCCGTGACCTCGATCACGGCGCCGCCCTCCATCACCAACCGGGCACCAACGCGCGGCGAGCGACTGCTGCGGATATGACAGAGGGCGGAGTCGGCATCGAGCAGGCGCTCGAGGAGAAACTCCACCTTGCCACCCGACTCCTTGCGGCCGAAGGCACGCGCCGGAATTACGCGGGTGTCGTTCAATACCAGCAGATCATCGGCACTGATCTCGTCGGGCAGATCGGCGATCCGTCGGTGAGACGGCGCCCCCTCTCCCGCCGGCAGCACCAACATGCGCGCCGACTCGCGCGGCTCGGCCGGGCGGTGGGCGATCTGGTCGGCGGGCAGATCGTAATCGAATGCGTCAAGCTTCATGGCCGGCGCAGTCTACCCCGGCCCGGCGGGACAGGCCACCGGTCCCGCACGGCGAGCAACGTCGACCGGCAGACATGCTTTGAGCGGACACGACGAAAGCCCCTGACGAAATCAGCGGTGTCATTGGAAAACGGCGGAGATTAGAGAGAAGGGAGGGCCTTCCTGGCCTGGAACAGATCCGATCGAGTGGTTCGAATCCTGGCGCAAGTCCTTGCGCTCAATCGTGCGTCCCGGTCCATGGGCGGGCTTGCGGCGAGTGCTTTTCCATAAGACAAGGCAGTGTCCGTTGCCGGTCCTGTTGCTTCTTAGCTCGCCTGCGGCCTTCCTGCGGTTTGCTTGTTGTTGCCGGTGATTGCCACCGATCTTTCGATGCGTCCCGCATCGTTCTGATGCCTTCCCTAGCAGCGCCCGTCCCTGAGCGCTCGGCGATCCTGTGATCGAGCTCGGCGTCCATGCCGATCGCGCCACTGCCTCCGTGGCGGTCCGCAAAAAACCTGAACTCAATCCCGAGTGCCGGTTGTTTACGGTGCGCATCCCTTAACCTAGCGCCGTGCGCGTGCCGGTCGAAGCCGACAACCCGATCACTGGCAGATCCTCTGCCGTTTGCTTCCTGCGTGGACTTCCTTGCCCGCCAGTACGATCCGTCGGCCATCCTGGCCAGTGGGCTTCCTGCCCTTGTGCATCCGAGCACGGGACACATATTGCGCCTTTCGGATCGAGGCGAACAGACGAAAAAGCAAAAGGTTCCGTAGGAAATGTCGCTTTGTCTTGTAGGAATTTTCCTACAAGACGGGGCGGACGCCCCGGACAGAGGAGGGGTCAACGGATCGGCTGGGCGGTAACTTCCTCACAGCCGTGGGCAAAAAAGCGGGCAACTGCGGCGAGAAACCCCGGCGTATCCTCGATATGCGGCCAGTGACGCGCCCGCTCGAGGGTGACGATGCAGCTCTGGGGGAAGTCGCGGGCAATCCGCTCCTCGTCGCCGGGCTCGATATAGGCCGATTGCGCGCCGCGCACGAACAGCGCCGGCCCCAGGTAGAAGCCCGCCAGTGACGGCATGTCGGAGGTCTGCTCGTAGGCCGCCTTGAGCACGGGCAGATTGAACCGCCAGCGCCACTTGCCACCACTCCGCTCGAGGTTGGCGGCCAGAAACGCGCGCACCTCGGGTTCGAACACGTGGGCCGCCATCTGCTGACGGGCATGGTCGCGCGATTCGAGCGTGTCCAGATCGACCGCATCCAGCGCGGCGAACACGTCCTGGTGCCAGGGCGGATACCATTTCGGCGCGATATCCACGACCACCAGCCGCGCCACCCGCTCGGGGTAACGATCGGCCAGCACCATACCCAGTTTCCCGCCCAGGGAATGACCGATCAAATGCGCGCGCTCGATACCGAGGCGATCCATCAGCGCGAGGACGTCGTCGGCCATCGCCTCGTAGCTCAACTCGCAGGCGTGCGGCGATCGGCCGTGATTGCGCAGATCCACATTGATCACCCGGTAGTTCGCGCTCAACGACTGGGCAATGCCGCGCCAGTTCGAGAGCGAGCCGAACAGGCCATGCATGATGATCACCGGCAGGCCGCCACCGCGCTCCTCATAGTGCAGGTCAACCGCCGCGTTTTCGTTCGTCGTCATGTCAAAGGATTCCGTTGGAATGGGGCCGGTCGCCGGTCGGTGAGACGGGCGGGCCGCGAGTCTGGTCATGAGATACTACCAAACTGCGCATCCCCCGGCCGAGATCGAGCCGCGCCGCCACGACCCACTAGCCCCGCTCTCAAGCATCACAAGGTGCCTGCATGTCCGACCCGCTCCCATCCTCCGCCAACCGCTGGCCGGCCCTGGAACTGCCCAAGGGGCGTATCTTCCCCGCCCAATTGGCCCTGGCCGCCGACCTCCTCGCCCGCATCGACCGCGAGGGCCTGCCGGCCGACCGCGCCCTGCAGCGCGAGCTGGCAGGCCAGCGCAAGATGGGGCGACGAGACCGCGAGCGGGTGCGCGAACTGGTGCTGTTCGTGCTGCGCCACCGGCGGGTGATCGACTGGCTGCTGGGCGACGCCCCGCCGGCCATGGCCGCCCGGGTAGGTGTGGCGATCGTGCTGGCCGACCGCATCGACCCGGTGCTGGCCGAAGCGGCCGGCCTGCCACCGCAGCGGGTCGAGCAGATCGAGACAGCGAGATTTTGCCCTTTTGCCGAACTGCCCCGAGCCGTGCGCTTCAACCTCTCGCCGGAAAACGAGGCGCACTGGCGCGCCCTCGACCCGACCGAGCCTGAGGCGCTGGCCCGCGCCCTCGACGAGCGCGCCCCGGTGGACCTGCACGTCAACCCGCGACGGCAGACCACCCGTGAGTTGCAGGACGAACTGGCCCAAGACGAGATCGAGACCACCCCCATCGCCGGGCTGCCCTGCGGCCTGCGACTGGCTCGCCCGGCCCGACTGACGCGACTGCCGGCCTTTCTGGAGGGCGGCTTCGAGGTGCAGGACGCCGGCAGCCAGTGGATCGTCCAGGCGGTCGCGCCGCAGCCGGGCGAGCGGGTGCTGGATCTCTGCGCCGGGGCCGGCGGCAAGACGCTCGGCATCCTCGATGAGACCCGGGGCGCCGCGGCGGTGACCGCCTGCGACCTGCACGGCGAGCGGCTCGAGCGGCTCCGCCTGCGGGCCGAACGCCACGGCGACCACCACGTGGCCCTGCGGGCGCTCGATGCCACCGCAGCCTTACCAGCGGACCTGACCGGGTTCGACCGAGTGCTGATCGACGCCCCCTGCAGCGGGTCGGGCACCTGGCGCCGCCACCCCGAGTTGCGCTGGGCATCGGTCGACTGGGCCGGGCTGGCAACCACCCAGCGTCGCCTGCTGGCCCATGGCGCGGCGGCCACGCGGCCCGGCGGATGGCTCGTCTATGCCACCTGCAGCCTGTGGCGGGCGGAGAACGAGGAGGTCGTCGCCGACTTTCTTTCCAGGCACGCCGGCTGGCAACTGGAGACCCCGGCGACCGGCCGACTGCCGGACGATGCCCTCGACAGCCAGCTCGCGCGCCTGCGACCCGACCACCACCACTGCGACGGCTTTTTCATCGCCTGCCTGCGCGCGCCTGCCAGCGAGCCGGCATGACAAACGGCCGGCACCCTGCCAAAACAGTGGACGGCTGAGGCATAATCGGACCGACGCGCGGCGGTCACAGGGCCGCTGTCCCAGGAAATGTAATCCAGGAACGTGACCCCCGGAGCTGTTACCCACGAACCATGGCTCCCGGCCAGGAGGCGACATGCCCAACCCACTGTCTTCCGCATCCGCCCATCGCGCCCTCATGCGGGCCGGCATCGCGCTGCTTGCCGCCATGTGGCTGACCGGCTGCGGCCAGAAAGGCCCGCTCTATCTGCCCGCCGACGAGCCGGCGGCGAATGTCGATGCGGCGGATGACGCGCCCGAGGCCACCCCCGACTCAATGCAAGACTAAACCGGAGCATCGCGTGCCCGAGACAGCCCTTCCCCCCCAGTTTTCCCGCGCCCCCGACGGGGGGCTGATGATCGAACAGGTCGAGGCCCGCCAGCTGGTCGAGCGTTTCGGCACGCCGACCTACGTCTACTCGCGCGCCGCCATCGAGGCGGCGCTCGCCTCGCTGACCGGCGCATTCGGCGAGCGGGCCCATCGCATCTGTTACGCGGTCAAGGCCAACAGCAACATCGGCATCCTGCACCTGCTGGCTCGCCTGGGCGCCGGCTTCGACATCGTCTCCTTCGGTGAACTGGCGCGCGTGCAGGCCGCCGGCGGCGATCCGGCCAAGGTGGTGTTTTCCGGCGTGGGCAAGGCCGCCGAAGAGATCCGCCGCGCACTCGAGGCGGGGGTAGGCTGCCTGAACGTCGAGTCCGAGGCAGAGCTGCACCGAATTGCCGAGATTGCCGCCGAAATGGGCACAAAAGCGCCGATCTCTCTGCGCGTAAACCCGGACGTGGATGCCCGTACCCACCCCTACATCTCGACCGGCCTGAAAGACAACAAGTTCGGGGTGGCCATCGACGAGGCCCTGGCGCTCTACGAGTGGGCACACGCCCAGCCGGCGCTGGAGATCATCGGCATCGACTGCCACATCGGCTCGCAGTTGACCGACGTCAGCCCGTTCGCCGCGGCCGCCGAACGGGTGATGGCCCTGACCCACCAGCTCGCCGAGCGCGGCATCCGCCTCAAGCACCTCGACCTGGGCGGCGGACTGGGCATCCGCTACACCGACGAGACTCCGCCGGCGGCCGCAGACTGGGTCGAGGCGATCACCTCGGTGGTCGACGCCGACCCGCTCGGCCGGGAGCTGCCCATCTGGATCGAGCCGGGCCGCTTCCTGGTGGGGCCAGCGGGCGCCATGCTCACCCGGGTCGAATACCTCAAGCCGGGCAGCCACAAATCGTTCGCCATCGTCGATGCGGCGATGAACGACCTGATGCGCCCGGCACTCTATGGCAGCGACATGGCGATCGAGCCGGCCGGGACCGGCAAGGACGAGCGGCAGTCCGGCACCTGGGAAATCGTCGGCCCGATCTGCGAGACCGGCGATTTTCTCGGCCACGAGCGCCGGATGACACTGGGCGAAGGCGACCTGCTGGCCGTGCTGAGCGCCGGAGCCTACGGCTTTTCCATGGCCTCCAACTACAACACGCGCCCGCGGGCCGCCGAGGTACTGGTCGACGGCGTGGATTGCCACGAGATCCGCCGGCGCGAGCCGCTCGAATCCCTCTGGGCGCTCGAACACCTGCCGCCGCTCGGCGACTGACCGGGCGACCCGCCCGGACGACCACCCCCTTTGATAGCTTTCGGCTATCAAAAAGATCGAGAGAGTCAATTTCTCTTGATCGAACCGGTGATCTACTCTTCCCGCTATCCGCAGCAATCACGGCGCCGTGTAGGCCGATCTTGGGCCGTCGCCGTGATTGTTTTTTCATCATCCGTCCCTATATTTCCTCACGAGTTGGGTGTCGCGCACCCGACAACGCTTTTTTTCGTTCGTTTCAATCCATACTTAAAGGAGACTCCCGCATGTTGGAGAATCGCGAAGGCCAGAAGGTACCCAACGCCACCTTCCGCACCCGTCAGAACCACGACTGGGTCGACGTCACCACCGACGAGATCTTCAAGGGCAAGACCGTGGCGGTCTTCTCCCTGCCGGGCGCGTTCACGCCGACTTGCTCCTCGAGCCACGTGCCGCGCTTCAACGAGCTGGCGCCGGTGTTCAAGAAGCACGGTATCGACGAGATCGTCTGCATCTCGGTCAACGATGCCTTCGTCATGAACGAGTGGGCCATCGATCAGGACGCCGAGCGCATCCGCTTCATCCCGGACGGCAACGGCGACTTCACCGACGGCATGGGCCTGCTGGTCGACAAGGACGACCTCGGTTTCGGCAAGCGCTCTTGGCGCTATTCCATGCTGGTCAAGGACGGCACCATCGAGAAGATGTTCATCGAGCCGGAGAAGCCGGGCGACCCCTACGAGGTCTCCGATGCCGACACCATGCTCGACTGGCTGGCACCGAACGCGAAAAAGCCACATTCGATCATGATGTTCTCCCGCAAGGGCTGCCCGTTCTGCGCCCGCGCCAAGGGCATGCTGCACGACGCGGGACTGGAGTTCGACGAGATCATCGTCGGTGAAGACGTCGACCTGCGCGCCCTGCGCGCCGTGGCCCAGACCGAAACGGTCCCGCAGGTCTACATCGACGGTCAGCGCGTCGGTGGCAGCGAGGAAGTCGAAACGTGGCTCAAGCAGAACGGCTACTGATCGCCGTCTGATCTGACGCCATCACCGGCCCGGGGATCCCGGGCCGGCTTTCGCCTGCCACGCAAGGCAAGGCAGACGAAAGCCTCACTCACCTTCAATCGTGCGCGGACCTGCCAACCAGACCGGCTCTTGGCATCCAAGCCCGTTTTCTGACACCCCTTTCTGGAGACATCCATGAGTGGCAAACATTTCGACATGATCGTCCTCGGCGGCGGCTCCGGCGGCCTCGCGGTCGCCGAGCGGGCTGCCCAGAACGGCCGCAACGTGGCCGTGGTCGAGCCCACCGCGCTCGGCGGCACCTGCGTTAACGTTGGCTGCGTGCCCAAGAAAGTGATGTGGTATGCCGCCAACCTGGCGCACGACCGCCACGACGCGGCCGACTGGGGTTTCCCCGACGCGCCGGGCGCAGTGGATTTCGGCACGCTGGCGAAAAAGCGCCGCGAGTTCATCGCCGGCATCAATCGCTTCTGGGACGGCTACGCCAAGGATCTCAAGCTCGAGGTGATCGACGGCTACGGCCGCCTGGCCGGGGATAAACAGGTCGATGTCGACGGCACCACCTACACGGCCGACCACATCGTGATCTCCACCGGCGGACGCCCGCTGGTGCCGCCGGTGCCGGGCGCCGAGCACGGCATCACCTCGGACGGCTTCTTCGAGCTCGACGAGTTGCCGCAGAGGACCGCCGTGATCGGCGGCGGCTACATCGGCGTGGAACTGGCCGGCGTGCTGCGCTCGCTGGGCAGCGACGTGACCCTGCTCGACATGCTCGACACCGTGCTCGCGCCGTTCGACCCGCTGATCCGCAAGACGGCCACCGAGAACCTGCATCAGATGGGCATCGAGACCCACCTGCCGTACAAGGTGTCCAAGCTGGAGAAGACCGACGCAGGCACGATCATCCACGGCGCGGACGGCGAGACACTCGGCCCGTTCGACCAGGTGATCTGGGCGGTCGGCCGCAAGCCGAACACCGACGACATCGGCCTCGACCAGGCCGGCATCAAGGTGGAAAAGAACGGCATGATTCCGGTCGACGCCTACCAGAACACCAATGTCGAGGGCATCTACGCCATCGGCGACATAATCGGCAAATACCCGCTCACGCCGGTGGCCATCGCCGCCGGGCGACGCCTGTCCGATCGATTGTTCGACGGCCAGACCGACGCCCACCTGGAGTACGACACCATCCCGACGGTGGTCTTCGCCCACCCGGCACTGGGCACCGTGGGCCTGACCGAGCCGCAGGCGATCGAGCAGTTCGGCAAGAAGGAGGTCACCATCTACGAGACCACCTTCACGCCGATGCGCTACGCCTTGTCGAGCAGCGGCTTTAAGACCGCCATGAAGCTCGTCTGCGTGGGCAAGGAAGAACGGGTGGCCGGCCTACACCTGGTTGGCGACGGGGCCGACGAGATGCTGCAGGGCTTTGCCGTCGCGGTGAAGGCCGGCCTGACCAAGGCGGACTTCGACAACACCGTCGCGCTCCACCCGACCTCGGCCGAGGAATTGGTGACGCTGAAGAGCCCGCGCGACTGATCGCGCCGGGCACTCAGCCGAGAGCAAACGGCCGGCGCGGGGCAACCCGGCCGGCCATTTTTTTGAGGTTCATCCATGTTTCTGGAACTGCGTCACCTGAAGACCATCCGCGCCATCGAGCAGACCGGCTCGCTGGCCCAGGCCGCCGACCGGTTGCACCTGACGCAGTCGGCGCTGTCGCACCAGATCCGCGCGCTGGAGTCCTACTACGAGACGCCGCTGTTCTCGCGCAGCTCGCGACCCATGCGGGCCACTGAGGCCGGCCGGCGCCTGCTGGCGGCAGCGGACACCATCCTGCCGGAGGTCGAGCGACTCGACCGGGATCTTCGCCAGATCGCCGGCGGGGCGACCGGACGACTGTTCCTGGCCCTGGAATGTCACTCCTGCTTCACCTGGCTGATCCCCACACTCGAGCGCTACCGGGCACAGTGGCCCTCGATCGAGACCGACCTATCGATGTCGTTCAGTTTCGATGCCATCGACGCCCTGCGGCGCGGCCAGCTCGACGGGGTGATCAGTTCCGACCCGGTCGACGACCCGGAGCTGCACTTCGAACCGCTGTTCCACTACCCCGTGGTGCTGGCCGTGGCCCCCGGCCATCCGCTGGCCACCGAACCGCGCATCGAACCCACGATGCTGGCCGACCAGACGGTGATCGGCTACCCGGTCGATCGCGACCGACTGGATCTGTTCCAGCGATTCCTCACCCCCGCCGGCGTGGAACCGGCCGGGCAGCGCAGCTCCGAGCTGACTGCCATGATCGCCCAATGGGTGGCCAGCGGCCATGGCGTGGCCGCCCTGCCCAAGTGGGCGATCGCCGAGGAGATCGAGCGCGGCATCATCACCGCCCGGCCGCTCGGCGAGGGACTGTCGGCGACCATGCACCTGGCCGTGCGCCGCGGCGAGCAGAAACTGGCCTACATGGATGCCTTCCTGCGCCTGGCGCGCGACCAGGCCGGCACACGGCTCAACGACATCTCGCTGACCCAGCCACCGCGGTGAGCGGCGCCGCGACTCAGGCGATACGCAGCCTCAGTGGCGGCGTTTCGCTCTCGCGGGCGAAGCGATAACCCTGCGCCAGGTCGATGGCCAGGCTGCGGATCAACTCGACCTGAGCGTCGGTCTCGACGTTGTTGACGATCACCTCGACACCCAAGGTCTCGGCAATCGTCAGCAGGCCGTCGACAAAGGCGCGATCACGCCGGCTCACCTTGCGATCGCACAACCACTCGGCCTCGATCTTGATGTAGTCGAAATCGAAACGGCGCAGGTAGGTGAAGGTCTCCCGGCCCGAGCCGGCCCGGTCGATCGCCAGCCGCACCCCGGCAGCGCGCAGGTCGGCGAGCGGCTGCGACAGGGCGCCCAGTTCGCCGGCAACGGGGCCCTCGCTGATCTCGACCACCACCTGTTCGGGCGACACCGGCGAGGCCGTGATGGCGTCCAGCAAGAAGTGCACGAACCGCCCCTCCAGCAGGCTGGTGGGCGCGATATTGAAGAACACCCGCCCGGCAAATCCCTGCATGGCCTCGTGGCTCAGCACCCCGGCGACCATCCGCCGATCGACGGAATCGCTGAGCTGGCCGCGGGTGAGCATGTCGACGAACTCCGCGGCCGGCACGACCCGATCGCCCACCCGCGTGCGGGCAAACACCTCGAAGCCGACGGGATCCACCTCGCCCGGCGCGTCATCGGCGACCGGCACGATCGGCTGGAATACCGGGTAGACGTCACCGGACACCACCATGGTGACCACCTCCTGGCTATTGTCGGCCATCTGCTCGACCGCGAGCATTTCCTCCCGGTTGGCCACCGCCAGGCGGTTCTTGCCGGCCGCCTTGGCTCGGTACATGGCCTGGTCGGCGAGCGAGAACAACGCCTGCGCCGACGCGGGATCCGCCGGATCCACCGGCCCGACCACCAGCCCCACCGACAGCGACAAGGGCACGGTGACCCCGTCGGGGGCCGCGATCTGCATGGCCTGCGCCTGGGAGAGCAACCGGCTGGCCACCTGCTCGGCCGTCTGGTCGTCGGCATCCGGCAGAACGGCGACAAACTCGTCGCCCCCGTAGCGCGCAACGATGTCGCCGTCGCGCAAGCCGCTCTGCAACAGGGCGGCGACCCGCCGCAGGTAGTCATCGCCGAAACCGTGGCCATAGCGATCGTTGACCCGCTTGAAATCGTCCAGGTCGATCACCACCAGGCCAAAGCGATAGTCGTGCCGCTGGGCACGGCCGATCTCGTATTCGAGCAGGGACCAGAACATGCGCTGGTTGTAGAGGCGGGTAAGCGGGTCGCGGGTGGCGAAGTACTCCAGGTCCTCGGTGTGCTTCTCGATCGCGCGCACCGAGCCGACCACGTTGATCATGGTGGAGAGGATCGACTCGATCACCAGCTTTTTCACCGGCACCTGCGCCTCGCCCTTGGGCACGATCAGGCCGACCATGCCCTGCATGGGCGGCAGGTCCATGGTCAGCGTCTTGGTGTGCAGGTCGAGCGTCCCGGCCTCGGTGAGCAGATGGCCGTGCTGCCCGGGGTGCTGACGGGGGATGGCATCACTGCCCGCGGTCTGGATGTGATCGCCCACCTCGACACTGATGCGCTCTCCCAGACGGGCCGCGACAATCTCGTCGACCTCGCCGTGCCAGAACACGTCCACCCCCACCGGCCGACCGGAGATGGAAAACGCCGTGAACACGCCGTGCACGGTGAATTGCTGGTTGATCTCCTCGAGCAAGTCACGGACGTAGCGCCGCCAATCCCGGACCACGTCCGAGGTGATCACGAAGTGCTCGAGCAGGCCGATCTCGAACTCCAGCAGGTTGCGGTCGATGGCGACATCCCGCACCTTGTCGGTCAGCAGGTCCACCCGGGCGAGCACGTGGTCGAATTCGGCAAAACCGGTCGAGGCGCCAGCAAAGCGCACGCCGGCCAGGTCCTCGACACGGTTGACCTGTTCCACCGAGCGATTCAGCCGCCGCAGGGAACGCCCCAGCCGCCAGCTGAGAAACCCGGCCACCAGCAGGGCGGCCAACAGGGGCACCGGCACGACCAGCATCAGCCGCTCGACCAGATCCTCATGGGCCTGGTCGATCATCGGACCCACCGGCTGGCGGATGGAGAGCACGCCCAGCACGTCGCCCTGCTGGGCATTGGTGTGGCACTGCAGGCACTCGGCATTGGCCACCAGGGGACGGTCGTATCGCACCAGCTCGGCATCCGTGCGCACGTGGGTGCGGCGGGTGCCGAAGGCCGCCATCGCGGTATCGTCCGGCGCCGGCTGCTCGAGTCGGCCGAACAGCTCGTTGACCTTCCGGCCACGATAGACGTTGATCACCGCCCCGGGGTCGGCACTCTGGTTAAGCGAGTCGAGGAACTCGTTGAGCTGCTCGCGCGTCCAGCCCTGGCGCATGATCTGGTACATGGCATTGAAGGTGCCGCCCGCCAGCACGCGGGCGTTCTGCACCGCCGAGCGCTGCACCGCCTGGGTGAAGACCGCCTCGGTCGCCAGGTACACCGAGGCGGTGACCACCACCGAGACCACCAGGGCGGCGATCACGATCAGGGCGCGCAGGGACTGGAACCACCCGGCCACCCGCGCCCGTATCCGCCCCCCACGGGGACGTGTCACCAATCTATCGCCACGCATCGATTCGTCCTTCCCTGGTGTGCGCACCATGCAAATCCGGCCTGCCCTGGACAACTCAGGGCAGGCCGGTCGCGAGACCCTTTTTAGGGTGACTACCTTATTAGCCGGGAGCGGCAAGCAGAAATCATTTTTAATGTCAGCATTATCGAATATTTGAATATTCTTTATTTTGCTTGGCCTGGCGAGGGTGCCTGCCGGCAGACGGACTGCCCGGAGAACGCGGGACGTTGGCACCAACCGACGCCAGCGGCTATGGTCGGTGGACGCCGCCCAGGAGGCATTTCATGGCCGACCACCCGCCACTCCCGACCCGGCGCCGGCTGCTAGGCCTCGCCGGGGCCGGGCTGGCTCTCGGGATGCTGCCGCCCGGCCACGGGCTGGCCCGATCGACCACGCCCGGCAGCAGCCCGTTGATTCGTCGCCCCATCCCCGGCCACGACCAAAGCATCGCCGTGATCGGCATGGGCACCTGGATCACCTTCAATGTCGGCCGCGATGCGCAGGCACGGGCACAACGCAGCCAGGTGCTGCGCGCGTTTCTCGAGGCCGGCGGCGAGCTGATCGACTCTTCCCCCATGTACGGCTCGGCCGAGGCGGTGATCGGGCATGCCCTGGAGGCGATCGGCGACTCGGCGGAGGTGTTCGCCGCCAGCAAGGTCTGGACGCCGGACGGTAATGCCACCCGCGAGCAGGTCGAACGCTCCGCGCGCCTCTGGGGCATCCGGCAATTCGACCTGATGCAGGTCCACAACCTGGTGGCCTGGGAGGCCCACCTGGAGACGCTGTTCGCCATGCGCGCGGCCGGGGAGTTGACGCATGTCGGCATCACCACCTCGCACGGGCGGCGCCACCACGAGGTCGAGCGCATCATGCGCGACTACCCGATCGACTTTGTCCAGGCGAGTTACAACCTGGCCAACCGGCGCGCCGAGGACCGCCTGCTGCCGCTGGCCGCCGAACGAGGCATCGCCTTCATCGCCAACCGGCCCTTCCAGGGCGGGCGCCTGATCGATCGGGCCAAGCGCCACGCCCTGCCGGGCTGGGCGGCGCAGGCGGGTCGACCACATGCGGGAGAACATGGGGGCGCTGCGCGGCGAGTTGCCCGACGCAGGCCTGCGCCAGCGTATGATCCGTCAACTCGAGCAGTGGTGAGGCAATGGGGATGGAGACCTGGCTGAATTACCGACCGGCCGACCTGCTGATGTTCTCGGCGGAGACCTACCTGCGGTTGTTCGAACGGCTCAACCAGGGGGCCTGGCCGGCAGAGTGGCTGTTGCCGCTGGTCGCCGCGCTGATCGTCGCGCTCGCGCTCGGTCGGCATCGCTGGCAGTACCGCCTGGCAGCGGGCGGGCTTTCACTGGCGCTGGCGCTGGTTGCCTGGCGATTCTTCGGCCTCTATGCCGAGATCAACCTGGCAGCGCCCTGGCTGGCCGCCCTGTTTGTCGTCCCGTCCCTGGTGCTGGCGGTCGTGGCCATCGTCGGACCCGGCCTGGCGCTCGATCGACGGGCCCGCGGCTGGTGGGCGGGACTGGGCCTGCTCGCCTGGGGGCTGGTGATTCACCCGCTGGCCCTGCTCGCGAGCGGCCGATCGGCGGCCGGCGCGGAACTATTCGGCCTGGCACCCGATCCAACCGCCATTGCCACCATCGGCCTGTTACTGATGAGTCGGGTACCGGGGCGCGGCTGGGTGATGACCCTGCCGCTGATCTGGTGCGCGCTAAGCGCGCTGACCTGGTGGCTACTGCTCGCGGCGTGACAAACTGGGGAGCCTCTGCAAACTGGGGAGCCTCTGCGATGCCCATTACGCCATCTATTAGCGAAGATACCCATTGATGCGGACCCGTGGCGACGACCACCCCCCACCCAGCGACGACGTCGAGCGCAGCGACAGCTTCTGGCGCATCGGCCAGGCCGACCGCGTTGGCCTGGTCATCGACGGGGAGAACTGGTTTCCGGCCTTCGCCGATCTGCTGGGCCAGGCCCGCCAGCAGGCCATCATTCTCTGCTGGGACATCGACAGCCGCGTGGCGATGTATCGCCCCTGCGATGCCAAGCGGGCGCCCTGCCACCTGACCGCGATCCTGCAGCGGGCTCTGGCGGACAACCCCGCCCTGGAGGTCCACCTGCTGCCGTGGGACTTCGCCATGATCTACGCCTTCGAGCGGGAATGGCTGCCATTGTTCAATCGCCCGCTGACACGCCACCGCCGCCTGCACGTGACCTTCGACGGCGAGCATCCGGTGGGCGCCTCACAGCACCAGAAGCTGCTGGTGGTTGACGACCGCACCGCCCTGGTCGGCGGATTCGATCCGTCGAAATGGCGCTGGGATCATCGCGAACACGCCCCGGCCGACGAGGCCCGCCGCGACCCCGACGGCCATCCCTTTCCGCCGTTCCATGACCTGGCCTTCGCCGTGACCGGCCCGGTCTGCCGCGATCTGGGCGACCTGGCCCGGCAACGCTGGCAACGTGCCACCGGCCAATCGCTCGCCCCGTCCCCCGCGGCCGCCGGCCCGGCGCCCTGGCCGGGTGAACGGGTGAGCGTCGAACTGGCGGATGCCCGCATCGGCATCACGCGGACCCTGCCGGCCTGGCGCGACCAGGCCGAGGTGCGCGAGATCGAAACCACGCTCTGCCGCCTGATCGCCGCGGCACGCGACTGCATCTACATTGAGAACCAGTACTTCACCAGCCACCGTATCGGCGAGGCCCTGATCGAACGGCTCGCGGCCAAGAACGGCCCCGAGGTGATCCTGGTGCTGCCGCAGGAGAAGGATGGCTGGCTGGAGCGGCTTACCATGGATGTCCTGCGCGCCCGGCTGGTAGAGCGCCTGCGCGAAGCGGATCGCCACGACCGGCTGCGGATCGTCTACCCCGCCATGGCCGGCCTGAAACCCGCGATGATCAGCGTGCACAGCAAGCTCGTCATCGGCGATGACCGCCAGATCAACCTCGGCTCGGCCAACACCTCCAACCGCTCGATGGGATTCGACAGCGAGCTCAATCTCTCCCTGCTGGGTGACAGCGAGGCCTCGCGCCGGGCGATCGCCGCCATGCGCCACGAACTGCTCGCCGAGCACCTGGGCTGCTCTCCGGCGACGGTCGCGTCCGCCGTCGACAGCCATGGCTCGGTGATCGCGGCCATCGAGGCGCTCAACCACCCGGACCAGGGTCGCTGGCTCGAACCGCAGGAAATCACGCTCGACCCGGCGATCGACCGCCAGGTTCCCGATTCGGCGGTAATCGAC
Organism: Halothiobacillus sp.; assembly: GCA_024635755.1. Taxonomy (GTDB): domain Bacteria; phylum Pseudomonadota; class Gammaproteobacteria; order Halothiobacillales; family Halothiobacillaceae; genus Guyparkeria. The sequence continues at coordinate 44,409 of JAGXIF010000024.1, forward strand.
CCGGAACGCGCCCGCCCGCCCGAGGAGCTGATCGACATGTTTATCGAAAACCGCTCCCGCCAGCCGATCCGACGCAAGGCGGCCGGTTTCGCCGCCCTGATCGCTGCACTGGTGTTAGTGGCGCTGCTGCTCAAGTTCACCCCCCTGGGCGATCACGTCGCGCCGCGAGAATTGCTGGCTCGCCTGGCCGAGTTACGTCACATGGACGGGGGGCTCTGGGTCTTTTTCGCCCTGGCCGCCCTCGGCCTGCTGCTGGGGGTGCCCGCAACACCGGTGGTGATCGTCGCGGGGCTGCTCTTCGGCGCCTGGGCCGGTTTCGGGGTCGCCTACAGCGCCCTAACACTGTCCGCACTGGCCGGCTTCGTCGTCGGCCAATTTCTCGGCACCGACGCCCTGCGCCGGCTGGCGGGCAAGCGGCTCGACCGCCTCAGCCGTCATCTGGCCCAGCGCGGCGTCCTGACGGTGTTCTCGTTGCGCCTGATGCCCCTAGCCCCCTTCACGGTGGTCAACCTGGTCGCCGGGGCCAGCCGCATCCGATTCCGCGACTTTCTCGTCGGCAGTCTCGCCGGCCTCGCACCCGGCACCATCGCCCTGACGCTCTTCTCCGACCAGCTGCTGCGCACCATGATGGATCCAAGCCCGACCACGCTCAGCGTGCTGGCCCTGCTGACCGTCCTGTTGATCGGCATCGGCTGGGGGTTGTCGCGCTGGCTGGCGCTGCGGGAACAGGCCTCGGGGTCGTCATGACGGCCAAGAAGACGAGCCCCCAGAAACTGCGCGTGGCGACCTGGAACATCCACAGTTGCATCGACCATCGCGGCCGCTACACGCCCGAGCGCACGGCACGCGTCATCCGGCTGCTCGACCCGGACATCATCGCCCTGCAGGAGGCCAACCTCGCCCCGAACCCGGCGGACGATCGCCTGCTGCGGGCGGCCCGCGCCACGCTGCCCCACTGGCTGTTCGCCCCTGCCCATGAACGCGGCTGCATCCATCGCCCGGGCGAGACCACCGGCTTTGGCAACCTGATCCTGTCGCGCTGGCCGCTCACCCCGGACGAACCGCTGGAACTCTCCCACCGCCAGCGAGAGCCCCGCCAGGCCCTGCGCGCCCGACTGGCCACCCCCGGCGGTGAGCTGCATTTCTGGGTGGTGCACCTGGGGCTGGGGCTGCTCGAACGCCGTGAGCAGGGGCAGCGCATTGCCCAGGCCCTGGCCGACCTGCCGCCCGACTCGCCCCTGATTCTCGCAGGCGACTTCAACGAGTGGCTGCCCCGCGCCCAGAGCCTGCGTGTCTTGCACCGACACCTGACCCGGCTGCCGGCCCGGCGGAGCTTCCCCGCTGCCCGACCGTTGCTGGCGCTCGATCAGATCTGGACCCGTGGCCCGCTGCACGCCCATCACCTGAATGCCGTGCGCGACCCCATCATTCCGCGGATTTCCGACCACCTGCCGGTCGTGGCGGACCTGTCACTGGGCTGATCCCGGCGGCGGATCACTCGGCGGCTTGCAACCAACCGGTGATCACCTCGCGCGCCTGGTTGACGTGGGTGCCCTTGGTGCCGGAGAAGGTCATCCAGTGGCCATTGGAGAGGGGATGTTCGCGTTCCAGGCGGGCGACCGTCTGCTTGGCCTGGCCAAAACTGATCTTGTCCGCCTTGGTCAGCAGGACGAGCACCGGCAGGCCGCGGCTGACGGCGTATTCGAGCATCTGCTGGTCGAGCTCCTTGGCCGGGTGGCGGATGTCCATGATCACGACCACGCCCACCAGCGACTGGCGCTCGGCGAAATACTGCGCCATCGACTCGCCCCAGGCACGCCGCACCGCCTGGGGCACCTTGGCAAACCCGTAGCCGGGCAGGTCGACCAGGCGGTGGCGGGCGTTTTCCTTCTCGCCGCCCAGGCCGAACAGGTTGATCATCTGCGTGCGCCCCGGGGTGCGCGAGGTCCGTGCCAGCGCCTTCTGCCCCACCAGGGCGTTGAGCGCGGTGGACTTGCCGGCGTTGGACCGGCCGGCGAAGGCGACCTCGCCCCCCCGGTCCTCGCCGATATCGGCCAGGCGCGGGGCACTCTTGATGAAGGTGGCGGCATCGAACAGGCGACGGGCAGGGCGGTTGGCGTCTTCGGTCATCGGATTCAACCAGGTAGGAGAGTCTTGGCGGCTCATCCTGCCACGCCGCGAGGTTGCAAGCGAGTGACTTATGCGGTTTGATTACGGGTCGTTTTTACTTGGTCGAGCCGGAAACTTGCCGCCGGCGCCACGCAAACCCTAACGAGATTGCAGTGATGACAGCGATTCACCCCCTGCCGCGCCGCGGCCGTTTCTCCGCCGGCACCTTGCTGGGCCTGTCCCTTCTCCTCGGGAGTGTCCAGGCGCCAGCGCAGGAAACCGGCTCGGTCACGGCCGGTCGCGAGGCATCGCAGGCCTGTGCCGCCTGCCACGGCGAGAAGGGCAACAGCAACAGCCCGGCCTTCCCCTCGATCGCCGGGCAGCCGTCCGCCTACCTGGCCAATCAACTTCGGGCCTATCGCGACAGCACGCGCGAGAACGCCATCATGAACGGTCAGGCCGCCAACCTAAGCGAACAGGACATCCTCGATCTCGCCGCCTTCTATGCCGCCCAGGAGCGCAAGGTGGCCAATCCGGCCACAACAGACTTGGATGAGGGCCGCGTGCTATACCATCATGGCCGCGAGGGCCTGGCCGCCTGCGCGGCCTGCCACGGTGCCGAGGGCCGCGGCAACCAGCCGGCCGGCTTTCCCGCCCTGCGCGGCCTGACGGCGCCCTACACCGCGCAGTCGCTCAGGGACTACCGCAGCGAAAGCCGCCAAGGCGGCCAGGCCGCATTGATGCACCCGCTGGCCGCCGAGCTCGGTGACGAGGAGATCGACGCGCTGGCCACTCACATCGCCACTTTCGACTGACGGCCCACCGGCTGGTACGGTCACCGCGCCCGCGCACTCCGGGCGGCCAGGCCCATTCGCCCCAGATTCCACGCAAGGTTCGCCGATGACTTCCCAGGCACAATCCGCCCCACCACGCCGCCGCAGCCTCCGGTCCCGGCTGTTCACCTGGCTGACGTCGATGAACCTGGCGATCGCCCTGCTGTCGATCCTGGCGATCGCCTCGGTGATCGGCACCGTCCTGCAGCAGAACCAGCCATTCAATGACTACCTGATCGAGTTCGGGCCGTTCTGGTTCGAGGTGTTCCACACCCTCGGCCTGTTCGACGTCTACTCGGTGGGCTGGTTCGTGGTCATCCTGCTGTTTCTGCTCGCCTCCACCAGCGCCTGCCTGATTCGCAACACTCCGAATTTTCTGCGCGACATCCGCAGCTTCCGCCTCAACGCGCAGGAAAAGTCGCTGCAGGCCTTCGCCCACTCGCGCCAGTTCGACAGCCAGCTGCCGGCCGAGGAGATCGTGCAGCGCAGCCAGGGCCTGTTCGCCCGTCTGGGCTACAAGGCCCGGGCAAAGGAACGCGATGGCGAAACCCTGATCGCCGCGCGCAAGGGCGGGCTCAACCGCATCGGCTACATCCTCACGCACCTGGGGATGGTGGTGATCTTGGTCGGCGGCCTGATCGACAGCAAGATGTACCTCAAGACGCTCAACACCCTGGGCGTGGTCGAGGTTGAGACCCGCGACCTGCCGGTCAGCCAAGTGCCCGAGGAGAGCCACCTGCCGCCGGGGGTACTGGCGGGCTTTCGCGGCTCGGTGAACATCCCCGAGAGCAAGTGGGGCGATGTGGCCTTCATCGGCCTGAAGGACGGCTACGTGGTGCAGAACCTGCCGTTCAAGATCGAGGTGAACGACTTCTTCGTCGAGTTCTACGACACGGGCATGCCCAAGTCCTTCAACTCGAACGTCACGCTCACCGACAAGGACAGTGGCGAGACCCTCACCAAGACCATCCGCGTCAACCACCCGCTCAAGTACCAGGGCTACAACATCTTCCAGTCGAGCTTCGGCGACGGTGGCAGCGAGATCGAGTTCGACGCCTGGCAGCTGGCCGGCAAGACCGGCACCCGCCAAGCGCTCGAGGGCACCGTCCACGAGGACCGCAGCTTCGAGTTCAACGGCGAGAAATACACCATCGAGTTCACCGATTTCTCGCTGTTCAACGTCAACCCCACCGAGGGGCCGGACGGCAGCAGGGAGAACACCAACTTCGGCCCGTCGGTCACCTTCCGGGTGCGCGACGCCGCCGGTCAGGCGGTGGAGTACGAAAACTATTTCCAGCCGGTCGACTTCGACGGCACCCGCTATTTCCTCAGCGGCCTGACCCGGACCGTCGGTGGTCAGCAGCAGTTCCTGTTCATTCCCGCCGACCGCAACAACTCCATCGAGACCTTCATGGCATTCTATGCCAAGCTCAACGACGAGGAGGCCATCGCCCGCATCGCCGCCGAGCTGATCGGCCAGACCCGCGCGTCGGCTGACGACGAGGAGATGCGCAGTTCGGCCGCCCGCTCCATCAGCAACCTGGTCCAGGTGTTTGTCGCGGCCGGCTTCTCGGGACTTAGCGAGACCGTCGACGAAACCCTCGCCCAGCGGGGGCTTTCCGGCGAAGCGGCGAAGCGGGGGCGCGAATCGTCGTTCCGCGTGGTCCAGTCGGTGCTGATGCGCGCCTACATGGAAACCCTGCAGGAACAGGGTATTGAAGACTTCTCCCAGCGCGACGAGAAATTCTTCGAGGATGCGCTGGACGTAATGACAGTGATCCCCGACTACGTCTCACCGATCTATGTCGCGCCGACCGGCTTCACTCACATCCAGTCCACCGGGCTGGAGATCACCCGCTCGCCCGGCATGTTCTGGGTGTATCTGGGCTCGCTGATGCTGACGATGGGCATCTTCATGCTGTTCTACATCCACTATCGCCGGCTGTGGGTGTTGATCAAGCCGGCCGGATCGGACCATGATGACGGCACGACACATCATCGGTTGGTGGTCGCCGGCACGGATGCCCGCAAGAACATCGATTTCGACCAGGCATTTGCCCAGTTCAGCAATGAACTTCAGCGGCAGACCGAGTCAAACGAGCAGAAAAACACACCGTCCAACCCGGATAATTCCGGCCGGCCGGAACAATGACGGCAAGACAATCCGCGCAGGAGAAATCGCCCATGTCTGTCCCCAACGAACAGATGGTCAACGGCTATCAACCCACTTCCAACCTGCCGTCACCGCGGCGCGTCGGCCTGATTGACGTGCTGTGGACGGTCGCCATGCTGGTCGCAGCGGGCATCGGCTACAGCCAGTACAGTGCCTCGATGGACTACTACGCCACCGGCACGCTGTTCGGGGCTGCGCTTGGCCTGGGCTTCCTGGGCTGGATCTGGCCGGCGACGCGCTGGCTCACCGCCGTGGTCGCCGCGGTCTCGCTGTTCGCCCTGTGGCGATACAACATCCTGGGCGCCGACGGCGCGGTGGGCCGCGCCGCACTGGGGGAGTTTCAGGAATCAACCTTCCTGTTCAAGTTCCTGCTCTCCAGCCAAGCCGCCACCATGTGGATGGTGGCGCTGTTCTTCCTCTCGATCCCCACCTACTTCATTAGCACGCTCGCGCGTTCGGAGTATGGACTCAAGGTGGGCAGCGCCCTGGTCTGGAGCGGGGTGGCCATGGGCTTCATCGGCTTTTTCTCCCGCTGGCACGAGTCCTACCTGATCAACCCCGCGTACGGCCACATCCCGGTGAGCAATCTCTACGAGGTGTTCATCGTCTTCGCCGTGGTCACCGCGCTGCTCTACCTGTTTTACGAGAAGCACTACAACAACCGCAGCCTGGGCGGCTTCGTAATGCTGATCGTCGGCGTCGCGCTGGGCTTTTTGCTCTGGTACCAGTTCACCCGCGATGCCGAGGTGATCGCCCCGCTGGTCCCGGCACTGAAAAGCTGGTGGATGAAGATCCACGTGCCGGCGAATTTCATCGGCTATGGCACCTTCGCCATCGCCGCGATGGTGGGCGTGGCCTACGTCATCAAGGACAAGATGGGGGGTGACGGCCCCAACGACCGCCTGCCGTCACTGGCCGTGATGGACGACATCCAGTACAAGGCCATCGCACTGGGCTTTGCCTTCTTCACCATCGCCACCATCCTCGGCGCCATGTGGGCGGCCGAGGCCTGGGGCGGCTACTGGAGCTGGGATCCGAAGGAAACCTGGGCACTGATCGTGTGGCTGAACTACGCCGCCTGGCTGCACATGCGCCTGACCAAGGGCTGGCGCGGCCCGGTCATGGCCTGGTGGAGCATCGGCGGGCTGGTGATCACCAGCTTCGCCTTCCTCGGGGTGAACATGTTCCTCTCCGGGCTGCACTCCTACGGCGAGCTGTAACCCACTCGCCCGTGCATGACCCGGATGGGGCAGTCGGCTGCAGAAGTGGCGGGCATGCCCCATACTTCGTTCCATGTCCTGGTAATGGGCCCTGCCTATCGGGCCTGGCGCCGGATCGCGGCGTCCCATCCATGCAACCAATCCACTGGAATGACCCAATGACCGCACCCATGACCCTTTCGCACCGGCCCTTCCGCGCCTTGCGCCGCCTCGTGGCCCTGCCCGGACTGATCCTGCTGGCCCTGTCGTTCGGCATGATCGCCCCGACCCATGCGGCCGCTGAGGGCGAGGACTACCGCATGGTGGACACCGACGTCGAGTCGCCGGAAGGTCAGATCCTGGTCCAGGAGTTCTTCTGGTACGGCTGCCCGCACTGCTACCACCTGGAGGCGGAACTCGAGCCCTGGCTCGAGCGTCTGGGGGCGGACGTGGTCTTCGAGCGACACGCACTGGCCCTCGGCCAGCACTGGCTGCCGCTGACGCAGGCCTTCTACGCGGCCGAGGCGCTGGATGCCGTCGAGGACACCCACTCGGCGGTATTCCTCGCCATCCACGAGGACGGCAACCGGCTGGAAGACGCCGAGGCCATCGCCGACTTCTACGCCGAACAGGGCGTGGACCGGGATGCCTTCCTCGAGGCCTTCAACGGCTTCGCGGTCCAGAACCAGATCCGCAAGACCGGCCAGGTCGCCCAGGCCGCCGGGGTACGCGGCGTGCCCTCGATCCTGATCGACGGCCGCTACCTGGTAACCGGCCGCCTGGCTGGGGGCAATGCCCAGATGCTTGAGGTGGCCGACGAGTTGATCGCGGAGATCCGCGGGGAGCAAGACAGCCAAGTCCAATGAGTACCGGTGCCCAACTGCTGCTGCGCTGCCTGGAGAACGAGGGCGTCGAGTACGTCTTCGGCATTCCCGGCGAGGAGAATCTCGATTTCGTCGATGCGCTCAACGAGTCGTCGATCAAGCTGATCGTCACCCGCCACGAACAGGGCGCGGCCTTCATGGCCGACATCGTCGGTCGGCTGACCGGCAAGCCCGGCGTGTGCTTTTCCACGCTCGGTCCCGGCGCGACCAACCTGGTGACCGGCGTGGCGGATGCCAACATGGATCATGCCCCGCTGATCGCGATCGCCGGACAGGCGGGCATCGACCGACTGCACAAGGAATCCCACCAGGTGCTCGATCTGGTGCGGATGTTCGAACCGATCACTCGCTATGCCTCGCGGATCGTCACCCCGTCGGCCATTCCCGAGACGATCCGTCGCGCGACCAAGTTCGCTGAGGCCGGCAAGGGCGGGGCCAGCTTCATCGAACTGCCCGAGGACGTGGCGGCCATGCCGACGGATGCGCAATCCGCCCACCCCTTGCCCGTGACCGCCAACTGCGCCAGTCAGCCCCGCGAGGAAAATCTCGAGCGAGCCGCCACCCTGCTGGGACAGGCGGAACACCCCATCATCCTCGCCGGCCACGGCGTGGTGCGGGCCGGGGCCTCGGATGCGCTGGCCGAACTGGCCGAGCGACTGAATGTCCCGGTGGCCAACACCTTCATGGCCAAGGGCGTGATCCCCTTCCGCCACCCCATGGCGCTGGGCTCAGTGGGCCTACAATCCAAGGACTACGTCAACGTCGGCTTCGACCAGGCCGACGTGATCGTCTGCATCGGCTACGACCTGGTGGAGTACCACCCGCAGCTGTGGCATCCCACCCGTGACCGGCAGATCATCCACGTCGACACCGAGGCGGCCGAGGTCGACGCACACTACCCGGTCGCCGCCAGCGTCGTGGGGGACATCAATACCGCGATGCAGCGCATGGGCGAGATCACCTCGCCGCGCGAAGGACCCGCCTTCCGCAACCTGCGCGAGGCGCTGATCGAGGACATGAATCGGCACGCCGACGACGACTGCCTGCCGATCAAGCCGCAGAAACTGATCTGGGACCTGCGCACCGCGCTGTCGAGCCACGACATCGTCATCTCCGACGTTGGCGCCCACAAGATGTGGCTGGCGCGCATGTACCGTTCCGAACAGCCCAACAGCTGCATCATCTCCAACGGCTTTGCCAGCATGGGCATCGCCCTGCCCGGGGCGATCGCCGCCAAGCTGCTCTACCCAGAACGCCACATCGTGGCCGCCACCGGGGATGCGGGGTTCTTGATGAACGTCCAGGAGCTGGAGACCGCGGTGCGCTGCCAGACGCCAATCATCGTGCTGATCTGGAACGACGGCGGCTACGGCCTAATCGACATGAAGCAGCGTCGCGGCTTCGGTCGCAGCACCGGGGTGCACTTCGGCAACCCGGACTTCGTCCAGCTGGCCGAGAGCTTCGGGGCGAAGGGTTACCGGGTCGAGTCCGGTGACGGCCTGTTGCCGACCCTCAAGGACGCGATGGCCAGCAACGCCGTCTGCGTGATCGACGTGCCGGTGGACTACCGCGAGAACGACCAACTCACCCGGCGGCTCGGCGAGACCCTGGTGGGCGGGTGAACCGGCACGCCGACAGGCAGCACTCCCTCAAGTGCAGCCCGCCGGGCAACGACTTCCCGCGGGATTTCGCCGAGGTGCGCGGTCACCAACCACTACGGCTGCTATCGCACAACATCCAGGTGGGCATCGCCACCCATCGTTACAGCGACTATCTCACCGGGGGCTGGAAGCACCTGCTGCCCAGCGCCGACCGGGCGCACAGCCTCGACGCCATCGGTCCGGCCCTGGCCCATTTCGATATCATCGGCCTGCAGGAGGCGGATGCCGGCTCGATCCGCAGCCGCTTTCTCAACCAGGCCGAATACCTCGCCGACCTGGCCGGCCTGTCCCACTGGGCGGTGCGGGTCAACCGGGATCTGGGCCAGTTCGGCAAGCATGCCCTGGGGCTGATCAGCCGCATCGAGCCGATCCAGGTCGACCAGTGCCCGCTGCCGGGCCGCATGCCCGGTCGGGGTGCCCTGGTGGCCGACTTCCGCTGGGACGGTCATCCGCTGCGCGTGATCGACACCCACCTGGCCCTGAGCCAACGGGCGCGTCAATGGCAGCTCCGCCAACTCGGCGAGCTCTGTAACGTCAGCGGCTACGTGGTTGTGATGGCGGACTTCAACTGCGAACCCAGCGACCCGGGCCTGCGCCAGTGGTGCGTCGAGAACGGGTTGAAGCTCCCTCGGCTGTCACCGCTGACCTATCCGCGCTGGCGCCCCCAGCGGGCCATCGACCACATCGCGGTCAGCCAGGCGCTCGACATCCGCGGCAGCGAGGCGCGGACCTTCGGCGGCTCGGATCATATGCCGGTCGCCATGAGTATCGCGCTTCCGTCGCCCGGCCGGGCGAGCAGGGATTGAACTCGACTCCAATCGAAAGGAAACAGCCGGCATGTCTGACGCAAACACCGCCAGCAAGGAAGAAAATGCCTACCGGGAACGATACGAGCAACTCCTGGGCGAACTGGGTCGACTCGAGGACCACGACCAGGAAGTGGGTGGCCTGCTCAAGCTGACCCTCACCCGGGTGCTGTTCGCCGTCGACAAGGCCTATCCAGAACTGGCCGATGCCGCGGCGCGCATCCGCGACAAGGCGCGCAAGCAGGACGACCACGCCTTCGAGGCCGGCCGCATCAAGGTCGAGGTCGAGGAACTGGCCAAGCGCATTCGCGAAGTCGAGGCCCGCCAGCCCAGCGAGGCGGAGGAAACGGCGGCGCCGCAAGCGACCGGAACGGAGGCCGCGGCCGCCGCTCCCTCGGCCAGCCACGGCACCCACAACGGCTCTGCCGCCCACGTGCGCGAGGTGCTGCCCCTGCTGCTCGACCGCATCGCCTTCGTCGAATCGCTGGAGGGCCGCCGGGCGCGGCTGATCGCGGCGATCGACGACCCCAACGATCGCACCCTGCCCAGCATCCTGATCGACCGCAGCGCCACGCTGATCAACGACATGCGCCAGGCGATCGAGCGCGAAAAGGGCGAACTGACCCGTTTCCTCGAGCAGGTCATCGAGGCCCTCGCGGACATCGACGATCACACCCGGATGCAGAGCGACGACCTGGTGGTCCAGCGCGACGCACGCCTCAAGCTGGACCATTCACTGCGCCAGCACGTCGACGACATCGATGCCGAAATGGAATCCGCCAGCGACCTGGACGACCTCAAGAGCACGGTGCGCGAACGTATTTCGCGCATTCGCCAGCAGGTGCAGAGCTTTCAACAGAGCGAGGAACGCCGGCAGGAAGACATCGAGGCGGACAACCAGCGCCTGCGCGACCGGCTTGCCGGCCTGGAGGGCCAGACGCGGATGCTCGAAGAGCAGCTCAAGCAGAGCGAAGCGAAGCTATTCCGCGACACCCTCACCGGCCTGCCCAACCGGCTGGCCTTCGACCACCGCGTCAAGCTGGAGGTGGCCCGCATGCGTCGCGACCACTCCGCCCTGACACTGGCGATCTGGGACCTCGACCGCTTCAAGGAAATCAACGACACCCTGGGCCACCAGGCCGGCGACAAAACCCTGATCATCGTCGGCAAGACCTTCATGACCCAGATCCGCGACGTCGACCTGATCTCCCGCTTCGGCGGCGAGGAGTTCGCCATGCTGCTTCCCGGCGCCGATGGCGAGGAAGCCCTCCAAGTGGTCAACCGCATCCGCGAGAAGCTCGCCCGCACCAAGCTGCGCTACCGCAACCGCGAGATCGCGGTGACCAGCTCCTGCGGGCTGGCGGAATTCCGCCCCGGCGAGGACGTCGAGAGCGTGTTCTCACGCGCCGACGACGCGCTCTACCAGGCCAAGGAGCAGGGCCGCAATCGCTGCGTGCTCTCCAACGGCGAAGATACCGCCACGGACTGAGTCGCGCCCGGACTCAGTCGCGCCCGGCGCTCTCGGCCGCCGCCAGCACCCGTTCGACGATGGGCGCCATGGCGGATTCCGCGCGCGCATCCGACCGAATCGGTCGCCCCCACTCCCGGTCGGTCTCCCCAGGCCACTTGCCGGTGGCATCCAGCCCCATCTTGCCGCCCAGCCCGGAGACGGGTGAGGCGAAATCAAGGTAGTCGATCGGCGTGTGCTCGACCAGGGTGGTGTCGCGTACCGGGTCCATGCGGGTCGTCATCGCCCAGATCACGTCCTCCCAGGAACGCGCGTCGACATCGTCGTCGACCACGATGACGAACTTGGTGTACATGAACTGGCGCAGGAAGCTCCACACCCCCATCATCACGCGCTTGGCGTGTCCCGGGTACTGCTTCTGGATCGCGACCACCGCCAGCCGGTAGGAGCAGCCCTCCGGCGGCAGGTAGAAGTCGACGATCTCGGGAAACTGCTTCTGGATCAGTGGCACGAACACCTCGTTGAGCGCCACGCCCAGAACGGCCGGCTCGTCCGGCGGACGGCCGGTGTGGGTGCTGTGGTAAATCGGGTTCTTGCGATGGGTGATGCGCTCGACGGTCATCACCGGGAAGGATTCGGTCTCGTTGTAGTAGCCGGTGTGATCGCCGAAGGGCCCTTCGACCGCCATGTCGTCGGGGTGGATGAAGCCCTCCAGCACCATCTCGGCATTCGCCGGCACCAGCAGATCGTGCGACAGGCACTGGACCAGCCGCGTGCGCTCGCCGCGCAGCAGGCCGGCGAATGCGTACTCGGACAGGGTGTCGGGCACCGGGGTGACCGCCCCGAGGATGGTGGCCGGGTCGGCGCCCAGTGTCACCGCGATGGGGAACGGCTCGCCGGGGTGGTTCTGTTGCCAGTGGGCAAAATCCAGCGCGCCACCCCGGTGGGCCAGCCAGCGCATGATCACCCGGTTGCGACCGATCACCTGCTGGCGATAGATGCCCATGTTCAGCCGCTCTCGCCCGAAGGCGGCGGCATCCCCGGAATCGGCTTCCAGCCCGCCACCCTTGCGCGGCCGGCCACGCGTGGTGGTCAGCCCCCAGGTGATCAGCGGCGCGGCATCGTCCGGCCAGCAGGTCTGGATCGGCCACTGTGCCAGATCGACGTCGTCGCCCTCGAGCACCACCTCCTGGACTGGCGCCTTCTTCACCCGGCGCGGGGCCATGTCGAGCACCTTCTTGAAGATGGGCAGGCTGCGCCAAGCCTCCTTCAAGCCCGCCGGCGGATCGGGCTCCTTGAGAAAGGCCAGCAACCGGCCGATCTCGCGCAGGTCCGCGAGCGTCTGTCCGCCCATCCCCTGCGCGACGCGCTCGGGGGTGCCGAACAGGTTGAGCAGGACGGGGGCATCGTAGCCGACGGGATTCTCGATCAGCAGCGCCGGCCCGCCGGCGCGCAACACGCGATCGGCCAGCACGGTCATTTCCTGGTCGGGATCGACCGGCTCGGTCACCCGTACCAGTTCACCACGGGATTTCAACCGCTCGAGAAATGCGCGCAGGTCGACCAGCGAGGCCTGGACGGCCTTGCGCTCAGGGGGCATCGGCGTCGGACTCGCTCAGCTTGCCCTCGATCCCGGCCCGGGACAGGGCGCGCTCGTACAGCAGGGCCGCCTCGCTGCTGTCGCGCAGACGGGAGTGCACCCGGGCGGCCACGGCGAGGTACTTGAGGTCGCGGTCGAGCGGCCCCAACCGGCCGATCCATATCTGCGCGGCCGACGGGTCGTTTTCCGCCAGCGCCAGGCGCGCCATGGCGTAGGCAAAGGCGGCGCGCTCGCGTGCGTCACGGGCATCGGCGGCATTGGCCGGCTCCTGCCAGTCCTCGGGCACCAGCCGCAACAGACGGCGCCGCGCCTCGGCCGGGTCGGCATGCTCGATTTCCGCCCAAGCCTGCAGGGTGGCGACCTCACGCCGGCGACCCAGGCGCTTTTCCAGCAGCTCGGCGGCGGCTTTGTTCGCCCCGCTACGCTGCAGGGCACGCGCATAGGCGACGGTGACCGCGGCATTGTCGACCACGTTGCGCCCCGCCTCGGCCCACAGCCGGGAGAGCCGGTCGAGGTCGCGCTCGCGGGCGGCGGTCTCCATGCGTCCCAGCAGGACTTGGCGCTCGACCCGCAGCAACTCGTCACCTGTCAGCTGCTTGTCCTTGACGCGGCGCAGGGTCGGCAGCAGCTTGGCCAGTGCCTCGTAGTCCCCGGCTCGCTCCAGCAGCTGTGCCCGGATCAGGAGGATCGCCTCGTCGCGCGGATGCGAGTGGATCAGCGGCTCCATCATTTCCCGAGCCCACTCGATCTCGCCCAGGCTCATCAACCGCTGGACGATGTGCAGGCGCAGGAACTCGGCGAACTTAGGGAATCGCCGCGAGACGGTCTCGAACAGATCAACGATTTCCTCGCGATAGTCCAGCCGCGAGTGTCGCAGCGCGCCCTGGCGCGACGGGTCGATGCCGTCGATCAGGGCGTCGATGGCCACCTGGAAGTGCATGGGCGGCAGGCTGCCGTCCTCGACTCCGGCCAGTGCATAACGTTGGGCCAGCTCGGTCTGGCGACGCTGGCGCTCGGCCCAGGCCCGCAGGAGCTTCTCGTCGGCGGCGTGGCGCTTCTGTTCGGCCGTGCGCCGTGTCAGACGCGCCGGGAGATGCACCAAGCCGGCCAACGCCCGCCAGACAAACCCCAGGGCGATCACGGCCAGCAGCACGATCAACAAGAACCCGACCGCGGTGGTTTCCAGCCGCCAGCCGCCCAGTTCGAGCATCGCGCTGCCTGCCCCGGGCAGGAAGTAGACGCCGGCCCCGACGGCAAGGGCCAAGATCAGTATCCAGAAGATTACGCGTTTCATTGGTTCGTCTCCTTGCCATCCGGCTCACCGCCGTCAGCGGTCGACGTCCGGTCCTTTTCCCGCTCGGAGGCCTTCTCCCAGGCTGCCAGCACGACATCCAGGGAAGGGAACTCGCGGCCGCCGAAACGCTCACGGGTCGTCTCGAGGGCCTTCTGGGCGGCCGCCGGACCGGTGGCCGCCAGGTCATAGTGTGCGGTCAGCCAGTCACCGGCCTCGGTCACTGTCGCCCGCAGGGCGTCGACATCTCGCGCCAGCAGGGACTCGCGTACCGCCGTGAGCCACAGGCGCATTTCGCGATCGTTGGCCACCCGCTCACGCATCCGGGTGGGCGTGTCCGAACGCGTCACGCTGACCTGGCGTCCCAACCAATCGGTCACCCCGGCCCAGGTTTTCTCGTACCAGGCCGCATCTGCCGGGAGGGATGTTCCGGCCTCCGCCACCTGGTCCTGCTCGCGCTCGGGCGCCTCGAATTCGCCCGCCAGCGGCCATGACTCTACCCCGTCTGTCAGGCGGCGCAGAGCCAGTGCTTGGCCGATCCGATCACCCGCGCCGGCGGCCTCGATCTTGCCGATCGCATCGCTGATCGCCGAGCGCAATGGCAGCCAGTGGGGCCGGGACAGGTCGGCGACCCGTTCGTCGGCCAGTTCCAGTGCCAGCACTGCGCCATCGGGATCGCGGGCAATGACCAGGCGCTCCTGGGCCCGCGTCAGCAGAAAGCCGATTTCGGCCGTCTTCCAGGCGATCTCGCCGCGACTCAGCCGATCGTCGATCTGGGCAATGCGCGCCTCGAGTCGATCCTGTCGCTCGGCCAGGTCATTCTGCTGGCCACGCAGGGCCGACTCGACTTCGCGGCGAATCGCCTCGCCCTGACCCTCGAGGGCATCGACCTCGGCCTGGGTGGCCTGCAACCGCTCCTGGATCGAGGCAACCCGTTCGTCGACCTGCTCGATGTCACCTGCCCGCGCCTCGCGCTCGGCCTGCTGCTCGTCGAGCAACTGCCATAGCTGCCAGCCGCCCACGCCCGCTGCCACAAAAAGCAGCAGGACGCCGGCCGCCAGCCAAGGCAGCAGCCGTGAACCTCGGCGCGGCTCGTCTGCCGGCTCGGTGCGATTTTCGTCTGTCTCGGGCGGCTCGCTGGCCGCGGATGGCGAGTGCCGGGAGTCGTCTTGCCGGCCGTCCGGCTCGGCGCTTTCCGGCGACTCAGGCTTCTGCCCCGCGTCGAGTGTCTCCCCGGGGGACTCCCCGGGGGACTTCCCGGGGGACTTCCCGGGCGACTTCCCGGGCGACTTCCCGGCTGACCCCTCCGGCGCTTTCCCGGGCGACTCGCCGGTCGGCTCGACCGGCTGGTCAGTGGCTTGCTTGTCTCGGTCTTTCTTGTCCATATTCTTCCCCCGTCAGGGCAGTCGTTGCGCCAACGCCGCGTTCTGTGTCAGCTCGATGTTCCATCGTCGGTTGGCTGCCGGGCGGCGACCACGGCCCAGGCCGCCTCGGCCAGCGCGCGGGGAGCCGGGCTGCCTGCCAGCACGATCTCTCCGCGAAAACCCAACCGGCGCGCCCGTTCCCGAGCCCGCTCGTTGATTACCACCAAGTTGGAGTCTAGCAGCCCGTCCCCGATGTCATCCGGCTGATTCGAGGCCGACGTCCGTCCCGCCAGGCAATCGAGTGCCTGCGGTGCGGTGATGATCCACAGCCGCTCCGGGCCGCCAGGCGGCGGGCCGGAGTCGGTCGGCGGGCATTCACGGCGATACACCGGCACGAACCGCGGGTGGGCGCCCCGGGCCGCCAGGGTCTCGGCCAGGAGTTCCCGTCCGGTCTCCCCGCGTATGATCCACACCGCGCGGCCGGCCATCTCCAGGGCGGAAAGGCAATCCAGCAGCCCCTCGCTGTCCTCGGAGGAGCGGGGCACGAAGTCGGCTGCCCGCCCCGCCTCGCGCAGGACCTGGGCCGTGGCGGCCCCGACGGTGGCCACGCGGCCGGGCGGCCAGTCCCTCACGGGACGGACGGCGTTGGCCATCTGCACGGCACGCGGGCTGACGAAGACGGTCAGGTCGTCCGGCTGCATGGCGGCCAGCGCGTCGAGCAGCGGTGCCGGCGAGCGCGGCGGCGAGATCACCAGCAGGGGGAAATCACGCAGTCGAACGGTCGTTCCCGCCGGGCGAAGCGCCTCGAGGGCGTCTCGCAGCGCGTCATTGCTCCCCACCGGCCGGGTGAGGAGGATCTCGGTAACCGGGGGGGCGACTGGCAACGGCTCAGCCCTTTTCGGGCGCCTCGGTCTCGATGCCCACCTCAGCGAGGATCTTGTCGGCACCGGCACGCAGTATCCGCTCGGCCAGCTCGATGCCCAGCGCCTCGGCCTGATCGCGCGGGCCGCGGATCTCGTCACGCAGGGTGGCCGTGCCGTCCGGGCGGCCGACCATTCCGCGCAGCCAGAGCTGGTCGTCTTCCACCAGCAAGGCGTGGCCGCCGATCGGCACCTGGCAGCCGCCGTTCAGGCGGGTGTTGAAGGCGCGCTCGGCGGTCACGCGGGTGGTGGTGTCGCGGTCGACCAGCGGGGCGATCAACGCGTGCACCGCGGCATCGTCGCTGCGCGCCTCGATGCCCAGGGCGCCCTGCCCCATGGCGGGCAGGGATTCCTCGGCCGACAACCGATGGGTGATCCGGTCGGCCAACTCGGCGCGCTTGAGGCCCGAGGCGGCCAGGATGATGGCGTCGTACTCGCCGTCGTCGAGCTTGCGCAGCCGCGTGTGGATGTTGCCGCGCAGGGTCTTGACCTCGAGCTCGGGGAAGCGCTCGCGCACCTGCGTCTCGCGGCGCAGGCTGGAGGTGCCGACCACGGCGCCGGCCGGCATCTGGTCGAGGTTGCCGTAACTGTTGGAAACGAAGGCATCGTGCGGATCGTCGCCCTCGAGAATGGCGATCAGCTCCAGGCCGTCGGGGAACTGCATCGGCACGTCCTTCATCGAGTGCACGGCGATGTCGGCGCGATCCTCGAGCATGGCGACCTCTAGCTCCTTGACGAACAGCGCCTTGCCGCCGATCTTCGACAGCGGGCTGTCGAGCAGCTGGTCGCCGCGGGTGGTCATCTTGACCAGTTCGACCTCGAGCCCCGGGTTGAGCCGCCGCAGCTCGGCGGAGACGAATTCAGCCTGCCACAACGCCAGCAGACTGGCCCGGGTGGCGATCCGCAGCACGCGGCCTTCGGAAAATGCCTTGCTCATCTGTCATCCTCGTCATCTGGATTCGGGCGGCGGCCGGGATGCCATCACGGTGCCACCGGGAAATGGCGGCCATGGTAGCCCAGATGCCCGACGCGGACACGGGTGGAACCGGAACCCGCCGGGCCATTCATGGTCCAAACCGCATACAATCCGTCACGTCCCGCTGTCACCCCAGTTGCCACCTCACCGGAGAAAGACCTTTGGCTGCCAGCCCCTCCATCCGACACCCGCGTCGACTGGCCATCGCGGCACTCGCACCGCTCGCCTCGCTGTTTCTGCTCGGCATGGCCACGCCCCCGGCGCAGACCGACGCGTCGCAGACCAATGTCGCACCGGCCGTCGAGTCGGACGACGTGCCCCTGATGAGCGACCTGGAGAAGGTCCAGGCCGACCTGGATTACATGCGGGCGCAGCAAATCCCCATGCTGATGTTCTTCCACGCCACCTACTGCAGTTACTGCCGGACGGTCGATGACGAATTCCTGCAGACCATGGCCGCGGACGAGGATTACCGCGGGCGACTGATCATCCGCCGGGTGGAGATCGACTCCGACCTGCCGGAGATCGCATGGCAGGGCACCTCCTACACGCCGGTCGAATTCGCCCGCCTGCAGGGCGTGCAGCTGGTACCCGAGGTGATCTACTTCGCCCCCGACGGCCGCCAGGTAGTCGACGAGCTCAAGGGCGTGACCGTGCCGGACTTCTATCCCCAGTATCTCGACCAGCGCCTGCGCGCCGCCGAGCGCTGCATCGAGGACCCGGACCTGCCCGTCTGCACCGACAGCATCGACCAACCCCGGCGGGACCTGACGGCACCGTAGGCCGGTGACTCATGGCTGACCAACCGGCTGTATGGGCTAACAAATCACAGCGCGAAGGTCTGGCATTCCGCCGCGTGCCTGAGGCATGATCGGGAAACCAGCCGCCGCTTTGGCTGTCGAAACCCAACGCGGCTCGTTCGCGTGCATAACTATCAAGAGGACCATGACCACATGAAAGCGCAATCCAAGAAGCACCTGCTGATCGGTTCCACGGCCCTGGCCACCGCCATCGCCGGCTCGTCCGCCATGGCCGCGGGCAATGCCAACCCCTTCGCCTCCGAGTCGACCCACACCGGCACGCTCAAGACCGCCGAGATGGCCTGCGGCGCCGGCCAGTGCGGCAGCAACATGGACGAGGAGAAGACGGACGAGGAAAAGGCAACCGATTCCTGATGCCTCCAGGTCGGGGGCGAACGCCCTGACCACCAACGCAACCGGCCTCGTGCCGGTCGCACGCATTGCACGGCGGCGGGCACACTGCCCGCTGCCATCGACAGGCCGGGAGGCACGCCATGCGTCCCCATGAACCCCAATCCGCCACGGTGCCGGTCGGCATCGGCCTGCGCCGCGGCGAGTTGATGCGGGAAATCGAGACCCAGCGCCCGGCGCTGGATTTCCTCGAGGTCGCCCCGGAGAACTGGATCCGCTTCGGCGGGCCGGCCAAGGCGCGCTTCAAGGCCCTGCTCGAGGACTACCCGCTCTACACCCACGGCCTGTCGCTTTCCATCGGCGGCCCGGCCCCGCTGGAAATGGGCTTCGTCGACGCGGTAGGCGAGTTCCTCGACGAATACCAGCCGCGCCTGTACAGCGAGCACCTGTCGTTCTGCTCGGACAACGCCCACCTCTACGACCTGATGCCGATCCCGTTCACCGAGGCGGCCATCGAGCACGTCGTCGCGCGCATCGACACCGTCCAGCAGCGCCTGGGCCGCCGGCTGGTGCTGGAAAACGTCTCTTACTACTCGCCGGTCGCCTCCACCATGGACGAGCAAAGCTTCATCCTGAAGATCCTCGAGCGCGCGGACTGCGACCTGTTGTTGGACGTGAACAACGTGTTCGTCAACAGCGTCAACCACGGCTACGACCCCTACGCCTTCATCGATGCCATGCCGGCCGAGCGGGTTTGCTACCTGCACGTCGCCGGCCACCACGAGGTCGAGCCGAACCTGATCATCGACACCCACGGCGCGCCGGTCAGCACTCCGGTCTGGGACCTGCTGGCGCACACCTATCGGCACGTGGGCGCCGTACCCACGCTGCTGGAACGCGATTTTGACATCCCGCCACTGACCGACCTGATGGACGAGGTCGCCACCATCCGCCGCGTGGCCGACCAGGCCCTGAACGGCGAGGCAGCCTGAGGATGGAACCCGATTTTCGCGCCACCCAGAAGGCCTTCGCCCGCTATGTGCGCGATCCCGAGGCCAACCCGCCCCCACCCGGCAGCCGACCGGAGCGGATGGCCTGGTACGCCCGGCTGTTCTTCAACAACATCGACAGCACGCTGGAGACCGCCTTTGCGGGCCTGCGGCAGACCGTGCCGGACGAACAATGGCGCGAGTTGGGCCGGCGATTCTTCCGCGAGCACTCGCTGACATCCCCACTGATGCGCGACGTCCCCGCGGCATTCGTCGACTTCCTCCAGCAGGACGCGCCCGCCGGCGAACGGCTGGCCGACTGGCAACGGGAGCTGGCCGCCTACGAGTTGCTGCGCTTCGAACAGCTGACCGAGGAAGACCCCGAGTTGCCCGACGACCTCGACCCCCAGGGCGACCTGCTCGCCGGCCGGCCGCTGGTCTCGCCGCTGGCCCGCTCGCTGACCGCCACCTACCCGGTCGACGAGATCGCCCGAACCCTGGAGGCCGACCCGGACCACAGCCCGGCGAACCCTGAGCCCGCCAGCCGGCATTTGCTGGTGCACCGGGACGCCCACGGCGTGCCGGTCACCCACCACCTCTCGCCGGCCAGTGCCGGACTGATCGAGGCGATGCTCGCCCATCCGGAAAGCAGCGGCGAGAGCATCCTGGCCGCCCTGGCGGAAGCTCTCGGCATGGACGCCGACGAACTGACGGCCTTCGCGGGACCGCAGTTGGAGCAATGGCGCGAGGCGGGCATCCTGCTGGGAGCCCGGCCCGTCGAGGATTCGCAGGCGCCATAAAAGACAAGACCACCCCATGGATTCCAAGGAGGGAGCCCATGCCCATCACCGACTGGCCCGCCACCGAGCGGCCACGCGAACGATTGCTGGCCCGCGGGCCGGCAATCCTCTCGGATGCCGAACTGCTGGCGATCTTCCTGCGTACCGGAGTGGCGGGGCGTTCGGCGGTCGACCTGGCGCGGGATCTGCTGTCCCATTTCGGTTCGATCAGCGCCCTGCTGGGCGCCTCGCGGTGGGATTTCGGCCGGGCGCGCGGCTTGGGCGATGCCAAGTTCTGCCAGCTGCAGGCCGTGATGGAACTCGCCCGGCGGCATTTCGCCGAGGATCTGCACGTCGGCCCCGACATCGCCAGCCCCCAGGCGGTATTCCGCTTCCTGCAGGCCGAACTCGATGGCGAGACGCAGGAGGTCTTCGGCGCGCTGTATCTCGACAACCGCCACCGGGTACTCGCCTTCGAGCGATTGTTCTTCGGCACCATCGACCAAGCGGCCGTCCACCCGCGCGAGGTCGTCCGGGCCGTGCTCGGCCACAATGCCGCCGCCGTGATCCTAGCCCACAACCACCCCTCGGGCGTGGCCGAACCCAGCGCCGCCGACCGGCGCATCACCGAGCGCCTGCGCGACGCACTCAACCTGATCGACGTGCGCCTGCTGGATCACGTCATCGTGGGGCGGCCCTGCATCTCCATGGCCGAACGGGGATTGCTGTAGGATCGGCTTTAGCCGCGAACAAACTAGAAGATGCAGCCATGCACAGAGCCATCGCGCCTGAAGGCGATCCTACAAAACCCCACTGTGGGAGCGACCCTCGGTCGCGTATCGCGCGGGACGCGCCAGTTCCGGGTTCGGCGCCGTGCAGCGTCTGCATCGAGACGGCCGCTGATGCGGCCTTCGCGAGCGGGGCTCGCTCCCACAATGGGGCTCTATGGGGCTCATCTGGCAAACGAAGGCGTCAGTCGCCGCGCTGCTCCAAGGCAGACGAGTCGACCCCGGTACGCCAGTCGATCGGATCGAGCCCGTGGGATTCGAGGAACGCGTTTATGCGCGAGAACGGACGCGAACCGAAAAAGCCCCGGTAGGCGGACAGCGGCGAGGGGTGGGGGCTCTTGATCACCAGATGCTCGGGCCGGTGCACGTGCGCGGCCTTCTTCTGCGCCTGCGCGCCCCAGAAAACGAAGGCGATCGGGCGCGGCTGCTCTGCCAGCACGCGGATGGCCTCGTCGGTCAGCGCCTCCCAGCCCATCCCACGATGCGAGGCCGGGCTGCCAGAGGCGACGGTAAGCACAGCATTCAGCAGCAGCACGCCCTGGTCGGCCCAGTGGGTCAGGTCACCACTTGTGTTCTCGATGCCGAGATCCGCGGCCAGCTCCTTGAAGATGTTGCCCAACGACTTCGGGACAGACCGCACGTCCGGGCGCACCGAGAAGCACAGCCCATTGGCATGCCCCGGCGTGGGGTAGGGGTCCTGGCCGAGAATGACGACCCGGACCTGATCGAGGGGGGTGTGGTTGAAGGCGCGAAACCATTCGTCCGGCGCGGGGTGGATCACCGTGCCGGCGCGACCCTCCGCGAGCAACCGCTCACGTAGCCGCTGCATCGGCTGGTCGAGCAGTACGGGCGCCAGCGCCTCGCGCCACGCCGGCTCCATCTGGACGCGTTCGAGGACGGAATCCGTCACGGCATCAACCGTTCGATGCGCCAGCCGTCGCCTTCACGCACATAGGCGAAGCGATCGTGCAACCGCGAGGCGCGGCCCTGCCAGAACTCCCATTCCAGCGGCACCACGCGAAAACCGCCCCAGGCGGCGTTGCGCGGCACCTCGCCTTCCGGGTAGCGCTCGGCCATCTCGGCAAAGCGCGACTCGAGCGCCTCGCGCGACTCGATCGCCGCGCTCTGGGTAGAGGTGATCGCCGCCAGCCGCGAGCCGCGCGGGCGCTGGCGGAAGTAGGCCTCGTTGTCCTCCTGCGGAAGCGGCTCCACGGTGCCGGCGACGCGCACCTGCCGGTCGATCTCCGGCCAGAAGAACGTCAATGCGGCGCGCGGGTTCTCCTCCAGCTCGCGGCCCTTGCGGCTGCGGGTATCGGTGTAGAAGCACAGCCCTCGGGCGTCGTAATGCTTGAGCAGCACGTAGCGCGCCGACGGCCAGCCGTCCGCCGAGACGGTCGAGACGCACATGGCGGTCGGATCGAAGTTGTCCGCCTCGCGCGCCGCGACCAGCCAGCGCGCCAGTTGGTCGACCGGGTCGGAGGCCAGGTCGCCGCGATGCAGTACGCCATGGAGATAGTCGCGCCGGTCGGCACGGTGATCGAATTCGCCCGCCATGGGTGCTCCCGAGTGTTGCTGAACGTCGATGGATACCGTGCGAGACTATAGGGAACCTCTGCACGGATCGCCAACGGCTCTGCGGGTCGACGAGCGGGGCACAGAGACACTGGCGATCCGCCCAGAGGATCCCCTGAGCGAATCCCTGGACGAACCAACCGTTTCCAGAAAGGACCACGGACGATGACCCGACCGCTGCACCTGTTCCTGTTCCACGGCCTCGGCGCCGACGGCGACGACCTCGCCCCCGTCAGCGACCTGCTGACCGAGCGCGTGGCGCTGACCGACCACCACTGGCAGGTCCATCGCCCGGACGCGCCGGTCTCGCCGGTGTCGCTCAACGGCGGGCTGCCCATGCCCAGCTGGTTCGACCTGATCGCCGATAACGGCGGCATCGAGGCCGACCGCGACAGCCTCGCCGGCATCACCGCCGACCTGCAGCGGCAGGTGCAGGATACGGTCGGCGACGACCCCTACATCCTCGGCGGCTTCTCGCAGGGCGGCGTGCTCGCCACCCGGCTGGCCCTGACCCTGCCGCGCCCGCCACTCGCCGCGCTGCTGCTCTCCACCTGGCTGCCCGCCGCCGAGCAGATCGTCCGGCCGACTGACGGCCGCGACCCGGCCGTGTTCATCGGCCACGGCGAGCACGACACCCTGATCCCGGTGCGCGCCGCCGGCATGGTGAATGACTTTCTCAAGGAATGCGGCCTGACCCATATCACCGAGCGGCACTACCCGGTCGAGCATGGCATCCTGCCGGAGGAGCTGGATGATATTTCCTCTTGGCTTAGTCAAGCTTTTGGAAAAATCGGGATCCGCTAATTTAAAAGCCTCCGCGAGAGAACGGAGAAATTGCGCGCGAAGTCCCGCGGGAAGGGAAGGCCTCCATCAATCAGCAGCCCGCTGAGTAACGCGGCTTCACAGCTCTATGAGCCTGAGCATCCAGACTCAGCCAAAAGGCATCAAAACCACCTATGGACATCAATAACTTTCAACGGATTGGCTCTGTATCGAATGCCCATGTAGGGCGGGACTTTGAATCGATAGCGCAAGAATATTTCAGGATACAAGGCGTACTTCTTGGAAGTAACTACGCCATCCCTGTGGGGGTTCGCAGTACGAAAAAGAACAGGCAGTTTGACCTTGGTTCTGGCGAGCCACCGATACTCGTGGAATGCAAATCACATCGCTGGACTACGGGCGGCAACATCCCAAGCGCGAAGCTCACAGTATGGAACGAAGCCATGTATTACTTCTATCTGGCACCGCCAAGGTTTCGAAAGGTGATGTTTGTGCTTCGAGACGTCAGTGAGAAACGAGGTTCGAGCCTCGCCGAATACTATGTCCGAAATTACCAACACCTCATCCCAAAGGATGTGGAGATATTGGAATACGACAACGACAGCGGAAAAGTTGTCGCAATTGAAAGATAACCATTACTTCGACGAGGAGCTCTCCCTGGCCCTCAAGGCCAGTTAGTTAGCCCCGAGCTCTATCTCAAAATCGACCATCCGGTCCCAAAGGGGCGCATCAAACGATCGTGAATGCATCCAGCGCCGCCCGCGCCGCCACGGCCCGGGCCCGGACGCGCTTGGGCGCGGTGCCGCCGGGCAGGTCGCGGGCGGCCATGGAGCCGTCGACGGTGAGCACGTCGAAGACGTCCTCGCCGATGTGCCCCGAAAGGGCCTGCAGCTCGACCAGTGACAGGTCGGCGAGGTCGCAGCCCTTGTCGGTGGCCTGGCGCACGGCCTTGCCGACGATCTCGTGGGCATCGCGGAAGGCCACGCCCTGGCGGACGAGGTAGTCGGCCAGGTCCGTGGCGGTGGAGAAGCCCTGGCGGGCGGCCTCGCGCATGCGCTCGCGGTTCGGCTGGATGGCCGGGATCATGTCGGCAAACGCCCGCAGCGAGCCCATCAGGGTGTCGACGGCATCGAAGACCGGCTCCTTGTCCTCCTGGTTGTCCTTGTTGTAGGCCAGCGGCTGGCTCTTCATCAGGGTGAGCAGAGAGAACAGGCTGCCGTAGACGCGACCGGTCTTGCCGCGCACCAGCTCGGGCACGTCGGGGTTTTTCTTCTGCGGCATGATCGAGCTGCCGGTGCAGAAGCGGTCGGGCAGCTCGATGAAGTTGAACTGCGCCGAGGTCCACAACACCAGTTCCTCGCTCATGCGCGACAGGTGCATCATCAGGATGGAGGCCGCGGAGAGGAATTCGATCTGGAAGTCGCGATCGGAGACCGCGTCGAGCGAGTTCTCGCTGATGCCGTCGAAACCCAGCTGGGTGGCCACCCAGTCGCGGTCGAGCGGGTAGGAGGTGCCGGCGAGCGCGGCCGAGCCCAGCGGCAAGATATTGATGCGCTTGCGGGTGTCGATCAGGCGCTCGACGTCGCGCTCGAGCATGGCGTGCCAGGCCAGCAGGTGATGACCGAAGCTGACCGGCTGGGCGACCTGCAGGTGGGTGAAGCCGGGCATGACGGTGTCGGCCTCGGCCTCGGCCAGGTCCGTCAGACCGCGGCGCAGGCGGTTGGCCTCCTCGATGATCGCGTCGACCGCCCGGCGCATGAACAGGCGGATGTCGGTGGCGACCTGGTCGTTGCGCGAGCGGCCCGTGTGCAGCTTCTTGCCCACGTCGCCGATGCGGTCGATCAGGCGCGCCTCGATATTCATGTGCACGTCCTCGAGCTCGACCGACCAAGCGAAGTCGCCGCGCTCGATTTCGCCGCGGATGTCCTCGAGACCGCGGACGATCTTTTTGGCTTCGTCCTCGGCGATCACGCCGACGCGGGCGAGCATGCGGGCGTGGGCGATCGAGCCGGTGATGTCCTCGTCATAGAGGCGCTGATCGAAGCCGATCGAGGCGGTGAAGGCCTCGACGAAGGCGTCGGTGGGCTCGGAGAATCGTCCGCCCCACAGCTTCGGGGCCTGGCTGTCGTCTGCGCGCTCGGTCATGTCCTGTCCTCGGCAATTCGTTTCGCGGATTCGCGGCGCTGACCGCGAGGGCCAACTAAAGTGTGGCGAGTATATCGCAGCCCGCCCGCCGGTCCGGAGGGTCGGCACCAGCGGATCGCTTCGCCTGCCGCCTTCAGGCAAGATAGAACACCGATCGGGGCCACCAAACCCTGGCCAGGCCCTTGATGCGAAAGGAGTCGCCCGTGCCGTCAGACCCATCCGCCAACCGGCCCTCGACCGCCACGCGGCGCCCGCCGCTGACCGCGGCGCTGCCGGCGTTCTGCACCGCGCGCGTGATCCTGATCACCCTGATGCTGGGCGCGGCCCTCTCGCTGCTACTCACTCTGGTGCCGGGCCTCGGCGCGGATCGCTGGGCGCGCTTCGGCACCACCCTGTGGCTGGTCACCTGGATCGCCCTGGTGACCGTGGGCATTCTCTGCGCCGGGCACCGGTTGCTCGACCGATTGCCCCTGCCGGCCCTGCTGGCCGTGATCGTGCTGGTGCTGCTAGCGGTCACCGCCGCGACCAGCGTCATCGCTCTCCAGGCCCTGCTCACCATCGGCTGGCAGCCGGGCGAATCACCGGGTCGGTTCGTTCTGCACAATGCGGCCATCGCGCTGGTAGTGGGCCTGATCGGCATCTGGGTGTTTTCCCTGCACCTGGCCAACGCCCGCCAGATCAACGCGCGCAGCGAGGCAGAGCTGGCGGCCCTGCACGCACGCATCCGGCCGCATTTTCTCTTCAATAGCCTCAACACGGTCGCCGAGCTGATCAACACCCGTCCCGAGGCCGCCGAGCAGGCGGTGCTCGACCTGTCGCGCGTTTTCCGGGCGGCCCTGGCGGCGGACAACGTCAGCGGGCTGAGCGAGGAGATCGGCCTGACCCGGCGCTATCTCGAACTGGAACGATGGCGCCTGGGCGAACGCCTGGAGGTCGATTGGCACCTGCCCGACCCGCTGCCCGAGGCCGTCCTGCCGGTCCTGACCCTGCAACCGCTGGTGGAGAATGCCGTGCGCCACAGCATCGAGCGCCGTACGAGCCCCGGGGCCATCCGGATCGAATGCCTGGCGGGGCGCGATGCCATCAGCCTGGTGATCGAGAACGACTGGCTGTTGGATGACGACGAGGGCGAACACGCCGGCAACGGCATGGCGCTGGCCAATATCCGTGATCGGCTGGCGCTGGTATTCGGTGACCAGGCCTCGCTGCGGGCCGGGCCGGTGGAGGATCGCTTCCGGGTCAAGCTGGTAATCCCGCGCCGGCGGCCGGGCCATGCCATAGGCACAGGGGAGAGCCGCTGATGCGCGTACTGATCGTTGACGATGAACCGCTGGCCCGCAGTCGCTTGCGCCGACTGCTGGATGGCCTGGGCGGCATGGATGTCATCGGCGAGGCCAGCAACGGCCGGGAGGCGGAACGCCTGATGCCGCTGGAACCCGACCTGGTGCTGCTCGACATCGGCATGCCCGGGGAGGACGGTATCGCGCTGGCGCGCCGATGGCGGGCGGCGGAACTGCCGCCGGCGATCGTGTTCACCACGGCGCACGCCGATCGGGCGCTGGCCGCCAGCGAGACGGCGCCGGCGGGCTATCTGCTCAAGCCGGTGGAAGCGGATGCGCTGCGAGCGGCGGTCCAGCGGGCGGCCCAACCGACGCGCTGTCAGCAGGCCGGTCGGTCCGGGCTGTGCGTGCGGGTCGGTCGCGAGGAGCTGCTGCTCGGGACCGACCACCTGATCGCCGCGGTCGCCGAGGCCAAGGCCACCCACCTGTATTTCCTCGACCCGGCCAACCCGGGACGCCGCCGCGAGGCCTGGCTCGACACCAGTCTCAACGAGCTCGAGGCGCAATTCGGCGACCGATTGCTGCGGCTGCATCGCAACAGCCTGATCAATCCGCGTTGCATCCTCTCGGTCAGCCATGACCAGGGGCAGCATCACTGCCACCTGCACCACCTGGAACAACCCCTGGCCATCAGCCGCCGCGCCTGGCGCGAGGTGCGCGACCGCATCGCGCGCGATCATCTGTGAGGCGCGCTGAATACGCCGCGAGACACGCTTCATCTGTGCGACACTCGGCGGCGACCGAACCCCATCTCAGCGACGCACATCGGAGGCTGAAAAATGACGCAATGGCTCAACGAACTGCTCTACCTGACCCTGGAGGCGGCCCCCTGGCTGCTGCTGGGGCTGGTGATCGCGGCGTTGATCAAGGCCTTCTCCGACCGCCTGGCCATCGCCCGTTACCTCTCCGGTGAGTCGACCGGCGCGACCCTGCGCGCTGCGCTGATCGGTGCGCCCCTGCCGCTGTGCTCCTGCGGGGTGGTGCCGGCCACGCTCGGCCTGCGCGAGGCCGGCGCCGGGCGGGGGCCATCGATGGCCTTCCTGGTGGCCACGCCCGAGACCGGGCCGGATTCGATCAGCGTCAGTTACGGCCTGCTGGGCCCGGTCTACGCCATCGCCCGCCCGATCGCGGCGGTGATCGGCGCGATCGTCACCGGCCTCGTCAGCGGGCGCCTCGCCGGACCGGCGCCGGCGGCGACCCCGACCGCGGGAGACACGGGCTGCTGCGGCGGCGAACCGGCCGACCCGTGTAGCGAGGGCAGCGATGAGCAAACGAGCTGTTGCAGCAGCGAGCCGGCCAGTTCGGACTGCTGCTCGACCGACAAGGCCACCGTCGACCCCACGTCGACCGGCGCGCGCCTGTCCGGCGGTTTTTCTTACGCCTTCGGCCAGGTGCTGCTCGATATCATTCCGTGGATGATCTTCGGTCTGGTGATCGCCGCCACCGCGGTGGTGCTGATCCCGGACGGCTTTTTCGACAGCCCCTGGGGGCTGGTGGGCAGCTACCTGCTGATGGCCATGATCGGCATCCCCATGTACGTCTGCGCCACGGCATCCACGCCCATCGCCGCGGGCCTGCTGGTCGCCGGCATGTCGCCCGGCGCGGCCCTGGTGTTCCTGCTGGCCGGGCCGGCGACCAACATCGGCACGCTCGGCATCCTGCGCCGCCATTTCGGCACGCGGCTGATCGCGATCTACCTGAGTTGCGTGATCGTCTGCGCGCTGATCGCCGGCATCATCCTCGACCTGCTCTGGCTCAATTTCGACTGGGCCCTGCCACAGTCGGCGCCAGCGGGTCACGCCATGGGCATCGACTGGCCGGGCGGAATTGCCCTGGCCGTAC
The DNA here is from genome assembly GCA_024635755.1 of Halothiobacillus sp. Classification (GTDB taxonomy): domain Bacteria; phylum Pseudomonadota; class Gammaproteobacteria; order Halothiobacillales; family Halothiobacillaceae; genus Guyparkeria. The sequence goes on from JAGXIF010000024.1 coordinate 73,082, forward strand.
TGGCGGTAATCACCGTTCATGCCTATCTGCGCCGCTGGACGGCCCGCCGCAAGGAAAGCACCTGTGACGACTCACGAAACACGACTGGATCTGAGTGATCGTCGCCGCGTCACGCTGGGACTGATCGCCGACACGCACGCCACGATGGACTACAACCTGCTGCCCCTGCTGGCCCGGGCGGACGTTATCGTGCACGCTGGCGATCTGCTCGACCCGGGCGAGCTGCGCCAGCTCGACCCCCTGAGCGGCCACGTGGTCGCCGTGCGCGGCAACAACGACACCCCGGCGCAATGGCCGGTCGACACCGAGGCCCTGCTGGCCACCCTGCCGGAACAGGCCTGCCTGCTGCTGCCTGGCGGGCTGCTGGTCGTCGAGCACGGCCATCGCGCCAACCCGGCCCGGCAGCGACACGAACGGCTGCGACGGCGCCACCCCGATGCCCGGGCGATCGTCTACGGCCACACCCATCACCGCGTGATCGACACCGAGAGCGTTCCCTGGGTACTCAACCCGGGGGCGGCCGGGCGGCTGCGCGCCTTCGGCGGCACGGGCTACCTGCTGCTCACCGCCACGGCCGCAGACTGGCAGATCGAGGCGATCACCCTCCCCCGGAAGGGCCGGGCCAAGTAGACTAGAGGCATTCATCAGGCATCAAGCGAACTTCCTCAAGAGCGGCTATGAGCAAATTGCTGGGCGTGGGCATTGCCACGCTGGACATCATCAACGAGCTCGATCACTACCCCGACGAGGACAGTGAGCAGCGGGCACTGGCCCAACGGGTCGAGCTGGGCGGCAACATGGCCAACAGCCTGCGTGTGCTGCGTCAGTTCGGCCACCCCTGCGACTTTGCCGGTGTGCTCAGCGACGACCCGGACGGTCGCCGCATTGCCGACCTGCTCGACCGCTACGGCATCGAGACCCGCCACGCGCACACCGTCGAGCGGGGCCATGCACCGACGTCCTACATCACCCTCAACCGGTCCAGCGGTTCGCGCACCATCGTCCATTACCGCGATTTGCCCGAGTACGACCTGGGCGCCTTCATGGGCATCGACCTGGCAGCCTACGACTGGCTGCACCTCGAGGCACGCGCCTGCGACGAGACCGCCGCCATGCTCGCCCTGGCCCGTGCCCAGCTGGTCGATCAGCCAATCTCGCTGGAGGTGGAGAAGGAGCGCCCGCATCTAGACCAGCTCTGGAGCTTCCCGGACGTCATCTTCTTTTCCGCCGCCTTTGCCCGCGGCCGCGGCTTTGCCGACCCCGAGGCCTTTCTGACTCAAGCGCGCGAATGGGCCCCGCAGGCGCTCTTCGTGCTGGGCTGGGGCGCCGAAGGGGCCTGGCTCTCGCGTCCCGGCCAGGAAAGCCACGAGCACGTGCCGGCCCGGCCGATCACATCGGTGGTCGACAGCATCGGCGCCGGCGACACGCTGATCGCCGGATTCATCCACGCCCGCTCCCGCGGACAGGGGGCCCTCGAGGCGCTGGAATACGCGGTGCGACTGGCCGAACGCAAGATCCAGCAGCCGGGCTTTGCCGGGCTGGGACCGGAGGATCCGGCCGAGGACCCGGACCTGCTCTGCCGGCTGGAAGACCTCGCCAACCGGGATGCGCTGGGGGTATCACCGCGCGGCGGAGGCCACAATCCGGAGCCGCTGATCGTGGTCCGCGAGGGCGAGCGCGTTTGCGCCTATCGCAACATCTGCCCGCACAACGGATCACCGCTGTCTCGCGAGCCCCACGACTTTCTTGAAGAGCAAGACGGACAACGGCGCCTGCGCTGCAACGTCCATCAGGCATACTTTCGCCTTGACGACGGCCTATGCATACAGGGACCCTGCGAAGGTCAACGTCTCGAACCGGTCGAAATCGAACGGGTCGGCAACCGCATCTACCTGGCCCGCCAGGCCTCTTGACGGAATCTCCACGGATGAAGGATATCCACCACGACATCACCAGCTGGCTCGATGAGCTGCCCGACCCGTTGGTGGCGAGAAACGACGCGGGCGAACTGCGGCTGATGAACCAGGCCGCCCGCCGACTGGAGGCCTGCGGTGGGCTGGATGGGATGTTCGACGGGGCCGGCGACGGCCACGGCGGGGCCGGCTTGGTCCGTCATCCGTGCGACGAGCGCATCTTCCGGCGGCAGACGCTGGGGCAGCCGCCGCGCGAGTTGCACCTGCTGCGTGACGTGACCGAAGAGAAGGCGGCGGAGCGTGCCCTGACGGAAAACGAACAGCTCATCCGCTCCATGATCGACACCTACCCCGACACCATCCTGGTCAAGGATGGCGAGGGACGCTGGCTACTGGCCAACCATGCGGGGCTGGAACTGTTCCGCCTGGACGGGCTGCCGTGGTGGGGCAAGACCGACGCGGATCTCGCCGAGCTGACCGAGCCGGTATTCCGCGACACCTTCTTCCATTGCCGCCAGTCCGACGAGCGGGCCTGGGCGAACGGGGACACCCACCGGGACACCGAGGCCGTCCCCCTGCCGGAAGGCGGCGAGCGACTTTTCGACACCATCAGGCGCCCCGTTTTCACCGCCGACGGGGCGCGCAAGGCCTTGATCGTGATGACCCGCGATGTCACCGAACAACTGCGCACCCAGGCGCAGTTCGAGGACCTGGCCATTCACGACGAGCTGACCCATCTCTACAACCGCCGCTTCTTCCAGATCGAGGCGCAGCGCAGGCTCGACGAGTTGAGCCGCGAAGGCCGTCAGGCGGCCGTCATTGTCCTCGACATGAACCGGTTCCGGAGCATCAACGACGTCCACGGCCACGCAGAGGGCGACCGCGTGATCTGCCAGATGGCCGACCGACTGCGGGACCTGGGTAGCCAGCAGGACTGGCTGGTGGCGCGCATGAACGGTGACGAATTCGCCCTTCTGGCGGAGGATGTCGATCCCTCGGAAGACCTGGAGGTGCTGGGACGCGAGATCCGCGAACTCACCCGCCGCTCGTTCGAGGTCGATGGCCTCAACCTGGTGATGACGGCCAGCGCCGGCATTGCTTACTGGCCACATCACAGCCGGCATGTCGCGCAGCTGCTCACTCAGGCGGACGCGGCAATGTTCGAGGCGAAGAAAAACGAACGCGAGCCGATCGCCGTATTCAATCCGCGCCTCTCCCAGCGGCAGGTGTGGCGCTCGGAGATGCTGGCCGCCCTGCGCGGGAGTCTCGACGAGAACCGTTTCCACCTCGTCTACCAGATCCAGCAGGATGCCCTTGGCCTGGCGGTGACCGGCGTGGAGGCGCTGCTGCGCTGGGAGGCCCCGACCGCCGAGCTTCAGTGCGGCCCCGCCGATTTCATCCCCTTCCTGGATCAGTCCGGCCTGATCGTCGAGGTCGGCGGCTGGGTAATGGCCGAGTCGGCCTGCCAGGCGGCCCGCTGGGGCCGGGACACCGGCCAGCCCGTCAGCGTGTCGGTGAACATTTCCAGCGTCCAGCTGCATGCCCCCGGCTTTCCCGACGAGGTCCGCCACGCGCTGGAAGTCTCGAGGTTGCCCCCGGAGCTGCTGGAACTGGAACTCACCGAGACGGCTCTGGTCCATGACCCCGAGCAAGCCAGTACCGCCCTGGCCGAAATACGCGCGCTGGGCGTCAAGCTGGCGCTGGACGATTTCGGCACCGGCTATTCCTCGCTGAGCTACCTCAAGCGCTTTTCCTTCGACCGGCTCAAGATCGACCAGGGCTTCGTTCGCGACATCCTTTCCGACCGCAACGACCTGGAGATCGTCAAGGCGATCATTGCCATGGGCAACGCGCTGTCGCTGGAGATCATCGCCGAGGGCGTGGAAACCACCGACCAACGCGACCTGCTCGACTCGCTGGGCTGCCATTCATTCCAGGGCTACCTGATCGGTCGACCCTCGCCGGCCGAGAGCATCCGCCCGCTTCTGGGCGTGCGGCTGCTCTGAGCCGAATCCACATCCGCCACGAGGCAAAAAATCCCATGAGCACACGCGCGCAATGGATCGAGGAGACGCTGCGAGCCGAACTCGCCCCGAGCCATCTCCAGATCATCGACGAGTCCGACCAGCACGCCGGCAACCGGGTCGAGAGCCACTTCCGCGTGGTAGTGGTCAGCGACCGCTTCGAAGGGCAGATGCTGATCAAGCGTCATCGCATGACCCAGGACCCGCTCAAGCCGGCCTTCGAACAGGGCCTGCACGCGCTGGCACTGCATACCTATACCCCCGCGGAATGGACCGAGCGACCGGATGCGCCGGCCTCGCCCCCCTGCCTCGGCGGCGGCCACTGACGCCACCAACGAGGCGAAACCCGAGTTTTTCACTCGGGCTTGTTTGCCGACGCTCCGACGCCATCTAGTCTTCCCGCCGACCGCCACGTCACCGCACGGCCCCGAACGGCCCCGCCAGTCGGGGCATTTTTGTGTGCGTGAACACCGCGGTAACCAATCGCTCGAACCCCGGGCGGCCGGCGGCACGGCCCGCCGGCATCCGTCTGCCCAGACCTATCCGGAGCTCCCCGACGAAGACCCGCACCCTGCTTGCCGCCTCCCTGCTGTTTACCCCGATCGCGACCCGGTGGCCATGACCGAGGAGACCGCCAATCGGGTCCGGGGCGAGTTCGAGAGCAACTACGCGCTGACCGAGCGCGACTACCTCTTCGGCGTGCTGCGGGGCAGCCACGACGAGTTCTCGGGCTACGACTACCAGGCGAGCGCATCGGCCGGCTACGGCCGCAAGCTGTGGGTATCCGACAACAGCTTCTGGGACGCCGAGATCGGCCCGGGTGTGCGTGTCTCGCGGACCGACGACGTATGAGCGCAGGACGAACCTGATCGCCCGCGTCGCCAGCGGTTTCGAGTACCGCTTCTCCGACTTCGCCAAGTTCAACCAGGACGTGACCGTGCTGGCCGGCGAGGACAACACCGAGGTGCCGGTGGGCACGGAAAACACCGACACCTACACCTCGGTCAATCTCGTCTACAACTTCGAGTAACCACTCTGGACACGAAGAAGGCCCGGCGGGTGAAACCGACCGGGCCTTTCTCGTGTGGCAACCGCGGGGTATTCAGCCGGGTAGCACCATCACCCCGTCGACCTCGACCTGGGCGCCCTTGGGGAGGGCCCGCACGCCCAGCGCGGCCCGGGCCGGGAACGGCTCGTCGAGGTATTCCTTCATGATCGCGTTGACGGTCTCGAAGTGCGACAGGTCGGGCAGGTAGATCTGCAGCTTGACCATGTCCGCGAGCTCGCCGCCGGCGGCCCGGCAGACCGCGGAGAGGTTGTCGAACACGCGGCGGGTCTGGGCCTCGATACCGCCCTCGACCAGGGTCATGCTCGCCGGATCGAGGGCAATCTGCCCGGACAGGTAGACGGTGTCGCCCACCCGCACGGCCTGCGAGTAGGGACCGATCGCGGCCGGGGCGTCGTCGCTGTGGATGATTTCTCGTCGGCTCATGCTCGCTCCTGGGTCAGTCGTTGTTCGTCGCCGATCAGTGGCGCGAGACGCGCACCACGTCGCGCAGCTGCTTGATCGAACGCATCACGCGCGCCAGGTGGGTCCGGTCGGTGACGCGCACGGTGATGTCGATGATGGTGAGATTGACATCGCGGTCGTCGAAGCGCACGTCGTCGATGTCCGAGCCGGCATCCGAAACCGCCGCGGCGATCCGCGCCAGCCCCCCGCGGACGTTGTTCGCCTGGATGCTAATCTGCGACTGGTACTCGCCGGACGGCTGCTTCTCCCAGTCCACGGCCAGCCAGCGCTCGGGATGCTCGCCGGCATCGGCGGCGTTGGAGCATTCCTGGCGATGGACGACGATGCCGCGTCCGGTACTGAGGAAGCCGACTACCGAGTCGCCCGGCACCGGGTGGCAGCACTTGGCGAAGCTGACCACCAGCCCCTCGGTGCCGCTGATGATCACCGGGGCCTGCCGGCCTTCGCCCTCGCGCCGGATCTCGTCCGGGTCGAGCTTGCCAGCCTCGACCTTCAGCAGCCGCACGACCAGCGGGGCCATGCGGTTGCCCAGGCCGATCTCGCGCAGCAGGTCGTTGAAGCTCTCCTGGTGGTACTCGCGCAGGATCGAGTCGATGCGCTTCTCGTCAAGCTCATCGATGTCGCAGTCCTCGGCGACCATGGCCTTGGTGAGCAGGCGGTGACCCAGCCGGATCGCCTCGGCGTCCTGCAGCTGCTTAAGGTGGGCCCGGATACTCGCCCGGGCGCGCGCGGTGACCACGAACGACAGCCAGCTGGGGTTGGGCACCGCACCCGGCGCGGTGATCACCTCGATGGTCTGCCCGCTCTCCAGCGGAGTCGACAGTGGGGCGAAGCGCCGGTCGATCTTGCAGGCGACGCAGGTATTACCCACATCGGTGTGGATGGCGTAGGCGAAATCCACTGCCGTGGCCCGGCGCGGCAGCTCGATGATCTCGCCCATGGGCGTGAAGACGTAGACCTCGTCGGGAAACAGGTCGACCTTGACCGACTCGAGGAATTCCTGCGGGTTGCCCGCCTTCTGCTGTATCTCCAGCAGATCGCGCAGCCATTCGCGCGCCCGGGTCTGGGTGACCGAGCCGCGGTCGCCCTGGGTCTTGTAGAGCCAGTGGGCGGCGATGCCGGACTCGGCAAACTGGTGCATCTCGTGGGTGCGGATCTGCACCTCCAGCGGGATGCCGTGGGGGCCGAACAGGATCGTGTGCAACGACTGGTAACCGTTCGCCTTGGGGATGGCGATGTAGTCCTTGAAGCGCCCCGGCAGCGGCTTGTAGAGGTTGTGCACGATACCGAGCGCCCGGTAGCAGTCGTCGACCGTTTCCACGAGCACGCGCACAGCGAAGACGTCGAACACCTCCTTGAAGGACAGGTGCTTGCTCTGCATCTTACGGTAGATGGAGTAGGGCCGTTTCTCGCGGGCGAGCGAGTCGGCGTCCAGCTGCTCGTGGGCGAAGCGCTGCTCGAAGCGTTCCTGGATGCCGGCGACAATCTCCTTGCGGTTGCCGCGTGCCCGGCGGACCGCCTCGCTGAGCACGCGGTGGCGCAAGGGGTATAGGGCGGCGAAACCCAGGTCCTCGAGCTCGTGGCGGATGGCGTTGAGGCCGAGGCGATTGGCGATTGGCGTGTAGATATCCAGCGTCTCGCGGGCGATGCGCCGACGCTTGTCGGGCCGCATCACGCCCAGGGTGCGCATGTTGTGCAGGCGGTCGGCCAGCTTGATCAGGATGACGCGCACATCCTCGACCATGGCCATCATCATCTTGCGGAAGTTGGCCGCCTGCGCCTCGGCCTTGGACTTGAAGCGGATCTGGGCGAGCTTGGAGACCCCGTCGACCAGGTGCGCGACCTCCTCGCCGAACTCGGAGACGATCTCGTCGTGCGCGATGTCGGTGTCCTCGATGACATCGTGGAGGATGGCCGCGACCACCGTGGCCTCGTCCATTCGCAGGTCAGCGAGAATGTGCGCCACCGCGATGGGATGGCTGATGTAGGGCTCACCGCTCTTGCGGGTCTGCCCGGCATGCGCCTGGGCACCGAATTCGAAGGCGGTGCGGATACGCGCGATATCCGCCGGATCTAGGTACTCCGCCAGGTGGTGGGCCAGCGGGGCAAAGAAGACGTCAGTCAGGTGCGACCCGCCCGTCGCCCCGGTTGCTGGTGCCTCGATATGATCGGTCACCATCCCCCTCCTGGCCCGGCGAGCCGACTCAGGCCTCGTCGCTGCCTGCGGCCGGGGCCGCCGGGGTCCGCTCGGGGCTGCTTTCCTCAGCAAACTGGGCCAGTTCGGCACGGATCTCAGCCTCGGTGATCTCGGAGCGCGACAGCGAGACCTGGTTCTCGATCTCGTCGATCCGTGCCCGGTCGATCTTGCCTTCGCCCAGCTCTCGCAGGGCGATGACGACCGGCTTTTCCTTGCCCATCGGCACCAGCGGCTCGGCGCCGTGCTCGATCTGACGGGCGCGCTTCGCAGCGGTCAGCACCAGATCAAAGCGGTTGGGAATCTTTTTCAGGCAGTCTTCTACGGTAACGCGTGCCATGGTTGGGGAACCTCGGTAAAACAGGGTGGACGGCCCGGTCGTGAGAGACGACCGGGCCGTGGCTCGAATCGGGGTGTCCTCCGCTCGCTTTCCATCAAGAAAGGGCGGGAATATTCACTAGTTTACGGTCAGTCGGCCTCACCCAGCAAATCAGCTAACAGATCCGGGTGATGTGCCCGCTGCCGGTCCGCCTCCAGGCTGGCGGCGGCAAAGATGGCATCCAGGTCGTCCAGGGCCTGGGCGAAATCGTCGTTGATAACGAGATAGTCGTACCAATGGCACTCCTCCATCTCGCGACGCGCCTCGGCCAGACGGCGGGCGATCACCGCGTCGTCGTCCTGGGCGCGGTTGCGCAAGCGGGCCTCGAGCGCCGCGCTGCTGGGCGGCAGGATGAAGACGAAGATCGCCTCGGGAAACAGTTTCTTGACTTGGGCCGCCCCTTGCCAGTCGATCTCCAGGATCAGGTCATAGCCGCGGTCGAGCTCCTCGCTTATCGCCGCCTGGCTGGTGCCGTAATAGTTGTCGAAGACCTTGGCGTGCTCGATGAAGGCCTCTTGCTCGAGCATCATTTCGAACTGAGAGATGTCGACGAAATGGTAGTGCTCGCCATTGACCTCGCCGTCACGGCGCGGGCGCGTGGTGTGCGATACCGACAGGGCCAGGCCGGGACGGCGCTCGCGCAGGGCCTTGATCAGGCTGGTCTTTCCCGCCCCCGAAGGCGCCGAAATCACGAATAGCTGTCCACGCGGGGTTGCCGTCATTGTCTCTCCAATCCTGCTTCGATGTCCTGGCTTGCTTCGATGTCCTGGCTTGCTTCGATGTCCTGGGTTCAGCGGGTCACGCGGGTGGTGCCGTCACGTGCCTCGATGACGCGTACGCGCTCGCCGGGCTGGAAGGCGATGTCCGCCGCCTGCACCACGCTGATGGTCCGGCCGTTGTCCAGGCGCACCGTGATCTCGTAGCCCTGCTGGCGGGTGATGCCTTCCTCGGCCGCCGAGCCGGCCACGCCGCCCAGCAGCACCCCGCCGACCGTCGCCAGCGAGCGGCCGGTACCGCCACCGACCTGGCTGCCCAGAATGCCGCCCGTGATGGCGCCCGCGCCGGTGCCGATGGGGGTCTTGGTGCCCTCGATACGGACCGAGCGCACATTCTGCACCGTGCCGTAGTATACCGTCTGCATCTGGCGGGCACTGTCGCGCGAATACGCATCGCTCGACAGACTGCTGGCGCAACCGGCCATAAATGCGGTTCCGACAAGGACAAGGGCGAGATAAACAAGGCGTTTCATGGCAAACCTCCTGAAGGCGCGGCAATGGGGTGAAGTATAAGTCAGATTGGCGCCCGACCCGAGGGTTCCCCGGGCAACCGCAGAAGTATTGGGCCGCAGCCCAGCACTACCACTCAACGGTAGTCGATGATCAACGGGGCATGGTCGGAGAACTTCTCGTCACGATAGACCTGTACCTCGGCCAGCCGCCCGGCGAGATCGGGCGTGACGATCTGGTAGTCGATCCGCCAGCCGACGTTGTTGTTCCAGGCGTTGGCGCGATTCGACCACCAGGTGTACTCGGCCACGTCGGGCTTGAGGGTGCGGTGCGCGTCGACGAAACCCAGGTCGTCGAACACCCGGTCGAGCCAGGCCCGCTCGTAGGGCAGAAAGCCCGACTTGTTGCGGTTGGCTCGCCAGTTTTTCAGGTCGATCTCGCGATGGGCGATGTTCCAGTCGCCACAGAGGATCAGCGGATGGCCCTGATCGCGAAATCCCTGCAGCATCGGCAGGAAGGCCTCCAGAAATCGATCCTTGGAGGCCTGGCGGTGGTCGCCGGCCGAGCCCGACGGCAGGTAGAGCGAGGCCACGGTCAGATCCCCCAGGTCGAAGGCGCAGTAGCGTCCCTCGGCGTCGAACTCCGCCAGGCCCATCTCCGTGGTCACCGCCTGCGGCTCATGGCGGCTGAAGATGGCCACGCCGGAGTAGCCCTTGCGCTCGGCATCGACGTAACGACAGTGATAGCCCTCCGGCCAGAAGGTGGGGTCCTTCTCCAGTTGCCAGGCCTGGGCCTTGGTCTCCTGGATGCAGACCATGTCCGCATCGACGGTCGCCAACCAGTCAAAGAAACCCTTGCGCGCGGCGGCGCGGATGCCATTGGCGTTGAAACTGATTACCCGCATGCATTCGTCCAAATGGGGTGGATTATAGGGAAGTCGGCTCAAAAAAAACCCCGGCCAACCAGGCCGGGGCAGGGGTTCATCCTTGAGGAGCCAGTAATGGGATTGATTGGCTCGCTACTAGTTCCTCACGGGGCCACGTTTTCTCCGTCGAGATCGACCGCGAGGAACAGTGGCTGACCTCGGCGCAGCAGCCGGATGGCCACCGGGCGGTCTGCCGGGGCGGAAGTCAGCGCCTGCGCCAGATCCTCCGAGCCCCGCATGGGACGGCGGTTGACCTCCAGCAGCACGTCACCCACCTGCAGCGCACCGGCGAAGGGCGAGTTGCCATCGATCAACTCGACCTCCAGGCCGTAGCGCACGCCCATTTCCGCGCGGCTCGCCTTTTCCAGCGGTGCGACCGTCAAGCCGAACTTCGACAGGGCTCCGCCGCCGGCCATGGAGGCGTCCAACTCGTCGAGTACCACCTCGATCTGCTTCTCCTTGTCCTCGCGCAGGACGGTCAGAGTGGCGGCCTCGCCGACGGGGGCGGCACCCACCAGCATCGGCAACTGCCCGGAGCGCTTGACCAGCTTGCCGTTGAACTTGGTGATGATGTCGCCCGACTCCAGACCGGCCTTCTCGGCGGGGGTATCCGGCTGAACCTGGGCCACCAGTGCTCCCCTAGTGTCATCCAGGCCAAAGGATCGCGCCAGCTCCGCCGTGACCGGCTGGATGACCACACCGAGATAGCCGCGCGACACCGACCCGGACTCGCGCAACTGGTCGGCCACGTTCATGGCCACGTTCATGGGGATGGCAAAGGAGATCCCCATGTAGCCACCCGAGCTGGTGTAGATCTGCGAGTTGACGCCGATCACCTCGCCATCGGCGTTGATCAGCGGCCCGCCGGAATTGCCCGGGTTGACCGGGGCGTCGGTCTGGATGAACGGCACGTAGTTCTCGTTGGGCAGGTCACGGCCGATCGCCGAGACGATGCCGTGGGTCGCCGAGTGATCCAGGCCGAAGGGCGCGCCGATGGCGAGCACCCATTCGCCGACCTCCACCTCGTCCGAATCGCCCATCTCCACCGTGGGCAGGCCCTCGGCGTCGATCTTGAGCAGGGCGATGTCGGTGCGCTCGTCCTCGCCGATCAACTCCGCCTGGTACTCCTTCTGGTCGCTCATGCGCACAGTGACCTCGTCCGCGCCGCGCACCACGTGGGCATTGGTCAGGACGTAGCCATCCTCGCTGATGATGAAGCCCGATCCCAGCGAGCGCGCCGGTCGCGAGCGCGGCGGTTGATGCGGTTGCTGCGGCATCTGCTCGAAGAAGTCGCGGAACATGTCGCCCAGCGGCCCGGGCGGCAGATTGGGCATCCTCGGCGCCGACCCCGGCCCGACCGGACGGCCCTTGGTCACCGTATTGATATTGACCACCGCCGGGGCGTTGTCCTTGGCCAGCTTGGCGAAATCCGGATACTGCGCCTGGGCCGGGGCGGCCGCAAAAACCCACAACAGCGCGGCCGCCAGCAGCATGAGGCCCAGCGGCCAGGCTCGCATCCGCAAGAATCGGTTATTCACTGTCTCGTTCATCAGCGTCTCTCCTGTGGAAACGAATCTGTCGACGAAATGATGGCCCACGGACCGGTGACTTTCGGTCCCGAATCCCTTGAGATAGGCCCGAGGCGCCGAAAGTTCAAGGCTGGTCGCCGGGGCGTGAAGGGCTCATTGCGGTCGTTCGGAAAACACGGTCAGCCCCCGGCCGGTCAACTCCTCGGCCAACCCGGCCAATACCGGCGCAACCTCCGCGCGGGGTCCCTTGAGGCCCAGTTCGAGCAGACGGCGCGAATCACCCGACACCGGCAGGCTGAACAGCCGCAAGCGCGGATTGTCGGCACAGAGCGCATCCATCAGGTCGATCAGTTCGCTTTCGGGGGTGTCGACCAGCCACAGCGACCGTTCGCAATACTCGCCGTCACCCCGGTCGGCCAAAGGATGCGCGAAAATCCAGTCGAGCATGGCGTGCGCCATCTCGGGAAAGCCCGGCAGAAAGAAATGCCCCTCGAGGAAAAACCCCGGCACCTGGTTGACCGGGTTGGGCACCAGGTCGGCGCCCTCGGGCAGATCCGCCATGAGGATACGTTTGGGATACGCCGCCTCGCCGAACTGCGCCTCGATCAGCGCGGCGGCCTGCGGATGACGCTGCAACGGCCGACCGAATGCCTCGGCGGCACAGGCGCGGGTGAGATCGTCGGGGGTCGCGCCAATGCCGCCGAAGCAGAACACCGTGGCGCCATCCCGCCGGCTGCGCTGCAACAGGTCCACGATGATCTCGCGACGATCGGCGACGAACTGGGCCCAGTCGGGCACCAGGCCACGGGGGGCCAGCCGCTCGATCACCGCCTCGAGGTGACGGTCGCGACGGCGCCCCGACAGGATCTCGTCGCCGATGACCACCACGCCGATGCCAGCGAGCGGCCCGCTCGATGCGCTCAGCTGCATCTCACTGCTTCGCGCCGACCTTGAGCGCGTTCTCCTGCACCCGGTTGCGCTCGCGCTGGTCCTCGACGGCGTCGAACTCGGCATGCTCGACCCAACCCTGGGTGTGTTGCCGGACCAGTCGCGCCAGGCCGTCGAGGTGGTCGTCGCGGTCGTTGAGCGCCGGGATGTAGTGGTAGGTCTCGCCGCCGGCCTCCTCGAAGTATTCGCGGTTCTCGTCGCCGATCTCCTCGATGGTCTCCAAGCAGTCGGCGGAGAAGCCCGGGCAGACCACGGCGATGTGCTTGACGCCCTGGCCGGGCAGGGCCTTCAAGGTCTCGTCGGTGTAGGGCTTGAGCCATTCCTCGGGGCCGAAGCGTGACTGGAAGGTGACCATGTAGTCGTCCTCGGACAGGCCGAGGCGCTCGGCCACCAGCCGCGAGGTGACGTAGCAGTGGCAGTGGTACGGGTCGCCATTGAGCAGGTAGCGCTTGGGCTCGCCGTGGTAGCTCATGATCAGCTTGTCGGGCTTGCCGTGTTCGTCGAAGTGCTCCTGGATGCTCGCGGCCAGGGCGTCGAGATAACCGGGGTCACGGTGATACTGGTTGATGGTGCGCAGCTCCGGCACCCAGCGCCAATGCATGAACTCGTCGAAGACGGCATCCAGCGTCGAGGCGGTGGTCGCCCCGGCGTACTGCGGATAGAGTGGCAACACGACCACGCGACGCGCGCCGGCCTCACGGAGCTCGTGCAGGGCCGAGGGCACCGACGGGTTACCGTAGCGCATGCCCAGCGCAACACTGACCGGACCGGCCATCTGCTCGGACAGTCGTGCCTGCAGCCCCTTCTGCTGCTGGCGTGCGATGGTCAACAGCGGCGAGCCCTCGCCGTGGTGATCCCAGACCGAGCGATAGGCCTCGGCCGACTTGGCCGGGCGGGTGCGCAGCACGATACCGTGCAGGATCGGCCACCACTTCCACTTCGGGATTTCGATCACGCGGGGATCGGAGAGGAACTGCGCGAGGTAGCGGCGCAGTGCCGGCGCCTCGGGCGCGTCCGGCGTACCCAGGTTGAGCAGCAGCACGCCCAGTCGTTCCTGGCTGCCGTGCTTGTAGTCCGGTTCACCTTGGTAATTCATGCGATGGCCTCAAAATTTTTCGACGAGTATCCTACAGTCTGGCTATTACGCAAGGCAGGCCTCGATCGGCCTCCCGGCGCAGCGTTCCGGGGCAGTTTAGGCAAAGCCCACGTCCCCTGCCCAATCGATTGACGAACCGATCAATCCGGCCCCGGTCGCGGCCGGGCCGGGGCCAGGACCGCTCGCGCGGCCAACCGCATTCACGTAACACGCATTGCAGCACACCCAAGGAGTCATTCCCGACATGTCCGACAGCAAAACCCGCCATAGCAAACTGCTCATCCTCGGCTCCGGTCCGGCCGGCTACAGCGCGGCGGTCTATGCCGCGCGGGCCAATCTCGACCCGGTGCTGATCACCGGCATGGAAATGGGCGGACAGCTGACCACCACCACCGAGGTGGAAAACTGGCCGGGTGATCCCGAGGACCTGACCGGTCCGGCGCTGATGGATCGGATGAAGGCCCACGCCGAGAAGTTCGACACCGAGATCCTGTTCGATCACATCCACACCACCAAGCTCGACGAACGCCCGTTCACCCTGACCGGCGATCAGGGCACCTACACCTGCGATGCGCTGATCATCGCCACCGGCGCATCGGCCAAGTACCTGGGGATCGAATCCGAGCAGGCCTTCCGTGGCAAGGGTGTCTCCGCCTGCGCCACCTGCGACGGCTTTTTCTACAAGAAGCAGACGGTCGCCGTGGTCGGCGGCGGCAATACCGCGGTCGAGGAGGCGCTGTACCTCTCCAACATCGCCTCCAAGGTGCACGTCGTGCATCGTCGCGACCGCTTCCGCGCCGAGGACATCCTGATCGACCGCCTGATGAAGAAGGCCGAGGAAGGCACGATCGAGATCCACTGGAACCACGAAGTCGACGAGGTGCTCGGCGACCAGATGGGCGTCAACGGGTTGCGCATCCGCGACCAGGCCGGTGAGACCACCGATTTGGAGCTGTCCGGCGTGTTCATTGCGATCGGTCACTCGCCCAACACCGGCATCTTCGAGGGGCAACTGGAGATGAAGGGCGGCTATATTCAGGTGAAGAGCGGAACCGAGGGCAATGCCATGGTCACGTCCGTCGACGGCGTCTTCGCCGCGGGCGACGTTATGGACCACGTCTACCGCCAGGCCATCACCTCGGCCGGAACCGGCTGCATGGCTGCGCTCGATGCCAAGGCCTTCCTGGAAAAACTCGACGACTGACGCCGACGCCGGGACATCCACCGTGCCCCGGCACACCCAACGAGGGAGACCGACATGGATCCAACCATTGCCGCCTACGTGGTGCTGCTCGCACTGGCCCTGGGCCTGACCGGTGCGCTGCGCGCCGAGCGGGAGCATTGCGGCCGCGGGCTGTTGATCGTGACTACGCTGACCGGCTTTCTGGTGGTCGCGGCAGTCAGCGCGCTGCTCACGTCCCAGAGCGCCCTGGAGCTGGTGCTTTCCACCATCGCGGTATTCTTCGCCGCGCAGGGGGCCGCGACCGCCTTTCTGCTGCTGCGCCAGGAGATCCACGCCGAGCCGGCCGACGAGCCCGACGAGCAGGAACTGCTCGACGACGAGGTCCGCCAACAGCAGTTCACCCATGCACGCGCCGGCAAGGAGGTGTCGTAATGGGCATCGGACTGATGATCGACAATGCCGGCTGGTTCGCGCTGGGCCTAGTGCTGATCACGCTCTCGGCACTCACCCACCCCGAGCGGCGACGCGTCTGGATTTGGGCGCTGCCGCTGGCGATCTTGGTGGTGCTCGCCGGGGCGTTGTTCCCCGGGGCGGCCGGTGACATTCCCGGCATGGGCTGGAAGGCCTGGCTTGCCATCGCTGCCGTCGCCTTCGGCGTGGCCGCCGCGCCCTGGCACCAGAGAAGCCGCAATCAGGAGACCCGGCTGGTCGACCTGGTGCGCGGGGCGGCCATCGTCCTGATCGGCAGCGGCATCACCATCACGTTGCTGGGCGTGATCGGCTGGGAGCAGACCACGCTGTACACCCGTGCCTGGGACCTGCGGCTGGCCGCTCTGGTCGGCATCTTCATCGGCGTGTGGACCGGTCTCAACGGCCTGATCCACTGGCTGCGTCTCAACGGCACCTTGCGGGCCTCGCAACCCGACTCTCGGAACCAGCGCCTGGCCCAATGGGTGGTGCTGGCGATCATCGTCCTGCTGGGCATCATCGCGGTGCTCTATCCAAGCATGGCCACCGCTCCGCTGGTGCTGATGATCGTGCTGGCGATCGAATGGGCCGCTCTGGGCGCGCTGCAACAGACGCACGAGGACCTGCTGCACATCCAGGCCCGGCATGTCGGCCTGATCGGGGTGGCGATCATCACCCTGGGCTACGTGCAGAGCAGCCTGCTGCTGGTGATCGGGGGACTGGTGGTGGCCGGCTCGGTGCACTTCGTCCGCCGCCAGGGGGCCTTCTGCCAGATATCGCGGCGCACCTTCTACACCGACGAGACCGGGGGCGCCCGGGTATTCGACGGCGAGGACACCCCGCGCGACTAAGTCGCCGACACCAAGCGGTATTGCCACGGCGATTCAGTCGTGGCTCAGATCGTCGAGGGTGAGTTCGAAGGCGTCGACAAAATGGCGCCGGAAGTAGCCCACCGCGGGCAGATCGTCCATTTCCTCGAGCTTCTCGAACAGGAATTCCTCCGCCCGGCGGAATTCCTGGTTGCCGGCGGCCCGCTCCTCGATGCACTTGAGGTAGGCCGACAGCGAGTCGGCCGCCTTGACTAGGCGCAGCACGTCCGTGTCGATCCGCTCGCTCTCGATCACGTCGGCAAATGCCTCGCGGATTGATTCCGGCAGCAGACCGACGATCTTGCGCTCGGCGTGCGCCTCCAGTGCCTTGTAGGAATCGCGGATATCCTCGCGGAAATACTTCACCGGCGTGGGCAGATCGCCGGTGATGATCTCCGAGGCATCGTGGTACAGGGCCACGCTGACCACCCGACCGACATCGTTCTCCTCGCCGAACTCCTGGTTACCGATCACCGCCAGCGCGTGGGCGATCATCGCCACCTGCAGGCTGTGCTCCTGGACGTTCTCGCTACGGGTATTGCGCATCAACCCCCAGCGGTAGATGTACTTCATCCGGGAGATGTAGGCGAAGAAGTGACTTTTTTCGGGGCTTTGCTCGGAATCGCTCATCGGGTCTCTATGCTGTGATTTCGGTATGGGAAAGGGGTGGGCGGCTTGCGCCCGATTCAGGCCCGGGTGCTGGGCAAAAAGCCCACCTCGCGGAATTCCTCGAAGAGGCTGACGGCGAAGCTGTCGGTCATCCCCGAGATCATGTCCGTCAGCAGCTGCGCCTCGCGGTAGCGGATCGGCATGGGGTTGCCCGGCGACTCGAACACGCGGCGGTAATTCTCCGAGATGCGCTGGTAGATGTAACCGGCCAGCGGGGTGGCCCGCGGGCTGGCCGGGTCGTCACGATCCTCCCGCCGGGTGATCGCATACCAGAAGGCGTCCATCAGGCCGTGGATCACGGTTAGGCCGGTCAGCTCGACCCGCAACACCGACTTGTGCCGGTAGGCATGCTGCCAGTTGCAGGCCTTCAATGCCGACAGCAAGGGACCGGCCTTGGAAGCGGCCACCAGCTCTCGCTCGAAACGGCCCTCGGCCATCGCCGGCAGGGACTCGATGAACACCTCGCCGATCGCCTCCATCAGGGCCCCGATGGCACGAATACGAAAGGTCTGCATCGAGATGTCGTTTAGCTCGTCCGGCGACAGCCGTTCGCGCCGGTAAGCCTGATGCTCCGAGGCAGCGGCATCGCAGACCGCGGCGACCACCGGGTCGTCCGGCGCCTCGTGACGCAGGAAGGCGATGGTATCGGAAAACGACAACAGCCCCTTCTTGACCGCATCCTCGGCATCCAGCACCGAGTAGGCAATGTCGTCGCAGGCCTCCATGATCCACGTCAGCGGATGGCGCTGGCCGGACTGGAGACCGGTGGCGGCCCAGACCTCGTCCATCAGGGCCTGCTCAGACTGGAAATAACCGTGCTTCTTGTGCGTGACGCGACTCAGGTCGAGGCGATCGCTGGGCGTGGGGTATTTCACCAATGCCGCCAGGGTCGCCAGGGTGAGGTTCAGGCCGTAGTCATCATTGATCAATTGCAGCTTGGTCAGCAGGCGCAGGGTCTGGGCATTGCCCTCGAAACGCAGGAAGTCCGCCTTCATCGCCGCGGTCAGGCGCGGGTCGGCATCCAGCACCTCGGCGCGGTTGATTTCAAACCAGCGGGCGATCGCGTCCTCGCCCTGGTGGCCGAACGGCGGGTTGCCCAGGTCATGCGCGAGACCCACGGTCGCCAGCAGGGCGGGCACGTCGCGCAGGGCCTCGGGGAGGCCGGCGGCCACTCCTTGGTTGAACACCAGGTCGATCCCCACCGAGCGGGCCAGGTTGGCCACCTCGTGCGAATGGGTCAGCCGGGTGCGGACGCTGTCGGAACGATCCAGGGGAA
Source organism: Halothiobacillus sp. (assembly GCA_024635755.1). Lineage (GTDB taxonomy): Bacteria > Pseudomonadota > Gammaproteobacteria > Halothiobacillales > Halothiobacillaceae > Guyparkeria. The sequence continues at coordinate 91,312 of JAGXIF010000024.1, forward strand.
AGACCTGGGTCTTGTCGGCCATGCGCCGCACCGGCGTGGAAAAGAGCACCCGGTCGTAGTCGCGCTCGATCGCGGTGCGCTGTTGGCTGCCCGGCCCCAGGGGCGGCCGACTGCTGCCGGGTCGTCGCCGATCCGGGTTGAGCCAGCGACGCCAGTGGTTGTCCAGTTCCTGCTGCATGCCTTCCCCTGATGGTTTTCCGTCGCGCGAGTGGGCCGGCAATCGACCCGCGGTACTGCTACCATTTACGTCCAAAGATACCCCGCCGTGCCGATCGTGACGGACCCTGCCGCACGGCGAGGTATTCGAAACGACAAACGAAGCATAACCGTATCCCCGTCGCAATTCTCTGGACGATGGACCGTGGCCCAAGTGGCCTTGACCCAGGCATCCGCGGCACCCATCCGACACCATATTTCTACGAGGCCATACAACCATGAACACGACGATCGGAGTTATCGGTCTGGGACTGATGGGCTCGGCCATGGCCCGCCGACTGGCCGAGGCCGGCTGGTCCGTGCTGGGTTACAACCGCAGCCGGCGCGATACGGCGGGCGTCGAGACCACGAGCACCCTGGCCGAACTGGCCCAACGGGCAGAAACACTCTGGCTGATGGTCAGCGACTTCCAGGCCTGCCGGGAGGTGATCGAGCAGCTGGGCGAACCGGGCATCCGCGGCCACGTCGTGATCAACAGCTCGACCATCTCACCGAAGGAATCCGCCGAACTGGCCCACCGCATCGAGGCGTTCGGCGGCGAATACCTCGAGTCACCGGTACTGGGCTCGATCCCGCAGGCCAAGAGCGGCACCCTGCAGCTATTGCTGGGTGGCCCTGCGGCACTGATCGAACGCGAGGATGCCGTGCTGCGGTCGCTGGGCACCCCGACCCACTTCGGTGAGATCCGCAGCGGGGCGGCCGCCAAGCTTGCCTTCAACCAGCTGATCGGCTCGCTCACCGCGGCCTTTTCCATGAGCCTGGGGCTGGTGCAGCGCGAGGGGGTCGATGTCGACAAGTTCATGGCCACCCTGCGCGAATCGGCCCTGTACGCGCCCACATTCGACAAGAAACTCGACAACATGGTCGGCCACTCGTTCGAGAACGCCAACTTTCCACTCAAGCATTTGCTCAAGGACATCCGCCTGTTCACGCAGAGCGCCTGCGGTCGAGGCATCGACACCCACCTGCTGATCGGGCTGCAGCACGTACTCGAGGAAGGCGTCTACGCCGGGCACGGGAACCACGACTACTCCTCGCTCTTCGAGAGCATCGTCCACGACGAGCCGACGCGGCACTGATCCCTCCCAGCCGGCATCCGGCGCGACTCAACAAGGGTCCGGCAAGCGGGTACAATGCGCGGTTTCCAGGTCGTCCAAACCGGGCGACCGGTGCCACTCATCCATCGCTGAAAAACCGGATATCCCCATGACCCACCATGCCGTCAAGCCGCGCCGCGCCCTGCTGAGCGTTTCCGACAAGACCGGGATCCTGGGCCTCGCCCAGGGCCTGCATGCCGCCGGGGTGGAGCTGCTCTCCACCGGCGGCACGGCCCGCCTGCTGCGCGAGAACGACGTCCCGGTGCGCGAGGTCAGTGACGTCACCGGCTTCCCGGAAATCATGGCCGGCCGCGTCAAGACGCTCAATCCGCTGATCCACGGCGGCATCCTGGGGCGTCGCGGCACCGACGACGAGGTGATGGCCACCCACGGCATCACGCCGATCGACCTGGTGGTGGTCAACCTCTACCCGTTCGCCCGCACCGTGGCCGACCCGGACTGCGACCTGCCCACGGCGATCGAGAACATCGACATCGGCGGCCCGGCGATGGTCCGCGCGGCGGCCAAGAACCACAACGATGTGGCCATCGTGGTCAACCCGAGCGACTACGAGGTGGTGCTCAAGGAGATCAACGGCGAAGGCGTCTCCATGGCCACCCGTCAGCGCCTGGCCGGAGCGGCCTTCAGCCACACCGCCCAGTACGACGGCATGATCGCCGACTACCTGGGACAGCAGTTCGAGGAAAGTACGTTCGCGCCCACCTGGCACCTGCCGTTGAACAAGTCCATGGACCTGCGCTACGGCGAGAACCCGCACCAGAACGCGGCCTTCTACGTCGAGCCGGACGCCGCACCGGGCACCCTCGCCCGTGCCCGGATCGTCCAGGGCAAGCCCTTGTCGTTCAACAACCTCGCCGACGCCGACGCCGCGCTCGAGTGCGTCAAGCAGTTCGACCGCGCCGCCTGCGTGATCGTCAAGCATGCCAACCCCTGCGGTGTGGCTTATGGCGAAACCCTGCTCGACGCGTACCAGCGCGCCTTCAGCACCGACACCGAGTCGGCATTCGGTGGTATCATCGCTTTCAACCGTGAACTGGATGCGGCAACGGCCCAGGCGATTGCTGATCAGCAGTTTGTCGAGGTGATCATCGCGCCGCAAGTGACCGCCGAAGCGGTTGCCGTGATTGCCGCCAAGAAGAATGTCCGTCTGCTCGAGTGTGGTGCATGGCCGGAGAAACCGGCTGACCGACTGGAGATGAAACGGGTCAATGGCGGCATGCTGGTGCAGGAGGCCGACCTGGCTTTAACCGCCGAACTACGGGTGGTCAGCAAGCGCCAGCCGACGCCTGAAGAGATGCAGGACCTGCTCTTCACCTGGCGGGTGGCCAAGTTCGTCAAGTCGAACGCCATCGTTTACGGCAGAGACGGTATGACCATCGGCGTCGGCGCCGGTCAGATGAGCCGGGTCAACTCGGCGCGGATTGCCGCAATCAAGGCCGAAAATGCCGGACTCGATGTCAAAGGCGCGGTCATGGCTTCCGATGCCTTCTTCCCGTTCCGTGACGGCATCGACAACGCTGCCGCAGTCGGCATCAGTGCTGTTATCCAGCCGGGCGGCTCGATCCGCGACGAGGAA
>JAGXIF010000025.1 GCA_024635755.1 Halothiobacillus sp.
TCGCTCGGATTGCCCGATTGGCTGTTCGTCATGATCTTCCATCTCATTCCGTGGCTGGTTTTGTTCTACGGGCTGATCATGATTTACCGGCTGGCCCCCAGCCGGGCCACCCGGTTTTCCGAAGTTTGGCTCGGCGCGCTGGTTGCCACGCTATTGATCTGAATTGGGGAGTGGCTGTTTCTTCTGTACGGGACCCAGTTCACGAGCTTCAACACCATCTATGGCGCCTTGGGCGGCATTGTGGCGTTCCTGATATGGATTTGTTTCTCGAGTTGCGCCTGCCTGTTTGGCATCTGTTTTTGCGCGGTGCGGGCAGATGAGGTCCCGGCCAAAGCCGATGGTCCATTGCAACCAACCCGTGGGTGATGTCCGTCGCACATTAACCGGCCAGGAAGTATGGTTGGCAGCGCGCTCACGGCCCAGGGACGGCATCTCGGTCCGATGGAGCGGTTCGGTGGCATTCACTGTTGGGCGTTAAGCCAGCATGTGATGTCAGCCCGGGCGGGATAACGGTCGCCGGGCGAGGAGGGGCGCCTACAGGACATGCCGGCTTTCCCCAGATGGCGCCTCGTTGCTGCGCCCCATCCCCCTGACGTGCTACCGTTTCCCGCCAGATACACGCCGGACACCCTGATAAACGCCCATGAACATTCGCGACGCCATTGCCCGCACCGTCGACCGCCATGATCTGACCCGCGAGCAGATGTATGCGGTCATGCACCAGATCATGGCCGGCGAGGCCACGCCGGTGCAGGTGGCCGGCCTGATGGTCGCGCTGCGCATGAAGGGCGAGACCATCGACGAGATCACGGCCGCCGCCGCGGTGATGCGCGAGCTGGCCGTGGGCGTAAAGGTGGACGTGCCGCACCTGGTCGACATCGTCGGCACCGGCGGTGATGGCTCGGCACTGTTCAACGTCTCGACCGCCTCGAGCTTCGTGGTGGCCGCGGCCGGGGGGCACGTCGCCAAGCACGGCAACCGCTCGGTGACCAGCCGCTCGGGCAGCGCGGACATGCTCGAAACCGCCGGGGTGAATCTCGAGGTCGACAGCGATTGCGTCGCCCGCTGCGTGCGCGAGCTGGGCATCGGCTTCATGTTCGCCCCGCGCCACCACGGCTCGATGCGCCATGCCGCCGTGCCGCGCAAGGAGTTGGGGGTGCGCACCCTGTTCAACGTGCTCGGCCCCTTGACCAACCCGGCCGGTGCGCCGGCGATGTTGCTGGGCGTCTACAGTGCCGACTGGCTCGAGCCGCTCGCCGAGGTGATGAAGCGCCTCGGTGCCCGCCACGTGCTGGTGGTGCACAGCCACGACGGTCTCGACGAGATCTCGCTGGCCGAGGCCACCGAGGTGGCCGAGCTGAAAGACGGCACGATCCGGCGCTACCGCATCGAGCCCGAGGACTTCGGTATGGCGCGCCAGCCGCTCGACCGGCTGATCGTCGATGGCCCCGAGCAGAGCGTGGCGTGCGTGCGTGCCGCCCTCGGCGGCGAGCCCGGCCCGGTGGCCGATATGATCGCGCTGAATGCCGGGGCGGCCATCTACGCCGCGGATCTCGCCGAGGACCTGGTCGCCGGCGTGGCCACCGCCCAGCGGTTGCTGGGTGAGGGGCGTGCGCTGGACAAGCTCGAGCAACTGGTGGCCATGACCCGAGCCTGCCACGACTGATTCTGTCGGCCGGGCGTTGCACCTGGTGCGTACCCGGCCAATCCATCCATGACTGCCCGCCGTGACTGCCGTGACTGATACCCCCGATATCCTGAAAAAGATCATTGCCCGCAAGCGCGTCGAGGTGGTCGCCGCCCGCCAGGTGACCCCGCCGAGCGTGATGGAGGAGCTGGCCCTGGCGGCAGACCGCCCGCGTGGTTTCGAACGGGCGATCGAGAGCCGCGTGGCGGAAAAGCGCCCGGCGGTGATCGCCGAGATCAAGAAGGCCTCGCCCAGCCGCGGTGTGCTGCGCGACTCGTTCGATCCGGTGGCCATCGCCAAGAGCTACCAGAAGGGCGGGGCGGCCTGCTTGTCGGTGCTGACCGACCGGGACTTCTTCCAGGGCGATGCCGAGTACCTCAAGGCGGCCCGCGCCGCCTGCCGTCTGCCGGTGCTGCGCAAGGACTTCCTGATCGAGCCCTACCAGGTCGACGAGGCCCGCGCGATGGGCGCCGACTGCGTGCTGCTGATCGCCGCGGCACTTGACGACGAGACCATGCACAGACTGCACGACCGCGCCCGCCACTGGGGCATGGACGTGCTGGTCGAGGTGCACGACCACGACGAACTGCTGCGGGCGCTGCAGCTGGATACGCGCCTGATCGGCATCAACAATCGCGACCTGAAGAGCTTCGAGGTCAGCCTCGACGTCACCTTGTCGTTGCTGCACGACATCCCGGACGACCGCCTGGTGGTCACGGAAAGCGGCATTCTGGCCGCCGAGGATGTGCGCCGGATGCGTGAGCACAACGTGCATGCCTTCCTGGTGGGCGAGGCGTTCATGCGCGCCGAGGACCCGGGCGAGGCGCTGGCGGAACTGTTCGAACTGGGAGGAGAGGCATGAAAGCACGAGTCAAATGGGTCGACGGCATGGCGTTCATGGCCGAGGCCGACAGCGGTCACGGCCTGGTGATGGACGGGGCGCCGGAGATTGGTGGTCGCAACGCCGGCCCGCGGCCGATGGAGATGGTCCTGATGGGTCTGGGTGGCTGCACCGCCATCGACGTGATGATGATCCTGGGCAAGCAGCGCCAGCCGGTCGAGGATTGCTGGATCGAGCTGTCCGCCGAGCGGGCGGAGGTGAAGGCGCCCAAGGTGTTCACCACCATTCACACCCGTTACGTGGTGGTCGGCCGCGGGCTGGACCCCAAGAAGGTCGAGCGCGCCGTGAACCTGTCGGCGGAGAAGTACTGCTCCGTGTCGGCGATGCTGCGTGATTCGGTCGAATTGACCCACGATTTCGAGGTGCGTGAGCCGACGTCATGACCGCTGACGTGGTTGGCAGCGCCGTTGTTCGTGGCCATCCGGCAGGCGGCGGTTTACACTTCGGCCCATGGTGCCGTCGGTGGCGGCGCCACACGTTCACGGAAATTGGAAAAACGCCCGGCTCTCTGTGGCCGGGCGCCTTGTTTTTTGTCAGGGGGTAGTCATGGGTGAGCCGTCGGTCACCTTGCACGGGTTCAACAACCTCAGCAAGACGCTGAGCATGTCGATTTTCGACATCTGTTATGCCAAGACCCGGGCGCAGGTCAACGAGTACATCGCCTACATCGACGAGGTCTACGATGCCGACCGGCTGACCCAGATCCTGACGGATGTCACCGAGATGATCGGCGCGAACATCCTCAATGTCGCCCGGCAGGACTACGAGCCGCAGGGCGCCTCGGTGACCATCCTGATCTCCGAGGAGCCGGTGATCGCCGAGGGCATCGACTACCACGAGGAGCCGGGGCCGCTGCCGGGGGATGGCGAGCTGGCGCGTGACTCGGTGGTCGCGCACCTCGACAAGAGTCACATCACGGTGCACACCTACCCGGAGAGCCACCCGGAAAACGGCATCTCCACCTTCCGTGTCGATATCGACGTGTCCACTTGCGGACGGATCTCGCCGCTGCGGGCGCTCAATTATCTGATCCACAGCTTCGATTCGGACATCGTGACGCTCGACTACCGCGTGCGTGGCTTTACGCGTGACATCCACGGCGGCAAGCACTTCATCGATCACGAGATCAACTCGATCCAGAACTACATGTCCGAGGACACCCGCGAGCGGTATCAGATGATCGACGTGAACGTCTATCAAGAGAACATCTTCCACACCAAAATGCTCCTGAAGGACTTCGATCTCGACAACTACCTGTTCGGCCACGGCACCGACGATTACAGCCCGCAGGCATGCACTCGCATCGAGAAGGCGCTGAAAAAGGAGATGTTCGAGATCTTCTACGGCCGCAACCTGACGGATGCCGACGTCGTCTGAACGGGATCAGCCCCGCCATCGGGTGAGGGCGGCGGCCACCACTTCCACCGGCTGGGCCATCGTCAGTTCCGCTCCGGCGGCCAGGTGGGTGGCGCAGCCGACATTGGCGCTGACCACCACGTCCGGCTGCAGGCTTTCGATGGATTGGAGCTTCGGCGCGCGCAGTCGACCAGCCTGCTGCGGATAGAGCATCACCTGCATCCCGGCAGCGCCACAACAGCGCTGATTGTCGGCGATATCCAGCAACTCGAGGCCCGGGATTCGCTCAAGCAGTTGCCGGGTCGCATCGGACTGTCCGAGATGGTTGCGCTGACTGCAAGGGGTGTGAATCGCTACCCGCCAGTCCAGGGCCGGTATCGATGGCCACTCGGCCGGTTCGCGTTCCAACAGCCATTCGGTGATCTCGCGCACTCGCAGCCCCTGTGCCGTCTCCAGCTCGGCGAGTTCGCTGCGGCAGGCGGTGCCGATGACCACCACTTCGTCCAGCCCCGCCTCCCGAAACGCCGCGGCATTGCGTTCACGCCGAACGCGGGCGCCCTCGGGGTCGCCGCCATGCGCGTGCATGGCGCCGCAGCAGGTTTGCGCGCTCGGTGTGATGACCTGGTAGCCCATTGCCGCTAGTACCTCGCGCGTCGCCCGCGCGGCCGGGGCGTTCATGGCCTCGCCGGTGCAGCCGACAAACAGGCCGATCTTGCCGCGTTGGCTGCCACTGCCGCTCGCGCCCGTCGTCTGAGATCGGGGCAGGCCCAAGGGGCGGCGGGGCAGCGAGTGGCCGATGACACCGGTCAGTCGGCGGGCGAGGCGATCTGCCCCTAGCAAGCGCGTGGCGCGGTACACCCCCCAAGCAATGCCCAGGCGGTGACGCCGGGTCAGCAAGAGATCACGCAGCCAGCGCCAGTGTCGGGCCAGTGCCCGGGGGCGCTGCGCGGCCCCATCCTCACGGGCAAGCCGGGCGCGGCCCGCGTCGATCAGCCGGCCATATGCCACCCCGGACGGGCAGACCGACTCGCAGGCGCGGCAGGTCAGGCAGGCATCGAGGTGATCGCGGACACTCTCGTCAACGGGTAGTGCGCCGTCACTGATGCCCAGCAGCAGGCTGATGCGCCCGCGCGGGCCGTCGGCCTCGTTTTGGGACAGGGCGAAGGTGGGGCAGTGCGGCACGCAGATGCCGCACATCACGCAGTCGAGCGCGTCGGCGCGGATGGCCTCGTCGAGTGGCAACGGGGCGGGGTGGCTGGCTTGGGAGGGCATGTTTGGCAGATTGCAGTGGTGCGTGGCAATGGTCAAGGCGGTGCGTGCCGCAGGCTGAGAAAATTCAGCCCGAGGGGTTGTCAGGTCCATCCATATTAGTATATATTTATACTGTGAATTGCTTATCCTCCTTTGGTGGTTCTTGTTGTTGCCGGCATTTGCCGGCATTTTTTTTGCCCGGTGTATTGGTCTTCCACGTCTCGGATTGCGTGTAGGGCAGGAATTCCTTCGCAATACGGATCGATCCGATTTATACTCCGCGGTTCGTCAGGGGAACGCTGATCCTCCTGGTCGCAGCCCGCTCCAAGGGGCCGAGGCAGCACCGGGTTTCGGAGGTGTCTCCCGAGTTCGTGTCGGTTGCGAAATCGGCCTTGCGGGGCGCGTTGCCTTCGGGTAGACTTCGCGCCCTCTTGAAATCAATGTATCGCTTCTGGTTTGGGAGCTGTCGATCCATGAAAACCTATTCCGCCAAGCCGGCCGAGGTCAAACGCGACTGGTACGTCATCGATGCATCCGGCAAAACGCTGGGTCGTCTGGCCACCGAGGTCGCTCGCCGCCTGCGTGGCAAGCACAAGGCCGAGTACACCCCGCACGTGGACACCGGTGACTACATCGTTGTCGTGAATGCGAAGGACATCAAGGTCACGGGCAAGAAAGCCACTGACAAGATGTATCACTTCCACACCGGGTTTATCGGCAACATGCGCCACTTCACCTTCGAGAAGTTGATGGAGCGCTCCCCGGAGCGGGTCATCGAGCTCGCCGTGAAGGGCATGCTGCCGAAGAATCCCCTCGGCCGTCAGATGTACACCAAGCTCAAGGTCTACGCAGACGCCGAGCATAACCATCAGGCGCAACAGCCCCAGCCGCTCGAGATCTAAGAGAGACTAGCTATGGCAATGACACAGAATTACGGAACCGGTCGTCGCAAGAGATCCTCGGCACGGGTGTTCCTGCGTCCGGGTACCGGCAAGATCACGATCAATGGCAAGGCGGTCGAAGACTTCTTCGGTCGGGAAACTGCCCAGATGGTCGTGCGCCAGCCGCTGGAGCTGCTGGAAGTGACTGACAAGTTCGACGTGGTCGCCACGGTCGCTGGTGGTGGCCCGAGCGGCCAGGCCGGCGCGGTGCGTCACGGGTTGACTCGTGCGCTGATGGACTACGACGAGGCCAACCGCCCGTCGCTCCGCGAAGCCGGTTTCGTCACCCGCGACGCCCGTCAGGTCGAGCGGAAGAAGATCGGTCTGCGCAAGGCGCGTCGCTCGGTGCAGTTCTCCAAGCGCTGATCATACGGCCTTTGCCTGCCCAGCCAGGCTGGGCACGACGAAAAACCCCGCATTTGTTGCGGGGTTTTTGCTGTGCGCGACCGTTTGATCGCCAACGGGGGGAGTTGGTGGCTAATCGTGGACCCGCCTCGTGAGGCGATAGGCCCGTCCATCGTGTGGCGCCCATCCCCGTGGCCAGCGTACGTTTATCCGCGCCAAGTCAAGGCCTCGGGGTCAAGCCAAGGAGCTGACTTGTTGCTGGAGTGAGGCAGGAGAGGCGTGAGTGCCAGCAGCCCCTGCTCTGTGATCAGGGGTGCCGGCGTCAACTGGCCAGCCCTTGCTGGCGGGCTGCTGTACTCGGCCTAAAGCGGCTCGGCTGCAACTTCAGCGCTCAAGGTGGGACGACTTCCTGATCCTTGCCGCGCCCGCCCACGGCGGAGAGCAAGATCGAGTGCCCACTGTTTTGGCTGGCCGACGTGTAAGGGTTTGGGGCGGGTCGGGCTCGCGGGTGTCGAGCTCAGGCGGGGCGATCTAAGGACCGACAGGGAGAGTGGGTCGGGCAGATACAGATGCGCCAACGGTCGTCGACGGAGAGGGAGCGTGAGTTCTCGCGCCCCTAGAGGCGGCTTACCCCGAGTGGCATGCGCCCTCGGAAAGGCGGGGCAAGTGAAGGTGCGCGATGGCTCAGGAGGACTGGTCGTTGGATTGGCGCGTGGCCTTCAGGACCGCTTCGGCGTCGGCCTTCTCTTGTTCCAGTCCGAGCTTGTCGTAGGCCTTGATCAGGACTTCCAGTGCCGGGATGGTCGAGGTCGAGCCGTCGTATTTTTCCAGTGCGCGCTGTGAGCGGTTGGCCGCGGCCAGCCACGCGCCACGGCGCATGTAGTACTGGGCGACTTGAACCTCGTGCTCGGCCAAGGCGTTGCGCACCCTGATCAGTCGACGGCTGGCGTCGTCGACGTATTGGCTCTTCGGGTATTGCTCGACCAAGCGGGAGAAGGCCCGGTACGCCTCCTTGAGGACCGACTGGTCACGCTTGGACAAATCCGGCGGCGCGATCTTGTTGATCAGCGAATCACCACGACCCATGTTGGCCAGGCCCTTGAGATAAAGGGCGTAAGCCACATTGTCACCACGTGGGTGCAACTGGATGTAGCGATCGGCAGCGGCAATGGCCGAATCCGGTTCGTCGTACTTGTGATAGGCGTAAGCGACTTCCAGCTGCGCTTGCTTTGTGTAGGCGCCGAAGGGGTAACGGCCCTCGAGGGTCTCGTATTTCGTGATCGCCGTGTCGTAGTCGCCGCGGCGCATGGCCTCGTTGGCTTCCTGGTAAAGCTGAGCGGCCGAAGCGGTCGGGTCGCTCAGGTTGACCCGGTCGTCATCCGACTTGGAAAACCAGGAACAGCCGCTGGAGAGCGCGACCATGCTGGCAATCAGGGCCGCTCGGGCAACGTGCCGGGTCAGGGAACGGCGGGATACCGGGCGGGAACGGTCGCGATGCTGGATCATGATGATGGAGTGATGGCCGCAAGCTTAGTATGAATGTTTGCCCACCGGACAGCGCGGCGCGTTGATGGGGCGGGCTTTAGCGGCTAATCTTCGCAGATAAGGTTCCAAAAACCAACCAATTGCGCGACGGGTGCTCACCCGTCTTTTTATTGTCACGGCCGTCCGCTTTCATTTGATCCCGGGCAGCCGTTCGATCGGCAGAAATCTGGATACATGGAAATCGATAGAACACTGGTTGTGCCTGCCGAATGTGCCGGGATGCGGCTCGACCAGGCGGCAGCCCGCTGCTGGCCCGACTTCTCGCGGAGTCGCATCAAGGGTTGGATCAAGGCGGGGCAGGTGACGCTCAATGGGCATCCCGCCCGACCTCGGGATACCGTTCTCGGCGGCGAGGAACTGGGGCTGACCGCCGAACTCGAGCAGCAGGGTGAGGATCGCCCGCAGGCGATTCCGCTGGATATCGTTTACGAGGACGATCACCTGCTGGTGGTCAACAAGCCGGTGGATCTCGTCGTTCACCCCGGGGCCGGCAATCCGGATGGCACCCTGGTCAACGCCTTGCTCCACCATGACCCGGACCTGGCGCTGCTGCCGCGTGCCGGCGTGGTGCATCGGCTGGACAAGCAGACCAGCGGTCTGTTGGTGGTGGGCAAGACCCAGGCGGCCTTTCAAATCCTGGTGGCGGACCTAGCCGAGCGGCGCATCGGACGGGAATATGATGCCATTGTCCTGGGGCACATCATCGCGGGAGGCACCGTCGAGGCCCCCATCGGTCGACATTCCCGCGACCGCCAGCGTCAGGCGGTGGTGCCGCAGGGCAAGCCGGCGGTGACCCATTATCGGGTGGTCGAGCGATTCGGCGAGCACTCCTGGCTGCGGGTGCGCCTGGAGACCGGCCGCACGCACCAGATCCGTGTGCACATGGCGCATATCCGCCATCCCATTGTCGGTGACCCTCTGTACGGCGGGCGTCCCAGGCTGCCGCGCGGGGCCGAGGACCTGCTGGTCGAGGTGTTGCGGGACTTCGGTCGCCAGGCCCTGCACGCCCGCCGGTTGACCCTGCGGCATCCGGAGACAGGAGAGACGCTCTCGCTCGAGGCACCCATGCCCGAAGATATGGACGAACTGATCGATTTGCTGCGCGATTACCGTGACGGCTTTGATGAAGGGGAGGCAGAAGTTATTTATGTCCAGGACACCGACTGACCGCTCCGACGGCGCGCGTTTCATCGAGGCGACATGGCCGGCGCCTGCCGGCGTGCGTGCCGGTGTGACCATCCGGGTGGGCGGACACAGCGAACCGCCATTCGATGCATTCAATCTGGCGACGCACGTCGGTGACGAACCCGAGCGTGTCGAGGCCAATCGCCGCGACCTCGAGTCACTGCTCGCATTGCCCGAGTCGCCACGCTGGTTGCACCAGACGCATGGCACGCAGGTGGTCGGCCCGGATGTGCCGACAGGCGATCCCCAGGCCGATGCGGCCTTTACCGACCGCGCCCACGAGGTGCTGGCCGTGTTGACCGCCGATTGCCTGTCGGTGACCCTGACCAGCCATGACGGCCGCGAGGTGGCCGTCGCTCATGCCGGCTGGCGGGGGTTGGCCCATGGCGTGATCGAGCGCGCGGTGGGGCGTTTTTCCGTCGCGGGCGACGAGATGATGGCCTGGCTGGGCCCGGCGATCGGGCCGAGGCACTTCGTGGTCGGCGAGGAGGTCCGCGAGGCCTTCATGCGCGAATACCCGCCAGACGCCTCGGCGTTTCGCGGCGCGGCCGAGCCGGGCAAGTTCCATGCGGATCTGTTCGCCCTGGCGCGGTCCCGGTTGCGACGTCAGGGGATCAGCCGGGTCTACGGTGGCGAGCGCGATACCTTCGGTCAGCCCGACCTTTTCTATTCCTACCGGCGCGATCAGGGCAGGACGGGTCGGATGGCCACCCTGATCTGGCGGGAGCCGGGCGAGGCCTGACCTCGCCGCGTGTCCCCTAATCGAAACAAGAGGATCGAAGCAGATGGCACAAACACAACCATGGCTCTTGCTGACACTGGTCGGGGCCGATCGCCCCGGCATCGTGGCACACGTCACCCGTGTGCTGTTCGGTGTGGGCGCCGAGTTGGGCGAGACGGCCATGATGCGGCTGGGCAACCAGTTCGCCATCATGATGATGGTGCGCGGCGCGGGTAAACCGGAAGAGGTGACCGGCCTGCTCGAATCTGTGCGTGCGGACTTCGATCTCAAGCTGCATGTGGACGAGATCGACGCCTCGCTTCATCAGCACCGCGAGCCGGATATCTCCGTCACGGTCCACAGCGCCGATCGCAGCGGCATCGTGGCCGAGGTGACTGCCGCGTTGCTCGAGGCCGGCTTGAACATCCTGGATCTGCGCTCGGACGTGGGCGGGTCGGCCGAAAAACCGATCTACATCATGCAGATCGACGGCGAGAGCAGCGCCGGGATCGAGCCGATCGAGCAGTGCGTGGCGCGTTTCGCCGACCAGGGCCTGACCGTGCGGGTCACGCCCCTCGAAACGATGCGGGGTTGAGACGTGGAGTCCTTGCCGATCCTGACCTACCCGGACGATCGCCTCAAGACGGTCTGTGAGCCGGTCGAGCAGTTCGATCCGGAGCTGCGCGAGTTTGCCGAACACCTGCAGTACACCGCCGACCAGGGGCCGTCTGCCGTCGGCATCGCGGCCCCGCAGGTCGGGCGCATGCAACGGTTGTGTCTCGTCGATGCCACGCGCGCCAAGCGGCCGGTCGACAACAACGGCCCCCTGGTCCTGGCTAATCCGGAGATCACCAACTGGAAGGGCTTTGCCGTTGGTCGCGAGGGTTGTCTCTCCATCCCGGATTACACCGGCAAGGTGATTCGCGCCGAGACCATCGAACTCACCGCCCAGGATCTCGAGGGGCGGACCGTCACCTTCAAGATGAAGGGCTTCGAGGCGCGCATCGCCCAGCACGAGATCGACCATCTCGATGGCATTCTCTTTCTCGACCGCCTGGTCAGCCGCCACGCGGACCTGCGTCAGCGCTGATCCGGAAGGCCTGCCTTTCGGCATTCGGCCACGCTGCACGCGAGGCGGCTTCGGTCAGCTGTTTCCCGCGTCGGCCGGCGGGTTCGTCCGATACCTGTCCAAAAGGAGATATTCATGGGACTAGTGCTGATCATTCTCGCCGCCTTCCTGTGGGGCGTGTCCGGCGGGATTGCCGCCATGCTCATGGAGAGGGGCTGGGATCCGCTGGTCGTGTCCTTCTATCGGGGGGCGATCGGGTTTCTCTGTTTCGCCGCCTGGTGGCTGGCGCGGTTCGCGACGATTCCCCGTCCGGACCGGAGGACGATCCTCTGGGCTGCGCTTGCCGGGCTTGGGGTCGCCGGCAATTTCACCTTCTATTTTCTCAGCATTTCGTACGCCAACGTCGCTGTGGCGGTGACGCTCATGTATACCGCCCCGATCTATGTCTACCTGATCTCGCTGGCCACCGGCGCGGTGCGCCTGACCCCGGGGTTCGTGGTGGCGATTGCCGCGATACTGCTGGGCGTGGCGCTGCTGACCCAGCTTGTCGGTGGCGGCGACCGCCTGAGCGGGCTCACGCTTGCCGGTGTCGCCGCGGGGCTCGCCGCTGGCGTGTCCTACGCGGTATTTCTGTTCGGCTTCAGGAATGCGGCGAGCCGCGCGTCGCCCGTGGTGGCGCTGGGGATCGCCTTCCTGGTGTTCCTGGTAGCGCTGGCGCCGATCGTCGACCACCGCGAGCTTATGGCCGTGCCGCTGTCCGGCGATATCTACCTGTTCGTGCTGCTGGGGCTTTTCGGTGCCGGCCTGTCGTTCCTGTTTTACGTACTCGGCCTGAGATCCGCCTCGGCGGTCGCCGTCTCACTGGTGGCCACGGTCGAACCGGTCACCGCATCACTCTTCGGCCTCGTGGTACTTGGCCAAGCGCTTGCGCCGGGGCAGTGGCTCGGCATGGCCGTGATCCTTGTCACCGTCACCGCCCTGAGTATCCGGCGGCGCACGCCATGAGGTCGTTTGCTCGGGTGGCTGTTATCGAATCGCGATCCAACTGACACGAGACGGTCATCGCGCTGCGGGATAACGGTGGGGTCCTGTTTCCACACCGCTGCAGAGGTGCCCGGATGGATCACGTCAACCCCTCTCACCGCTATCGCACGGTCATCGTGTCGGATGCCCATCTGGGTACACCCGACGCGCGTGGCGAGTACCTGCTCCACTTTCTGGAGTCGATCGACTGCGATAACCTCGTTCTCAATGGCGACCTCCTCGACGTCTGGAACATGCAGCGTCGGCGCTGGCGTGGGTCGCCGGCCACGACACGACTGTTCCAGCTACTGCTGCGCCTGGCGGCCACGGGCGCCGAGGTGGTCTATGTCCCGGGAAACCACGACGAATGCTTCCGTGACTACGTCGGGCAGTCCTTCGCCGGGGTGGGGTTGTATCGTCAATGGCGGCATGTGCTGTCCGACGGGCGCACGGCACTGATCCTGCACGGTGACGAGTTCGACGGGGCGATGTCGAGCACGCCGCTGGCCCGACTGGCCGGCAATCTCGGTTACGAACTCCTGCTGCGGTTCGACCGCCTCAGTCGCCGGCTCCGTCATCGGCTGGGCCGCGGGCACTGGTCGCTGTGCCGGTACGTGAAATCGCGCATCCCCGGGGCGCTGGGCTACATTGGCCAGTTCGAGCAGGCGGCAGTCGCGCATGGCGCGACCGAGGGCGTCGACGTGATGATCTGTGGGCACATCCACCATGCCAACCTGTTCGAGCAGGACGGGGTCACCTACGCCAATTCCGGCGACTGGGTCGAACATTGCACCGCCCTGGTGGAGCACCATGACGGTCGGCTCGAGATACTGGATTGGGCGGCGGTGGCAGACGAGAAGGCCCATGGTCCGATTGGCTCGCCGGCGGAGGCGAACGATGCGTCGGACCGCGCCGCGGCCTGCGGTTGAAGCGCGCTTTCGGGGCGAAGCCGACGGCGTGCGGCCTTGAAAAGCGCCGGGTCGAGCCTACATTCATAAGCAGTTACGCGACTTTCTACTGCAGACGAGGTGCCCTGAATGCGCATGGACAAACTTACCGCCAAGTTCCAGATGGCGCTGGCCGATGCCCAGTCACTGGCCGTGGGCCAGGACCACCAGTTCATCGAGCCGGTTCATCTGATGGTAGCGCTGCTCGACCAGGAAGGCGGCACCGTGCGTCATCTGCTGACGCAATCCGACATCAACGTCAACCTGCTGCGATCGCAGTTGGGGGAGATGCTCGATCGCCTGCCGTCCGTCTCGGGAGGCGAGGCCGGCGAGGTACATCTCTCCAACGAGCTCTCGCGGCTGCTCAACGTCACCGACAAGCTCGCGCAGAAGCGGTCCGACCAGTACATCTCCAGCGAGTTGTTCGTGCTCGCCGCGATCGAGGACAAGAGTGAGCTGGGCGAAACCCTGCGCCGGGCCGGCGCCTCCAAGGGTGCCATCGAGCAGGCCATCGACAAGCTGCGCGGCGGCCAGTCGGTCAATGATCCCAACGCCGAGGACACCCGTCAGGCGCTGGAAAAATACACACAGGATCTCACCGAGCGGGCCGAGCAGGGCAAGCTCGACCCGGTGATCGGCCGGGACGAGGAGATCCGCCGCGCGATCCAGGTGTTGCAGCGGCGCACCAAGAACAACCCCGTCCTGATCGGCGAGCCGGGCGTGGGCAAGACCGCGATCGTCGAGGGTCTGGCGCAACGCATCGTCAACGGCGAGGTGCCCGAGGGGCTCAAGGACAAGCGCGTGCTGTCCCTCGACATGGGCACGCTGCTCGCCGGGGCCAAGTTCCGCGGCGACTTCGAGGAGCGCCTCAAGGGCGTGCTCAACGACATCTCCAAGGCCGAGGGGCGGGTGATCCTGTTCGTCGACGAGATCCACACCATGGTGGGGGCCGGCAAGGCCGAGGGCGCCATGGATGCCGGCAACATGCTCAAGCCCGCACTCGCCCGCGGCGAGCTGCGCTGCATCGGCGCGACCACGCTCGACGAGTACCGCAAGTACATCGAGAAGGACGCCGCGCTCGAGCGCCGCTTCCAGAAGGTGCTGGTCGACGAGCCAAGCACCGAGGACACTATCGCGATCCTGCGCGGGCTCAAGGAGCGCTACGAGGTCCACCACGGCATCGAGATCGGTGACCCGGCCATCGTGGCCGCCGCGCAGCTCTCACAGCGCTACATCATGGATCGGCAACTGCCGGACAAGGCGATCGACCTGATCGACGAGGCGGCCAGCCGCATCCGCATGGAGATCGACTCCAAGCCCGAGTCGATGGATCGCCTCGAACGTCGCCTGATCCAGCTCAAGATCGAGCGCGAGGCACTGAAGAAGGAATCCGACGAGGCCAGCAAGAAGCGCCTCGCCAACTTGGATGAAGAAGTCGATCAACTCGAGCGCGAGTACTCCGATCTCGAGGAGATCTGGAAGGCGGAAAAGGCGGCCGTGGCCGGCACCACCCATATCAAGGAAGCCCTCGACCGGGCCCGAACCGAGCTGGAGACGGCGCGGCGCGCCGGCGATCTGACGCGCATGTCGGAGCTGCAGTACGGGCGTATTCCCGAGCTCGAGCGCGAGCTGGTCGAGGCGCAGTCCAAGGAGGAAGAGACCGAGGACGCGGCACCGAAGCTGTTCCGCAGCACGGTGGGCACCGAGGAGATTGCCGAGGTGGTCTCGCGCTGGACCGGCATCCCCGTCTCCAAGATGCTCGAGGGCGAGAAGGACAAGCTCCTGCGCATGGAAGAGGCGCTGGGCCGCCGCGTGGTCGGTCAGGCCGAGGCCGTCGGCGCGGTGTCCGACGCCATTCGTCGCTCGCGGGCCGGCCTGTCCGATCCCAATCGCCCCAACGGGTCGTTCATGTTCCTTGGCCCCACCGGGGTGGGCAAGACCGAGTTGACCAAGGCGCTGGCCGGGTTTCTCTTCGATACTGAGGAGGCCATGGTGCGCATCGACATGTCAGAGTTCATGGAGAAGCATTCCGTGGCCCGGCTGGTCGGTGCGCCCCCCGGCTATGTCGGTTACGAGGAAGGCGGCTATCTGACCGAGGCGGTTCGCCGCAAACCGTACTCGGTGATCCTGCTCGACGAGGTGGAGAAGGCGCATCCGGATGTCTTCAATATCCTCCTGCAGGTGCTCGATGACGGCCGCTTGACCGATGGGCAGGGGCGCACGGTGGATTTTCGCAATACCGTGATCGTGATGACCTCGAACCTCGGCTCCCAGCGGATTCAGGAGCTGGCTGGTCAGGATGCCGAGTACGAGCAGGTGAAGTCCGAGGTGCTGGAAATCGTCAGCCAGCATTTCCGTCCGGAGTTCCTCAATCGGGTGGATGACGTGGTGGTCTTCCATCCGCTGGATCGCAGCGAAATTCGCCATATCGTGGACATCCAGATCGAGTATCTGCGCAAGCGTCTGGCGGAGCGCGAGATCGCCTTGACGTTGAGCGACGCGGCGCTGGATCTCCTGGGTGATGCTGGTTTCGATCCGGTCTATGGCGCACGGCCGCTCAAGCGCGCCATCCAGCATCGACTGGAGAATCCGTTGGCCCAGGCCATCCTCAAGGGCGAGTACCTGCCGGGTCAGACCGTGGCGATCGACGTGCAGGACGGTGAGTTGCTCCTGGGGCATGGTCCGGATCAGGAGATCTGACCCGCCGGCACGCAACCGACATGCCGATGTGCCTGACCGCGTCACGGTTCGCCGTACGCGGTCTTTTCGGTTATGGTTTGCGCCGTAAAAGCAGCAGGATGCGCGCGTGGCCCTAAAGATCATTGAAATCGTGGCGCCGGCCAGTGAAAAGGCCGGCATCGCCCGAATTGCCGACTCGCATGACGTGGTCGACTGGTGGCGCACCTCCTCGTTCGAGGACGAGCGCTTCTCCACCGAGATGGTGGTGCGTCCCGACGGGCAGCAGGAGGTGCTGGATGACCTGCAAGCCATCCTCGATCGCTGCGAAGATGCACGCATCATAATCCGGGGCGTGCAGGCCACACTGCCGGCAGCGCAGGACGAGGAGGGTGAGGACGAGACGCGCAGGCGTACCGCGGCTCGTTCACGCGAGGAGCTCTACGCGGAAGTTGCCGGAGGTGGCTCGATTACCTCCACCTATTTGATGCTATGCGCACTGTCGGCGGTGGTCGCCGCCATGGGCATGTTCGAGGACAATACCGCCGTCGTGATCGGCGCCATGGTGATTGCCCCGCTGCTCGGTCCGAACCTGGCACTGGCCCTGGGCACCACGCTGGGCGACACGGCCCTGTCGCGTCGGGCCGTGGCGGCTAGTTTGGCGGGTCTGGGGCTCTCCGTCGGCTTGGCGTTGCTGATCGGGCTGGTGCTGGATCCGGTGAGCAACAGTCAGCTGTCCGCGCGTACCGATGTCAGTTACCCGGCCATGATCCTGGCACTGGCCTCCGGGGCCGCGGCGGTACTCTCCCTGACCTCCGGCGCCGCAGCCGGCCTGGTGGGCGTGATGGTGGCCGTGGCGCTCATGCCACCGGCGGCGGCCTTGGGGTTATTCGTCGGCTGGGCGCAGTGGGACAATGCCCTCTCGGCGGGGCTGATGCTGGCGATCAATATCGCGTCCATTAACCTCTCGGCCAAGCTGGTGTTCGTGCTCAAGGGCATTACCCCCCGACGCTGGCCGGAGAAGACCCGGGCGCGGCGGTCGGTACGCTGGTCGTTCGGCTTCTGGGGCGTGTCGCTGCTGATCCTGGCCGTGTTGATCGGGCTGGCCGAATACTGATTCCCGTCGCCGGTCCGCAAGGGCCGGGCCGTCACCTGTCCATTCAACCCAAAACATCGAGAGTTAGCCCGCCGTGCAGGATTATCGTCAGGCCTTCGTTCAGTTTGCCGTGGAGCATCAGGCGCTCAAGTTCGGCCGTTTCACGCTCAAGTCGGGGCGCGAGAGTCCCTATTTCTTCAACGCCGGGGCCTTTGCCGACGGTCGGGCGCTGGCAGCACTGGGCGGCTTTTACGCCGACGCGATCATCGATGCGGGCATCGAATTCGATGTCCTCTTCGGGCCTGCCTACAAGGGCATTCCGTTGGCGGCTGCCACGGCCATCGCGCTGGCCGAGCGCACCGGCGAACCGGTGCCCTGGTGTTTCAACCGCAAGGAGGCCAAGGATCACGGCGAGGGCGGAAATCTGGTCGGGGCGCCTCTGACCGGCCGGGTGTTGATCGTGGACGACGTGATCACGGCGGGCACCGCGATTCGTGAGTCGCTGGACCTGATCCGGGCCGCCGGGGCCGAGGCCGTGGGCGTGGCGGTGATGATGGACCGCCAGGAACGGGGCCAGGGAGACCTGTCGGCCATCGGCGAGCTCAAGCGGGACCATGACCTCGAGGTGATCGCCATCGCGAACCTCGACGGCCTGATCGAGTTCTGCGCCAGCGACCCTGCTTTGGCGCAATCGGCCGAGTCCATGGCGGCCTATCGGGCGGAATTTGGCGTAACGGACTGACTTTTGGCCCGGCGCCTCGCGGGGAGAGACGCAGAGACACCCATGAAAAAGGCCCCGCTTGTGAACTGACCCCCAAAAGTTGGACGGTTGGTTAGCCGGGCACCAAGGCCTGAGTCCTGTATTCCACGGGGCTCAGGCCTTTTAGTTTCTCTTTGATCCGGTCGTGATTGTAATAGCGGATGTAGCGCTTGATCTCGAGAA
>JAGXIF010000026.1 GCA_024635755.1 Halothiobacillus sp.
AAACGGCACTAGTCTGGCGAACGGACCAGCCCTCCATGGCCATCCGATGCAAGACCTCTGCTTTGAAAGCCGACGAATAGCGCCGATAGCGTTTTCTCAACCCATCTTCGCCATGCTCTCGATAGGCGGCACACCACTTGCTAACCGTGCCGTGGTCCACCCCAAAGCACGCCGCTGTCGTCCGGCTGCCGAAAAGGCCGTCCTCTCGACCTCGGACCACACGTAGCTTAAATGGCAACGAATATTTAGCCATAAGAAAACCCCTGTCAGTTGGATTGGTGTCCAACTTTCAGGGGTCAGTTCATCTTGGTGGGGCTTTTTCGTTCTCGGTAGAGCGGGGTTGTGCCCGCGCCCTGCCGAGCAAGCGAAGCGGGCAGCGTATACACTCCTGAGAGCCCAACATGACACAGCCAAGGAGGTCGATTTATGAACACATGGGTAGTGGTTGCCGATGCGGCACGGGCCCGTTTCCTCGCGGTTCGCGATAACCCCGGGGCGTACTTGGGCAGCGAGGCGTTTCCCTCCAGCCGGCCGGCGCCGAAGGGCGAACTCGAGGAAATCACCTCGCTATCGAACTCCTCTGCACGGCTCGACAATGAGGATCTGGTCACCGACCGTCCCGGCTCGACCAAGGACCGCAAAGGGGATGCCATGCATGCCTACGAGCCGACCAATACGGCCAAGGACACGGAGGCGAAGCGCTTTGCTCGCGACATCGTGTCCCAGCTCGATCAGGCGCGGCAGGATGGCAAGATGGAGCGATTCTATCTGCTGGCCGCCCCGGATTTTCTTGGCCTGCTGCGCGAGGAAATGGGTGATGCCCTCGCCAAGGTGCTGGTGGCCCAAACGGCCAAGGACCTGACGCTTCGTTCGGCCAAAGAGATTCGCGGTGCATTGCCACAGCGTCTCTGAGAGGCGTGGCGAGATACTTAAGCCTGATTGCACAAAAGCCTAGAAGGGAGGTTCCGGATGTTTCTTAGACGTATAGACAATGGCGACATGGTCGAGGTGATCGATGTCGAAACGCTAGCCGATCCGGCATTGCCCAGTGTGTTGGGTCGACTGCATGCCGGCGAGGAGATGCAGGACGAGGAAAGCTTCGAGAAGGCGGACCTCGAGTTTCCCTCCGGTGAGCCTCTGCCGCAGTGCTGGCTCGATCTCCACTGGCGCGGGGACTAAGATGTTTCCGTGCCGCGCTGCCGGCATCGAGCCAGACCGCCGGCGTTTTTCGAGCCGGGTTGCCCGGTTGGCTCAGGGCAGGACCCAGAGGGTCACGGAGAGCAGCAAACTGGCGATGGCGCTGCCGATCACCGGCAGGATCATCAGGCCGGCGAGGGGTTGTCGCTGCGCCAGTTGCCAGGCGGTCCAGATCAGGACGACCATCCAGACTCCGGCAAGGAGTAGCGCGATCACCGACCATTCGGCCCGGAGCAGTACCACCACACCCAGTGGGAGGGCGAGCGAGGCCCACAATCCGGCCTGCTCCGGTCGCCGATGTGGCGTGGTGATTGCCGCCGCGTAGGCAAAGGCGGCAAAGGCGAGCAGGAAGGAGAAGCCCATCGCGCCGGTCAGCGGCGAGGCGGGCAAGGTGCGGGCGCTGGCCGCGCCCGGCGGGTGCAGGTCCGCCCCCAGCCAGAGCAGCAGCACGGCGACCAGCAGGCTTGCGGGCATCCATATCACCAGGGCGGCGCGGTCGACGGTCGGCTCGGTCGGCATGTTCATCTCGGATCCT
Source organism: Halothiobacillus sp. (assembly GCA_024635755.1). Classification (GTDB taxonomy): domain Bacteria; phylum Pseudomonadota; class Gammaproteobacteria; order Halothiobacillales; family Halothiobacillaceae; genus Guyparkeria. Next base: position 1,733 of record JAGXIF010000026.1, read on the forward strand.
CTCGGTGACGGTGATCGGCAGATGAACAGACCATAGCAGTGCCCGGTGGTCGCGACAGATAGCCTCTCGGCTGTGGTGAGCAAACGACATACATGTAGCCGATCGCATGGCTATACTGGTTCCATGCGGGCGGCTGGATCGCTGCCCGAGCCACCAAGGCCCGCATGACCAGAAGGAGGCCCGACATGCATGTCCTCATCACCGGTGGTGCCGGCTTTATCGGCTCGCATCTGGTGGACCGTCACCTCGCCCGGGGTGACAAGGTGCACGTGGTCGACGATCTCAGTACCGGTTCACGGGACAATCTCGCTGCCCACCTGGATCGCCCCGACTTCCGCCTTTCCGAGGCCGATATCGTCACCTGGGACGGCCTGTCCGAGGCGGTCGGCTGGGCCGACCGCATCTACCACCTCGCCGCCGTGGTGGGCGTGTTCCGCGTGCTCGAACTGCCCATCAGCCTGATGTCCACCAATGTCATCGGCTGCGCGCGGCTGCTGCGGGCAGTCGAGCATTGTGGCTGGCGGCCGCAGGTGTTGCTCGCTTCCAGCTCCGAGGTCTACGGGCCACGCACCGATCCCTGTCTGCGCGAGGACATGGACCTGATCATCCAGCCCGAGGCCCCGCCGCGCTGGAACTATGCCATCAGCAAACTGGCCGACGAGGCCTTTGGCCTGTCCTACGCGCGGATCGAGGGCATCCCGGTGACGGTCGTGCGCCTGTTCAACACCGTCGGCCCCCGTCAGGTGGGCCGTTACGGCATGGTGGTGCCGCGCTTCGTGCGTCAGGCGGTCACCGGCGAGCCGCTGATGGTATTCGGCGACGGCACGCAAAGTCGGGCGTTCACCGACGTGCGCGATACCGTGGTGATGCTCGACCAGCTGGCCGATCAGGCCACCACCGAGGGGCTGATCGTCAACGTCGGCGGCAACCACGAGCTCTCGATCAACGACCTGGCCCGCCGGGTGATCGAGCGGGCCGGGTCTGATTCGGCGATCGAGCGGCTGCCCTACGAGGTCGCCTATGGTCAGCAATACGTGGACATCCCGCATCGCTGTCCCGACCTGACGCGATTGCACGCACTGATCGAACACCGTCCGCAATGGACACTGGATGCCACCCTGGACGACCTGATCGCCCGGGTTCGGCAACGAGAAGGAGTCTCCTGAGGAGGGAGCATGGCAACCACCCCCTACTTCGTCCTGAGTCCGAGTGCCGTGCTCAGCATCATCGGGCTGATCCGCGGGCCGGACAAGACCGACCCCAATCCCGCCGAGGACTGGCGTGAAGCGGTCGTTGACGTCGTCATCCCGGCGCTCAACGAGCAGGCCAACGTGGTGCTCGCACTGGAGTCGGTGCGGCGGCAGACCAAGCAGCCGCGCAACATCATCCTCGTCGACGATGGCAGCAGCGATCGGACGATCGAGTACGCCCGTGCCTTCGCCGAGCATCACGGCATGCCGCTGACCGTGATCCAGCGGAACCATCCCATCGGCAAGACACCCACGATCAAGCGCCAGTCGCGCGAGTACGATGCGGACGTCGAGTTCATCCTCGACGCCGACACCTATCTCGATGCGGACAACTACATCGCCCGGATGGTCGAGGAGCTCTATCAGGGCGTGGGCATCGCCAGCGCCTGTGGTGTGATCCTGCCCACTCGGGAGAAGGACCGTCGCCGGCGCATCAACGAGCCGGCGATCAGCGCGTTTCTGGACGCGAAGGGGGAGGTGGACCTCCATCAGCCACGGGGCAACTGGTGGCACCGGCTCAACCGCAACCTCACGGCGGTCTACCGCCAGCAGCTTTATACCTTCCTGCAGCGATTCGTCTACGTCGGCCAGATGAAGTTCTTCGGCAGCATCACCAACCCGGTGGGCTGCGCGGTCGCCTACCGGCGCAAGTACATCAAGGACCTGTTCGACAAGTACGAGCCGGTCATGGGCGACGACCTGACCAACTCCGAGGACATCTTCATCGGTTTCGCCCTGATGAACGAGGGCTACCGCAATATCCAACTGCAGGGCGTCACCGCGCACTCGATGGAGCCGGAGATGCGCCATCTGCCACGACAGATCTACATGTGGTCGTCCTCGTTCCTGCAGAGCTGCTACTACTTCGACGGCTTGCTCGGTAGCCCCTTCAAGATCCTGCGGCGCATGCGCCACCGCTACCGGGAAAAGCACGACCCGGCAATCAAGGAAGTAGTCGCCCGGCGCAAGATTCGCGAGGCCTATCGCCAGCCGTTCGGCGTGGCCTATACCGAGCGGGAGGGGCGGCCCGCCGGCTGGATTCCGTTCATGGCGGCGTTCGAGAAGGTTGCTTTCCCGACGGCCCTGCTGGTGATGATCATCCTGCAGTTGTGGGAGCCACTGATCGTCACCCTGATCGCCGAGATGATCGTTGCGGTGGGCATCCTCACCTATATCTCCAAGGGGCAGCGCTTCAAGGCCTTCCTGCAGGGCATCCTGATGACCCCGATCCGTTATGCGAGCCTGCTTTACGACCTGGTGACCATCGGCCGCTTTGCCACGGATCTCTGGATTACGGGGAACAGAAAATGGCGCAAATGACACGTTTTCCCCTTCGCGGCCTGTCGGTCGGCCGGCTCGGCGCCCTCGCGCTGATGGCCACGGTGGCCCTTGCGCCGCCGGCCTTCGCCCAGGTAGCCAGTCAGGCGGTTCCCGAAGCGGCCCTGGCCGCGGAGATGCAACAGGACTGGTCGACCGCCGCGGCGGTCTACCGGGGTGTGCTCGAAACCCACCCCGATCGCACGGAGCTGTGGCGCCGGCTGGCCGACGTGCTGGCAGCCGACGGCCAGCCGGTCGCGGCAGCACAAGCGCTGGACCAGGCGGTCGAGATCGGGCCCGACGATGCCGATCTGCGCCTGGCAGCCAGCGCTGCCTGGGCGCAGGCCGATCAGCCGGCACGAGCACTCGAGCACTGCCAGGCCGCCGCCGATGCGCGCCCGGACGATGTCTCCGTGTTGCGCACTTGTGCCCGGCAGGCCAACTGGGCGGGTGACTCGGTAGCCGTGGTCCGGATGCGCGAACGCATTTACGGGATCAGCGGCGATGCGAGCGACCTGAAGGCCTATGCCCGGGCGCTGGGCGGTGCCGGCGAGCTCGACGAGTCGGTCGCCCTGTACCACGAGTACTTGGCGACGCATCCGGATGACGCCGAGGCGCTGCTCGGTTACGCCACCATTCAGACCTGGCGAGGCGACTATGCCAATGCCGCCGATGCGCTCGTTCACTATCGTGAGGTACACGGCGAGGATGACGAATGGGCCGCCCGCAGCGCGCGGCTGCTCGCCTGGGCGCACCGGCCGAGCGAGGCACGGCCCCTGAACGATGCGCTGCTCGCCAAGGAGCCCGATAACTACGAGTACCTCTACACGCGCATGCTGATCCTGCGCGACGAGCAGCGCCACAGCGAAGCGATCGCCGCGCTCGAGCCGCTCAAGCGCCTGCGGCCGGAGTCGAAGGACACACTCGATGCCATCCGCAGCACCCACGCCTTCCTGCGCACCAACGTCGGCATCGAGGCCGGCTGGCGTGACGACGCCGACAACATCAGTCTGCGCCGGTTCGCGGTCAAGGGGCGTTGGTCGTTGACCCCGGAGACCTACCTCTACGGGCGGCTCGAGCGCCGCGACGTGCGTGCCGAGGCCGGCAGCCCGTATGTCGGGGTCAAGGGTGACACCAGCATCGACATCGACCAGGGATGGGTGGGCGCGCGTCACCGCTTCAACCCGCTGGTCGAGGTCGGTGGCGAGGTCGGCACGGCAAGTATCGACGGCGGGGGTGGCGACAAGGCGCTCTACGGCCTCTATGCCGATCTGCGGCCGCGCGACGATCTGTGGGTGAATCTCTCGGCGACCCGGCGGGTCTGGGACATCTCGCCGAAATCGGCCTCGCTGGGGATCACGCTGCGCGACCAACGCGCCCGCCTCCACTGGCAGCCGACCCTGCGCTACTTCGTCAACGCCGAGGTGGCCCATGGCCGCCTTAGCGACGACAACCGGCGCAACGAGCTATACGTCAATCCCTACCGCGCCATGCTCCGCTCCGAGCACTTGAATCTGGATCTCGGCGTCTCGGCGCACTGGCAGGATTTCGACAAGGACCTCGACAACGGCTACTACGACCCGTCGAACTACCGGCGCTTCGCGCTCACGGCGGTCGGCTACTGGAAGTTCTCCGACGACGACGGTCTGAGTGTCAGCGTCAGCCCCGGCTGGCATACCGACGGCAATCTGTCCGGCTACAAGTTCGGTACTGACGTCTCGGTCGAACTGGTCAACGGCATCTACCGTGACTGGTACAGCCGCCTGAGTGCCTCCTACAGCGACCGCTCCCAGGTCACCGGGCGCTACGATGCCTACGCCATCAACTGGGAACTGATCCGTCGCTTCTGAGGCCGGCCGGGTGAAGCCAAGATGCTGATCTGGTAGAGTCGCGGCCTTGTCTGCAGGGCCGTGCCGCCTGCCAGCGATCGCCCGGCGGGGGCCCCGCCATCATACGACCCGTCATTCCGTACCCGATCACGTCAGGGAAGGCCGCGATCGGCGCCGCTCGTCAAGGGGTGCCGATGCTCGCTGTGCGTGTCGGGTGCAACGGTCGCCCGGCGTAAGCTTGCCGCCGGTCCTGCCCAACGCAATCTCCCCGACAGAGAGACACGATGAACTGGTATCGCATCAAGCAGGAATGGTTTTCCAACATCCGCGGAGACACGCTCTCCGGACTGGTGGTGGCCCTGGCGTTGATCCCGGAGGCGATCGCCTTCTCCATTATCGCCGGTGTCGACCCGAAGGTGGGCCTGTATGCCTCGTTCGCCATCGCGGTGGTCACTGCCTTCACCGGCGGGCGCCCGGGCATGATCTCGGCCGCCACGGCGGCCACGGCCTTGCTGATGGTCACCTTGGTCGCCGATCACGGGCTGGAATACCTGCTCGCCGCCTCGATACTGGCGGGGGTGCTGCAGATCGCGGCAGGCTATATCCGCTTGGATCGGCTGATGCGGTTCATCTCCAACTCGGTGATGACGGGATTTGTCAACGCTCTGGCCATCCTGATCTTCATGGCCCAGTTGCCCGAACTGACCCATGTCACCTGGCACGTCTACGCGATGACCGCCGCGGGGCTGGTGATCATCTACGGCCTGCCCAAGCTGACTACGGCAATCCCGTCGCCGCTGGTCACCATCGTGGTGCTCACCCTCATCGCCTGGTTCATGAATCTGGATGTGCGGACGGTGGGTGATATGGGCGAGATGCCCGACACCCTGCCGGTGTTCTTCCTGCCGAATATCCCGCTGAACCTCGAGACCCTGATGATCATCCTGCCGTACTCGGCGGCGATCGCGGTGGTCGGTCTGCTCGAGTCGCTGATGACGCAGAACGTGATCGACGGCCTGACCGACACCAAGTCGAACAAGGCCCGCGAGTGCAAGGGGCAGGGGATTGCCAACATTGTTTCCGGTTCGATGGGCGGCATGGCCGGCTGCGCGATGATTGGCCAGTCGGTGATCAACATCAAGTCCGGTGGCCGCACACGCCTGTCGAGTCTGCTGGCGGGTGTCTACCTGCTGATCCTGGTGGTATTCCTCTCGCCGGTGCTGGTGCTTATCCCCATGGCCGCCTTGGTGGCGGTGATGATCATGGTTTCCATCGGTACCTTCAGCTGGGAGTCGATCCGGGATCTCAAGAAACACCCGATGAGCACCAACGTGGTGATGCTGATGACCGTGATCGTCACGGTAGGTACCCACAACCTCGCCTACGGTGTCCTGACTGGCGTGCTGCTGGCGGCGATGTTCTTCGCCAACAAGGTCGGCCAGTACATGCATGTTTCCTCGCGCCTGTCCGAGGACGAGAACGACCCGCGCCATCGCACCTACGAGGTGGCCGGGCAGGTATTCTTCGCCTCCAGCGAGAAGTTCCTCGAGTCGTTTGATTTCAAGGACGACGTGGATAAGGTGACCATCGACCTGTCCAAGGCGCACTTCTGGGACATCACCGCGGTGACCGCCCTGGACAAGGCCGTGGTCGACTTCCGCCGGGAAGGTATCGAGGTCGAGGTGATCGGCATGAACCAAGCCACCGCCACGATCGTCGACAAACACGCAGTCCACGACAAGCCAGACGCGGCCGAAAAGCTGATAGGGCACTGAGCAAATGGGAAACGAGAACATGAGCGACAACAAGGACCAGGTCCTCGCCTGTATCGACGGCTCGCGATCCACCGAGGCCGTCTGTGACTACAGCATCTGGGCCGCGCAGGCCCTCGAGGCGCCGCTGACGTTTCTGCACGCGATCAGCAACCCGCATGCCCCGTCCAAGACCGACCTGTCGGGCAACATGACCCTGGGCGGCCGGGAGAAGCTGCTCAAGGAGATGGTCGAGCTGGAGGAAAAGCGCGGCAAGCTCGAGCGCGAACGCGGCCGGGCCCTGCTGGCCGACGTGCTCTCCCGCGCGCGGGACCACGGGTTTGATGCTCCCGCGGAACTGCTGCGCAACGGCGACATCACCGAGGTGATCCTGGAGATCCAGGAGGCCATGCAGATGCTGGTGCTTGGCAAGCAGGGTCGTGACGGGGACATGGAGGCCATGCACGTGGGCAGCCACTTGTCGAGCATCCTGTCGATGATCCACCGGCCCACCTTGGTCACGCCGCTCGAGTTCAAGCGCCCGGAGAGCTTCCTGATCGCTTATGACGGCAGTCCCTCTGCCTACAAGCTGGTGGAGATGGCCTGTAACACCCCCCTGCTGCAGGGCCTGCCGGTTCACATCCTGATGATCGGCGAGGAAAAGCAGGCCAACTGGGACAAGATCCAGATCGCGAATACCCGGCTGCAGAAGGCCGGCTTCGACACCCAGGTAGCCATCCGGCAGGGCAAGGTCGACGAGGCAGTCTCGACGTACCTCGAGGAAAAACACATCGACCTGCTGGCCATGGGGGCCTACGGCCACAGCCCGATTCGCTACCTGGTGCTGGGCAGCACCACCACCAAGATGATCATGAAGGCCAATGTGCCGCTGTTGGTGGTGCGCTGACCGGCGCTACTTCTTTTCGGTCGTGCAAAAAGAAGGCCGTGCCTCCGGGCATGGCCTTCTTGCGTCGGACTTCCCGGCGGAAGGCGCATCATTCAGTCGCGGCTTCCTTGGTCGAGTAGTACTCCGCCAGATCGGCGATTTCCTCGTCCGTCAGGTGCGACATGCCGTGAGCGACGTCGTTGCCGCGTTCCCCCGTGCGGAACAGAGCCATGGTGCGCATCAAAGAATAGAACGCTCGGTGGGCAGGCAAAGAAAAGCCCGGCAGGTCAGGCCATGCCGGGCGGAAGGGAAAAGATTCGGTAGATCGGTCAGTTGGCCAGTAGTGGCACCAGCTGCGATGCCTGACCGTCGAAGCGCAACACCGGCACGGTTTGCCCGACCAGCCGGGGTAGCCACTCGGTGAGCGAAATATGGTTTTCTGGCGTGTCCTCACGGCTGGGGTCTTGCGGGCGTCGATTGAGGATGATCGCGGCTAGCGGGATGCCGCGATGCTGGAGGGATTCGGCCGCCGCCAGCGTGCTCGACAGGGTTCCCAACCGGTCGGGGGCGACTAGGAGCGCCGGCAGACCGGTGTATTCGGCCAGGCGGACGTTCAGCGCATCGTCGGCCAGCGGCGAGAGCAGGCCGCCGGCGCTCTCGATGATCACGCGCTCGTCGGTGTTCAGTTCGGCCAGTGCCCGGTCGAGAATCGGGGCGATATCGCGCTGGAAGCGCAATGTCTGGTCCTCGCGTCGGGCCGCTTCGGGGGCGGCGACCGGGGTGAGATAGCGGAGCGGGCAGACCGTCGCCAGAGATTCGCGCTTGCCGGCCGCCTCGCGCAGGGCGATGCCGTCGGCCGGCTGGCGCTCGCCGCCGCGTACCTCGCAGCCGGTCTCCACTGGCTTTCTCACCCGCGGGGCAAGGTCATGGCCGCGCAGCAGCCGGGCGAGCGCGCAGGAAACCACTGTCTTGCCGACGCCGGTGTCGGTGGCCAGCACTACCCAGCCGCGCGGATCGTGGGTTGGCGTAATCATGCGATGCCGGGAAGGTCCTCGCCGGTGAGGCGACGATAGGCCGTCAGGTAGCGCTCGCGGGTCTGCTCGACGATCTCGTCGGGGATGGCGGGGCCGGGCGCGGTCTTGTCCCAGTCGAGTGTCTCCAGCCAGTCGCGGATGAATTGCTTGTCGAACGACGGCGGGCTGATCCCCGGGCGGTACTGGTCGGCCGGCCAGAAGCGCGAGGAGTCCGGGGTGAGTGCCTCGTCGATCAGATGCAGGCGGCCGGCCTCGTCGAGACCGAATTCGAACTTGGTGTCGGCGATGATGATGCCGCGCTCGGCGGCATACTCCGCGGCCATGCCGTAGAGCGCCATGGCGGTATCGCGGACCTGGCCGGCGAGATCCTCACCGAGCCGCTTGACGGTTTCGGCAAAATCGATGTTCTCGTCGTGGTCGCCCACGTCGGCCTTGGTCGCCGGCGTGTAGATCGGCTCGGGCAGCTTGTCGGCCAGTTGCAGCCCCTCGGGCAGGTCGATGCCGCAGACCGAGCCGGTGGCCTGATAGTCCTTGTAGCCGCTGCCGATAAGGTAGCCGCGCACCACCGCCTCGATCGGTAGGGCCTCGAGGTTGCGGACGATCACGCTGCGCCCCTCGAGCGGACGTCTTTGTTCCGCGTCGGGGATGATCTTGGCCAGATCCTGATCGTCGCATAGATGGTTGGGAACGAGCCCGCGGCTCTTCTCGAACCAGAAGCGCGAGATCTCGGTGAGCACGCGGCCCTTGTCCGGAATCGGCGTGGGCAGGATTACGTCGAAGGCGGAAACCCGGTCGGTGGTGACGATCAGCATGCGCTCCTCGTCGATCCGGTACAGGTCGCGCACCTTGCCGCGATGGATCGGCTCGAGGCCTTCAATTCGGGTTTCGAAGACGGCGGAAGACGAGTGTGTCATGTGGAATCAACTGTTAGCATTCTAAGGATCTGATCGTCAGCGCGGGCACGACGATCTTCTATTATACGAGACCGCAGGGCGCGAGGCGAAGTCCGCGCTGGCAAAGACGGGGACGGTGGTGATGCGAAAGGGCGCTTTGGCGATCGGCTGGCGATGCGCGATCGGGCTGCTGGGGGCGTGGTGTCTCAGTCCCCCGGCGCTGGCGGACATGAGGGTGCCGGTCGTCTCGAGCGGTGATCTGCTCGACGTCCGGGTGATCGAACCCGAGGGCGGCGCCGAGTCGAATGCCCCGCTGGTGCTCTGGGAGGTCAATCAGTATGGCGACCTGCCCGGCCCGGAGAGCGTCGCCCATGAACTGGCCCGTCAGGGGGCGACGGTCTGGATGGTCGACCTGATGGATTCGCTGTTCCTGCCGCGCTCCGATGTCGAGGTGCGCCGGATCGACGGGGCCCCGGTGGGGGCCCTGATCGCCCGCGCGGTGCGTGAGGAACGGCCCACCGTCGTCGTTGGGGCCGATCGCATGGCTGTGCCCGTGCTGCGCGGCATGCGCTGGTGGCAGCAACGCACCCATGACCCCTCGCAGCTGGCCGGGGCCGTCCTGATCTTCCCCAGCCTGTACCGGGGGGCGCCAGTGGCAGGCAAGGAGCCCGAACTGTTCTCCATCGTGGATGCCACCAACCTGCCGGTGATGGTGTTGCAGCCGGACCTGGGCGTGTACCGTCATCGGTTGCTGGAACTGCGCACCCGTTTGCTTGCCGCCGGCAGTCCGGTGTTCGTTCGCGTGCTGCCCGACGTCCGGGACTATTACTACCTGCATCTCGAAGAGCCCCGTATCGAGTCGCTCGACGGACTGGAGGATGTCATGGATGCCGACGAGGCGCGTGCGACCCGGGTCCTGCCCAGACAGATCCTCGAGTCCATCCCGCTGCTGGCCGCCGCCGACCACGAGGACAGGGTGCGGGAGATCGATCCCGAGCGGACCACCCCCATCGACCGGCAGGTGGGGTTGCAGCCGGTGGACGGCGAGCCCGCCCCCGATTTCGAGCTGACGGATCTCCAGGGCAACACGCAGCAATTGCAGCAGGATTTCGACGGCGTGCAGATCGTCAACTTCTGGGCCACCTGGTGCCCGGCCTGCGTGGAGGAGATCCCCTCGATGGAGCGCCTGGCGAGGCGTTATCCCGACCGCCTGAAGATCTACGCCATCGCCTTCAAACAGTCGCCTGAGCACCTGCGCGAGTTTATGCAGGACTTCGACGTTTCCTTCCCCGTCCCCGTGGATGCCGACGGCGAGGTGGCCGCGCGTTATGGTGCCTTTGCCTTTCCCACCTCCTTTTTGGTGGCCGCCGACGGCCGCATCCACTACTCCGTCAATGCCGGCATCATCTGGGATACACCCGAAGTCGACGCGATCGTCCGCGAACTGCTGGAGATTGAGCCGGAATAGAGGCTAAGAGGTCAGAGAGGAGAATTCAGAGTGCAGAGAGAGGGGGTACGTCGAACGGCCCTGCTGATCTCCGATCTCTTTATTCAGGTGGCTGGCATGCCGGACAGAACCAGGTCGAACGCTGACCGAGGACGATGCGCTCGACCGGCTCGCCGCAGCGCCGGCAGGGCGCGTTGCTGCGGTCGTACACATTCAGCGTCTGGCGGAAATAGCCGGGGGCGCCGGAGGGGGCGAGAAAGTCGCGCAGCGTGGTGCCGCCTTGTTCGATGGCGGCCGTGAGCACTTGGCGAATCGCTTCGGCGAGGGTCGCGCACTCCGCCGGGGCAAGGCTGCCGGCCGGTCGGCGTGGGTGGAGACCGGCCAGGAATAGTGCCTCCGAGGCGTAGATATTGCCCACGCCCACCACGATGGCGGCATTCATGATCGCCTGCTTGATCGCCACCCGCCGGCCGGCCAGCCGCTCGGCTAGGTACGGGCCGTCGAAGGCCGGGTCGAGCGGTTCGGGGCCCAGGCTGGCCAGGCGCTCGTGTGGGGTGTCGACCCGGTCGGTGAGCACCGCGCCAAAGCGGCGGGGGTCATGCAGGCGCAGGGCCTTGCCGGTGTCCAGTTGCCACTCGACGTGATCGTGCTTGCGCGGCGGGTTGGCCGGGTCGTCGAGGCGCAGGTTGCCGGACATGCCCAGGTGGATGAGCACCCGGTCGCCGTGGTCGAGCCGAAGCAGCAGGTACTTGGCGCGGCGTTCCACCGCCTCCACGGGGCGATCGGCCAGAAAAGTGGCCAAGTCGTCACGCACCGGCCAGCGCAGGCGCGGATCGCGCACGGTCACGCTCTTAATGCGCTGGCCGGCCACGTGGGGCTCAATGCCGCGGCGAGTGGTCTCGACCTCGGGGAGTTCGGGCATAGCGAGGCTCCCGATTGTTGACTCGACATGAAGAAACCCCGCGGGGAGATTCCTCGCGGGGTCCGTCTCGGGCCGATCAGTAACGTGCTGCGCTCCACCGGGTTTCCCGGTCGAGCGACCACGGCTTACTTGATCTTGGCTTCCTTGTAGATCACGTGCTTGCGTACTACCGGATCATACTTCTTGATCTGCATCTTCTCCGGCATGTTGCGCTTGTTCTTGTCGGTCGTGTAGAAGTGGCCGGTGCCAGCGGAGGATACCAGTCGGATCTTATCGCGCATGTCGTTTTACCTATTTACGTATTTGGTGAGCGGTGTTCAGACCTTCTCGCCGCGCAAACGCATCTTGGCGATGACCGTCTCGATGCCGACCTTGTCGATCGTGCGCAGGCCGTGGCTGGAAACACGCAGGCTGACAAACCGCCGCTCGCTCTCTACCCAGAACCGCTTCTTGTGCAGGTTGGGCAGGAACCGACGCCGGCTCTTGTTGTTCGCGTGCGATACGTTGTTACCGACCGCCGGGCGCTTCCCGGTTACTTGGCAAACTCGGGCCATGATTGTCTCCTGAGCGACTCGTCTGGTTGGCGCGCGTACCGAAGAGTCTGGCCTTCCAGGCGGCCGGCACGCGGGCAGGTCAATTCAAAGGCCGCGTATGATAAGAGAACCGTCCCGGCTTGGCAAGCATCGTGGTGGATTGTCAATCAGGGCTTTCCTAGAGCGGCCAGAACCACAGGATGGTCGGCACCGCAATGGTCGCGACAAGGAACGACAGGGGCACACCATGCGCCGCTCGTTGTCGCGCCGATGCGCCAAGCCGGGGCTGGGCACCGCTCATGGTATTTTTTGCGGCAGTCGCGCCGGCGGGCATGGCATGCGGCAGCGGGTTGGCGGGTCAACCGGGAGGGCGTGAAATGGCGAAGCAGGGCATCCGTTGTGTGCTGTTCGATTTTGGCGGGGTGATTGCCGAGGAAGGGTTTCGTCGGGCGTTGGTGGATGTGGCGCACCGTCACGGCCTTGACCCGGAGATGCTGCCTCGATTGGCCATGGATGCGGTCTATGAGTCCGGCTTCGTGCTCGGGCGGGGCGGGGAAGCGGACTTCTGGCGCGCCTTGCAGGACAAGGTGACCTTTCCGGAGACGTTCGACTCCTTTCGCGCCGAGGTCATGCGCGGTTTCGTCGTCCGACCGGAGATGCTCGATCTGGTCGATGAATTGAGCGCGAGCGGGAAGACCGTGGCCATCCTCTCCGACCAGACGCACTGGCTGGACGAGATCGACCGGCGCGACGGGATCTATCGCCACTTCGATCGCGTGTTCAACAGCTACTACCTCGGCAAGGGCAAGCGCGACGCCAGCCTTTTCCGCGATGTGCTGAAGGAGTTGGGGTGCCGTCCGTCTGTTGCCCTGTTCGTCGACGACAGCGAGGATCACGTAATGCGTGCCCGGAGCGAAGGCCTGCATGCCATTCACTGCGAGCGCCCGGCGTCATGCATCGCGGCCGTCCGTCGTGCGGTTAAAGGCGAGTAGGGGGTGACGGAAAACGTTCTCTCTCGCTGCCGATGCATGGCGCATGCTCGGCGACGGGCCTGCGATGCCTTTCCTTGATGGCCAACCGCTCAGGGGTGCCTGGGCCGGTTCGAGGGGGCTCCGCGATCTGGCGGATGGCGTTCCCACCATGTCGGCAGGTCGGCGATGCTGTCGATCACGGCGGTCGGGCGGATGCCGAGGTCGAGGTCGCTTTCCCGGAACTTGCCAGTGCGCACCTGAATGGCCCGCAAGCCGGCCTGCATCGCGGCATCGACATCGCTGCGGATGTCATCCCCGATCATCACCGCCTCTGACGGCTCGACGCCCAGCGTCTTCAGTGCCGCGTCGAAAAACGAACGGCCCGGCTTGCCCATGACCACAGCCTCGATGCCTAGGGCATATTCCAGTGCACGAACGAAGGGTCCGGCATCCAGCCGTGGGCCGTCCTCGGCCTGCCAGTAGCGGGTTAGGCCGAGTGCCACCAGCGGGGTGCCGGGGTGCTCGAAGAGCAGGCGGAAGGCGCGGTTGAGGGTGTCGAAATCCCAGCCCTGGCCCAGATCGCCGACCACCACGGCCCCGGCGCGGTCGGCGTGGGGCGGCGCGAACGGCAGGTCGGCGAACTCCGCCCGGGTCCGCTCGGGGACGAATGCCACCACCGGCCTGTCGGCATGGCGGCGCAGCCAGTCGCTCGCGGCGACCGGCGGCGTGACGATCTCGTCGACGGCGGCCCGGATGTCCATGCCGGCGAGTTTTTCGACCAGTGCCTCCCGTGGTCGGGAGGTGGTGTTGGTCAGGAAGCGGAATGGGATCGCATGCTCCCGGCACCAGCCGAGAGTCCGTGCCGCGCCCGGGACAGGGCGCTCGCCCTCGTAGAGCACGCCGTCCATGTCGAAGAGAATCGCTTTCATCGGTGATCACCTCCGGGGTCGGTTCCGACCGGCCTGCCGAGATGTTCGGCGGTGGCCTTTGCTATGATGGCCGCCGCGCACGGCCCCGTCGTGTGTGCATCGATCGACCCGCAACCCACGCATGACAGCCAACGACAAGCCTATGCCAAGTCAAGACAAGCCGCCGGTGGTCCTTTCCGGCATCCAGCCTTCCGGTCAGTTGCTGATCAGTCATTACGTCGGCGCCATCCGCAACTGGGTCAAGATGCAGGACAGTCACGACGCGCTGTTCATGCTGGTCGACCTGCACGCGATCACGGTCCGCCAGGACCCCAAGGAATTCCGTGCGCGCTGCTACGACTTCCTGGCGCTGTACCTGGCCTGCGGCCTCGACCCGGACAAGAGCACCCTGTTCGTCCAGTCGCACGTGCCCGCGCACGCCGAGCTGGGTTGGGTGCTCAACTGCTACACCTACATGGGCGAGCTCGAGCGCATGACGCAGTTCAAGGACAAGTCGCAGCGCCACCAGGCCAATATCAACGCCGGGCTGTTCGACTACCCCGTGTTGATGGCCGCAGACATCCTGCTCTATCAGGCCACGCACGTGCCGGTGGGCGCCGACCAGAAGCAGCACCTGGAGCTCACCCGCGATCTGGCCACGCGCTTCAACAAGCTCTACGGGGATGTCCTCACGGTGCCTGAGCCGTTTATCGCCGAGGCCGGCGCCCGGGTCATGTCGCTGCAGGACCCGACTGCCAAGATGTCGAAGTCCGATCCCAGCGAGGCCAGCTACGTGGCCCTGCTCGACGAGCCGAAGAAGATCCTCAAGAAGTTCAAGAAGGCGGTGACCGATTCGGACATGGACATCCGGTTCGACCCGGAAAACAAGCCGGGGGTCTCGAATCTGCTCACCCTGCTGTCGATCTTTGGGGGCGAGTCGATCGAGTCGATCGAACGACGCCTGGCCGGGGAGGGCTATGGCAAGCTCAAGATCGAGACCGGCGAGGCGGTGATCGCCCACCTGGAGCCGATCACGGCCCGCTACCGCGATATCCGCGCCGACGAGGCGGGTCTCGATGCCATCCTCGCCCAGGGCGCCGAGCGGGCCGCTGCCCGGGCGCGCCCGACGCTCAATCGCGTCTTCGATGCCCTGGGGTTCTTGCCCCGCCCCGACATCCTCGGCTAATCCCATGCCAGACCCTCGCCATCATGCCCCGCCCCGCGTGCTTCGTGACGAGGTGGCCGCGCCATTGCGTCGGGCGTACCCGGTCGAGGCGATCGTGGCCCACGAGCAGGCGCTGTTTGCCGGTGGCGTCGAGCCCTACGGGTTGATGGAGCGGGCCGGCGCGGCGGCTTTCGATCAGCTGCAACGTCACTGGCCCGGCGTGCGACGCATCGCCGTGCTGGTCGGTCCCGGGCAAAACGGCGGCGATGGGCTGGTGATTGCCCGACTCGCCCACCGGGCGGGCCTGGAGGTGGACTTGCTCGGCTGGAAACAGCCGGAATTCCGGCAGAGCGCGGCGCAGGCCTGGTCGGCATTGCGCCAGGAGTGGTCCTCGATCGAGGTCCGCCACCAGGCCGATGTGGTGGGCGCCGCGCTGGATGCGGCCGAGGTGGTTGTCGACGCGCTGTTCGGTATCGGGCTGTCAGGATCGATCGAGGGCACGGCCGCTGCATTCATGCAACGGCTGGCCGAGAGGCTCGACCGGCGGGGGGCGCATCGTCCGGGGGTCCTGGCCGTCGATACCCCCTCGGGCCTGCATTGCGACACCGGGTCCGTCGACCCGCTGACCTTGCATGCCGACCTCACCGTCACCTTCCTGGGCTGCAAGATCGGCCAGGTGACTGGGGGTGGGGTAGCGGCCTGCGGCGAGCGCGTGCTGGCCGACCTGGGGCGGCCGCTGACGGATGCCCCCGGACCAGTGGATGGGGCGGTGAACCTGTTGCACGGTGGCTGGCGCTTGTCACCCCGGCCGGCGGATGGGCACAAGGGCACCTTCGGCACCGTGCTAGTGGTGGCGGGAAATCGCGGCATGCCCGGCGCGGCCCGGCTGGCGGCCGAGGCGGCACTGCGGGGTGGGGCAGGCAAGGTAATCGTCGCCACCCACCCGGCCCATGCCGCCACTCTGAACATCGGCCGCCCGGAGTTGATCGTCCACGGTGTGGAATCCCAGCGTGAATTGTTGCGCTTGCTGGGTGAGGCGACCGCCGTGGCGATCGGCCCGGGGCTGGGGCGCGATACCTGGGCGATGGAGCTATGGCGCGGCCTGCGAGACTGCCCGGTGCCGATGGTGGTGGATGCCGATGCCTTGCGCCTGCTCGGCCCGCGCTCGCTGGAGAACCGCGAGGCGGTGATGACACCACATCCTGGCGAGGCCGCCGGCTTGCTCGAGTGTCGTGTCGACGAGATCAATCTCGACCGCCTGGCCGCTGCCCGCCGGCTTGCCGCATCCTACGGTTGTGCCGTGGTGCTAAAGGGGGCGGGCAGCGTGCTGGCCGAGGGTGATCGTCTGTCCGCTTGCCAGTGCGGCGGACCGGCACTGGCCACCGCGGGCAGTGGTGATGTCCTCAGTGGCCTGATCGCGGCCCTGCTGGGCATGGGGTTGCCGATGGCCGCGGCGGTGGAAGGGGCGGTCAGCGTCCATGCCGTTGCCGGCGAACTGGAGGCGGATGCCCATGGCAGTTGGGGTGCGGCGGCCGGTGACCTGCCGGCGTTGATCCGCGCCCTGATCAATGGTCATCTGCGCCCCGGCACATCGCCCTGGCGGTTGGCCGGGGCCGAAGATGGGCAGAGCGCGTCATGAGCGGGGAGGTGGTATACCCGCGTCTCGATCAGGCCGCGGTCGAAACGTTGGCCGGCCAACTGGCCGCCCAGGCGCCTATCTCGGGCATCCTGTCGCTGGAAGGCGAGCTGGGTGCCGGCAAGTCCACGTTCGCCCGAGCGTTCCTGCGTTCGCTGGGGGTGACGGGCACCATTCGCAGTCCCACCTACACCCTGGTCGAGCCCTACGTCATCGACCAACCCGCGGGACCGGAACAGGTGCTGCACCTGGATCTCTATCGCCTTGGCGACCCCGAGGAACTGGATTACCTCGGCGTGCGCGACGAAATCGACCAGGCGCTGCTACTGGTCGAGTGGCTCAGCCAGGCCGGGGGCGAACTGAGCGCCGACCTGCGTCTGTTTCTCCGAGGTGACCCGGCCGAGCCGGAGTGCCGCGACGTGACCCTCTCGGCCGTCACCCCGGCGGGTGCGGACTGGCTTCGGCGCGTGTCGGGCCACTGACCGCCATTCGCTCCGGATGGTCTGTTGTCTTTTTTCAACACCTCGAAACCACACCATGTTGTGGTTTTTCTTTTTCAATGCCGCCATATTTGGTAAATGCCAACCTCGTATCCGCCTCAGGAGTTGGTTGTATCTGATTGCATTTGTTGAAAAAAACCCGATTTGGCGCACACTGTGTTTACCGTGTCCTCGCGACATGATCTTGGGGCTGTGTTGCCAGAGGTGGAAACATGAACAAGCCAATCCAGTCTGTTCAGTCCGCATCCGTGGCGATCGATGCCGACCGCCGGCGCTTCTTGCGATCGGCGATCGGCACCGGCGTGGCTGCGTTTGGCCTGCCATTTGCCGAGTCCGCGCTCGCCGCGCGTTCGGTGAACGTCTCTCGTGTCGAGGCCGGGCGCCATGATGGCTTCACGCGCTATGTGTTTCGCCTTTCGGCGCCGGTCGACTTCGACACGCTGCTGCTGGACAACCCGGCGCGCGCGGTCGTCGACCTGCGCTCGACCCGGCTCAGGGGCGTGGGGTTGCCCAGTGCCCCGGATTCGCCGGTGGTCAAGGGAGTGCGAGTGGGGGTCCGTCATGGCACCGACCTGCGGCTGGTATTTGACCTCAAGAAGCGGGCCCGTCCCCAGATCATCATCCTGCCGCCCACCGACGGCGGCGAGCATCGCCTAGTGATCGACCTGCCGCATGGGGGCGGCAGGGACACGGTCGTGGCCGAGCGTCCCGATGTCCCGCAGCAGGAATCCGCACTGCGGTCGGGGGCGAACGGTTTTCGTGAACTCGTGGTCGCCATTGATCCGGGGCACGGCGGCAAGGACCCGGGTGCCATCGGCCGGCGTGGTACCCGCGAAAAGGACATCGTTCTCAATATCGGCTTGCAGCTGCGCGACCTGATCGCCGCAACCCCGGGGCTTCGGCCGGTGATGACCCGCTCGGACGATCGCTATATCCCGTTGCGAAAGCGTACCGAGATCGCCCGCGATCACCAGGCCGATCTGTTCATCTCCGTGCACGCCGATGCGTTTCGGCTGTCCTCGGCCAAGGGTGCCTCGGTGTATTGCCTGAGTCAGAACGGGGCGAGTTCCGAGGCGGCGCGCTGGCTGGCGGCCAAGGAGAACAGCGCCGATTTCGTCGGCGGGGCATCGCTTTCCGGCCACGACGAGGATGTTGCGTCGGTCCTGCTGGACCTGGCGCAGACCAAGACCCTGGAGACCAGTCTCGATTTCGGCGACCGCGTACTGGGGCAGATCGGCAACGTCGCTCAGTTGCACAAGCGCCAGGTCCAGCAGGCCGGCTTTGCCGTGCTCAAGTCGCCGGACATCCCGTCGATCCTAGTGGAAAGCGCGTTCATCAGTAACCCGCATGAAGAGCAGCGCTTGCGCACCCGTGCCTACCAGCGCGAGATCGCCCAGTCGATCCTGGCCGGCGTGAACAGCTACTACGTTGCCCACGCCCCGCAGGGCACCCGCTACGCCATGCTCTGAACGGACAAGGCGCTTGTCTCGCCCGGATAAGGCGGGTGACAATGACGACTTTTTCTGGTCGGAGTCCCATGCCCGAAATCCGCGCATTGCCGCAGTCCCTGGTGAACCAGATCGCCGCTGGCGAGGTCGTCGAGCGGCCGGCGAGCGTGATCAAGGAGCTGGTGGAGAATGCGCTGGACGCCGGTGCCGACCGGATCGAGGTGCGGGTGGTCGCCGGCGGCGTCAAGCAGTTGAGCGTGCGTGACAACGGCTTCGGCATGCCGCCCGAGCAAATGCCGCTCGCCCTGGCCCCCCACGCCACCAGCAAGATCCGTGACCTCGATGACCTCGAGGCGGTCGCCAGCTTCGGTTTTCGCGGCGAGGCGCTGGCGAGCATCCAGTCGATCTCGCGACTGCGGCTGGTCTCGCGCACGCCGGATGCCGAGCACGGTTGGGAGATCGCCCCGGGCCAGGTCGACGAGCCGCGTCCGACACCTGCCAAGCCGGGCACCTTGGTAGATGTGCGCGACCTGTTTTTCAATGTGCCGGCGCGGCGCAAGTTCCTGCGCACCGAGCGCACCGAGTTTGGTCATGTGGATCAGTTGCTGCGGCGCTTGGCGCTGGCCAACCCATCAGTCGCCTTCACCTGCACGCACAACGAGCGCAGCGTGCTCGACTTGGCGCCGGTCGACGACGAACGGATCGAACAGCGCATCGCCGCCGTGCTGGGGCAGGGCTTTCTTGACCAGGCGCGGCGCATCGATGCCAGCGCTTCCGGTTTCTCCCTGCACGGGCTAGTGGCCAGCCCGCAGTACGCCCGCTCGTCGACCGACCAGCAGTTGTTCTTCGTCAACGGCCGGGTGGTGCGTGATCGCCTGATTGCCCATGCCGTGCGGCGAGCCTATGCCGACGTGCTGCACCACGCCCGTCATCCTGCCTACGTGCTCTCGCTGCGACTCGACCCGGCGGCAGTGGACGTCAATGTCCACCCCACCAAGGCCGAAGTGCGTTTTCGTGACGGGCGCGGCGTGCACGATTTCCTCTTTCAGGTGGTGCACCGGGCGCTGGCCACGCCGGGGGGCGGCGTTGCTGCCCCCGGCGTCGAGGAGAGGGGGACTGATGCCGAGGTGTCGTATGCGCCGTCGGCTGCCCTTGAGGCCGGGCCGGCATATCGTGCGCCCCCCTCGTCGGGCGTGGCCGGGCAGGGCTATCTCTCCCTGCTGGGGCAGTCACACAACCTAGGCATGCCGGACCCGGGCGGCGTGGCCGAGTCCCTGCCGATCGACGAGGAGATCCCGCCACTAGGCTACGCCGTGGCCCACCTGGGTGAGATCTACATCCTGGCCCGCAACCGCGACGGGATGGTGATCGTGGATGCGCATGCCGCCGCTGAGCGGGTCACCTACGAGCGGCTCAAGGACAGCCATCGCCGCCAGGGCCTGAGTGGCGCGCCCTTGCTTTTGCCGGTCGATATCCAGGTCTCTCCCGAGGAGGCCGATGCCTTCGAGGCCTGGCGCGAGGCGTTTGCCCGCGCCGGGGTGGAACTCGATCGGGTCGGCCCCGAGCGGGTGCGGGTGCGCGAAGTGCCCATGATGCTGCGCGAGTCGGACATCGAGGAACTGGCGCTCGACATGCTGGCCGAGTTGCGCCGCCTGCCGCTGGAAGCGGGCGAGGTCTCGCTCACGGTGGTGGACGAGCGTATCGACGCCATCCTGTCGACCATGGCCTGTCACGGATCGGTGCGGGCCAACCGCCGCCTGGGCGTTGCCGAGATGAACGCATTACTGCGCGACATGGAACGCACCGACCGCTCCGATCAGTGCAACCACGGCCGGCCCACCTGGCGGGCGATCAGCATCCAGGAACTCGATCGCTGGTTCATGCGGGGACAATGATGGGCGGTGTCGAGACGCCTTTCGCCGCCGGGCCTGGCGAGCTACCGATCATCGCGATCGCCGGGCCCACGGCCTCGGGCAAGACGGCTCTGGCCATGCGCCTGGCCGATCGCCTGCCGACATCCATCATCTCGGTCGATTCGGTGATGATCTATCGGGGGCTGGATATCGGTGCGGCCAAGCCCACTGCCGACCTGCTCGCCCGCTATCCACACGCCCTGGTGGATATCTGCGATCCGGCCGAGCCCTACAGCGTGGAACGTTTCTGCCGCGATGCCACAGCCGCGATCGCGGCTGCCCGCGCGGCGGGCCGGCTGCCCTTGCTGGTGGGCGGGACCATGATGTATTTCCAGGCCCTGTTGCAGGGCCTTTCCCGGCTGCCGGCGAGCGACCCGCAGGTGCGCGAGCAAGTTGCGGCCGAGGCCGAGGCACTGGGTTGGCCGGCCATGCATGCTCGGCTGGCCCAAGTGGACCCCGAGGCGGCGGCGCGCATCCACGCCACCGACCCGCAGCGCATCGGTCGGGCGCTGGAGGTGTATCGGGCGACTGGCCGCAGCCTGAGCGACTGGCAGAGGGAGAACCCGCCCCGTTCGCCGCTGGAGGGGGAGCGCATCCTGCAGGTGGCGCTGTGGCCACGGACCACGGCCCACACCCGTAAGGTGGTGGCCGACCGCTTTGACAGCATGCTGGCGGCCGGCTTTCTCGACGAGGTGCGTGCGCTGTACGCGCGCGGTGACCTACATCCCGGGCTGCCCTCGATCCGGGCCGTGGGTTATCGTCAGGCATGGGAGTATCTTGCCGGCGACTGCGACTTCGACACCATGCGGCGCAAGGCGGTCACCGCGACCCGTCAGTTGGCCAAGCGCCAGCGGACTTGGCTGCGTGCTGCACCGGGCTGGCGGGCCCTGGATGCCGATCAAACCGACTTGGTCGAGTCGCTGATATTGAACTTTGCCCGGCGCGGAGACTCTTGATGGGACGGACAGGGTCGCCCGCCGCATGCGGAGATGTCCCCCGAGGCACACTACACTGATGGCAATGACGGCATTGAACTCGTCGCTGACGTCCCCATATCGAATGCCATCCCGCTGTTCCGGTGGGCAGGATTGGCCCGTCAATCCCAGGCCGCCGAGAACGGCCGACCGGTCGATGAAAACGGCCGGATAATCAAACAAGAGGAAGCACCATGGCCAAAAGCCAGTCACTGCAAGAACCGTTTCTCAACACGTTGCGGCGTGAACACATCCCCGTGTCCATCTACCTGCGCAACGGTATCAAGCTGCAGGGCCAGATCGACTCGTTCGACAATTTCGTCGTGCTGCTGAAGAACAACGTCAGCCAACTGGTCTACAAGCATGCCATCAGCACCATCGTGCCCACCCGCCCGGTGAATATCGACCCGGAGCCAAAGGGTGAGGCGCGTGACAATGGGGGTGACGAGTAAACTAGATGGAATTTTTTGAACGCCACGAGGGTGGGGAGCGGGCCGTGCTGCTGCACGTCGAGCAGCGCGCCGTGGATTCCAACGAAGACCTGGCCGAATTTCGAGAGCTGGTCCACTCAGCTGGGGCCGAGATCCTCAGCGAGAGCGTGGTAAATCGCCAGACCCCGGACCCGCGCTTGTTTATCGGCAAGGGCAAGGCCGAGGAATTGGCCGAGATGGTCGCCGCTCACGAGGCCGAGCTGGTGATCGTCAACGCTCAGCTTTCGCCGTCGCAAGAACGCAACCTCGAGGCGCTGGTCAAGTGCCGCGTGCTCGACCGAACTGGCCTGATCCTCGACATCTTTGCCCAGCGGGCCCGTTCGCACGAGGGCAAGCTGCAGGTGGAGTTGGCGCAGCTGTCCCACCTGGCCACCCGCCTGGTCCGCGGCTGGACTCACCTCGAACGCCAGCGGGGCGGCTCGATCGGCTTGCGCGGCCCGGGTGAGACCCAGCTGGAAATGGACCGCCGGTTGCTGAGCGGGCGTATCAAGCAGCTCAAGGAGCGTATCGCCCGGGTGCGGCGTCAGCGCGCCGAGGGCCGCAAGGGGCGCCAGCAGTCGGACGTGCCCACCGTTGCCTTGGTTGGCTACACCAACGCGGGCAAGTCGACGCTGTTCAATGCGCTGACCACCTCCGAGGCCTTCGCCGCCAATCAGCTCTTCGCCACGCTCGACACCACCCTGCGCCGGGTGGAGTTGAACCCGCAAATGACGGTGGTGTTCGCCGACACGGTGGGTTTCATTCGTCACCTGCCGCACGAGTTGGTGTCGGCATTCCGTTCCACCCTCGAGGAAACCCTTGAGGCCGACCTGCTGCTGCACGTGGTGGACGGCTCGTCGCCCGAGCGCGATCGCCAGATCGAGGATGTCGAGACCGTGCTCGAGGAGATCGGTGCCGGCTCGATGCCGCGGCTGACCGTGATGAACAAGATCGATCAGCTCGAGGAGCAGGGCGTGCGTGTCGATCGTGACAAGCACGACGAGCCGGTGCGTGTCTGGGTCTCGGCCAAGCAGGGCGAGGGGCTTGAGGCACTGGGCGAGGCGCTGGTCGAGCGGCTGGAGCCCAAAGGGGTGCACCATCGCCTGTTTATCCCCATGACCGATGGCCGCTTCTACGCCCTGCTGCAGGGCGAGGGCGCGGTCATGGCCGAGGAATGCGACGAGGCCGGATGGCATCTCGACATCGCCCTGCCGGAGGCCCGCTGGGGACAATTGCTGAAAAAGGAGCCGGCGTTGGCGACGTTCGTGCTCGACCCCGCCGCCGAACGGCAACCCGAACCCTGGGAAGAGGCGGTCGCTGCCGGCGTCGCCCGAGGGTGATCCCGGTTGCGGTCATCGGCCACGAACACTACACTCTAGCGCTGTCTTTCCGCGTGCCATCGGCCTGCGGCGACCCGCGCGGCGGGTGTAAGAAGATCGAATCGCATTGAATACCCTATCTCTGCCGAATCCCGGCAGGCAATCACTGGAGTAAGCCCATGGCCTGGAATGAGCCAGGTGGCGGTAAGGATCCCTGGTCGAACCCACGCGGCCGGGGTGGCAAACCGCCCAATATCGACGACGCTCTCGGGCGCCTCAAAGACCGCTTCGGCGGCGGTGGCATGGGCGGTGCAGGGGGCAGCAAGGGTATCCTCGCCATCCTTGCGATCGTCCTGATCGGCTGGCTGCTTTCGGGCATCTACATCATCGACGAAGGCAAGCGCGGTGTCGTGCTGCAGTTCGGCAAGTACAGCACCACGGCCGGCCCCGGTCCGCACTGGCACATGCCTTACCCGATCTCCGACGTGATCACGGTCAACGTTGACGAGTACCGCGACCGCGAGTTGAGCATGACCGTGCTGACCAACGACGAGAACATCGTCGACGTCGACCTGGCCAGCCAATTTACGGTGAGCGATCCTGTCGAGTTCCTGTTCAACGTCCGTGATCCCAACGGCACGCTGCAGGACGTCATGCAGAGCGCGATTCGGGAAGTCATCGGCAGTAGCCGGATGGACTACGTCCTGACCGACGGTCGGGTCGAGATCGTCGAGGCAGTGCGCTCCCGCATGCAGGACCTGCTCGACTCCTACAGCACCGGTCTGACCGTGCGTTCGGTCAACCTGCAGGACGTGCAGCCGCCCGAAGCGGTCCAGTCGGCCTTCGAGGATGCTATCCGGGCCCGTGAGGACGAGCAGCGCTACATCAACGAGGCCTTGGCCTACGCCAACCAGGTGGTGCCGCGTGCCCGTGGTGACGCCGCCCAGATCCTCGAGCAGGCCAAGGGCTATCGGTCTCGCGTGATCAACCAGGCCCAGGGTGAGGTCGCGCGCTTCAACGCCCTGCTCAAGTCGTACCAGATCGCGCCGTCGATCACCCGCGAGCGCATCTACGTCGACACGCTCGGCGAGATCTACGCCAAGGGCAACAAGATCCTGGTGGATCCGGCGAATTCGGGCAACATCCTCAATCTGCCGGCTGGTGTCCAGGGCGCTGCCGCTAGAGGGCTCGACCCGGGTCGCGACGTGGCTCCTTTGGCGGTGCCGTCACTGTCCACCAGTCAAAGCTTCGCCAATGAGATGGGCACCTCCAACAACAACCGTTCCGGTCTGCGTACGAGGGGGTCAGAATGAATTGGGTCACACGGCTTTTGCTGCCGGTCATCGTCGTGATCGTGTTCCTCTATGCGACCGCGACCTTCCAGGTGGCTGAATACCAAGAAGGCGTCAAGTTCCGTCTTGGTGAGATTGTCGAGACGGATTTCGAGCCGGGGCTTCACTTCAAGTTGCCCTTCGTCAACTCGGTGCGCCTGTTCGATATGCGTATTCTCTCCTTGTCCACGCCGCCCGAGCGGTTCCTGACCAGCGAGAAGAAAAACCTGATCATCGACTACTACATCAAGTGGCACATCATCAATCCGTCGGACTTCTACCGGGCGACCCGTGGGCGTGAGGCGGTGGCCGAGAGCCGCTTGAATCAGATCGTCAAGGACAGCATGAAGAGCCAGATTTCCAGCCGCACCATTGCCGAAGTGGTGTCCGGGGATCGGGATCTGTTCATGCGCAACGTCATCGAGACCACTAACGAGGACATCGCCGGGCTGGGCCTGGAGATCACCGACGTGCGCATCATGCGCATTGAGTTGCCGCAGGAAGTGCGGCAGTCGGTCTACTCGCGGATGGAGAAGGAGCGTTCCACGGTGGCCAAGGCGATCCGCTCGCGCGGTGAAGAGCAGGCCAAGCGGATTACCTCCGACGCCGACCGGCAGCGGGTGGTCATCGTCTCCGAGGCCGAGCGTGAGGCCGACGAGATCCGAGGTGATGGCGATGCTGAGGCGGCGCGCGTCTATGCCGAGTCCTACTCGCAGGATGAGGAGTTCTTCGCCTTCTATCGGAGCATCCAGGCCTACAGCAAGGCCTTCGGCAATGGCGGTGATACCTTCGTCCTCAGTCCGGACAGCCCGTTCTTCCGATACTTCCGCTCGCCGGATGGCGCTTCCGCGGACCAGCCGGACGTTTCCGGCGCCGCCTTGCCGGCACGCTAAGCGGATGACGGGCGCGGCGGTGCAGGCATGATGGACGATCTGCTGCGCGTACTCGGCCTGGTGCTGATCATCGAGGCGGCCCTGCCGTTCATCAGCCCGCGGGTTTATCGCCAGGCGGTCGCCCAGATCGCGCTGACGCCGGACGCTCGATTGCGGGGCATTGCCCTGGTAGTGCTATTGGTCGGGCTTGCGCTCTGGGTCTGGGGCTGATCGCCGCGTTCTATCACTGTCGTTTTCCGCACAAGCATTCACGAACCCCAGCCCGGGCTGGGGTTTTTTGTGTCCGGCGTTTACAATGACCGGGTTTTGCCCCGTGACGTGCCCGAGAGCATCGTTTCCATGGCATGTCGTCCGGCTTCGAGCCGACGGCACTCGCTCTCACCCAAACATTCGAACCAGCTAACGCATGAGTAATCAGTCTCCCTGGATATTGCCGGCCGGCATCGACGAAGTGCTCCCGGCACAGGCGCGCCGGATAGAGCGCGTCCGTGCCCGGATGCTCGAGACCTTCGATCGCTGGGGTTACGACCTCGTCGTGCCGCCTATGGTCGAATTCATCGACACCCTGTTGGTGGGTACGGGCGAGGACCTGGACCTGGAGACGCTCAAGGTCACCGACGGCATATCGGGGCGCCAATTGGGGGTGCGGGCCGACATGACCCCCCAAGTGGCCCGGATGGACGCGCACAGCCTGCCACCGGTCGACGAGCGTCGTCTTTGTTACATCGGCACGGTGATTCGTGCCAAGACCGATGGGCTGGGCGGCTCGCGTGCCCCCTTGCAGGTGGGTGCCGAGCTGTTTGGCAGCGATGCGCCCGAGGCGGACGTCGAGATGATTTCCCTGATGGGCGAGGCGCTCGCGGTCGGCGGCTGTCAGCGGCTCATCCTCGATCTGGGGCATGTGGGCATCTACCGGGCGCTGGTGCGCGCCTCCGGCCTCGACGCGGGTCAGGAAGACCGCCTGCGCGATGCCTTGACCCGCAAGGCGGTCCCCGAAATTCGCGAGCTTTTGGCCAGTTGGTCTCTGTCGGCCGATCTGGCCGATTCGATCGAGTCGCTGTGCGGTTTGCACGGCCCGTGGCAGGAAACGCTGGCGGCAGCCACGGAACGCCTGGAGCCGGTACTCGACCAGGCCGGTCGTGATGCGCTCCAGCGGCTGGCGGTGGTTGCCAAGGCGGTGGAGAAGCGCGCCCTCGGCGAGGTCCTGGTCGACCTGTCGGAACTGCACGGTTACCACTACCAGACGGGCCTGGTCTATGCCGCCTATTCGCCGCGCATCGGTCGCGAGATCGCCCGCGGTGGTCGGTACAACGATATCGGCCAGGTGTTCGGCCGCTCGCGCCCCGCGCTGGGTTTCTCGCTCGATCTTCGCGACCTGCTGGGTCTGGCGGAGGCCGAGGAGCCCCTGCCGCGCCAGCCCGTCTATGCCCCCGCCCGCCTGGACGACCCCGGACTGACCGAGGCGGTCGATCGGCTGCGCGCGCAGGGCCGTCGCGTGATCACCACCTCCGCATCGATTCCCGCAGGGGCCACTCGGCTGGCGCCGACCGGGAACGGACAGACACAAACTTGGCAGCTAATGGGTGAATTGGACCATGGGTAAGAGTGTGGTCGTTCTCGGGTCCCAGTGGGGCGACGAGGGCAAGGGCAAGATCGTCGATCTGCTGACGGAAAACGTCGGCGCCGTCGTGCGTTTCCAGGGCGGGCACAACGCGGGTCACACCCTGGTGATCGAGGGCGAGAAGACCGTCCTGCACCTGATCCCGTCGGGCATTCTGCGCGAAGGCGTCAAATGCCTGATTGGTAATGGCGTGGTGCTCGCTCCCGATGCGCTGATCGAGGAAATCGAGCAACTCGAATCGCGTGGCGTGCCCGCCTCGGACCGCCTGATGCTGTCCGAGGCCTGCCCGTTGATCCTGCCGCATCACGTGGCCCTAGATCGTGCCCGGGAGCACGCCCGTGGCGAGCAGAAGATCGGGACCACCGGCCGTGGTATCGGCCCGGCCTACGAGGACAAGGTCGCCCGTCGCGGCATCCGCCTCGAGGACATCTTCCACCGCGAGCGGCTGGCGGCGAAGCTCGGCGAGGTGCTCGACTATCACAACTTCGTCCTGCGCCGGTACTTCGGTGCCGAGGCGATCGACTTCCAGCAGACCCTCGATCGGCTGCTGGCCCAGGCAGAGATACTCGCCCCCTTGGTCGGTGACGTGCCCGGCACCCTCGCGCGCATGCGTAGCGAGGGCAAGAACCTGATGTTCGAAGGGGCTCAGGGCACGTTACTCGACATCGATCACGGCACCTACCCCTTCGTGACCTCGTCCAACACCACCGCCGGTGGCGCGTCGACCGGTAGTGGAGTGGGGCCGCTGGAGCTCGACTACGTGTTGGGCATCACCAAGGCGTACACTACGCGTGTCGGGGGCGGACCGTTCCCCACCGAACTGGATGACGCCATCGGTGAACGCCTGGCTGAGCGGGGGCACGAATTCGGCTCCACCACCGGGCGCGCCCGCCGCTGCGGCTGGTTCGATGCCGTGGCCCTGCGCCGTGCCGTGCAGATCAATAGTTTCTCCGGCCTGTGCCTGACCAAGCTCGACGTGCTCGACGGGATGGAAGAGGTGCAGATCTGCGTCGGGTACGAGATCGACGGGCAGCGCATCGAAAGTGCGCCGTTCTCAGCCGACACCTATTCGCGCTGCGTGCCGGTGTACGAGTCCATGCCGGGCTGGCAGCAGAGCACCGTCGGCGTGAAGAAGCTCGACGGGTTGCCGCAGGCCGCCCGCGACTACATCCGCCGGATCGAGGAATTGACCGGCGTGCCGGTGGACCAGATTTCCACTGGCCCGGATCGCGAGGAAACCATCGTTCTGCGGGATCCGTACACGGCCTAATCAGGCCCTTTTCAGCCGCGCGCCGCCGCCGATTTGTAAATCGTTGCGGTGCAGGTCTTTATTTTCCGGTAAAAACCCGTAAAATCGCGCCACTTGAATTTCCCCCGGTGCATTGCCGGGGCTGCGAGATTGGCCGATAGGCCAAAAACGCCGTTCGCGGCGCAATCTGGCAGTCACATATCCAACAGGAATCGTTAAGCGTTATGGTCAAGATTCGTCTGGCTCGTACTGGTGCCAAAAAGAAGCCCTTCTACCACGTCGTAGTCACCGACAAGCGCAATGCGCGTGACAGCGGTGCCTACGTTGAGCGCCTCGGGTTCTTCAACCCGGTAGCCCGTGGCCAGGAAGAGCGCCTGCGTCTGGACCTCGATCGCCTGGCCTTCTGGCAGGAGCGTGGTGCCCAGACCAGCGAGCGTGTCGCGTCTTTGGTGCGCCAGAGCAAGAAGCAGGCGACTGCGACTGCCGAGTAAGTCGTGCGGGCACCTCGTCACATGCAAGCGAGTGGCCTGTGACTGACTCGAACGGTCCGGTCGATCCGATAGTCATTGCCCAGCTTGGCCGTCCCTACGGCATCAAGGGCTGGGTGTGGCTGCATCCGTATACTCGGCCGGCCGAGAACATCAAGCGCTATCGGGATGTCTATCTGCGCACGGCGCAGGGTGAAGTCCAGGCGGTGCGGATAGACAAGTTGTCGGTGACGCCCAAGGGCATCACTGCCAAGTTCGCCTCGGTCGACGGCCGCGACGGGGCGGAAGCGCTGGCCCGCGCCGAGGTGTTGGTGGAGCACGACGCGCTTCCGCCGGCCGGCCCGCGGGAATACTACTGGCGCGACCTGGTTGGTTGCGAAGTGGTGCACGTCACCGGTCAGGTGCTGGGCACCGTCCGGGAATTGATGGAGACCGGTGCCAATGACGTTCTGGTGGTCGAGGGAGACCGCGAGCGCCTGGTGCCGTTCTTGCCTGACGAGGTGATCAAGGACGTGGACTTGGCTGCCAAGCGGATAGAGGTCGACTGGGACCCCGACTTCTGATGCAGATTTCGGTGGTGACCCTGTTCCCCGAACTGGTGGAGGCGGGAAACCGCTGCGGCATGGTTCGGTCGGCCCTGGAAAAGGATGTGCTGTCGGTGCGGGGTTACAACCCGCGCGACTGGTCAGAGGACCGCAATCGACGCGTCGACGACCGCCCCTTCGGCGGCGGTCCGGGAATGCTGCTGCAGCCCGGCCCGATTTGCGGCGCGATCGATGCGGCGGTGGCTGAGCAAAGCGGCGAACGACCGCTGGTGGTGGCTCTTTCGCCGCAGGGCAGGCGCCTCGATCGGCACGTGGTCGCCGACTGGTCCGAACGGCGAGCGCCCCTGGTGCTCGTCTGCGGACGGTACGAGGGGTTCGATCAGCGGATACTCGATTCCCGAGTGGACGTCGAATATTCGCTGGGGGACTTGGTCCTTTCGGGCGGCGAGTTGGCCGCGATGGTGGTGATCGATGCCATCGCCCGCCGCCTGCCCGGCGTGGTCGGGGATGCCCAGTCGGTAGTCGAGGATTCCTTCGAGGCCGACCGGCTGGATCATCCGCATTACACGCGGCCTCCCGCATGGGAGGGCCGCGGGGTGCCAACGGTCCTGAGCAACGGGGATCATCGGCGTATCGCTGAATGGCGCGCCGAACAGGCGGTGCTGACAACGGCCCGGCGCAGACCGGACCTTTTTACGGAACATGGACCGACCGCAGACGAGCGGGCGGCACTGGAAAGACACTGGCTCGGTGGCGAACAGGATGCCTCGGCCAGCAACAGAAAACGCGATTGATAACAGGTGGCGGAAAATGAGCGAGATCATCCAGAGAATCGAAGCCGAACAAATGACCCGCGAGGTCCCGGACTTCGGCCCCGGCGACACAGTCTCCGTTGACGTACGGGTAAAGGAAGGCGACCGTGAGCGCCTCCAGGCATTTGAAGGCGTCGTCATTGCCAAGCGCAACCGTGGCCTGAACTCCGCGTTCACGCTGCGCAAGATCTCTTACGGCGAGGGTCTGGAGCGCGTCTTTCAGACCTACAGCCCGCAGATCGCCGCGATCAAGGTCAAGCGCCGCGGTGACGTCCGGCGCGCCAAGCTGTACTACCTGCGTGGTCGTACCGGCAAGGCCGCCCGCATCCGCGAGCGCCTGGGCTGATCCAGCCCCCGTTCGACTGATCGAACCCCCGCACCGCTCGCCGGTGACGGGGGTTTTGTTTTGTTGGCTATCGCATTTCGCGGATCGATGAACGCTGTGATGAGGCTGACGGTATGAGCACAGGTTGGTTGGCGGGGATCGGCGGTTGCCCCGGTGGTTGGCTGGCGATTGCCCAACCCGAGGCATCCGGGCCTTCCGGCGCGGTGCGCGCGGTGGTCGCCCCGCGCCTCGAGTCGCTGCTGGCCGAGTCCGACGGGATCCGCCTTGCGGGCATCGACAATGCCCATCGGCCTGTCCGAAAGCGATCCGCGTCGGTGTGATCAGTTGGCACGTCAGCGTCTCGGCGCACGTGCCTCCTCGGTGTTTCCCCCGCCCTTGCGCCCGACACTGGTTGCCGCGACACACGCCGATCTCGCGGCAGGCCGGGGAAAAGGCGTCTCGGCACAGGCCTGGAATCTCTTCGCGCGGGTCCGGGACCTCGGTGACCTGCTGGGCGAGCGGGTCGAGTGGCGCCAACGGCTGGTCGAGGTCCACCCGGAGCTCTCCTTTCTCGCGCTGAATGACGACGAACCGCTGCCGACGTCCAAGCACCGGATCGATGGCATCTACCGACGCCGGGCCGTGGTGATCGGAGTGTTCGGGATGCCGGCGATCGAGTCGGCCGTGGAGCAGCTAGCCGGATCGCGCGTGAAGGAGGGCGACATGTTCGATGCCTCCGCGGCGCTTTGGAGTGCCCGTCGACAGGCCGAAGGCAGCGGCGTGTGCCTCCCGGCCAGCCCGCTCCTCGATGCTCGCGGTCTGCCGATGCGGATTGTTTTCTGACTCAGTCGGCTTGAAATCTCGCCGGCCGTCCCCATTTCCTTGGCGTCGACGGCGGCCGTTGGCGGTCGTCGCCGCATCGGATCGAAACCCGCGTAACCCCGAGCGATAACACGGAGACCCGCTTTCATGAGCCAACCACAGACGCACGCTTTCCAGACCGAGGTCACGCAACTGCTCCGGTTGATGATCCATTCGCTGTATTCCAACCCGGAAGTGTTCCTGCGTGAACTGATCTCGAATGCATCGGATGCCTGCGACAAGCTGCGCTTCGAGGCGCTGGCCGATGATGGCCTTTACGAGAATGACAAGAACCTGCGGGTGCGCGTGTCCTTCGATGCAGACCAGAAGACCGTCACCATCGATGACGACGGCATCGGCATGAACCACGAGGAAGTGGTCGAGCACATCGGCACCATCGCCCACTCGGGCACCAAGGCGTTCCTCGAGCAGCTCGAGGCCGGCAAGAAGCAGGATCTCCAGCAGATCGGCCAGTTCGGCGTCGGGTTCTATTCGGCCTTCATCGTCGCCGACCACGTCGAGTTGACGACGCGCCGCGCCGGCGTGGGCGCCGAGCACGGCGTGCGCTGGACCTCGGACGGCGAGGGCGAGTACACCATCGAGACGGTCGACAAGCCCGAGCGCGGTACCCGCATCGTGCTGCACCTGCGCGAGGACCAGCAGGAGTTCGCCGACGATTTCCGCCTGCGCTCGGTGATCCGCAAGTACTCCGACCACATCAACTTCCCGGTCCAGATGTGGGTGCCGCCCAAGACCGAGAAGGACGACGAGGGTAACGAGACGCAAGTTCCGGGGCGCTGGGAGATGGTCAACGACGCCAACGCCCTATGGACCCGGCCCAAGAGCGATATCTCCGACGAGGAGTACACCGAGTTCTACAAGCACGTTTCCCACGACTGGGAGCCGCCGCTGACCTGGGCCCACAACAAGGTCGAGGGGAAGGTCGAATACACCTCCTTGCTCTACATCCCCAAGCGTGCCCCGTTCGACCTTTTCGAACCCGAGCAGAGCCACGGCGTGAAGCTGTACGTCAAGCGTGTGTTCATCATGGACGACGCCGACAAGCTGATGCCGCGCTACCTCCGCTTCGTGCGCGGCGTGATCGACTCGGCCGATCTGCCGCTGAACGTCTCGCGCGAAATCCTGCAGTCCAACCGTGTGCTCGACACCATCCGCTCGGGGTCGATCAAGCGCGTGCTCTCGCTGCTCGAGCAGATGGCGAAGAACGAGCCGGAGAAGTTCGCCGGCTTCTGGAAGACCTTCGGTCGCGTGCTCAAAGAAGGCGTGGGCGAGGACTTCGGCAACAAGGAGAAAATCGCCGGGCTGCTGCGCTTCACCTCCACCAAGGGCGAGGGCAGCGACGAGACGGTCTCGCTGGCCGATTACATCGAGCGCATGGCCGAAGACCAGGACGAGATCTACTACATCATCGCCGACAGCTACCAGGCAGCGATGGCCTCGCCGCACCTGGAAATCTTCCGCAAGAAGGACATCGAGGTACTGTTGCTCTCCGACCGGGTCGACGAGTGGCTCATGGCCCACCTGACCGAGTTTGACGGCAAGAGCCTCAAGTCGGTGACCAAGGCGACGCTTGATGTCGACGAGGAAGAGGAGAAGGAGTCCGACCAGGAGAAGGCCGAGCACGAGGAACTGATCAAGCGCCTCAAGGAGACCCTTGGTGACCAGGTGGATGATGTCCGCCGCTCGCGTCGCCTGGTGGATTCCCCGGCGTGCCTGGTGACCGGCGAGGACCAGGTCAGCTTGCACCTGCAGCGACTGCTCGAGCAGGCTGGCCAAGAGGCGCCTACGGTCCGTCCAATCCTCGAGATCAACCCGGATCACCGCCTGCTCCAACAGGCCGAGAAGGAGGCCGACGACGAGCGCTTTGCCGACATCGCCCATGTGCTGTTCGGCCAGGCCGCCCTGGCCGAGGGTGGCAAGCTCGCCGACTCGGCCGATTTCGTCAGCCGGTTGAACCGTTTGCTGGCCTGATGGTCTGAACAACGGATAGCGACAAGACCCCCGGCACGTGTCCGGGGGTTTTTGTTTGCGGGGTGTGCATCGACGCTGGCGGAAGATTCGCGCCCACCCGTCGCCTGCCGCCTTGGAAGCCGGCCGGCTCGTCTTCAGGCAGTGGTTTTTATCCAATCCCTCGCATGCGATAATCGCCGGATTTACCGGCTTGGGTTCTTCGATCTTGGTTCAACAACGCACACTCCGAAACACCATCCGCGCCACGGGGATCGGTCTGCATACCGGTGAGCAGGTTCGCCTGACACTCAAGCCGGCCCCGGCGGATTCCGGAATCGTCTTTCACCGAGTCGATCTGGGTCAGGACGCGCTGATCCCGGGGCATGCCTTCAATGTCGGGGAAACCCAGCTCTCCACCACGTTGGTCAAGGACGCGGTCAAGATTTCCACCGTCGAACACCTTATGTCGGCGCTTGCCGGACTGGGCATCGACAACTGCCTGGTCGAGATCGACGGGCCGGAAATGCCGATCATGGACGGCAGCGCCAGCCCCTTCGTCTTTCTGATCCAGTCGGCGGGCATCGAGGAGCAGAACGCGCACAAGCGCTTCATCCGCATCCTCAAGCCGGTCGAAGTGGTCGACGGCGATCGCTGGGTGCGCTTCGATCCGCACGAGGGCTTTCGCGTGGCCATGTCGATCGACTTCAACCACCCGGTGCTCGACAAGTCCGCGCGCCTGGCGGAGATCGATTTCTCCTCCACCAGTTTCGTCAAGGAAGTCGCCCGGGCGCGCACCTTCGGCTTCATGAGCGATCTGGAGATGATGCGTTCGCGCAATCTGGCGCTGGGTGGCTCGGTGGACAACGCCATCGTGGTCGGTGAGGAGCACATCCTCAACGAGGACGGATTGCGTTACGGCGACGAGTTCGTCAAGCACAAGATCCTCGATGCCATCGGCGACCTGTATCTGCTGGGCTGCAGCGTGATCGGCAGTTTCACCGGTCACAAGTCGGGACATGCACTCAACAACCAGCTGCTGCGTACCTTGCTGGCCGATGAGTCGGCCTACGAGATGGTGACCTTCGAGAACGAGGAGCCGCCCCCGGTTTCCTTTTCGCGACCGGCGGCGCAGATTGCCGAGTGAGCCTAAAAGCGGCCTGGACTGGCTTCTGGAACGAAACCCGGCAAACCGCCGGGTTTTTTCATTGCAGCATGTTCTGCCGCCCCTGGGCGGCCTCGCAGATAGCAAGCGGGCGATGGAGCGAAGGGGAAGTGGATGAAAGATTAGCGGTTGGTTCCTGCCCGGCAGTGGACATTGCCGCTTGACTAGGGAAGACTGTTTCCCGCCATTTTCGACCTCTTGATTTGGCGGCCGGCACTGGACGCCGGCACGGTACAACAACGCAAAGGAGTGTAATGGCATGGGTTACATGCAGCGGATGGGCAGCCTGCTGGGGCTGTCCAAGTCGAATGAGCGTCGGCGGGGTCGCCGCCACGAGGCCTCGCGCGGTCTGCGTATTCTGGTGATCGACGATTCCCGAACGGTGGTCAAGATCCTGAGCCGGATGCTCAGTCAGAACGAGTTCGAGCCCGTCGGGGCGGGGGACGCGGAGGAGGGCCTGCAACTGGCCCGGCAGAATCCGCCCGATCTGATCTTCCTCGACATCATCCTGCCCGGCATGAACGGCTTTGCCGCCTTGCGGCGTCTGCGCCAGGATCCGGCGACGGCCGGCGTGCCGGTAATTATGATCAGCGGCGACGAGCAGTCCATGGCGCGGATGGTGCTCGACCGGCTGAGCCAGATGGCTAATGGCGCTGGGCGCTATCTCGACTACGGTCGCCGTCGCCAGCGCCGGGTTCCCTGTTTGCTGTGCTCGCATGCCCCTGGTCCCTGATCTAAGGTTCGGGCATGAACAGGCAACAGAAAGTCGACTTCCCGGTGGAAAAGGTCCGCCGCTACCTCGAGCCCGGCCCGGTAGTGCTGGTCTCCTCGGCCTGTGACGGCGAGCGCGACATCATGACCATGGGCTGGCATACCGTGATGGCGTTCTCGCCGTCGCTGGTCGGCTGCGTGATCTCGGCGGGCAACCACAGCTTCGAGCTGGTGCGCCGCTCGGGCGAGTGCGTGATCAACCTGCCGACGACCGATCTGGTCGACGAGGTCATCGGTATCGGTAACACCCGCGGTGAGGCGATCGACAAGTTCGAGCATTTCAAGTTGACCGCCGAACCAGGTCAGGTCGTGGCGGCGCCACGCCTGGCCGAATGCCACGCGAACTTCGAATGCCGGCTGATCGACGATCGCCTGGTCGAAGACCGCAACTTCTTCGTCTTCGAGGTCGTCCGCGCCCATGTCGCTCCCGAGCCGGCCTACCCCGAGACCCTCCACTACACCGGCGACGGTGTGTTCATGGTGGCCGGTCAGACCATCGATCGCAGTGACCAGTTCTTGCCCGAGATGCTTTGAACACCGGCCTGCCGGGCAGGGTTCCCCGCCCAGTCCGATCTGCTGGTAGGTCAGTCTTGTTCCGGCTTGATCGCCCGAGAAAGCCGTTCCAGTGCCCGTGAGAGGTCACTGCCCGATTGTGCCTCGGCCAAGTAGTGCAATGCCTGGCTGCCCACCTGCGAGGCCGGCCGATCATGGTCGCGAGGCTTCTGCCCCGCCCAGCCACCGCCTGAGGTGATCCGCACCCGAATGCTCGCGGGGCGCGGCGCGCCGGGGTGTGCCTCGAGCGCCTTGTGCAACCGCGCAAGCAGGTCGGGGGCCTCGAAACGCAGCCGGCTGGCGGCCGCGGCACTGGGGACGCCGATGGTCAGCGTCTGTTCGCTGACATTGAGCACCTGCACACTCATTCCCGAGCGTCCCGGCACCAGCCCGTCGACGATTGCCTGGTAGCCCCGGATCAGGGCCACGCGGTCGAGTATGCCGGCCAGCGTCGGGTTGTTCTGGCGGTAACGTTCCAGGTTCATCAAACGGGCCTTCGAGAGGTGTCGGGGCGGGCGGTGCCCCTTGGGCGACTGCCTATCATTATCCACGGATCTGCCGTAAGATTCAGCGCATTTGAACAACTTGCCGCGCGGTATCTGGCGCGGTTTTTCGCTTTCACGGGAATGGACATGATTGGATCGCTTGCAGCCAAGGTTTTCGGTACGCGCAATGACCGTGTGGTCAAGAAACTCCATAAACGCGTCGCGGAGATCAACGCCCTGGAAGAGGAGACCCAGGCCCTTTCCGACGAGGAGCTCAGAGGCCGGACCGAGGAATTTCACCAGCGCTGGAAGGATGGCGAGTCTCTCGACTCGCTGCTGCCCGAGGCCTTCGCCGTCTGCCGCGAGGCCAGCCAGCGCGTGCTGGGCATGCGCCACTTCGACGTGCAGTTGGTCGGCGGCATGGTCCTCCACCAGGGCAAGGTCGCCGAGATGAAGACCGGCGAGGGCAAGACGCTGGTCGCCACACTGGCCGTGTACCTCAACGCCATCACGAGAAATGGTGTGCACGTGGTCACGGTCAACGACTATCTGGCCAAGCGGGACGCCGAGTGGATGGGCCGGATCTACACCGCGCTGGGCCTGACCGTGGGTACGGTGGTTCCGGGCATGGACAACCGCGCCAAGCGTGATGCCTACCACTGCGACGTCACCTACGCGACCAACAACGAGCTGGGCTTCGACTACCTGCGCGACAACATGGCCTTTTCCAGCGAGCAGATCATGCAGCGCGAGCCGACCTATGCCATCGTGGACGAGGTCGACTCCATCCTGATCGACGAGGCGCGCACGCCGCTGATCATCTCCGGTCCGGCCGCCGATTCCTCGGATACCTATCACACCATCAACGGCTTGATCCCCGAGCTGAAAAAGCAGGCCCGGGAAGAACCCAAGGACGACGAACCGCCGCTGACCGAGGACGAGATCGGCGACTTCACCGTCGACGAGAAGAACAAGCAGGTCTTCCTCACCGAGAGCGGCTTCGACAAGGCCGAGGAGTTGCTGATCCAGGCCGGCCTGCTCGAACAAGGCGAATCGCTGTACGACTCGCACAACATCATGCTGCTCTCGCATCTGACCTCGGCCCTGCGGGCGCATGCCATCTACAAGCGCAACGTCGACTACATCGTCAAGGGCGATGACGTGGTCATCGTCGACGAGTTCACCGGCCGGACGCTGGCCGGTCGCCGTTGGTCGGAAGGCCTGCACCAGGCCGTCGAGGCGAAGGAAGGGGTGACGATCAAGCCGGAAAACCAGACCTTGGCTTCGATCACCTTCCAGAATTACTTCCGCCTCTACCCCAAGCTTGCCGGCATGACCGGCACGGCGATCACCGAGGCGCGAGAACTGGGCGAGATCTACGGCCTGGACGTGATCCAGATCCCGACCAATCGTCCCATCCAGCGGATCGACCACGGCGACCTGGTCTTCCTGACCGCCGAGGAAAAATACGAGGCGATCACCAAGGACGTGCAGGCGGCGCGTGACCGCGGCCAGCCCACCCTGGTGGGTACCGCCTCCATCGATGCCTCCGAGATCGTTTCCGAGGCGCTGCAGAAGGCCGGTATCCCGCACAACGTCCTAAACGCCAAGAATCACCTGAGCGAGGCCGAGATCATTGCCGAGGCCGGGCGCCCCGGCGCGGTAACCATCGCCACCAACATGGCCGGACGAGGCACCGACATCGTGCTGGGCGGCAACCTCGAGCAAGAGCTCCACGATCTCGGGTCGGATGCCAGCGAGGGAGAGCGGCAGCAGGTCGAGGCCTCGTGGAAGCAGCGCCATCAGGCGGTGCTGGACTCCGGCGGCCTGCACGTGGTCGGCACCGAGCGCCACGAATCCCGCCGGGTCGACAATCAGCTGCGCGGCCGGGCCGGTCGTCAGGGTGATCCGGGTTCGACCCGCTTCTTCCTGTCGCTGGAAGACAGCCTGATGCGGGTGTTCGCCTCTGATCGCGTCTCCGGGCTGATGAAGAAGCTCGGTATGAAATCGGGCGAGGCGATCGAGCACCCCTGGGTTTCGCGGGCGATCGAGAATGCCCAGCGCAAGGTCGAGGGACACAACTTCGACATGCGTAAGCACCTGCTCGACTACGACAACGTCGCCAACGAGCAGCGCAAGGTCATCTACGAGCAGCGCCGTGCCGTCATGGCGACCACCCACACCAGCCCGATCATCGAGGCGATGCGCCGTGAGGTGCTGGCCGAGCGTTTCCGTCGCTACGTGCCCTTCGGTGCGCTCGAGGAGCTGTGGGACATCGAGGGGCTGGCCGCGCATCTCAAGGAGGACTTCGGTCTTGACCTGCCGATCCAGCAATGGCTGGAGGGGGACGATGACCTGCATGACGAGACGCTGATCGAGAAGATCATTGAGACCGCCCAGCGCCATTATGAGGCCAAGGAGACCCTGATCGGCGCCGACAACCTGCGCCAGTTCGAGAAGGGCGTGTTGCTGCAGGTGCTCGACTCCCAGTGGAAGGACCATCTCGCCGCGATGGACTACCTGCGCCAGAGCATCGGTCTGCGCGGTTACGCACAGAAGAACCCGACGCAGGAGTACAAGCGCGAGGCGTTCGAAATGTTCGGCAAGATGCTCGACGAGATGAACTACGAGATCGTCCGGACGCTCACCCGTCTGCAGGTGGCCGCGCCGGAGGGCATGGAGCAGGAAGACATCACCTCGATGCTCGACGAGTTGATTGATAACCCGCGGGTCGATCCCTCCCAGCTGCGCACGCGTCACGAGTCGGTCTCGACCTTCGCCGATCAACCGGAAGCCGAGCCGGCCCGCTCCCCGGCCGCGCCGGTCGGCCGGACCGGTGGGGAAGCCGAAGATCGGCCGACCCCGCCAGTGCGCCGCGAGAACCCCAAGATCGGCCGCAACGACCCTTGCTGGTGCGGTTCGGGCAAGAAATACAAGCACTGCCACGGCAAGCTGTAGGTCGCCAAACGGGCGGGATCCATTTTCAGGAGATAGCGAATGAAACGTCTGTTTATCGTGGTGGCCGTCGTGCTGGTGGCCGCGCTCGGGGCGGCTCCGTACGCCACCGGCCATCTGATGCAATCCACGCTCAACGACGTCGAGCATTTCCCCGGGGTGCGTGATGCCCTCGGCCTGGAGGTAACCGATTACCGTCGTGGCTATCTGGAATCGCAGGCCGAATCCGAATTGCGGCTCAATCTGCCCGAGGGCGAGACGCTGCGGTTGAAGCTCGTCCACCGCATCGACCAATTGCCCGGGCTCGACGGCCGCTATGCCACCGTCCACACTCGTTGGGACCCGGAGGATCCGGCCATCCAGCGCAAACTGGACGAGGTGTTCGGTGACCAGGCGGTGCTGCGACTGAGCACGGCCCTCTACCCGAATGGATCGAGCCGTTCCACCGGCCGGGTGCCCGCCATCGAAGCGGAAGGTGTGCACTTCTCGGGTGCCGATCTGGCCCTGGACACTCGCCGCGATGGCCGGTTCGATTACCGCATCGATGGCGAGCGGCTGTCGGTGACCGATGCGGCCGAGGGTGTGGACGACGGTGCCCGCCTAGATGCCAACGGCTTGCGTCTGGCGGCCTCCGGTCAGGTGGCTGACGACGGTTTCGTCTGGGACGGTGAGGCACGCGTCGAGCTCGACGAGCTGAATGTCGAGCAGTCCAATGGCGAGGCGCGCATTCGCGATCTGGCCATTCGCTTCGACTCCGCCCGCCAGGATGAGCTGTGGGGTTTCTCGCTCGGCTACCAGGTCGGCGAGGCCGATATCGACGACCGTCCCTTCCGCGATGCCAGCCTGCGCCTCGAGGTCGAGCGCCTGGATGCCGATGCCATGCGGTCGCTGGTCCAACGACTGGAGAACCTACAGCAGCTGGCCGGCCGTGGCGCCGATATCAATCAGGCTACCGGCCAGGCGCTGCTCGCCGAACTGCCCCAGCTGCTCAATCGCGGTCCGCGGGTGGCCATCGCGCCGATGCAGGCGACCACCGCCGAGGGCGAGACCAGCCTGTCGCTGTCGGCCGAGCTGCCGGGGGGGCTGTTTGAGGGCGAGCCCAATCCCATGATGTGGATGGCCGTGATGAGCGCATTGGTGATCGAGGGACAATTCCACATGCCCTTGGCCCTGCTCGAGAAACAGGCCGCCACCATGGGCCAAGAGGGCGTGGTTGAGCAACAGCTCGCCCCGCTGCTGGCGCAGGGTTGGGTCGAGATCGACGACAAGACCCTCTCGACCACCATCGACTACCGCCAGGGCAACCTCACCCTCAACGGCAACTCGGCCAACCAGCTGCTCAACATGCTGCTGGGCGGCTGATTCACGCTTCTCGATTCGGGAGATCAAGGCATGAGCGTTGGACTGACGGCCCCGGCGCCCGGGGATCTGCGGCCCATTCCGGGTATTCGTATCGGTATCACCCAGGCCGGTGTGCGTAAGGTCGGCAAGGATGACCTGGCCGTGATGCTGCTGCCGGAAGGCGCGACCATGGCGGGGGTCTACACCCTGAATCGCTTTTGCGCCGCCCCGGTCACCCTGTGTCGGGAGCGTCGCGACAGCGATGTGGCGCCCCGGGCGCTGGTGATCAATACGGGCAACGCCAACGCCGGTACCGGCCGGGACGGCATGGCCCGGGCCCAGTCGATCTGCCGCACGCTGGCCGACCGGCTGGGCTGCAACGAGCGGGGCGTCTGGCCTTTCTCCACCGGCGTCATCATGGAGACCCTGCCTTCCGAGCGCATTATCGATGCGCTGCCGGCGGCCGTGGCCGAGGCGGTCGAGGACAACTGGCTGCGTGCTGCCGCGGCGATCATGACCACGGACACCGTTCCCAAGGGGCGTTCGCTCGTCCGCATGATCGGCGGGTCTTCGGTGACCGTTACCGGCATCGCCAAGGGATCGGGGATGATCCAGCCGAACATGGCGACCATGCTCGGTTATATCGGGGTGGACGCACAGGTCCCCAAGGCCGTGTTACAGGCCATGCTCGACGAGATCACCCAGGAGAGCTTCAACCGGGTGACCGTCGATGGCGACACCTCGACCAATGATGCCTTCATGCTGATGGCCAACGGCCGTCCCGGGTCGCTGATCGTCGACAGCATCGAGGATGAATCCTATGCCTCCCTGCGCGATGCCATTGCCGAGGTAGCGGTGTTCCTGGCCCAGTCGTTGGCTCGTGACGGCGAGGGTGCGACCAAGTTCGTCACCATCGAGGTCAGCGGGGGGCGGGATCGCGCCGAATGCCGCCAGGTAGGCAAGGCGATCGCCCACAGCCCGCTGGTCAAGACCGCGCTGTTCGCCTCCGACCCCAACCTGGGTCGCATACTCGCGGCCGTGGGCTATGCCGGAATCGACGACCTGGACGTGGGCCGGGTGGGGCTCTGGCTGGGCGACGTGCGCGTGGTGGTCGACGGCGGACGTGACCCCAACTACATCGAGGCGGACGCCGCAGCGGTGATGGCCGAGCCTGAGATCAGCATGCGCATCGACCTGGGGCGCGGGCGTGCCGTCGACCAGGTCTGGACCTGCGATTTTTCCTACGACTACGTCAGGATCAACGCCGAATACCGTTCCTGATCCTGTGAGCGACCGCCCCGTCACCGATATCGTTCTGGGCATGCTGCGCGGGCCGGATAATCGCGTCTGGGCGGAGATTCGCCCCGACGACAGGCACCTTGCCGGTGCGCTGGCCTTTCCTGGTGGCAAGCGGGACAAAGGGGAATCCTTGCGCGAGACATTGTGTCGCGAACTGGCCGAGGAGGTCGGGGTCGAGGTTCGCCGCGCTCGTCGCCTGATCGAACTGACCTGGGACTATCCCGATCGGCGCCTTCGCCTGGTCGGCTTCGAGGTCACTCGCTGGACCGGGATGCCGACGGGCCGGGAAGGCCAGCAGTTGGTTCGCCGATCCTTGGACGCGGATTGCCGGGAGGAGTGGCTGGCGGCGATGCCCCCGGCGAACCGGGGGCTGGTCAACGCCATGTTGCTGCCCCGCTGCATGGCGATTACGCCGCCGCGAAACGGGCAGTCGACCGAGGCCTGGTTCAGTCGGATCGAGGTGGGTCTGGCACAATTAGCCGTGCCCATGCTGATCAACCTGCGCCCGGCAGACGACACACCGCTGAGCGTGGCTCAGTGGCAGATCCTGGCCGACCGCCTGCATGCCGCCGGGCACTGGCCCTTGGTCAACCCCGGCGGGGCGCAGGCGTTCCCCGAGAGCCTCGGTGGAGGCTTCGGCTTGCATCTCAACCACGCGCGCCTCGGCTGGGCATCCGCCGAGACGGTGGCCGCCTGGCAGCAACAAGCACACTTGGTGTCGGCCGCCGTGCATGACCGGGCGTCAATGGAGCGGGCCAATCGGCTGGGCGTCGATCTGGTGACGGTCTCCCCCTTGCGGCCGACGGCCACCCATCCGGGGGTGACCGGTATGGGCTGGGATGCATTTGCTGGGCTGGTGGAAATGGCCCAGATGCCGGTCTATGCCCTGGGCGGGGTCGTGCCGGGCGACCTGGGTCGGGTTTGGCGGCGTGGTGGCCATGGTGTGGCCTCGATTTCGGCGTTCTGGTGAGTGGCTGGCCATGTCTGGATGCCATTGGCATTCGTTGAGATTTCCACGACAGGAGGGTGACCGATGAGCATGGAACAGGCCCGGTGGCTGGTGGCCACGTTGCTGATTCTCGGCGTGCTCTCCTATCTCTGGGGGCGGGCGCCGAGCAAGCTTTCCATGGACACGCCGGCCAGTGGATCGTTGACCGAAGTGGACATGCCGGCGGACTGTACGCTCAAGG
Source organism: Halothiobacillus sp. (assembly GCA_024635755.1). Classification (GTDB taxonomy): domain Bacteria; phylum Pseudomonadota; class Gammaproteobacteria; order Halothiobacillales; family Halothiobacillaceae; genus Guyparkeria. The sequence goes on from JAGXIF010000026.1 coordinate 44,750, forward strand.
GAGAAGGCTGCCGGGTAGAGATCGAGGGGCTCGGGGCGTTTCGCGTGCGTATGCCGGAAACGGTGGTCTCGCTGGAGAAGTTCACCTTCGAGGTCGAGCCGCAGGGCGAGGCGGCCCAGTCAGTCGGCGGGATGCGGGTGGATTTCGAGATGGTCGGCATGGACATGGGCATCAATGCCTATCGGCTCGAACGGCTGGCCAATGACAGCTACCGCCAGGATGTCATCCTGCCGGTATGCACCACCTCGCGCAGCGACTGGCGGGCCAATCTGAGCATTCACAGCACCCAGGGAAGCTACCTGCTGCGGCTGCCGTTCCAGGTGGATCGCTCGCGTCCGGCCCACTGAGCGATTGTGTTCAGTCGGTGGGTCGCAGCCGCCGCAACAGGACGTACACGGCCCCGGTGCCGCCATCGTGCGGCGGCGCGGAACAGAAGGCGACCACGTCGTTACGCTGTGGCAGCCAGCGGTTGAGCATCGTCTTGAGCACCGGTTGCTGTTCGGCCGAGCGGTAGCCCTTGCCGTGGACGATGCGGACGCAGCGGCGCAGTTCGCCCCGCTCGGCTTTGATGAACGCGGAGACCGTGGCGCGGGCCCCCTCGACCGTCATGCCGTGCAGGTCGAGCGAGGCGGTGACGCTGTAGCCGCCTCGCTTGAGTTTGCGCAGGATCTGCTTTTGCACGCCGGGTCGCAGGTATTGCACCTGCTCGCCCTGTTCGGGGGCCTCGGCTAGGTCGCTGAACGGCATGTCGTCGATCAGCTCGTCGAAGCCGGGATCGCGCCGCGGCCGGGCGCTGGGCCGAGGCCGTTCCGGCTCGACGCGGCTGTCCTCGACCGGGTCCACCGGCCCGACGGCGTCGAGGAACAGTTCGCGGTCTTCGGGATGGATGCGTGATTTGCCGTTCATGCGCGCATCATAGCCTGTCGCCGGCGCCGAGTGCCATGGCCGCGCCGAGGCAGACGATGGGCTGAATTGCCGTTCGGCGCGCGGTATCCTCTCAAGTCGTACATGCACAGCGACATCCCGTCCTACTGAATCGATACGAGCGATCTATGCACATCCTCTTGAGCAATGACGACGGTTACCTGGCCCCCGGCCTGAACGTGCTGGCTGAACGCCTGAGCCGCTTTGCCACCGTCACCATCGTTGCACCCGACCGCGATCGCAGCGGCGCTTCCAACAGCCTGACACTCTCCCGTCCCCTGAGGCCGCGTCAGCTGGAGGAGCATCTCTGGGTGATCGACGGCACCCCGTCGGATTGTGTGCACCTGGGAATAAAGGGCCTGTTGCCGTCCATGCCGGATCTGGTGGTCTCGGGTATCAACCATGGCGCCAATCTCGGCGATGATGTGTTGTATTCCGGCACGGTCGCGGCCGCGAGCGAGGGCCGGGCACTGGGGCTGCCGGCGATCGCGGTGTCCTGCCAGTCGTTCGCCCCGGAACACCTGGGGTCGGCAGCGCACTGGGTCGACTGGCTGATCCGCCGGTTGGGCAATCATCCGCTGCCGGCTTACACCCTGCTCAACGTCAATGTTCCGGATCAGCCGCTGGAGGCGATCGGCGGGGTTCGTGCCACCCGTCTGGGGCGGCGCCATCCGTCGGGCCAGCTGGTCCGGGAAGCCGACCCCCGCGGCCGCGAGATCGTCTGGATTGGCGCCGCCGGCGAGGCGGAGGATGCCGGCGAGGGCACTGACTTTCACGCGCTCTCGCAGGGCTGGGTGTCGGTCACGCCCATTCATTTTGATATGACGCGTCACGAGGCCATGCCGGCCGTCGAGCATTGGCTGGTTTGAGGTGAGGCCGTGATTCAAAGGGACTATCAGTGGGCCCGCCGGGCCTTGCTCGACCGGCTGGAGGCGCAGGGCATCAGCACCCCGGCGGTGTTGGCTGCCATCGAGGCCGTGCCGCGGGAGGCATTCGTCGACGAAGTGCAGAGCGTGCGCGCCTACGAGGATTGCTCCTTGCCGATCGGTCAGGGGCAGACGTTGTCCCAGCCCTATATCGTCGCCCGGATGACCGAGCTGGTGCTCGGTGGCGAGAGCCGTCTCCAGCGAGTGCTCGAGGTGGGCACCGGGTCGGGCTACCAGGCCGCCGTGCTCTCGCAATTGTGTCAGACGGTATTCACCGTCGAACGGATCGGCGCCTTTCTGGAGCAGGCCAGGGCACGCCATCGCCAGCTGGGGTTGCTCAATATCCGCTACATGCATCGTGACGGCTTCAAGGGTTGGCCGTCGCAGGCGCCGTTTGACGGCATCCTCGTGACGGCCGCGCCCGACAACGTGCCCGCGGAGCTCAAGGAGCAGCTGGCCGTTGGCGGACGCCTGGTCATCCCGGTGGGGGAGCAGGGCGGGGGGCAAAAGCTGACGGTCATCACTCGTGTGGCGGCCAACGACTATCAAACCCGCTGGTACGATCTGGTCTCGTTCGTCCCCTTGTTGCCCGGTGAACTCGCATGAGGTGCCCATGAGGCTTTTCGGCCCACTGTATGACCGTGTCCTTGCTTGGTCGGCCCATCGCCGGGGCCCGGCCTTTCTCGGGGTGTTGAGCTTCGCCGAATCCTCCGTGTTTCCGGTGCCCCCCGATGTCATGTTGATGCCGATGGCGCTGGCTCGGCCGCGCTGCTGGTGGGCCTTCGCGCTGATTGCCACCTTGGGCAGCGTGCTGGGCGGGATTCTCGGCTACCTGATCGGTTATTGGGCGATCGAGGCGATCACCCCCTGGTTGGAGACCTCGAAATATGCCGGCGGATTCGAGCTGGCGCGTGACTGGTTTTCGCGCTGGGGGTTCTGGGCTGTGCTGGTGGCCGGTTTCTCGCCGATTCCCTACAAGGTCTTCACCATTGCGGCCGGCGCGATGACCATGAATCCGTTGGGCTTTTTCCTGGCCTCGTTCGTTGGGCGGGGGGCGCGGTTTTTCCTGGTCTCCGGACTGGTGGCTTGGGCAGGGCCGCGCATCGCGCCGCATATCCGCCGCTACATCGAGTGGTTGGGATGGCTGTTTGTGTTGCTTCTGCTGGCGGTCTTTCTTGCCTGGCAGTTGATGTAAGGGGCGCTTGGGGTGGTCGCCACATTTCGCCAATGTTCGTCCCGCCCGTGTGGGCCTGGGCACGCGAGGTGCTGTGTCTCGGCCCTGATGTTCCTGGTTGTGATGTTGGTCTTGAGTGGTTGCGCCACGCCCACGGACTACCGCAGCTGGGAGCGGGGCAATCCCGTCTATTACGTCAAAGGGGGTGACACCCTCTATTCCATCGCCGTGGCCAACGACCTGGACTGGCAGCGGCTCGCCCGATGGAACGGCATCGCCGATCCGCGTCACCTCAAGATCGGGCAACGCTTGCGCCTCAGCCCTCCCGGGGCAGCGGGTGCCTCGCACTCGACAAGCCGATCAGCGGAGGCCAGTGCACCGATCAAGTCGGCGTCTCGTTCGTCTGCTCCCGCAACGCCGGCTGCCTCGCCGGTGGCCTGGAAATGGCCGCTACGGGGAAAAATCCTGCACCGCTTCCCCGAAGGTGCCCCCGCGCAGAAGGGCATGATCATCGCCGCGAAGATCGACGCATCCGTCCAGGCGGCGGCGCCCGGTCGGGTGGTGTACTCGGGCGATGGTCTGCCCGGTTACGGCAACCTCGTGATCGTCAAGCACAACGCCGATTGGCTCTCGGCCTATGCCTACAACAAAAGCCTGCTGGTCGACGAGGGTGATCAAGTGACCCGTGGCCAGTCCATAGCGAGGGTCGGTCCGCGTGATCATCGCCAGCCTGATCGCGGCGGGCATCTCCTGTTCCAGATACGCCGGCAAGGGCAGCCGGTGGACCCCGAACGCTACCTTCCCTGATTCATTCCGGCCTTCGCCCTGCGTTTTCCTATGCCGTCGGAGCATTGCTGCTCCGCCACCACTGACTCTGCCGGTGCTTGTCCGGTCGTGACCAACGCGGGCATGAGAATGAGGTCGGCGATTGTACACTCCTTGTACAACCCATCCTCGATCCGCTAGGTCAAAGCAGATATTCGGCAGATGCGCAGTATTGATTTCGCCAGCTAGTTATCAAGGTATCGAATATGAAATGTGGTTTTATTCGATACACCCCGGTTGACCGCCTTGTTCCGCTATGCAAAGGTTGTACACATGGTTGAGCAAGCACATCTGCAACGGAGCGAGGGATACGGCATGGCACAGGCAACGATCCAGGACAGCAGTACCCCGGTCGATCCCGAAAAAGTCGAAGCATTGATCCCCGATGCTGACAAAGCCGGTCTGGCTCCCCGCGAGCCGCGCCGTCCGGCTCGGACGGAGTCGGCAGAGTTCGCCCGCACGTTCAACGTGGCGGACTCGGAGTCGCCCGACCCGGTGCGTCTTTACCTGAAGGACGTCGAAACCGAGCGTCTGCTGACACCCGCTCAAGAGATCGACTACTCTCGACGTGCCCAGGCCGGCGAAGAATGGGCGCGGCAGAAGATGATCGTCTGCAATCTGCGTCTGGTGATCAAGCTGGCGCGACGCTACATCAACCGCGGTCTGGATCTGCTTGACCTGATTGAGGAAGGCAATCTCGGCCTGATGCGGGCGGTGGAGAAATTCGACCCCGAGCGAGGGTTCCGCTTTTCCACCTACGCGACCTGGTGGATTCGGCAGACCATCGAGCGGGCGTTGATGAATCAGTCACGCACGGTCCGGTTGCCGGTGCACGTGGTCAAGGAGGTGCATTCTTATAACCGTGCCGCCCGCCGGATCTCGCAGCACCACAGTGGTGATGTGCGGCCCGAGCAGATCGCCGAGCATCTCGACAAACCCGTCAAGGACGTACTCAAGGTGATGTCGTACAACGAGCGCGAATCGTCCTTCGACAGCCCGTTGAAGGGAGATGGTGAGTTCTCGTTGCTGGACATGGTCCCGGACGAGAATAGCCAGCTCCCCGAGAACAAGCTGCAAGAGGACGGCGTGCTGCAGGTGCTCAATCGTTTGATCGACAAGCTGGAAGGCAAGCAGCGTGAGGTGCTGATGCGCCGTTATGGCCTGCGTGGACACGAGCCGGCCACCTTGGAGCAGGTGGGCAGCCTGCTGGGTTGCACCCGTGAGCGGGTTCGCCAGATCCAGTTGGAGGCGGTACGTCGCCTCAAGCAATTCGCTGCCAGCGAGGGCGTGACCGCGGACGTGATCTTCAGCGAATAACCGAGCGCATCGCCGGCACGGGATGGGATTGCCCTTGGGCCTCAGTCTTTGGAAGCCCCGACAGCCATCCGGATCGGGGCGTTCTTGCTTATGGCCTGCTTGTATGGCTAGGCTATTAGTTGGAGGCAGGAGGCGGTGCTGGCAGAATAAGTCCCAGCGGTCTGCCAAGTCGCGGCATTTGCCGGGCCGGGTAGGCGGCGTTCGATACCACCGCTGAGGGCTATTCCCGCATGGCAGAAGACGATCTCGCATTCGACATTTGCGCCGAGGACCGTGTGCCGGTACTGCTTCATCGGGTGGATCAACTCTGGCGCCAATTGATGGACAACGAGTTGGCCCACCATGGCCTGAGCCAGGCCAAGTGGCGCACCATGGCCATCCTGTCGCTATACCCGGATGGTCTGATCCAGTCGGAATTGGCCGAAGAACTCGGCATCGAGGGGCCATCCCTCGTGGCAATGATTGATCGCCTGTCGCGTGATGAATGGGTCGAACGCGTGCAGTGCGGCACGGATCGGCGTTGCAAGATCATCCGTCTGACCGAACGGGCCCTGCCGCTGATCGACGAGATCCGCAGCAGTGCCGAGAAACTCTATGCACGCACCTTTGCCGAGCTCGATGTCCCGGGCGTGAATATCCCCGACGTGGAGCGGTTTTTCATCGCCCTGCGCGAGCGTCTCTACGAGAGCCTGCCTGACCGCAAACGTCAGCAGCGGCGACGCAACTTGGCTCGGGCGGCCGCGAACGACTAGAAATTGTCCGGCCGGACGGGGCTTGGGGCTGGCCCGTTACGAGGCGGCAGAAGTTGGGCCATTTGCGGCGCCGGCGGTCTAGGAAGACGTGTTCCTAGACCGCCACGATTTTATCTGCATCGCCCCTCAAGCACGGGTGATGTTGTCCGGATTTTCTCAGGGACTTGCCGCGGGCGGCGTCGACTAATTGGTCGAACCAACGCTATCGTTGGCTTCCTGCTGTTGTCTGGCCCGGTTCATCAGGAATTCTGTCAGGAGAGGCACCGGGCGGCCGGTCGCCCCCTTCTCCTCCCCCGTCTTCCAAGCCGTACCGGCGATGTCCAGGTGTGCCCAGTGGTGTTCGCGGGTAAACCGGGACAGGAAGGCGGCAGCGGTGATCGAGCCGCCTTCGCGGCCACCGATGTTGGCCATGTCGGCAAAATTGCTCTTGAGCAGGTCCTGATACTCATCCCATAACGGCAGCTGCCAAGCGCGGTCGTTGGCCGTTTCGCCTGCCTGGATCAGTTCCTTGACCAGCGGATTGTGGTTGCCCAGAACAGCGCTCGGTTCCCGACCCAGCGCGACGATGCAGGCCCCGGTCAGGGTGGCCAGGTCGACGATCGCTGCCGGCTTGTAACGGGCGGCGTAGGTGAGCGCATCGCAGAGGATCAGCCGGCCCTCGGCGTCGGTGTTGAGCACCTCGATGGTCTGACCCGACATGCTACGGATGATGTCGCCGGGCTTGAGGGCGTTGCCGTCGGGCATGTTTTCGACGGTGGGCACCAGGGCCACTACATTGATGGGCAGCTGCATTTCCGCGACGGCCGACATGACGCCGATGGTCGCGGCCGCCCCGCCCATGTCGAACTTCATCTGATCCATGTCCGGGCCGGGCTTGAGCGAAATCCCGCCGGAATCAAAGGTCACACCCTTGCCCACCAGCACGATCGGGGGTGTGTCGGCATCGGCGCCCATGTGCTCCATCACGATCATCTTGGGCGGCTCGCTGCTGCCCTTGGCCACGGCCAACAGAGCGTTCATGCCCAGGGATTCCATGCGCGACTGGTCGAGAACCTCTACCGAGAGTTGCAGGTGGGTTTCGGTCATCTTGCGCGCGTGTTCGGCCATGGTGGTCGGCGTGAGCAGGTTGCCCGGCATGTTGGCCAGGTTCTTGGCCATGCGCATGCCATTGCTGATGGCGGTTGCCTCGCGCACGTAGCGTTCGGCCTCCATCAGTTCCTTGCGGGTGGGCAGGATGAAAGTGACCTTGCGCAGCGGCCGGCGTGGGCCTTGTGCCTTGTCGCTCTTCAGTTCATCGAAGCGGTAAAGCGTGTCCTCGATCGCGACGATGCTCTGCCGCAAGACCTGTTCGAGGGAACTGCCGCGTACGTCGATCTCGGAAAGGTGGCTCACGCATTCGGCGGTGCCACGGTGATGCAGGGCCTCGACGGCAGAACGCGTTGCCTTGACCAGGCCCCGCGTGTTGAGCTCGCGTTCCTTGCCCAGTCCCACCAGGAGGACACGATCGGCCTGGATGTTGGGCACCCCGTGCAACAGCAGGGTGTCGCCAAGCTCCCCGTCCATGTCGCCGCGACGTGTGATGGCGCTGAGAAAGCCGTCGCTTGCCTGGTCGATGGTTTCGGCGGCAGGCGTCAGGCGCCGCGCCTCGAATACGCCCACGATCAGGCAGGCGGTTCGCTGTTTTTCGGGGGCGCCACTCTTCACGGAGAATTCGAGCACGGTGGGACTCCTTGTGTTTTGGGGCTGTCTGCCGCGGCCTGGTCGGCCGGGGCGGATAAGTAAGGGCAGTCTAGCAAAAACGGGCCGAGGCCGGATTTTGCTTAACTGCGGGCCAGTCCGGCTGATAGGATTCAGGGCCTTCCCCACGTCACGCAGGGTCACGCCATGCAGAATGAACCAGACAAGAAGCCGGATCACCCCCCAGAGGAAGAGTTCGAGCCCGGCATCGGTGACCCCTACCGTTTCGAGGCACCCTCGCGGCAACCCGGGTTTGCCCGGGTATCCAAGGCCATGCTGGTGATTGGTGCCGTTATGTCGGCCATCGGCGTGATCGGGGGGCTCGGACCGATCGTGTTCACCAGTGCCGACGACAAGCGCCAGTTCATGGACCTCTTGTTGCTGGCCCCTGCCGGTGTGATTCTGATGTTTGCCGGCATTACCGGCTGGGTAATCGCCGGGGGGCGCTGAATCGATCGGCGGGCAGGCCGCTCCGCCGGCTATTTGTGCTGGCATTTGGAGGCACAAAAAAATCCCGGGCATTGCCCGGGATTTTCATTTCTCGGCCAGCCATCCGGCTGGCGCGGCTTTACGAGGCGCGCGGTACGCGCACTTCCTCGACCAGCTCCTGGATTTCATGCGGCGGCGGCGTGGTCATCTTCGCCACGAGGATCGCGACGATGAAGTTCACGGCAGCACCGATGGCACCAAAGGAGGTCGGGTTGATCCCGAACAGCCAGTTCTCGGCATTATCCGGCAGCATGTTGGTGTCCGGGATGAAGAACCAGCCCTTGTACCAGAAGATGTAGAGCAGGGTGATGGACAGGCCGGAGAGCATGCCCGCGATAGCACCCTGTTTGTTCATCCGCTTGGAGAAGATGCCCATCATCAGTACCGGGAACAGCGAACTGGCCGCCAGGCCGAAGGCCAGTGCCACCACCTGGGCGGCAAAGCCCGGTGGGTTCAGGCCCAAGTAACCGGCGACGATGATCGCGACGGTCATCGAGATCCGGCCGGCCATCAGCTCGTTCTTCTCGGAGATGTTCGGCATGAACACGCCCTTGAGCAGATCGTGCGAGATGGCGGACGCGATGGCCAGCAGCAGGCCGGCGGCGGTCGACAGCGCGGCGGCGATACCACCGGCAGCAATCAGCGCGATCACCCAGTTGGGCAGGTCGGCGATTTCCGGGTTGGCCAGCACCATGATGTCCCGATCGACATACAGCTCGCTGCCTTGCCAGCCGAACTCTTCCTCGGCCATGGCCGCGAACGCTTCGTTGTCGTCGTTGTAGTACTGGATGCGGCCGTCGCCGTTCTTGTCTTCGAACTGGAGCAGACCGGTGATCTCCCAGTTCTTCATCCAGTCCGGACGCTCGGCGTAAAGCAGGTTGCCCTCCGGTGCGCCGATCTGGTCGGTGTTCTGCACGGTCTTGAGGGTGTTCCACATCGCCATGGCGCCGACGGCCGGGGCGGTGGTGTACAGGATCGCGATGAACAGCAGCGTCCAGCCGGCGGACTTCCGGGCGTCACGGACGCGCGGAACGGTAAAGAAGCGCACCAAGACGTGCGGCAGACCGGCGGTACCGATCATCAGTGACAGCGTCAGCAGGAAGGTGTTCATCAGGTCCGGGGTGGCCGTGTACTCAGAAAAACCGAGATCGGACAGGACCAGGTCCAGCTTCTGCAGCAGGTACTGGTTCGAGCCGTCGGTCAACATGGCGCCGGTGCCCATCTGCGGCAGGAAGTGGCCGGTCAGCTGCAGGGAGATGAAGATCGCCGGAACGGTGTAGGCGAAGATCATGATCACGTACTGCGCAATCTGCGTGTAGGTGATCCCCTTCATGCCGCCGAGTACCGCGTAGACGAACACGATGCCCATGCCCGCGAACAGGCCGACTTCGATCGAAGTCTCGAGGAAGCGCGAGAATGCGACGCCGACGCCCTTCATCTGGCCGATGACGTAGGTCAGGGAGATGACCAGCAGTGCAATAACGGCGATAACGCGTGCGGTGTTCGAGTAGAAGCGGTCACCGATGAATTCCGGCACCGTGAACTTGCCGAACTTGCGCAGGTACGGGGCCAGCAGCATTGCCAGCAGTACGTAACCGCCGGTCCAGCCCATCAGGTAGGCGGAGGCCGAATAGCCGTTGAAGGCGATCAGGCCCGCCATCGAGATGAACGACGCGGCGGACATCCAGTCGGCGGCGGTGGCCATGCCGTTGAGAATGGGGTTGATCCCCTTGCCGGCGACGTAGAACTCGCTGGTGGTACCTGCTCGCGCGACGACGGCGAGTATGAGATACAGCACGAAGGTGGCGCCAACCACCAGGTAAATCAGTGTCTGAAGGTCCATGAATCTAAGGCTCCTGAATTCTTAGTCTTCGGCGACGCCGAATTTTTTGTCGATTGTGTTCATGCGCCAGGCATAGAAGAAGATCAGCACCACGAAGGTAAAGATCGAGCCTTGTTGCGCGAACCAGAAGCCCAGCGGGTAACCGCCTAGGTGGATCTGATTGAGCAGATCAACCAACAGGATGCCGAAAACGTAAGACACCAGGAACCAGACGGCCAAGCAGCCGAAAAGTACCCTCAGGTTGGCGCGCCAATAATCTGCGCGATTCGATGTTTGTTCCATAAGTGGCTCCTCGAGTATCGGTGAAATCCGATGTTTTTATGTCGTCCATCTCTGTCGAAAAACCTCGGCAATAGGGCGTTGACGCCACCTCGCCGGATTCCGACGCAGGGTAAGCCTACTGGATCGATGGGGGAAAAGGGAACCTCCGACAAGCAATGAGGCGGATTTCCCCCAGTCTTCAATCCCGCGAGGTGCGATCGGCCGCCGGGACCGGCTGGTTTTTCGCGGTGCCCTCAGAGCTGGTAGGCGATGGCGAGGTGCTGCTGGAGCTTGCGGGCGATGCGGAAGGATTCCTTGAGCAGCCGCTGGGTCAGGCCATCGAGACTGTCCGGATCGATGAGGTTGTCCGGTGTCTCGCCGCGGACGACTTGCTGGTACTGGTGCCGTAGTCGCAGCCGCTGTATGAACTCGTAGGCGGCCTTGAGGTCTTCTGCCGGCAGGGCCCGTTCGGGCACCAGTGCCAAGCGCTGGTCGGTGCGCGTGGCGGTACTGCCCTGGGCCAGCGCCTCGATGCGTGCGGCGTCTACGAACGGTGTGGCGCCGTCGGTCTTGATGTCGATGCCCCGCTGGCCTTGACGGCTGCGGGTGCGAAAGCCGCCGAACAGGGTCAGGGGCGGCTGTAGCCGCAGGGCATTGGCGGCGAGTTGCCGGCGGAAACGGCTGTTGCGCCGAGCCGGCTCGCGCCATCCCTCCAGCCAGCGATTGAACAGCGCCTCGTTGCCGGCGATTGCGCGGGCATCGAAGAAGATGGTGGCTTTCAGCAGGTGCTCCGGGGTGCCCTGATCGATCCAGCCGCGGAATCGGTGCTGCCACTCGTCGATTGACAGGCATAACTCCGGGTTGCCCGCCATGATGTCGCCGGGGCAGAGCGGGTAGCCCAGCTCGTCGAGCGCCTCGTTGACGCGTTGCGCCAAGGGGAGCAGGCAGTCGCGGGCCTCCTGCGGATCGATCGCCCCGTCGAATACGAGGCCGTTGTCCTGGTCGGTGGCCAGTGTCTGTTCGGAGCGTGCTTCGCTGCCGAAGGTCAACCAGCACCAGTTCAACTGCGGCGGCAGGGGGGCGTCCTCGAAGATCAGCGCGATCACGCGCCGACTGATGGCATCATTGATGCCGCTGACGATGCGGCTGATCGGGGCGAAATCGGAGCCGGATTCCAACAGCGCACCCACGATCCCTGGCACCTCCTGGCGTATCGAGGCCAGTTGCTCGAGGTCCTCGGCGCGGCGGATGCGCTGGTGTATCAGCCCGGGCGTCATGACGCTAACCCGATAGAGGCTGCCTTCGTCGAGTACGCCCAATGGCTCGGCGGCCTCCTTGTCGGTCACCAAAAGATGATGGAATCCGTGTTCGGCCAGGATGACCGCGGCCTCGAGCAGCGAGGTGTCCGCGTCGACGGTCACGGGGTCGCGGGTGGCGATCTGGGCCAGGGTGGTCGTGCCCGGCCGGTCAGCCGACAGGCCACGGAAGGCGAGATCGCGCAGGGTGGCGATGCCCCAGTCCTCGTCCAGACGAACCAGGATCGCTTCGCCGCCACTCGATTCCAGTTCCTGGGCCGCCTCGGTCAGTGGGGTGTTCCCCGAGAGGATCAGCGGGGAGGCATCCAGGCGGGCCCGAATCGGAGTGGTTGGGTCGAGCAGGGCGCCCTGGCCGCCAAGTTCGCCCGTATCCGTCTGGCCGCTCATCGCCGGGCGACTCAGCAGGTGGCCGATGCGTCGCGTGCAGAAGTCGTTGAATTCGTCACTCTGCTGACGCAATGCCTCAAATGCCTCGCGAGACAGGACCAAGGCCTCACCCGCCTCGGCCACCACCTGGCGCGTGCCGACCGGGCGGCGCTCCATCAGGGCGCCCAGCGGGAAGCTGTCGCCGCGCCCCAAAGACCAGACTGGCTGGCCATCCGAGCCATTGGCAAGCCCCTCGACCCGCCCGGAGAGCAGAACGAAAAACGAGTCCGGTGGCCCCATGCCCGGTTCGAGCAGTACCTCGCCTTTCTGCAATGGCCGGATCTCGGCCCGGGCGACCGCCGCTTCGAGTGTTGCCGGATCGATGCGATCGAACGGGGCGATGAGGCTGATCCGAGCAATCACGTCCTGTCCATCCGGTGTCCGCTCCCCTGCCGGGGCGTCTTCGATCCGCTGATCGGTCATCGATGGGGTCCTCTTCCTGGTGGCGTGACCGGCTATGCTCGGGGCTCTTCCACAACCATAGCGGAGGTTTGCCCATGTGGGGAGTCACGTATCAGCGACCGGCCATCACCCGCGCTCTCGTCGCCCTGGCGATGCTGCCTGCCACCGGCCTGGGCGGGGCGAATGCCTGGGCGCAAAACGCCGATGGTGCCGATGACGTGGTGACGTCCCAGCGCATCGGCATGGGGATGGCGGCGGACTTGGCCGAGAAGGGCGTCGAGGTCTGTGCCGGGCAGGGCTACGCGGTCACCGCGGTGGTGGTCGATCCCTCCGGCGACCCGCAAGTGATGATGCGGGCGACGCACGCGCCACGCTTTACCCGCCAGATTGCCACCGACAAGGCCCGTGCGGTGATCCTCTCCGGGGTGGATTCCGGCGACTTCCGCGCCAGTCGCGAGGACATCCGCATGGAGATGGATCACGTCGACGGCATCCTGATGCTCGATGGCGGGGTCAAGATCGAGTCGGCCGGCGCGACCATCGGGGCGCTGGGCATCAGCGGGGCGCCGGGGGGCGACAAGGATTCCGCCTGTGCCCGGGAGGCCCTCGACGCCTTCTACGAGCGACTGGAATTGCGATAGGGCCCTTTGAGACAGAGGGCGCTGCAATCAGTCGGGGTGATCGATCAGGCAGGGTTGGTCGCCGTTCTCGATCTGGATGGTGGCATGCGTGATCGCGAACCGTTCGCGCAGTTCGTGCTGGATGCGGCGCAGAAAGGCATCCGGATCGCCAGGCCGGTGCGAGACCACCAGGTGGACGCTCAGCGCCGTCTCCCGGGTGCTCAGCGCCCAGACGTGCAGATGGTGTTGATCGACCACCTCCCGCAGCCCGTCGAGAAAATCCCGCACTTCGTCCAGATCGATGCCTTCGGGGACACCGTGGAGGATCAACTGCAGCGACTGGCGGGTCAGTCCGATGGCGGGCACCAGGATCACCAGGCTGACCGCGATGCTCAGAAGCGGGTCGACCAGCGCCAGGCCGGTCAGCATCACGATCAGGCCGGAGATGGCCACCGCCACCGATATGGCCGCATCGGCTGCCATGTGCAGAAAGGCGCCGCGCAGATTGAGATCGCCCTTTTGCTGGCTCATCAGCAGCCAGGCGGTGCCGGTGTTGACCACCACGCCGGCCAGTGCCACGCCGATCACCAGCAGTCCGTTCACGGCCGGTGGGTCAGCTAGGCGCACGCCCGCCTCCCATAAAATCCACAGCGACACCAGCACCAGGGTGGTGCCGTTTACCAAGGCGGCGAGCATGGTGCTGCTGCCCAGCCCGTAGCTGAATTGATGACTGGCGATCCGGCGAGTCAGCCGGTTGGCGCCCCAGGCGAGCACCAGCCCCAGCACGTCGCCGAGATTGTGGGCGGCGTCGGCCAGCAAAGCCATCGAGTGGCCCAACACCCCGGCGATCGCCTCTAGAATGACAAACCCGAGGTTGAGCGCGATGCCGATTCCCAGGGCGCGCCCGGCCTGATCGATCGCATCCGGGGCCGGATGGTGGTGATGCATGCCGGCCACGGTTTAGTGCAGCAGGCCGAACATGCGCCGGCGGTACTGCCGCGTGAGCGGGTGCTCGTTGCCCAGCAACTCGAAGAGGTCAATCATGCCGCGCCGGCCGGCCTCGTCGTTGTAGGCGCGGTCGTGCAGCATGATCCGGTAGTACTGCTCCAGCGCCCCTTCGAGGTCGTTGCGGCTGGCTAGCTTGGTCGCGAGTTGCTCGCGCGCTTCCACGTCCTTGGGATCGGCATCGATCCGGGTCCGTAGTTCGTCCTCCGGCGGGCCGGACTGCGCCGATCGGGCCATACCCACGCGGGCCTTGAACTCGCGTACGTCATCGCGCATGGCGGTGTCCATGGGCAGCGACTCGAGAATCTGCCAGGCCTGCTCGATGTCGCCTTCGGCAGCGATCAGGTCGGCGAGGTCCAGCAGCACCTCCACATTGCCCGGCTCCTGTTGGTTGGCCTGCTTGAGCAAGTCCATGGCCTGGTCGATGGCACCGGCCGCACGGACCTGCTGGGCCTCGCGGCGCATCTTGTCGATCTCCGAGAGGACGTGCCTGCCGATGAATTCCCGGATCTGGCCCTCGGGCAGGGCGCCCTGGAACTGGTCGACCGGCTCGCCGCCGACGAATAAGACCACCGTGGGCAGGCTGCGAACGCCCAGCTTCTGGGACAGTTCCTGCTCCTCTTCCGTGTTGATCTTGGCGAGTTTCACCTGGCCGTTCATGTCCTCGACGACTTGGGTGAGTAGCGGCATGAGCTGGCGGCAGGGGCCGCACCAGTCGGCCCAGAAGTCCACCAGGACGGGGGTCTGCCGCGAGGCATCGACCACCTTCTCGGCAAACTCCGGCGTGGTAACGGAAAAGACGTGCTCGCTGTCGCTCATGGTCGGGTCATCCTCGGTCGAGTGGTTGTCTACAGATCTAGGAAGGTCTGCACGGTATGGCGCCGGCTGGCGGGCATTTCAAGGTCGAGATACTGCAATGCCTTGCCGCGTCGGTGCGTGTACACTTTTGCTTCGCGCTCCGGGATCTCCCGAACGAATTCGAACAATTTTGTTCCGCGCGCCACGAGCCGGGCAGAAGCAAGGTGACGACTCGCCGGGCAAGCGTGGCATTCGGATTCGTTCGGTGACTCCCTCCAACCCGCAATCAAGACGTGTCAACTATGGCTGATAGATCCGACTATACCGCCGGCTCGATCGAGGTGCTCACCGGGCTCGATCCCGTGCGCAAGCGGCCGGGCATGTACACCGATACCTCGCGTCCCAATCACCTCGCCCAGGAGGTGATCGACAACAGCGTCGACGAGGCGGTCAGCGGTTATGCCGACAGTATCGACGTGGTGCTGCACGAGGACGGTGCGTTATCGGTCAGTGACGACGGGCGGGGGATGCCGGTGGACGTCCATCCCGAGCACGGCATTTCCGGGGTGGAGCTGATCCTCACCCGGCTGCATGCCGGCGGCAAGTTCTCGGACAAGTCCTACCAGTTCTCCGGTGGTTTGCACGGCGTGGGTGTTTCCGTGGTCAACGCGCTTTCTGATCGGCTGGTCGTGGAGATCAAGCGCGATGGCAAGCTTCACCGGATTGAGTTCGCCCACGGCGAGGTCACCCGCCCGCTGGAAGTGGTGGACACGGTCGGCAAGCGCAACACCGGCACCCGGCTGACGTTCTGGCCGGATGTGAGCTATTTCGATCAGCCGCGCATGAACGTGCCGCGTCTGCGTCACGTCCTGCGTGCCAAGGCCGTGCTTTGCCCGGGCCTCAAGGTCAGCCTGCTCGAAGAGGCCAGCGGCGAGCGCGAGGAATGGTGCTATCAGGACGGCCTGCGTGACTACCTGCTCGAAAGCCTCAAGGGGCAGGAAGTGTTGCCGCCGGAGGCTTTCGTTGGGCACATGAAGGCGCCCGACGGCAGCCGAGCGCAGGAAGTGTCCTGGGCGGTGGTCTGGGCAACCGAGCCGGGCGATGGGCTGACCGAAAGCTACGTCAACCTGATCCCCACCCTGCAGGGCGGCACCCACGTCAACGGCCTGCGCCAGGGCCTGACCGAGGCGATTCGCGAGTTCTGCGAGTTCCGCAGTCTGCTGCCCCGCGGGGTGCGTCTGGCCCCCGAGGACGTGTTCGAACGCGTGCGCTTCGTCCTCTCGGCCAAGATGCACGACCCGCAGTTCGCCGGGCAGACCAAGGAACGCCTGTCCTCGCGGGAATCGGCCAGTTTCATCAGCGGGGTGATCAAGGATTCGCTGTCGCTCTATCTCAATCAGCATCCCGAAACGGGCGAGCGGATTGCGAGCATCGCGATCGAATCGGCCCAGATGCGCATCAAGAGCGAAAAGAAGGTGGCGCGAAAGCGGGTCACCAGTGGGCCGGCGCTGCCGGGAAAGCTGGCGGACTGCAGTTCGACCGACCTTTCGCGCACCGAGCTGTTCTTGGTGGAAGGCGATTCGGCCGGCGGATCGGCCAAGCAGGCGCGCGAGCGGGACTTTCAGGCGATCATGCCATTGCGAGGCAAGATTCTAAATACTTGGGAGACGGACCCCGCCCAGGTGCTCGCCAGCCAGGAGGTGCACGATATCGCCGTGGCACTGGGTCTGGAGCCGGGTTCTGACGACCTGTCCAAGCTGCGTTACGGCAAGATCTGCATCCTGGCCGATGCCGACTCCGACGGCCTGCACATCGCCACCTTGCTCGCGGCCCTGTTCCTGCGGCATTTCCCCGCTCTGGTGGATGCCGGCCACGTGTTCGTCGCCATGCCGCCGCTGTACCGTGTCGATATCGGCAAGGAGACCTACTACGCGCTCGACGAGGCCGAGCGCGACGGCCTGATCGACCGAATCCAGGCCGAGGGGCGCCGCGGCAAGATCCAGGTCACCCGCTTCAAGGGGCTGGGCGAGATGAACCCTATCCAGTTGCGCGAATCCACCCTAGCGCCTCAAACCCGTCGACTGGTACAGCTCAAGGTGGAGGGCGAGGACACCATCGAGGTCTTCGACATGCTGCTGGCCAAGAAGCGGGCCGCCGATCGACGGGCATGGCTGGAGCGCAACGGTGATCTCGCCGAGGTGGTCTAGTTTGTGGGCGCCGGGCGGATCTGGCCGGCGCCGCGGGATCGCCCGGTGGCTGGCGGGGGCGCTCGGAGCGGGCCTGCTGTGGACGGGCCAGGTTCAGGCCCAAGCTGCGCCCAACCTGCAGCTTACCGGGCTGGAGGACGTGCGCCTGATCACCAACGTCGGGTTGTCCGTCCCCCCCGTGCCGTTCTCCTGCCAGGCCAGCACGGCCCAGATTCGGCGATACCTCAGGGCGGCCGTCGAATCCGCGCAAGAGGCGTTGCAGGCCTACGGCCATTTCACTGCCCGCATCGAACACTCGATCAGCGAGCGTGCCGACTGCCGTGATCCGGCGTTGCACATCGACGCCGGTCCCGTCACCCGGGTCGAAACCGTAGAAATCGACCTCCCCCCGGTGGTGACGGCCATCGACTCGCTGCGCCAGTTCGTCGAGGAGAACCGCCCTCAAGTGGGCGATCCCCTCGACCAGGCCGCCTACGACAGCCTGCGTGACGGCCTGCTGCTCCGGGTGAAAAGGCTCGGGTTCCTCGATGCCCGTTTCACTCGCCGCGAGATTCGCGTGGATCCCGCCAACGGCTCCGCCGACATAGCCCTGGCCTTGGAGGCCGGTCCCCGCTACCGTTTTGGCGAGGTGACCATCGAGCAATCCATCCTGCGTCCGCAACTGGCCCAGCGCCTGACGGGGGTCGACCCGGGCGCGCCGTATACCAGCCGCGATCTGCTGGCGATGAACCAGAACTTGACCGGCACCGAGTATTTCGAGTCGGTTTCCGTGCGTCCTATGCTGGATGAA
This sequence comes from Halothiobacillus sp., assembly GCA_024635755.1. Taxonomy (GTDB): domain Bacteria; phylum Pseudomonadota; class Gammaproteobacteria; order Halothiobacillales; family Halothiobacillaceae; genus Guyparkeria. Next base: position 62,562 of record JAGXIF010000026.1, read on the forward strand.
CGCGTTGGCTTGGAAGTGCCGGTCGAGATTACAACCCGCCACAGCCCACGCACCTCATACGAACTGCGAGCCGGTTACGCCACCGATACCGGCCCGCGCGTGGGTGCCCAGGTCAAGCGCCGTTTCGTCAATGATCGTGGCCACCGTTGGGGGGCGAAGACCGAGGTATCGGCGATCGAGCAGAGCCTCCAAACCAGCTACACGATGCCGCGCCGGAGCGATCCGCTTGCCGAGCGCTACGACATTTACGCCCGTGTCGATCGCGAGGACAACAACGACATCGTCACCCTGTCTTCGACTGTGGGCGTGCAATGGGTTCAGGAGCGCGCGAAATGGACCCAGGCACTGTTCACCGAATATCTGCTCGACCGGACCCGCTACGGTGACGAGCCCGCCGAGATCAATGGGTTTGCCATATTGGGCGGGCGGCTTGGCTACAGCGGCCTGGACGACCCGCTGTTTCCGACCCGCGGGGTAGTGTTCGACGTCTCCCTGCAGGGAGCGGCCGAACCCATTCTGTCGGCGGCGAGTTTCCTGCGCTCGCGGGTTTTTGTCGGTGGTTACTATCCGCTGGGTCGATGGATCGTCGCCGGTCGAGGGGAGGCCGGCATGATCGCCACCGACGACTTCGACCGGATGCCGCGCTCGCTGCGCTTTTTCGCCGGCGGGGATCGTTCGGTCCGCGGTTATGAATACGAGTCGCTGTCGCCGCGAAACGAGGCGGGTACCCGCATCGGGGGCAAGTACCTGTTGGCCGGCAGCCTCGAGGCGATGCACCCGATCGTGGGCGATGACTGGTATCTCGCCGGATTTGTCGACGCCGGTAATGCCTATACCGACCCGGATCTCGCCGAGTTGAAGGTCGGGACCGGTATCGGCGTGCGCTGGCGTTCGCCGGTGGGCATCATCCGGGTGGACGTGGCCCAGCCGCTTGACGGCACGGGCGGCCTGCCACGACTGCACCTGGGCTTGGGGGCCGCGTTTTGAGACGTATCGAGTACGCTTTCTGCGCGCTGGTCTGGTTTCGGCGGCTGGTGCTGATCGCGGGCTGGCTGGTTTTGTTCTTGGTGTCTTTGCTGGCCGGTGCGATCTGGTGGCTGACAGGGACCCCCCAAGGGGTGCAGTGGTCGCTGTCTCAGGCGGAGACATACCTGCCGGCCTTGCAAGTGGAGCATGTCGAGGGCACGCCCTGGTCGGGCTTGTCCCTCCGCGGCCTGGCCTGGCAGCCGGAACAGGGGGCGACCCTGGATTTCGCCGAGGTGCGGCTGCAGATCGACCCGGTGCCCTTGTGGCGGGGGCACTTGCTTGTCGACGAGTTGTCCCTTCGCCAAGGGCGGATCGACCTGCCCGAAACGCCGAGCGCGCCGGCCGAGGCAGGGCGGGAAACTGCCGAACGACTCGTGCCGTCCTGGATGCAGGGGAAGGCGGTGGAGGTCGAATCGCTGCGAGTCGACTCGCTGGTGGTCGTGCGGGGCGAGCAGCGCTATGAACTGGGCACCGCCCACTTGGCGGCCCTGCTGGATGCCCGCACCGAGCGCCCGCGTCTCGAAACAGATATCGACGAGCTCTCCCTGCTGCTGCCCGATAACGTACGACTGGATGCCCGCGCGGCGGTGGCGCTGGAGCCCGTTGGGGATATGGCCATGATCGGGCATGTCGACTTCCTGCTCGATCATCCGCAGGGCTGGTTGTCCGGCCAGATCGACGTCGATGGCGACCTGACCGGAGAGCTGGGCCTGCGCCCTCGGCTGGCCTGGATGGGCGCCGACGGTGTGCCGGCCGCACTCTGTGGCCGCCTGCGGCTGCATGAACAGACGCTGGATATCGAGCGGCTTTACGCCGATCTGCTGGGTGGTCGATTGCAATTATCCGGTACGGCGGGATGGTCGCCGACGGGCTGGGTCGAGTTGACCGGCCGGGGTGAGTCGCTGAACCCTGCCTGGGCCTTGCCCGGCACGCCCGGGTCGCTCGCGTTCGGTCTCGATGTCGAGCTTGCGCTGGCCGACGGCTGGCTGCCGGTCGTGGGCCGGCTGTCGGTGGCCGACCTGGCGGGCGAATTGGCCGGGGAGTCGATCGAGGCCGTGGACATCGACCTGCTTCTCGACGAGACCCAGGCCGACGTGCGGGTGTCGGGTCAGGCCGGGGGTGGCGAGTTGCGCTTGGAGGGCCGGCTCGATGCCGAACGTCACCTCAGCGCCGATTGGCAGATCGACGCGCTGCCGCTTGCCGGTGGAGCGCAGGGGGCGCATCCAGTGCACCTGGCCAGTCGGGGGCGACTGGATGCCGAACTGCCCGATTGGAATCAGCCGCTGACCGGTGCCGAGTGGCTGTCGTCCGTCCGGGCGCGGCTGGAAGATGGCTGGCTGGAGCTGGTCGAACGTCGTGATGCCGGCCAGCGTCGGGCACTGACGCTGGAGATAGGGGCCGCGCTGGAAGCAGGGCGTCTTGCGGTCGAGCGCCTGAACCTAGACGCGCCGGGCGCCACACTGGCGGCCTCCGGGGCGCTGGACCTCGATCCGGATTGGGCGCAATGGCGCCTCGATGGCGTGCAGGGCAAGCTTGCGGTCCCGGATCTTGCGGCATTGCCCTGGGATCTCCTCGAGCGGCTGCCCGGGGTGGATCTGGCACCTCTGCAAAGCGATACGGCACGCGGCGCAATCCGCGTCGACGTGGATGCTTCGGGTCCGATGCTTGCCCCACAGGGAGAACTTGATGCGCGCATCGATGCGCTGCGCCTGGCGGGTTATTCCCTCGACCGGGCCCGTGCAACGGCGGTGATCGACCCGGCCGAGGAGGAGACCGCGCTGGCGGAGCGGCGCATGCAGATCGCGCTCGAGGCCGGCGCGTTTTCCCTGGACACGGGCGAGGCCCTGTTCGATCGCCTGTCGTTGGCGGTCGAAGGGCGGCCGGCTGCGCATCAATTGACCCTCGATGTCGACGGCTCGGTCGAGGTGCGCCTGGCCGCGCGGGGCGGTTGGCAGGAGGCCGCAGAAGAAACAGCGTGGCAGGGGCAGTTGACCCGTCTGGATCTTGGACTGCCCGCCGGGCACCCCTGGCGCCTGCGAGCACCGGCCGATCTGTCGGTCTCGTCCGCATCGCAGCGACTCGAGTCGTTGTGCATACAACCCGTCGTCCCGGGGCTTGCCGCTGATGGTGTCGGCTCGCTATGCCTGACCGGCGAGCGCGCGGGGGAGGTCGTCACGGCCCAACTGGATGGGGCTCTTGCGCTGGAGGCGTTATGGCAGCAGTGGCCCTCGCACGAGGCGGCTGCGGTCGAATGGCCGGGGCGCGTCTCGGTCGCCGCCGAGGCTCGGCTCGACGGGGCCTCTCGCTCGGCGAGCGTGGATCTGCGGCTGCCGCCCAGCGAGATCCGGTTTGCCGGTCGCGACGACCTCGAGAACGACGCGGATCGCGAAGTGATCACGTATCCCGAGACGCGCCTGAAGGCCAGCCTGGCTGACGAACAGATCGAGGCATCCCTGCAGGGCGGGCTCGAGGACTGGCTGGTCTTCGACGGTCAGGGCGAGGCAAACCTGGGTGACCGGGCGCTCGATGGGGCCCTCTCACTTCAGGAGGCCGATCTGGCCCGGTTGTTCGACCTGGCCGATCGCTTGTTCGGTCCGCTGGACTTGCCCATCAGTGATCTGGCCGGTTCATTGAGCGGACAGTTGGCGGTTTCGGGCCGGCTGGACGCGCCGAGACTGTCGGGGCGTTTGCTGGGCGAGGCGTTGGCGTTCGCCTCCCTGCCCACCGGCACGGAGTACCAAGACGGACGCCTGGAGCTGTCGGTCGAGCCGGACGGCGCGCTGCGCTTGACGGCTGACTTGTTGGGCGACGCCGAGACCCCGCCGCGGCCCGTGTTCTCGGCGCGCCGCGTCGACGAGACCGAATCGCCCCGCAGCCGGGGGAGGATTCGGTTGGAAGGCAATGGGCATCTCGCGGCATTCGATGACTGGCGCCTGGAGGCCGAGCTGGGCGGCGAGGCCCTGCCGATATTGCGCCTGCCGACCTTGGCGGTGGATGCCCGCCCGGCGATCACGCTCGACCTGGCGCCGGACGGCGGGCAGCTGGACGGGGCGATTTACGTGCCCTTGGCGATCGCCAACCTCGGCGAGTTGCCTGAGAGTGCCCGGGGCAATTCCGAGGACCTGGTGATCGTCGGCGAAGAGGTCGAGGAGCCGGGTGCCGCCTATCCGCTGACCGGTAATATCGAGGTGATTCTCGGTGACCAGGTCAGTCTGCGCGGTGAGGGCTTCGCCACGCGTCTGACGGGCGGGCTGGAGATGCGGATGCGTCCGGGCGAATCGCCGGGGGCGTTTGGCGAGATTCGCCTGGAAGACGGGCGCTACGAGGCCTATGGGCAGACGCTGGCCGTCGAGCGCGGTCGGCTGATCTTCACCGGCCCGCTGACCGCGCCGGGACTGGATGTGGTCGCCACCCGCGAGATCAACGACGATGCCGGCACGGTGGTGGGGCTGTCGATAGCCGGCGAGCTGGAATCACCCGAAACCGAGGTGTTCTCGCGGCCACCGACCTCGCCCAGCGATGCCTTGTCGCTACTGCTTACCGGGCGGCGCCTGTCGGCTGGCAGCGACGCCGATGCCTCCCTGCTGCTCAACGCGATCGCGGGGTTGGGCATTCGCGAGGGCGACGATCTCGCGCAGCAGATCAATAGCGTGTTCGGCTTCGACGAGATCGGGCTGACCTCCGATGACGGTCTGGGCGGCACGCGCTTGAGTGTGGGTAAGCGCATCGGGGAGAATCTTCTGGTCCGCTATGCCGTGGGCGTTTTCGATGGAGTCGGGGAAGTGATCACGCGTTACCGCATCAACAAGTTCCTGCACCTGGAGTTGACCAGCAGTGCCGAGTCGCAGTCCGGTGATCTGATCTACCAGATCGATCGCGGTCGGCCGGAGGATTGATGGGCATCGGGTTGTTGATCGGTCTGGGCGTGATGGCGGCCCTGTCGTACCTGCCCGGTTGGTGGGTGGGGCAGGTAATGCGTCGCCACAGCGAGCCGGCCGACCGCTTCGACTTCAGTGGTGCCGACTTGGCCCGTTACCTGCTCGACCACCATCATCTCGAGTATGTTGCAGTGGAGCAGACCAAGTCGGGCGATCACTACGATCCCGCGGATCGCGCCGTGCGCCTGTCGCCCGCCCATTTCACCGGGCGCTCCCTGACGGCGATCACGGTAGCGGCCCACGAAGTGGGGCACGCGCTGCAGGATGCCGAGAACTACCCGCCGTTCCAGCGTCGCCAAGAGGTGGTCGAGCGCACCCAGTGGGCGCAGCGCATCGCCGGCTGGATCCTGGTGGCGATTCCCGTGGTCTCGGTGATTCAGAAAGGCCCGTTTGCCGGCCTGGTGATGTTCGCCGCGGGCGTGCTCACCATGGCCGTGCCGGTCTTCGCCCACCTGGCGACCCTGCCCACCGAGCTCGACGCCAGTTTTAATCGCGCCCTGCCCATGCTCAAGGAGGCAGGGCTCTTGAAGCGCGCCGACCGTCGCCCGGCGCGTCGCATCCTGCGGGCGGCCGCCTTCACCTACGTCGCCCAGGCGCTATCGTCACTGATCAATGTCTTCAAGTGGCTGCGGGGGATGCGGCGGTGAGGTCCAGTCGACCAACGAGAGGGCGGGGCCCGCCGAGACAAGGGAAGGAAAGCCTGGGCGGCGGGCGAGATCGGCGGCGACCGCCCGGGGTCAATCCCGGCAGGCGCCTCAGTTACAATGCCTCCCTTGACGCCGGCCCCCGGCACGAAACCCAGTAGAAATCAGGAACGCATGATGCAGAGCCAATACCTCGAAACCGCGCTGGCCGCCGCCCGCGCCGCCGAAACCGTCGTCCGCCGCTACTGGCAACAGAACGTCGAGATCGAGATCAAGGAAGACGCCACGCCGGTCACCGTGGCGGACGTGGAGACCGAGAAGGCGATCAAGGCGGTGATCCTGGATGCGTTCCCGGATCACGGCTTCTATGGTGAGGAGACCGGCAAGACGCGGCCGGAGGCGGAGTTCACCTGGCTGGTCGACCCGATCGACGGCACCAAGAGTTTCGTGCGCGAGTACCCGTTTTTCTCCACCCAGATCGCGCTGATGCAGGGCGACGAAATTATCCTAGGTGTCTCCAGCGCGCCGGTATTCGGCGAGTATGCCTACGCGGAGAAGGGCGGTGGGGCGTTCTTCAAGGATCGCGCCGCGCGGGTCAGCCAGATCGACACGCTCGCCGAGGCGACGCTGTCGGTGGGCAACTTGGCGACACTGGCCAAGCAGCCGGTCGGCTGGGCCGGACTGGCGACATTGGTCGCCGAGGTCAACCGCACCCGCGGCTATGGCGATTTCTATCACTATCACCTGCTGGCGCGCGGCGCGATCGACCTGATCGTCGAGTCGGACGTCAACGTGCTCGACGTCGCCGCGCTGTCGGTGATCGTGCAGGAGGCCGGTGGCGTGTTCACCGACCTGGAAGGCAAGGGCGTCGGTCTGGACACCACGACGGTCTGTGCCGCGGCCACGCCGGAGCTGCATCAGATCGCGCGCAAGCGACTGGGGTACTAAGGCCGGGTTTCCCGCCGGGGGCTTTAGGTGGGGCTTGAGTCCAACGGCGGCCGCATGGCTGCCGAGAAGGGAGTATTTCCGGTTGGTTGGTGCGTCGGGCTGAAACCTGACTGGCAGGCCGGTGGAAATCGGTCGGCGGACGCTGGCGTTAGGTCGGAAGGTCGATCCAGCCGAACAGGACGGCCGCTGCCAGGATCCAAACATAGAAAGAGAAGATCTTGAGCTGCGCGCGGTACAGGAAGTAGACCACCAGCTTCAGGGAGACGATGCCGACCAGTGCCGAGACCACGAACCCGACCGTCATGGCCATCAGGCTGATGCCATTGAGGCCAAGATCGCCCCACACCTCCAGGCTCTGTACCAGGGTGGCGGCCAGGATGGTCGGAATGGCCAGAAAGAAGCTGTATTCAGCGGCCCAGCGGCGCTTGAGGCCGGTGAACAGCGAGAACACGATGGTCATGGCGCTGCGCGACAGTCCCGGGACCAGCGCAAGGCCCTGGGCCACGCCGATGACCGTCGCCACCTTGGCATTGATGCCCTTGAGGCCCCGCCGGCGCGGCCCCAGCTTGTCGGTCCACCACAGCAGGATGCCGGTTAAAGTCAGCGTGA
>JAGXIF010000027.1 GCA_024635755.1 Halothiobacillus sp.
TGATGATCTCGTCGTCGCGCGCGGCCCAGGCCACCATCTGCAGCATGTAGTCGGGGTCGTTGTACGCCCACATCGACAGGGCGCGGGCCGACTGGCAGGTGGGGTTGTTGCCCTGGCCCACGCCCAGCGGTTGACCCAGCACGCAGAGCACGCCCTCCAACAGGCGGGTGCGCGGCGGGACGGTCTCGCCGAAGGAGATCGCGAGGCGTTCGCGTGACCAGGCCGACAGTGGCAGGCTCAGCTGTCGCCAAATGGCCGGAGCCACCGGCGGCTGGTAGAGGATGCCGCGTTCGAGCATCAGGGCCAGCCCGTAGATGGCCTGGGGCGTCTCTGGAAACACCGCCTGGTCGATCAGCGCGTGCACCAGCCCGCTGTAGCAGAGCAGGCAGTCCCGCCCGCTCGACGACAGCCCCATGGCCTCCGACAGCGAATGATCGCCGTGGTCGGTCAGGTGACGAAGCAGGGCCGCGTGGTAGGGCGAGACCAGTCCGGTGTCGTGCATGGCGCGGGCGAAACCGGTCGCCTCGTTTTGCCGTGCGACTGCATCCATGCTTTCCAGCCGTTCCTTGTAGACCGGCACACCGGGATCTTCGCGGCAGGCCTGGGTCGGGCCGAACAGGCTGCTGACTAGGCGGTCGGCACCCTGGCCGCTGCTGCCCAGGTCGATGTCCGGGCTCTCCTGGCAGATGGCGATCTGCGTGATCATCTGCTTGACCGGCTCGGTCTGGATCGGCCGCTGCTGCAGGATCCGCCAAATCTCGTCGATCAACTGATCGATGATGTACTCGTAGCCGATCTGCTCGGCCAAGTGGCCGAGCAGGGCGCGTGACAGCTGGGCGAGACGCCCTTGGGTCTCGCGCTCGGCCTCGCTGGGCGGCATGAACAATCGTTGCAGGTTGATCGCCAGCACCTGGGTCAGGTGATGGTGGGCATTCTCTGCCGACAGCGAAGGATGCGGGTAGGCACCCCGGGCCACTGCGAGCATGCGCAGGTCGCTCAGGGCCTCGATCACGACGGTGTCCGCGTCCGCGCTACCCAGCGCGTGGGCCGATAGCGACGCAATCAGGGTTTCGGGATGGGCCCAGTCCGAGCCGTTGAAGGTCCCGGCAGTCTCGATGGCCTGAGCGCGTGTCTCGATGGCGGCCGGGCCTCCTTCCTGGAGCAGGACCCGCTTGGCCCCGTCCAGCACCCGGCGCAGCCGCGTGGGCTTGGAGAATTCGGGTGCGGAATCGAGGGCCTCGATCCCTTCGTCGAGGCGTTGCAGGAGTCCGGGCAGCAGGGCCTCGGATGCTTGTTCGTCGACTTCGCTGCTCACGTAGGCTCCTCGTGCCCGGGGTATGGCGCGGGATTATACATAGAAGTCCAGATCCTCCTGGCGCTTGAGCAGGTCGCGCATCTTGTGCGGATCGTCGCCGAAGAAGTAGATCAAGCCCCAGTGCGTGCCGAACGCCGTGCGCTTGGTGACGGTCTCTTCCTGCGGCGTGGTCAGTTCATGCGACTCGAAGTAGGGGTGGTCCTCGGTCTCGGCCGGCATCTCCAGCTTGCTGACCACGCGACGGCGCGGGTAGACACCGAAGCACCCGGCCACGCCCTTGGCATCGACGACTTCCTTGGGGAAGAACGCGGTGATCTCCTCCTCGGTGGTCTTGGGATCGAACGACAGGATCAGGCCCTGATAGGCGTTGAAGCCGTAGGCCCTTTCGAGGAGCTCGAACACCTTGAAGCCCGGCGGGCGATAGGCCACCTCGCCGAAGTACATCTCGCCATCGTTGGTGACGAAGTATTCCGGGTGGACGAAACCGAACTCGATGTCGAAGGTCTTGATCAGCTTCTCGATCTGCGCGGTGATCTGGGCGCGGTACTTTTCCAGCTCCGGGGTGGCCGGCACGAACACCGAGTAGCCCAGCGTGACGTATTCCGAAATGTTGAGAAAGCGGATCTTGCCGTTGTGGATCCAGGCCTCGACCGCGAATTCCCAGCCATCGAGGTGGGACTCCATCAGCACCGGGAATTCCTCGTCCGGGATGGTGTCGACCTCGTCGGGCGTGCGGATGACGCGATGCCCCAGGCAGCCCGCCTTGTCGAAGGCCTTGAGGTGGATCGGGTCGTTGGGATCGCCGTCGAGCTTGAGCAGGGTCTGGTTGACCCGCTTGAGAAAGCGCACAACGTCTTCCTTGTCATGGGCTTCCTCGAAGATGCCCACGCGGATGCCGCCGAGCTGGGCACGACGCTTCATCAGTGCCTTGTCACGCAGCAGCAGCGACTGGCCGAACAGCTTGGGCTTGTCCAGCAGCACGGAGTTGATCGCGCCGGCCCATTCGACCGTCTCCTCGTAGAGGGGGATGGCGACATCCACCTTCATCTCTTGCAGGGTATGGGCGATTTCCATGGAGCGGTCGTTCAGCCGCTCGAAGTTCCACGGCACGTAGGGGATGTCGTGCTTCTGGCAATATTCCTCGGCCCAGTCCGGGGCGACGACCACGTAGCGGCGATCGAATGTCTCGGCCGCCTCGACGGCGTTGAGGCTCCAGCCTAGGAGGGCGACATAGCCTTTTTCGGGATTTTTCTGCATTAGGGGTTACCTTGATTCTTTCTGTGAGGGTCGCCGCGAGAAGCGGGCAATGCCGCGGGGGACCCGGGCGACCATCGGTGGTTCCGGGGGTGAGCATAGTCGCTCTTTCCGACGAGTGCAGACGCGCTGGCGCAGGCGGGGTGTGGTTGCCCGAGGTGGGGCGCCGCGAACCCGCGCGACGTGAAAATGGGGCATAGTGGCCTACCACGGTACACCCGAAACACCATCGGGCACAGGAGGACAGGCATGCAGGCGAAACAGCCGGTAATCGGACTGGCACTGGGGAGCGGTGCGGCGCGGGGTTGGGCGCATATCGGCGTGATCCGCGCACTGGAGGAGGCCGGGATTCGCCCGCAGATGGTGACCGGCAGTTCCATCGGCGCGATGGTGGGCGCCGGTTACGCCAGCGATTCGCTCGACGAATTCGAGGAATGGGCACGTGGCATCACCTCCTGGGACGTGATGCGGCTGCTCGACGTCCGCTTCAGTGGTGGCCTGATCGAGGGCGACAGTCTGATGCAGTCGCTGGCCAAGCTGATGCGCTCGAAGGACATCGAAAACCTGTCTCTGCCATTTGCCGCCGTGGCCACCGATCTGGAGGCCGGCCGGGAGGTCTGGCTGCGCGAAGGCAACCTTCTCGACGCGGTGCGGGCCTCGATCGCCGTGCCGGGTCTCATGTCGCCGGTACGCCACAACGGGCGATGGCTGGTCGATGGCGGCTTGACCGACCCGGTGCCGATCTCGCTGTGCCGGGCACTGGGTGCCGATGTGGTGATCGCGGTCAATCTCAACAGTGACCTGATCGGGCGCCACCTGCGCAGTATCGAGGGCGCGGCACGTCACGACACCGATGGCGAGAACGGACTGCGCCAGTGGTTCGGGAGCGTCGACGAACGCCTTCTCAACGGCCGTATTGGCAAGTGGCTGGGCGAGCACGTGACAGGTGAGGAAGTGCCGGGAATGCTCGACGTCATGGCCGGTTCGCTGGACATCATGCAGGACCGGATCACCCGCAGTCGGATGGCGGGCGACCCGCCGGAGGTGCTGATTTCGCCGAAACTGTCCCGGGTCGGGTTGCTCGAGTTCGAGCGTGCCGAGGAAAGCATCCGGGCCGGTTACGAGGCCACTCGCAAGGCCATCGCCGATTCCGAGCTGATCACCGAGGTCGGCGACAAAAACCGGCCGTGATTTCCCGTTGGGGCGGTCAGTCTTCCAGCAACTCCTAGAACCGGATTCTGCCCTCCGTGTCTCGCGTAAAGGCGGCCCAGGTGCCTCGATCGGGGTCGTCCAGATTTCCCTCGATCGGGATGCGAAAGGCAAACTGGTCTTTCGGCTGGTTCTCGAAGATTTCCATGAACGTGGAGACCGCCGACTCCCACAGGGCGTTGACCGGGTTTTGGTCGCCCTAGCGCAGGTCGACCACTGAAACGTCGGTGCCCACTGCCTTGAGGTAACCGGTCAGGCGCCCGTCCGCTGCCGCTCCCGAAGTCGACCGCGGCAGCAGCCTTGGTGTGGTCATTGAAAGCGGGTCGCGCCGCGTTTCGCATTTCAAGGTTAACGTCGAAATCGGGTATCGACGTGGATCACGTTCAGCTTGCCGTCGACCGTCAGCTCGCCACAACCGATCGACTGACCTTTGATGCTCAAATCGGAGGGCAGGGCGGGATCATCTTTCTCCACGTTGCGCAGATTCGTCACCCGCGCGTCGATTTCATCGATATATAGGTGGATATTCGGCTCGGTGCTGTAATCGATGTACGCCACCCGACCGCCATGCAATGCAAGTCGGTTGATGTCGAACGGCGACCAGGCGTTCACCAAGTGTTCCCAGTTTGCGCCTTGGCCGTGCTGGCGCTTGGAGAAATTCAGATCGGCCTCGTGGATGTCGATTTCGGTGACGACCGCGCCGTTGAGCAGGGCGCCCCATTCCACCGACAGGTCGATGGTTTCCGCGGCGACGAAGGGCTCGTTCCGATCGCCCCGGTGCGTATGGATCTCCACAGGCCGTGAATGACATAGGCGCCGCGCCACAGATGACTGTCCACGTCCTATATCGATCCGCCGTAGCCGTCGAGGGCAGCAATCTGAGTATTGAGGTAGTCGGTGACCCAATAGGGCAGATATAGGCGCCCCGCGACGAGCAGGACCGCGATGATCGCGATCAGGCTCAAGGCCACGATTCTTGTCTTGATGCCCTTCATGGGATTCCTCCCGGGGTATGGACCGGGGGTGCGCATCAACTGGCCTTGCGCCCTCGTCGGCCGCCGAGTGGGGCAGGAGGGCCCGAGGTCTCGGTTCGCCTCCACGAGGCTTAGCCTTTCCGGCAGGTGCTTACAGGAAGGGGTTCTCCAAGCGAGGGGAGGATTACCAGACCAGGTCGTCCGGCACGGTGAAGTCGGCATAGGCCGAATCACGGGTTTCCCCACCCTCGGGCAGGGCGATCAGATGGGTCGGGTCGCGCTGGGCGACCTTTTCGGCGGTCTGTGCGGAGATGACGTAATAACGCTTTTCCCAGGTGGCCAGGCGCAGCCTGCGGGTAGCCAGGCCCCGACGCAGCCGTGGATCGACCGGGATGCTGAGTACCACCCCGCGGTCGACGAAGTGGTACGGCTCGCCATCGCGCGGGAGCTTCTCGGCGTGATCGAGGATCAACTGCCGGATCTCGCCCTGCCGGGCCCGCCGGACTTCCGCCTCGCGCTGGCGCGCCCCGGCCTCTCGGTTGCGGGCCTGTTCTCGCGCCAGTTTCTCGGCGGCCGCCTTCTTCGCCGCCTCGATCTCCGCGTTCGGTTTGGTGTTGGCGTCTTGGTCGTGGCGGTTGACGCGCCCCCAGGCGGACTTCTTTTTCTTGGGGGGCTTGCCGCCCTTTTTTGCCAGTCCGGCCTGGAAAAGCTGGTCCTGAAGAGATCCCTTGCTCATGGTCGTGATGCAATGCCGATTTGTGTGATGGAGCCGCAGTCTACCAGCAAGGTCCCTCACCGACGGCCTACGAAGGCAGGGTGTTCTCCTTGCCCAGACTGGTGAAGTCGGCGAGGCATTCGAGCGGGTCCATCTGTGCGCTCTTTTTGTGCTGGTGACGATGCATGCGATGGATGATGTCGGCCAGGGTGCGGACGGCGCGCTCGATGTAGGGGCCCTTGTTGAGCATGACGCATTCGGCGCGTTCGGCCATCGCCGCGTCGGTCAGTTCCGGTCGCGATATCGACCCGGTCTTGGCCAGGACTTCCAGGACCTGGGTCGCCCATATGACGGGGACATGGGCGGCCTCGGTGAGCCAGAGCAGGGTTTCCTGCGCCTCGATCATCCGTTCGGGGCCCAGCTCCACGGCAAGGTCGCCGCGCGCAATCATGATGCCCAGCGGGCGCTGGTCCAGCGCCGCGAGCATGATCTCGGGCAGGTTTGCCACGGCGCGGCGTGTTTCTATCTTGGCGACTATCGGCATGCGCATCGCCCCGCGGGTGTCGAGTTCGGTCATCAGGGCACGCATGTCGTCGCCGGATTCGACGAAGGAAAACCCACCATGTCGGCGTGTCGCACGACGAAGTCGAGATCGGCCAGATCCTTGTCGCTCAGCGGCGGGAGATCCAGTGGGGTGTCGGGGAAATTGAGTCCCTTGTCCGGCTTGATCGTCTTGCCCTGCGGGCCGGCGTGCTCGATGCGCAACAGGGCGCCGTCCGTCTGCAGGTCGATCACCCGGGCGCCGATCTTGCCGTCGTCGATCCACACGGAGTCACCGACGGCCAGGCGCAGCAACACCCGTGGTTCGGCGCATGCGACACGGGCGGGCTCGAGCACCTGCCCGTCGGGGTCCAGGCGAGCCGACTCGCCCGGCTGCCCATTGGTGGTCAATCGAAGCAGGTCGCCCTCGAAGACACGGATCTTGACCGGACGGGTATCGAATCCTTGCGCGACGAATGTCTCACCGTTCTCCGGCTCGGGTCGTCGATTTGCCGGGTCAGCCATTCGGAGGCACGGCGCCGTACCCGCTCGGGCAGCGAGGTCATTTCCTCGAGAAGCCAGTCCACGGAGGAATCTGGGGCAGGGATAGGGTTGCCGATGTTCATGGGGTGCTCGCTCGTGATTGAGTCCCATCGATATCAGTTTAATGTGGCCATTGCGTTGCGCGCCTCGTCGCGGCTGGTCAGGTAAAACTGTTGGATGGCCGGGAAAGTGCTATGATGCGCACCTTCGGTACTGACCAGTCCTGTCCGAATCCCCATCTCGACAGTTCGCCTTTTTTCGTGGCGGGCTGCTCTCATCTGCGTTTTCCTTGCTGACTGGCGTTCGATTTTGCCCTTGTGCGAAATGTGTGACGGAAAACGCCATTCCTAGGAAAATCATCGATTATGTTGTTTTCAGAACTGGGCCTTCGCCCGGAACTCCAGCGCGCCATTGAAGAGCGTGGCTACACCGAACCCACCCCCATCCAGGCCCAGGCCATCCCCGCCGTACTCTCCGGCAAGGACCTGCTCGCCGCGGCGCAGACCGGTACCGGCAAGACCGCCGGCTTTACCCTGCCACTGCTCGAGCGCCTGATGGAGACGCATCCGGAAGGTGGCCAGAAGGGCGGCAAGCGTCCTATCCGGACGCTGATTCTCACCCCCACCCGTGAACTGGCCGCGCAGGTCGAACAGAGCGTGCTCGACTACGGTCACCACCTGCCGCTCAAGTCCATGGTGATGTTCGGCGGGGTGGGCATCAATCCGCAGATCGACAAACTCAAGAAGGGCGTCGACATCCTGGTCGCTACACCGGGTCGTCTGCTGGATCACCAGAGCCAGGGCACCGTCGACCTGTCGCAGGTCGAGATCCTGGTGCTGGACGAAGCCGACCGCATGCTCGACATGGGCTTCATCCACGACATCAAGAAGATCCTTAAGATCGTGCCGGAAAAACGCCAGAACCTGCTGTTCTCGGCCACCTTCTCCGACGAGATCCGCACCCTGGCCGGCAAGCTGCTCGACAGCCCGGCCGAGATCTCCGTCACGCCACGGAACACCACGGTCGAGGCGGTGAGCCAGTCGGTCTACCAGGTCGACCGCGACAAGAAGCGCGAGCTGCTTGCCGAGCTGATGATCGACCAGGATTGGCAACAGGTGCTGGTGTTTACCCGCACCAAGCACGGCGCCAACCGCCTGGCCGAATACCTGTCCAAGCGCGATATCCCCGCGATGGCCATCCACGGCAACAAGAGCCAGACGGCCCGCACCAAGGCGTTGGAATCGTTCAAGAACGGCACCATCCGCGTGCTGGTGGCCACCGACATTGCCGCCCGCGGTATCGACATTGCTCACTTGCCGTACGTGGTCAACTTCGAACTGCCCAACGTCGCCGAGGACTACGTCCACCGCATCGGCCGTACCGGCCGAGCGGGCGAATCCGGCGAGGCCATATCGCTGGTCTGCGTCGACGAGCACAAGCTGTTGGCCGACATCGAGCGCCTGACCAAGCAGAAGCTCACGCGTCACGTCGTGCCCGGCTTCGAGCCGGACCCGAACGCCAAGCCCGAGCCGATCCCCAACGGCCGTAACAACGCCGGTGGCGGTCGCCGCGGTGGCGGGGGGCGTCCCGGTGGCGGCCAGGGTGGTCCGCGTGGCCGTGGCGGTCCAGGCGGCCAAGGACGCGGCCCCGGTGGTGGCGGTCGTGGCCCGGGCGGTCGTCCCGGTGGCCGTGGTGGACGCGGTGGCGGTGGTCGCAGCGGCAACCGCTAAGCACTAACCGTTTCGGCTTAGGCCGACCGCACCCAGAATAAAGACGCCCGGCCATGTGCCGGGCGTTTTTGTTTCGGCTGGCGTACCTTCTTATGAGAAAACGCGCTGACTGCGGAGTCGAGGGTGTCGCGCATGTCCGGGGCGTCGGTGATCGGACGGACCAGCGTCATGGAGCGGGCGTCGCGCGGGTCGACGCCCTTGGCGATCAGGGTGCGTGCGTAGACCAGCGGGCGGATGGATACGCCTCGTTGCGCCCGTGAGCGTTCTTTAGGGTGTGAGGCGCGGTGGCTTCTGAAAGGCGGGTATGCTTGCCCCATGCTTCGCCGTCTCTACAACATCCTGACCGTGGTCGCGCTGGTGTTCTTCGCCGGCCTGGCGGTGCTCGTGGCGCCGACGTTCTTTGACCCTCAGTTCGAGATCCGGAATCAATCGGAACAGTCTGTTTCTGTCGTGGCGGAGTGGCGCGACGATGAGAGGGTATTCCGGGATATCGAACCGGCCTCGACGCTCGAGTTCAGCGTGGAGGACGAGGCGGGGATGGCATTCCGTGTCCGCTATCCGGATGGGAGGGAGGACGAGTCCGAGCCCATCTATTTCTCCAGAGGAATCACGGTGATTGCGACGATCACCGATGCCGGTATCCAGGTGCGCTACGACCATGAGATCTAGCGAGTGCGATAGCGACACAAGGGAAAAGCAAAACGCCCAGCCGATTGAACTGACCCCCAAAAGTTGGGCGTTTGTCGTTCCGGCTGTCGTGCTTCGTCAGGAGATGAGTCGCGCGGCCCGCCGAGTCGAGGGTGTCGCGCATGTCCGGGTCGTCGGTGATCGGACGTACCACGTTCATGGAGCAGACGGCGCGGGGGTCCCTCCCTGGTGCGGGAAGTAGCGCTCCCGGATGGTCTCCAGGCTCCCGTCGGCCTTAATGGCGTCCAGCGCTTCCCGCCATTGCCGCACGGTGGATTTTGGCGTGCCCCGAGAGAGGGCGATGTAGTAGTCGGTGGTCAGGACGGTTAGCAGCGGTTGCAGGTCCGCCATGCGGTAGCCGGCCTGTTCCACGATGTTCGGCGCGGTACTGTCGGTAAGGATGGTGAGCGTGGTATCGCCTTCCATCACGGCCCGCACGGCGTCGACCGGTTCGGGGCGGCTTTCCAGGTTGGTGAAGCCCGCGTCCTGCAGGTATTGCTCGGTGAACCAGTTGCTGGTGGTGGCGATGGTCTCCACGTCGCGTGCTGCGTCCAGGTCATCGAGGCTCAAGTCGCTGCCCGCCTTCGCGTAGAGGATGGCGTTGTTGCTGCCCACCGGGCCGACCCAGTGGAACAGGTCTTCGCGTTCCGGGGTGCGCTCGGCACTGAAGAGAACCACGTCCGGGTGGACCGTCGCCATGCGGTAGGCGTTCTCCCAGGTGGTCAGCCGGATGGGGGCGTCGATGTCCAGCCGATCGGTGATCTCGCGGACCACGTCCGTGACGTAGCCGGTGGCTTCGCCGTTTTCCCGGTAGGTGAGTGGGGGATAGTCCTCGGTGACCAGCTGGAGGGTGCCGGGCGGCTGGCTGTTGGGCAGCCACTGCTGGTAGATCGCGGCGAAGCGGCCGTCCTGCTTCATGGCGTCCAGGGCGGCCTGCCAGCGGGCGACCCGCTCGCCATCGACGTCGGGTGAGAAGGCGAGGTAGGTCAGGTCGGTGGAGAGAGTGAAGAGCGGATCGATCGCGCCGCTGTCGGCCTGGACCGTTTCCAGCAGGCGGGGCAGGGCGGCATTGCTGCTGACGAGCAGCGCGGTCTCGCCGTCGAGCAGGCTTTGCAGTGCCGCCCGTTCGCTGTCGTGGCCGACCAGGTTGGTGAAGCCCTTTTCCTTGAGCATTTCCTCGCTGTAATAGCCCGTCACCGTGGCGATGCCGTCCGCCTCGCGGGCGTCTCCCAGGTTGTTCACCGTGACCGCCGCATCGGACAGGGCGTAGAGGTTGGTATCCAGCGCCCCGATGGGGCCCACCCATTGCAGGCCGTCCTTCCTCTGCTCGGTCATCACGGTGCTGTAGAGCGCCGTGTTCGGGCCGCTGGTTGCCGCGTCGTAGCCGGCGTCCCAGCTTGTCAGTTCGTAGGTCGGTGACTCGTCCACGGCGTCGGCCATCTCGCGGACGATGGCGGTGGCCTGGCCGGTGATCTGGCCGTCCTCGCGGTAATTGAGCGGTGGGTAGTCCTCGGTGAGGATGGTCAGCCGGCCGTCAGGGGCCGGGCTGGTGTCCGCCTGGGCCGGACCGGCCAGCAGGAGGGCCGTGATCATCGGCAGCAGGGAGCGGAAAACGGGAAGCATGGGGTCGGTCCTCGTCCATGGGACGTGCGAAACATCTCCCACAAGCATTAGTTGGCAGGGAGCGGCTTTGCAAGCCGGTTGCTGGATTGTTGGCCCCGGTCTGGGTGAACATCGCCAGCACAATGGATGGATTCATCCGGGTGATTGGGTGCGGACCTGGTTAAGATGTTGAACGTCGTTTCGAACACGCTTGCGAGGCCGTTAATTCCGGATTAGAAGCGCCGTTTTGATGTCGGAAACGGTGCACAAAGATAGTGAATAAATGGGGATAGACCCCATTTGTTCCATGACCCTGCGAATGGCCAAGGTCTACTTTGGCATTGCAACTGCTATCTTTGATTCAGATCGGGATGCCGGCGGAAGGCAACAGCAATCACCATTATTATCAAGGAAATCAGCGCAACCCCGCCCAGTGAAAAGATCGGGATGATGAGCGGCTGTGCCCGCAGCGAATTGGTAAATGTGCAGGCCACGTTCTCGCGGGCTTCAAGGTCGATGGCATCGATCGGCGAGCCGTCGTCGCAGACGGCGCTGTCGAGTTGCCAGTCAGCCGGCACCGTTTCGCTTACGGCGTAGCTGCCAGGCGCAAGCGTTTCCACAATGAACTCGCCGTGCGTCAAGCTGAAGGTGCCGAGATCACCGCTGAAGTCGAAGGACTGGCCAGTATCGGATGGGTTGGCCTGCTTGAGTATGGTGATCGTGCCTTCGCTGGCGACGAGCGCCGTGTTGACAAACACGCAGGTCACGGTTTCGTCGGGGTCGAGCACGAAGCTCGCGGTTGCCGTTCCGATATCGCCGGTACTGTCGGCATCGTTGCAGACGATGTCGGTCAGATCCCATCCTGCCGGGACGGATTCAGTCGCGCTGTAAGTGCCCGGCACCAGATTATCGACGAGGATCTGCTCGCCATCGGCCAGGTTGCCGGTGGCATCGCCGGTAAAGCCGAAGCTTTGTAGGCTACCGGACGGGTTAGTCCGCTTTTCGACGATGATGGTGCCGGGCAGTTGGCTGTTGGTGAAGGTGCAAGTTACATTCTCGCCGGCTTGGAGGTCGATGGCACCGATCGGTGAGCCATCGCTGCAGACGGCGCTGTCGAGTTGCCAGTCAGCCGGCACCGTTTCGCTTACGGCGTAGGTGCCAGGCGGACGCGTTTCCACAACGAACCCACCGTGCGTCAGGCTGAAGTTGCCGAGATCACCGCTGAAATCGAAGGACTGGCCAGTATCGGATGGGCTGGCCTGCTTGAGTATGGTGATCGTGCCTTCGGGGGGAGGGATCTCGGCGTTGATGAACACGCAGGTCACGGTTTCGCCGGGGTCGAGCACGAAGCTCGCGGTTGCCGTTCCGATATCGCCGGTACTGTCGGCATCGTTACAGACGATGTCGGTCAGATCCCATCCTGCAGTGACGGATTCAGTCGCGCTGTAAGTGCCCGGCACCAGATTATCGACGAGGATCTGCTCGCCATCGGCCAGGTTGCCGGTGGCATCGCCGGTAAAGCCGAAGCTTTGCAGGCTGCCGGACGGGTTGGTCCGCTTTTCGACGATGATGGTGCCGGGGCATTCATCCGGAACGGCAATTGCGTTGTTGGCCGTGGTGACTGTCGAGCCGAAGGCTAGGGCCCGCCCTTCAAGCGTCGCGGAATCACCCAGCGTAATGCTGAGACCAGCGGCTGTGCCACGAAACACGGTTCCGACAAAAGCGGCGTTTGCGCCGATGGTCGTGCCACCTTCAGGCGTCCAGAAGACATTGTTCGAGCAGGCACCATCGCTAGTTACGACACTGGAACCGGCGGCCGGATCAAGCGCGCCTCCCGGCCTGAATATGTAGACACCATCGCCGCTCAGCGTGAGCGTCGCGTTCGTGCTTATGCTCATTGCCCCTGTGCTCGAGTAACAGCCGGGTGGGAACACGCCGGGCGGTCCCCCGTCGATACTGATTGTATCCAGCGCGACGGCGGCACCGATCGGCGTACACGATTGCGCGTCCAGTTCGGCCCGGGCGGTGGTCTGGTCTATGCCGACTTGCGTCGGGCATGGTATCTGTTCGGCCCCGGTAATGGACGGCACAATGGCAGGCCCGGTCGTGTAACAGACATCCCCATCGACCGTCGTTCCGGCCGTGGTATTGGTGAAGGTTTCCGAAACAATCGCGTATGTGCTGGCCGATCCAAGGTCAGGCGCAGTCTGGCTCAACGCCGGGACAGCGACCAATAACAATGCCACGCCCATGATTGCCTGAAAAACGCGGGAAATCAGGCGGGGTAACGCGCCCAAGATTGGCCCAATCAGCGCGACACACCTCGTCGGAGGAGCCTGGAAATTTGCCATTATGGAGTGCTTCTCTTGGTTATTCATACAAGGACGTATAGACCAGATAACGAAGTCGGTTCCAAGCCCATCGTATCTCTGCGCGCTGCAGCGTAAAGGCTTGCATTCGAGCGCTTTTGTTCCGCATCAGGCCTGTGTTGCACTTGCAGGTTGAGTCTGCCGACCGCAACAATCATCCCGAGCAGGCGCGGTACGAGTAGGATGAGATTATCGGCAATGAGCGAAATGAGAATGTCGGGATCAAGGGCAAGTTCATGCTTTGTGTTCCTTGTGTGAAAAGAACCCTGTCAAGCATCAAAAAAGGGGGCGCTGGCACGCCCCCCCCCCGAATTGGCCGCAACCGCCGTTTTCTTACCCTGCTCGTCTGCGCATCGCTGTGAAGCCCGCGATGGTCAGTAAGAAGACAAGTGTGATCATCGCCCACTGGGAGAGAGTGGGGATGGTGGCTAGAATGACGTTCAGGGTCGCGCTGGCCGGATCCGGATTGGAACCCAGGTCCGTATCGAGGGCACCGGCGGCCAGTGTGTTGACGTAAGTGCCTGGTGCCGCCGCGGTCACGTCCACGATCAAGGCACAGGTGCCGGGCGCGCCGCCCGGAATCGTGGTGCCAGTCGGCAAGGACACGGTGGAGCTGCCCGCAGCCGCTGTCGGCGTGCCGGTCCCACAACTGGTGCTGGCATTCGGGGCCGGTGCGATCACCACCCCGCCGGGCAGGGTGTCAGTGAGCTGCGAAGTCAGGGTGGCTTCACCCTCGTTGTTATTGATCAATGTCACCGTGAGCGTCGAGGTGCCGCCCGCAGGGATGGTGGTCGGGCCAAAGGTCTTGCGGAGCGCGACTTCGCCCGCCGCAACTACCGGATTAACGAAGGGTTCGCAAGTCGGGACCGAAATCGAGGTGTTGGCAGTCGTAACCGTCGAGCCGTATGCCAACGCCCTGCCTACCAGGGATGATGAATCTCCGAATGTGATGCTGAGACCGGCAGCATCGCCACGAAAGATATTTCCAACGATATTGGCGTTCGCACCAATTGTCGTTGCATCAGTGGGTGTCCAGAACACGTCGTTCTCGCAGGCGCCGCCTGCTGCGACCACATTGGAATCCGCTGCCTGAGTAAAGGCTCCACCTGCCCTGAAGTTGTAAACGCCATCGCCACTGAGGGTCACGGTTGTGCCCGTGGGTATATTCATTGCCCCGGTGCTGGAGTAACAACCTGGCGGGAAGACCCCAGGCGGACCACCACCAATATTTTGGGCACTCAAATCGACCGCGCCACCGAGGGATGTACAGGATTGTGCGTCCAATTCAGCTAGGGCGGCGTTTTGATCCGTTTCTTTGACATCAGCGCAAGGGGTTTCAGTAGCGCCGGAGATCGTAGTGGACGCTAGTGCGGCGGGTTTCGTCGTATAACAGACATCGCCTGTGATTGTTGTACCGGCCGTCTCGTCGGACCAAGTTGACGATACGATACCGAACGTGCTGGTTGAACCAAGGTCCGGCGCGACCTGGGCCAGCGCCGGAGCGGGAGCCAGCACGAACGCGGAAAATCCCAAGCCCGCCAATAGGCCGTGACATGCCCGCTTGAAACTGGAATTCGCCTTGGCAATGCATATCGCAATCGGCCCTGATTGAGCGATAAATGTAGCGCGGGTGCTCATATCCAACCTTCCTTTCGAATTGATGGCTTCATCCTCAAATCCCCTTGAAAACGACGAATGAATAGGCTACTTCAACCGTCCCATTCTCAGTGTATGTGAATTGTCTCAGTGTATGTGAATTGCCCCCGGTTTTCAGGCTATTTGAATCGCCCCGGTTTTCTAGACATTCTCGAGCCGATCGAAATAGCACTTCTCGAACACTACTGGAGACAGTCCGCCGATGTCCATGGCGGCGTTGGGCGTTGACATGTGGAAGCGATCGATGTAACCGAACACGGACGCGGTTGGAATTGATCTTGGCTATGACGTTGATTTGGGGTGGTAAATGCTTTCTTGAATCCGTTTTTTTCGGGCTTGAAGGCGCAGTTTTGACGTCGGATCGGCACTCTAGGCTGGGCGGCTCGTGCCAGGCTGCTGAACTTTGCGCCGACGACCGGCAAATCACCGGGCTTTGTCTATATTGCCAATATGGTCGGATGATGTCCGGCGCCAGTGGTTGGGCATGTGCCCATGATGATGTGCACCGCGAGGGACGTTGTTCGTTGAGCCCGGCCTGATGGCGGGAGAGGGCATGCCTGCATGCTGCTGGTAGCAGGGGGCGGGGGCCTGGGCGGGAAGGATAGGTATCCTGTGCGTGCGCCACGCTTGCTTTGAGGCCGATAACCTCTGATGCCGCAAGGCCCGCCTGGCCATCTATCTTGCACGCCCCCCCGTTTTCCGAGGTGCCTATGAGCAAGTCAATTGATCGGGCGCCAGCCTTGGCCTCCACGCCCAGGCAGCCGGCGGTGCGGGCCTCCATGGGATCTCGGGCTTTAGCGATGTTTGCAGTGCTGATGCTCGTACCTCCTTCTGCCATCGCGCTTGCCGAACCGGCATGCTCTGATATTCACGTGAATGTCTTGGATATCCGCAACAGCACCGGCAAGGTGGCCTGCGCGCTCTTCGAGTCGCCGGACGGATACCCGATCAAGTTCGTGAAATCCGCGACCAATATCGCGATGCTGGAAATTCGGGATACGCAGGCGCGTAGCCACTTTCTGGACATCCCACCGGGGACGTATGCGCTGGCCGTGATTCACGATGAAAACCTGGACGGCAAGCTGGCCACCAACTGGCTGGGTGCGCCCACGGAAGGTTATGGCTTTTCCAACGGCGCCAGCGCCTCGATGGGTGCGCCGGGGTTCGATGCAGCGAGCTTTGAATACGACGGGCAAGACCTGGACCTGACGATCCGCCTGAACTACTGATCGGCCAGCCTCGTCTGTGATTGCCTGCCGGAAGAGCAAAACGCCCAGCCGGTTGTGAAGTGACCCCTGAAAGTTGGACACTAATCCAACTGACAGGGGTTTCTTTATGACGAAGTACTCGGAATCATTTCGACTGGCCGTCGTTCAACCCTATCAGCAGACGCCTGACGGCATCCCGACTACCACAAAGCGGGCGGCGTCCCGGTTGTTTCTAACGCTTGTGCTCGACAACGGGGAAACCACCGGGGGAGTGGCCTATAGTTTCTCCAGGGTGGGATGGCATCCGGCGAAGCAGGTCGAGGCCACGAGGTGGTTTATGAGCAAGTTAATTGGACGCACATTGGCGCGGGGACCGGGCATGGCCGGGCATCCGGTGAAGCGGGCCTCCATGGGATCTGGAGCCGTCGCCATGTGTGCTGTGCTGATGCTGGCGTATGTTCCCGCCATTGCGGTTGCCGAACCGGCATGCACTGGCATTCACGTGAATGTCCTCGATATCCGCAACAGCACCGGCAAGGTGGCGTGCGCGCTGTTTGAGTCACCGGAAGGCTTTCCGAAAGAGTTTCTGCAGTTCGCGACCAATATCGCGATGTTGGAAATCCGTGAGACGCAGGCGCGTTGTCATTTTCTGGATATCCCGGCGGGTACGTATGCGCTGGCCGTCATTCACGATGAAAATCTGGACGGCAAGCTTGCCACCAACTGGCTGGGTGCGCCCACGGAAGGTTATGGCTTTTCCAACAAGGCCAACGCCTCTTTGGCTGGGGCACCTTCGTTCGAGGACGCCAGCTTTACCTATGAGGGGCAAGACTTGGAGATGACGCTCACTTTGAATTACTGAGCAACATTTGAGTGCTCAGCCGCCGCGGATATTGTCGCCCGGGTCCGGGATCTTGCCCGCGGCCCCGGTCGCCAGACCGTCAGTTTCGCGAAGGCAGGGTCCGGACCTCAGCGCTGCCGGCCCTGCGACTGTGCTTCTCGCGTTGCTCGAGCTGGTAGATCGCCTCGAAAAAGTCGGCCTGCAGGTGCTTGATGGTTTCGAAGCCGCGCGGGCGATAGATCTCGAGGGTGTAGGGCACTGCGTCGGTGAGCGCGCCGCGTGCCTGGGGGTGGAAATGTCGCCAGGCAAGCTCAATGCGCCGGTCGCCGACCCCATCGACGAAGATGACTTCTTCCCGATCCATTACCGCAAGGTACTGGATGCGACGGAGGGGGATGAACAGGCATTCGCGCTCGGCATGGGCGAGCAGCAGGTGGGCGCGGTTGTAGAGCGAGGCGGGTAGCTGCCGGGGCTCGTGGTGTAGGGCGGTGCCCCGCTCGAATGATTCGATCGTTTCCATGGTTGCCTCCTCCGGCCGAATGCCGTGTTGTCGGGCAACTGGGGCGACCGTTCAATCGTTGGCGGTCAGCACCCCGAAGCGGTCGTTTTCCCGATCGAGCCCCAGCAGTTGTCCTGCGACCATGTCGAAGTACCAGCCATGCAATTGTAGTTCGCCTTTCTCGACTCGTTCCTGAATCCAAGGGAAGGTCAGCAGGTTCTGGGTCGACAGGCGCACGGATTCCAGCTCGCAACACCGCCGCAGGCCGTCGTGGTCCTTGTGGCCGCAGCTCGCCTTAGCCCGTTGCAGGGCGGGGTCAGCCAGGCGCACCCAGTGGCCGATGAAGCTCTGAGGCTCGTCCGGCGCGCCTTCGACCAGGGTGTTAATGCCGCCGCAGAGGGCATGGCCCATCACGATGATGTGGTCGACCTTCAGCCCGCGTACCGCGAACTCCAGGGCGGCACTGGTGCCGTGGTAGGCCTCGTCCGGCTGGTAGGGTGGCACCAGCGCGGCGACGTTGCGCACGACGAACAGGTCGCCGGGGTCGCAATCGAGTGTCAGTGACGGGTCGACTCGTGAATCAGAACAGGCGATCAGCGCGATCCGCGGCGACTGGCCCTGCTGGACCAACCGCACGAACGGACCATCCTCGCGATAGCGGCGCCGCGTGAATGCGGCAAAGCCGTCGACGAGTTGCTGAATCGGGTCCATGGCAAATCCCTCCGTGCGGCCCGCTCCGGGCCGCTCGCGTTAGCTGGTGAGGCTGGCGAACAGGTTCGGCAAGCGCTCGGGCAGGCGATCGACGTGATCGACCACGGTGTAGCCGTTGGGGCCGAAGATCCGTGAGACGTACTCGTCGGCATGCGGGTCGAGCGTCAGGCAGTAGCTCATGATGCCCTCACGCTTGAGTTCCTCGACCGCCTTCTTGGCATCGTGCCGCAGGTGTTGCGGGTCCTGTACATCGATGTCCGACGGCTCGCCGTCCGAGACCACCAGCAGCAGCTTCTTCGCCTGCGGCTGGGCCCTGAGAAAGCGTGCCGCATGACGGAACGCCCCGCCCATACGGGTCGAGTAGGCACCGGACATTCCCGCCAGGCGTGCCCGGGCGTCGTCGTCCAGCGGCTTGCCGAAATCCTTGAAGCGGAAGTACTGCACGTCATGACGCGTGTCGGAGTTGAAGCCGTGAATCGCGTACGGGTCACCAATCGCGTCCACCGCGTAGGAGAGCAGAGTGCAGGCCTCGCGGGTGAGGTCGATGACTGGCTTTTCCGAACCGCCCAGGGTCTCGTTGGTAGACTCGGACAGGTCGAGCAGCACCACTACCGCCAGGTCACGCTCCTTGCGCTCGTAGCGGATGTTGACCCGCAGGTCGGGCGTCTCGCCATTGCGCAGGTCGATCATCGCCCGGATGGCGGCGTTGATGTCGATCTCGTCGCCGTCTTCCTGGTGGCGCTTGCGGATGATCCCCTGCGGGATCAGCGCGTCGATGATCTGGCGCAGCCGGCTGGCGATGGGCTTGTTCTCGGTGAGGATGCGATCCAGCACCTCCGGGTCGCCCTTGGGCGGGCGCTTTTCCAGCACCGTGACCCAGTCGGGGCGGTAGAGCTGCACCTGGTAGTCCCATTCCTGGTAGTGAAACGGTTCAGAGACCGGCTCCTTGCCTTCCATCTCGTTGAAGGAGACACCCTCGTCCTCGTAGGGGAACAGCTCAGTCTCCAGGCGCCAGATTTCCTGGGCGTCGTCACCGGCCAGCTCGGTGTCGAGCTCGTTGACCATCTCGATCAGGTTGACGGTCTTGCGTACCTGCTTGCTGCCCTCGATGTACTCGGCATCGTCCCAGACGTTGTCGGCAAAGGCCCACACGATCCGGTTGTCATCCCGGTACGGGATGTTGAGGTTGCGCTCGAGCAGGCCCAGTGCCGGCATGGCCAGTCGATCATTGAGATGGTGGTACAGGCTCATGCCGACGTTCCAGGCGACCGCATTCGTTTCCGGGTCGCGCTCCATCTCGCGCTGGAACTCTTCGAGGATGGTCGCCACGATCGGATCGTCACCTTCCTTCGCCCGGCCGTGCAGCAGGGCGGCGGCCACGTCCTCGAGCACCGCGATGGCCTCGTTCGTGCCCTCGGGGCGCGGCAACTCGTGCAACTGACCCCACAGCTTCTCCAGCCCCGGGAACTCGCGGATGGCGAGCGCCTCGATGCGGGCGTCCTCGATCATGGCGATGACGAACATCTGCACGGGGCTGAGCATCTCGGCGGAGATGGCCTCGTGGGTGTAGAAGATATGGGATGCGGCGTGGGCACAGGCCGCGCGGTAGATCTCCAGGCCCGAGACCTTCTCCCCGTTGGCCTTTTCGATGTCGTCGTAGGCGTCCGGAATGTGGATCACGCCGTGCTCGACGTAGGGGCGCAGGCCCTCGCGCGTCTCATAGTCGCCCGACGTCGGGCGGAGCATGAAGTCGCGTCCCCACAGCGCGCGCAAATAGAAGTTGATCTTGCGCTGGGTGTCGACGAACAGCGTGCCGCGGCGCTCGGACTGCAGCACCTTGTGGCTGTCCGGCGACCGCAGGCTGAAGTACTCGACCTGCTTCTTGAAGTCGCGCCCATAGGCCTGCGCGCCCCACAGCGCCCAGCGCCGTAGCCCGCCCAAGGTGAGCTTGCTCAGCAGGTCGTCGAGGTGCTCGAGCATCGGCTTGAGGCCGCGCGGGGCCTTGGCCGAAAGCTGGTGGATCAGGTTGAGGTACTTGAGCACCAGTTCCGGATCGCCCAGCCGGCGCGCGGCCGTCGGCATGCTGTCGAGGACCAGGCGCACCACTTCGCCGCTGGTCATCGAGGAAAGCTTCATGCAGCCCTCGATGACGTTGGGAATGATGGAATCGCCCACCTCCTTGCACGCCGAGGGCATGGCCTCGAGCCAGGTAACCACCAGGTCGGTGCCGCGTCCCAGTTCGCACAGGGCGCGCATGCCCTCGAGGTAGTTGTGCTGTCCCTGCGGGCTCATGACCCGGCTCGCCTCAAGGAAGCTCGACTCGAGGACGGGCTGGGCGTCGGGAGCGCGCTCGGCGATGCACTCTTTGTACTCGTTCAGATCAATCTTCATCGCGTGCCTGACCCTTGAGGAATCGCGTCTCGGCGCGTCGGCTGATGGCCAACGCCGCCCCGGGGCGCGCCGGTTGCCCGAGTGATACTCGGGCTCCCCGGATCACGAACCGTTGCACGATTCCTGGTTGACGACTTGCCCTGTGCCCCGGAGGGCGCAGGCTCCTGGCGACGCATCGCCGCGGTGCATCAGCGGTTCTCAGAAGAACGTGTTGACAGCCGCGTCGAGGGTGTCGCGCATGTCCGGATCGTCGGTGATCGGCCGAACCAGCGTCATGGAGCAGGCCGCATTCGGCTCGACGCCCTTGGCGATCAGCTGGCCCGCGTAGACCAGCAGACGGGTGGAGATGCCCTCGTCCAGACCGTGGCCCTTAAGGTTGCGCGCACGCTGGGCGATCTGCACCAGCTTGTCGGCCGTCTCCTTATCCACGCCGGTTTCGTGGGCGACGATGGTCGCCTCGACCTCGGCATCCGGGTAGTCGAAGTCCAGCGCGCCGAAGCGCTGCTTGGTCGACTGTTTCAGATCCTTCATTAGGTTCTGGTAGCCCGGGTTGTAGGAGATGACGATCTGGAAGTCCGGGTGGGCCTCGACCAGCTCACCCTTTTTCTCCAGCGGCAACACACGACGGTGGTCGGTCAGCGGGTGGATTACCACGGTGGTGTCCTGACGGGCCTCGACCACCTCGTCGAGGTAGCAGATCGCGCCGATGCGGGCGGCGATGGTCAGCGGACCGTCCTGCCAGCGGGTGCCGTTGGCATCCAGGAGGAAGCGACCGACCAAGTCGGAGGCGGTCATGTCCTCGTTACAGGCCACCGTGATCAACGGCTTGCCCAGTTTGTAGGCCATGTGCTCGACGAAGCGGGACTTGCCGCAGCCGGTCGGGCCCTTGAGCATGATGGGCATGCGGGCGTCGTAGGCGGCCTCGTAAAGCTCCACCTCGTTGGTGACCGGCATGTAGTACGGCTCATCGGTGATCCGGTACTGGTCGACATTGTGCTCGCTCATGGTCATCCCTCTTGTCGGGTCGATTGGCGGAAACTGAGATCAATACGAAAACAGGGCGGCGGGTGACCGCAAGTCGTCCTGTTTTCGTATTGACCCCCGTTTGGAACGGTGGTCAAAAAAATGCCCCTGCCCGATAAGTCGGCCAGGGGCACCTTGCTGGGATTACCCCGGGCCTGTTTAAACAGTTTTGCCGCGGTATACCACCATTTCAGTACCCTTGGACTGGGCTAGGTTGTCGTAGCCGATCAGGCGTACGTGGTTCTTCGGGTGTGCCTTGTGGCAAGCCTCGACCTCGCCCAGGATGCGGTCGACGTCGGTCTCACCGAACAGCGGCAACTTCCACATGTACCAGTAGTGATCGAAGGCGTGCTCCGGCTCGACGTGCTCGACCGCCGGGTCCCAGCCTTTATCGACGATGTACTGAACCTGATCCCGTACCTGCGCGTCGGTCATCTCCGGGAGGTAGGAGAAGGTTTCGAACTTGCGGCTTGCCGGATCGGCCAGGCTCGACTTGTAGTCTTGCATTTCACTCATTTTCGATTACCTCAACGAAAACTCGTTGTTGATGTTTCAGGCGGCCAGGGGAGAGAACATCCCATCCCCTGACGGCTAACGACCTGGCGTCGATTACTTGTGCTGAGCGTCAATCTTGTCGACGGTGTCGAACTCGAATTTGATCTCTTTCCAAGTTTCCATGGCCGTTTTGAGCTCGGGGCTGTGCTTGGCAGCCGCGGTAAGGATTTCCTTGCCTTCCTTCTCAAGGTTCCGACCTTCGTTGCGGGCCTGAACACAGGCTTCAACCGCAACACGGTTGGCAGCGGCGCCAGCGGCGTTGCCCCACGGGTGGCCCAGCGTGCCGCCACCGAACTGCAGGACGGAGTCGTCGCCGAAGATGGAAACCAGTGCCGGCATGTGCCAGACGTGGATGCCACCGGATGCGACCGGGATAACGCCCGGCATGGAGCCGAAGTCCTGATCGAAGAAGATGCCGCGCGAACGGTCTTCCTTGATGAAGGAGTCACGCATCAGGTCGATCCAGCCCAGAGTGGCTTCACGATCGCCTTCCAGCTTGCCGACGACGGTGCCGGAGTGCAGGTGGTCACCACCGGACAGACGCAGGATCTTGGCCAGTACGCGGAAGTGGATACCGTGCTTCGGGTGACGGTCGAGTACGGCGTGCATCGCGCGGTGGATGTGCAGCAGTACGCCGTTGTCACGGCACCAGTTGGCCAGGCCAGTGTTGGCGGTGAAGCCACCGGTGATGTAGTCGTGCATGATGATCGGTGCGCCAATTTCCTTGGCGTACTCGGCACGCTTGTACATCTCTTCCGGAGTCGGAGCGGTAACGTTCAGGTAGTGACCCTTGCGCTCACCGGTCTCGGCCTCGGCCTTGTGGATGGCTTCCATGACGAAGTCGAAACGCTGGCGCCAGCGCATGAACGGCTGGGAGTTGACGTTCTCGTCGTCCTTGGTGAAGTCGAGACCACCACGGAGGCCTTCGTAGCAGGCGCGGCCGTAGTTCTTGGCCGACAGGCCCAGCTTCGGCTTGATGGTGCAGCCGAGCATCGGACGGCCGTACTTGTTCATCATGTCGCGCTCGACCTGGATGCCGTGCGGAGGACCACCACAGGTCTTCACGTAGGCGATCGGGAAGCGTACGTCTTCCAGGCGCAGGTGACGCAGGGCCTTAAAGCCGAATACGTTGCCAACCAGGGAGGTGAAGACGTTGACTACGGAGCCTTCTTCGAACAGGTCGATCGGGTAAGCGATGAATGCGTAGAACGCTTCGTCGTCGCCCGGGACGTCTTCGATCGCGTAAGCGCGGCCCTTGTAATAGTCCATGTCGGTCAGCAGGTCGGTCCAGACCGTGGTCCAGGTGCCGGTGGAAGACTCGGCTGCCACAGCGGCAGCGATTTCTTCACGCGGTACGCCCGGCTGCGGGGTGACCTTGAAGCAAGCGAGGAGATCGGTGTCTTTAATGACGTAATCCGGTTCCCAGTAGGTTTCGCGGTAATCTTTAACGCCCGCGCTGTAGCTCTTTGTAGCCATGGTGTCCTCCCAAAGGGGTATGAAATCGGGACAGTTTCCTGTCGAAGCCCGGGGGCCTTGCGACGGAGGCCAGTATAGGCCGGAGGTTGATCAATACAACTCATAGATTATGATGCAACACATAAGCTTTAACTTATGGGTTGCACGAGATGATTCACTTTACCTTACGCCAATTGCGCATCTTCGCCGCCGCGGCGCGGAGTCAGTCGTTCACGCGGGCCTCCCAAGAGCTCCACCTGTCACAGCCGGCCGTGTCGATGCAGATTCGCCAGCTCGAGAACAACATCGAATTGCCGCTGTTCGAGCAGACCGGACGCCAGTTGTTCCTGACGGATGCGGGAAGGGTGCTTTACGGCTACGTCAAACGCCTGGAAGAGGTCATCAGCGAGGCCGACGAGGTGCTCGAGGGCATGAAGGGCCTGCACCGGGGGCACTTGCGGGTCAGTGTCGCCTCCACGGCGAACTATTTCGCAGCCCGGCTGCTGGCCAATTTCTCCAAGCAATACCCGGAGGTGTCGATCAGTCTCGACGTGACCAACCGGGAACGGCTGCTCAAACAGTTGGCGGACAACGAGACGGATATCGTCATCATGGGCGAGCCGCCCACCGACGTTGATCTGGTGGCCGAGGCCTTCATGGAAAACCCACTGGTGGCCATCGCCGCGCCGGACCACCCCCTGGCGGGCAAGCACAAGATCGCGCTCGAGGAACTGGCCGAGCACCGATTCGTTCAGCGCGAGTCGGCCTCCGGCACCCGGGCGGCCATCACGCGGTTTTTCGAGGAGCACGGCCTGACGGTGCAGCCGGGGCTGGAAATGCGCTCCAACGAGTCGATCAAGCAGGCCATCGAGGCCGGCCTTGGCGTCGGCATGGTGTCCCTGCACACCCTGGAGCTGGAACTGGAGACGGGACGGATCGCGGTACTGGACGTGGAGGGCCTGCCGCTGATCCGGCACTGGTACATGGTCCAGCGGCAGGGCAAGCGCCACACCCCGGTGATGCGGAGCTTCCACGACTACGTGCTCGATCAGGCCGAGCACCAGGTGCGGCTGCCTGCCGAAGAGTGAGCGCCAGCGGGACGCCTTAGTAGGGGTCCTCGGCGGCGTCACGGGCTTCGAACGCCCGAAGCCGCCCGCGTCCGGCGCGCTTGGCGACGTACATCGCGGCGTCGGCTTGGCGAAGCAGGGTCTCGTCGTCGACCTCCTCCGTTTGCGGGTAGAACGTGACGCCGGCGCTGGCCGACACGCGGATGTCGCGACCCTCGATGACGTGATCGCGGGCTGCCGCCTGCACCAGCCGATCAAGCACCGCCTGGGCATCTGCCTCCCGGTCGAGGCCCGGCAGCAGGACGATGAATTCGTCGCCACTGATGCGCGACAGGGTGTCCGAGGCACGCAATTCGTCCTCAAGGTCCTCGCTCACCTGCTTGAGCAGTTGGTCGCCGATGTCGTGACCGTGGCGGTCATTGACGGCCTTGAAGCCGTCGAGGTCGAGAAAGGCGACGGCCAGCTGCTTGCCGCTTCGACGGGCGGCGGCCATGCCCTGGCGCAGCCGGTCAGTCATCAGTAGTCGGTTGGGCAGGCCGGTAAGTGCGTCGTGGAAGGCGCGGTGCTCGAGTTCCTTCTGGTAGTTCTTCAGGTCGGTGATGTCGGACGCCAGCGCGATATAGTTGCAGGGGCGACCCTGCGCATCGCGCACCAGGCTGATGGTGAGCCGTTCGGCGTACAGTTCGCCCGCCTTGTTGCAGTTCCACACCTCGCCCGACCAGTGCCCGGTGCGTTTTAGCCGGGCGCGCATCTCCCGGTAAAAGTCGCGGCCATGAAGGCCCGACTGGAACAGCTTGGGGGTATGGCCGATTACCTCCTGTCGCGACCAGCCGGTCATCTGGGTGAAGGCCCGGTTGATGTCGATGATGCGAGCGTCGAGGTCCGTGATCATGATGCCCTCGTTCGCATGCGAGAAGACGCTCGCGGCGAGCCACAGGTCCTGTTCCATCCGCTTGCGATGGGAGACGTCGTGCAGGGTGCCCCACATTTTCAGTGGTTCACCGTCCGGCGACCATTCGAGGATGCGTCCCTGGGCGAGCGTCCAGACGGTGCCGCCGTCACGACAGCGCATCCGCGCCTCGATCTCGCAGATGTCCCGCTCGCCGCGTCGGCAGGCGGCCAGCGTGCGAATGATCGATTCGCGGTCGTCGACATGGACCTGCGTCTGCCAGGTGTCGAGCGAGATCGGCCCGAGCTCGCCCGGCCCGTAGCCGAGGATCTCCGGCCAGCGTGCGTTGCAGGTCATGGCCCCCGAATCGATTTGCCATTCCCAGGTGCCGGCGTGCGTTCCCTCGATCACGTTGCCTAGGCGGCTCCGCTCGCGCTCAAGCGTCTCGGCGGCCCGTTCGCGTTCGGTCACGTCGTGCAGGATGGAAAATACGTGTGCCATTCCCTCGTGATCGCGAAACGGCGTGACGTGCACCTCGACCAGCCGGGTTTCGCCATTGCGCAGGCGGTGGGTGTGCAGGTGGTGGGCGGGTGAAGGCAGATCCACCTGGATGTTGCGCCACCAGTGAGGACACGGCGACGTCCATAGCTCGCTCAGCGGCCGGCCGACGAGGCTCTGCCGTGACCAGCCATAGAAATCGGCCGCCGCCTGGTTCGCGTTGACGATACGACCGGTGACCGCATTGGTCAGCATCAGCATCGAGGTGTTTTCCTCGAAGCAGTGTTGCAGCCGTTCCATTTCCGGTTGGCACGAGGGCCGAACCCGCCGCCGGCCGATCCACCATCCGGTGCCCGTGGCCAGCAGCAGCGAGACCAGCCAGACGACCGTCCCGGCGGACGGCAACCAGTTGGCGGTGCCGCCGGGAAGCGCGCCGGCGGGCTGGTTGGCAAGGGCGTGTTCCGTGAGGACGATCGCGGGCAGGGTGGCGAGCAGCAGCGCGACACCTCGCCCGGCAAGGCGGTGTGGCGACGGGGTCGGCATGAGTGTGTCTCCGTTGTCGGGGGTGTTCATCAAAAAAAGCCCGCCCCGAAGGGCGGGCAAGCTCTGGCAATGGAAACGATGAAAAATCGACGGGATGCCGATCAGAAGACCGCGGTCAGCTGCAGGGCAACCCGGTCGTCGACACCCTCGAGGTGGGAGTTCGGACCGGCCGCATCCGAGCTGAAGTCGCGGACGGCGTAGTTCAGCGTGGCGCGGGTCTTCTTGTTGAAGTGGTACTGCACGCCGGCCGTCCAAGTGTCGAACGTCGCCTTGCTCGGCTGGTCGACGTTGCGCTCGTAGGTGTCATAGCGCAGCTGCAGCTCGAACGGGGTGTTCGGGATGAAGTAGGCGCCCTCGATGTAGCCGCCCTCGGCCTTGTAATCGTTGAACATCTTCTGAGGCATGTGCTGACCCTGGAAGATCATGCCCTTGCCCTTCATGTACTCCGCACTGACGCGGAACGGACGCTTCAGGTAGAAGGCGCCGATGCCGTAGCGGGTGCGGTCCTGTTCTTGGGTCTTGTCGTAGGCGTTGGTGCGCTGCCCGTCCTGGTACCAGCCGAACAGCTTCATGGTCGAGCGCCACGGGCCGCCGGCCTTGCCGTCGAACAGGTAGGCCGAGGACCAGTACAGATAGACGTCCTTGTTGCTGTCGTCGTCGAGCATCTGCACGCCGTTGCCGTTGCCCAGCATGGCGGCATAGCTGTGCTCCCACTTGCCCACGTCGAAGGAATCGAAGACCTCGATACCGGTATCGCGGTAGGCGCCGGCGGACTTCGAGAAGCCGTTCATGTCCGCCCCGGGGGTGGTCTGCGGCCCGATGTTGCTGTCGCCGTCATCCGGGAAGCGCTCCAGCAGCAGCTGGTTGGTGACACTGGTGTAGTTGATGTAGGGCAGGGCGATGATGCCCTGGAGAGCTTCCTCGGAACCCGGGGTCTTGAACAGGCCGGCACGGATACGCGCACCCGGGATGTAGTTGAGTGTGACACTCGCATCGGTGAGCGCGGGGTGGTAGTCGCCGTAGCGGCCGCCGTTGGTGATGGCGTTGTTGCCGAACTCGGCCAGCAGGAAGTAGTTGACCTTGCCGTCGAGCGGGAAGCCGGTGCCTCGCACGCCGATCCGGGCGCGCTTGATGTTGAAGGCCGACTGGTCGTCCAGGCCCGGGCCGATCAGCTTGGGCGGAATGTAGGTGTCGCCTGCGTGCGCGTCGCTGAAGTCCTGCTGGTACTCGGGCTGGATGAAGCCCCAAACTTTGGCGCGCGGCGCGTTGTCGGCCTTCTCCGTGCCCTGGAGCATCAGCCAGTTGGCCGCCTGGGCCGAGCTGGCGGCCCCGAGACCGAGGCAGACGCCGAGAGCAGTCGCGCTGAGTCGCTTATGCATGGTCTTCATTACTCTTATCTCCTTATTTACGGCTGGCCCCGGTCGGCGCGGTTGACCGGCGGCTGGGCCGTGGTGATTCGTGTCGGTGGTTTGCCGTGTTGTCGTTATTGATACTCGGGGTGTCGCTTACGGCTTGGCGACGAAGTAGCCGGCCTGGTTGAGCTGGATAAGGCGAACGATGCCGGCCGGCACGATGCGCGCGTTGGGGTTGAGTGCCGGCTCGTGGCCGAGCTTCTTGCCCATGTTGGTGATGGTGTTCTTGCAGGCACTGAAGCGGACGCCCTGGTCAGCGAGGACCGCGATGCGGCCGGCTTGCGCGTTGTCCTTGAACAGCAGGCGAAGACCGGGGCCGAAGGCGACGACCTCGATGTCGACCCGGTCGGGGCCGTAGAACTTGAGCAGGTTGTGGGCGACGTTGAGCACCAGCGTCTGCTTGAACGGGTTGGGGTCGCTGATCTGCAGGACGACCCGGGCATCGGCGAACGGTTTCTGCTTGACCACCTGGTCGACGGGGGTGGCAGGCTCGTTCGCTTGGGCGACGCCACCGATGAGCAGGGCAGCCAGGATCACGGGGGCGAGCAGCGCGCGGCGCAGCATCTTCCCGGGGGCAGGGGCATGTTTCATGACGGAATCTCTCCTCGTGTCGTCATGGATTGAAAGCGAAAGGCCCGACCGTCGAGGAGCACAGGGAGATGACTCACCTCGGGCGGTCGGGTTATGGGGGAAGACGCGGGGGTGATCGGATTTATTCCGTCTTTCGTGAAACTTTTTGCCCGATCGAATAATCGGTTACGGAAGTGGAATAAACTGCCCTCCTGATCCGTCTACCCCTTAGGCGAAACCTGAAATTCGACGGACCGTCCCGACTGGAAGGGGTAGAGAGAGTGAGGGGAAAATGGAATTGATCAAGTCAGCCTGCCGCGCACTGACCTTCGGCCACCGTCTGGAACGGGCGCGGCCTCGGCTGTATCGCATCGCGTATGCCTGGACGCGCCACCCGGAACTCGCGGACGACCTGACTCAGGACGTCCTGTACCGGGCGCTGCAGAAGCGTCACCAATTGCGGGACATGGAGGCGCTCGACGCCTGGCTGGTGCGTATCCTGCACTGTCGCTGGTGCGACGTGCTGCGCAAGCGCTATCCAGACGTCGAGCTGGACGAGGTGGTCGACGACCCGGGCAACGCCCCGGATCGGATCCACAGCAGCCGTGAGCTGGTGCAGAGCGTTCGCGATGCGGTGTCCTCGCTGCCGGTGGGGCAGCGCACCGTGCTGACGCTGGTCGACCTCGAGGGTTTCTCGTACCAGACGGTCGCCGAGCTGCTGGGGCTGCCGATCGGGACCGTCATGAGCCGCCTGAGCCGGGCGAGGCGGCAGTTGAAGGATCTGTTGGCCGACCTGGCCGAGACCGAGCTGGGCGCGGCCGATTCTCACGACAAGCCCGGACGACAGCTGCGGAGAGTGGTATGAGCGCATCTGATGTGCATGACGACAATCGGCCTCGCGTGTCGGAAGAAGAGCTCAACGCCTTCGTCGACAACCAGCTCGACGCCGAGGATCGTCGGCGCGTCCGGCGGGCGATTCGGCGCCATCCGGAATTGGCCCAGGAGGTCTGTGACCTCGACCAAATGAAGGACTGGGTCCAACAGGCCTACGCCGCGCCGCCAATGGCCCCGGACCGTCGGGCGGCGCGGTCTCGGCCGGCCGGCTGGCGGCGCGCCCTGGCGGCCAGCGTGCTCGTCGGGGCGGGGGCGATGATCGGCTGGTTCGCGAGCTCCGGCCTTCCCGTGCCGCCGAGCGGTGCTGGCAGCATTGCCGAGGCGACCGCGGCCCTGAATGACCAGACGGCGAAGAAGGCGACGCGGATCATCCTTCACGTCGGTTCCTCCGACCGCCAGACCTTCGATCACGCGCTGGATACCGCGGAGAGTCTCCTGGCCAGCGCCGACAATAATCCGGACTTCCATCTCCAGGTGCTGGCGAATTCCGGCGGGGTGGACCTGGTGCGCAGTCGTGTGACGCCCTATGCCGGTCGCATCGAGACGATGCTGCGGAATCATCCCAACTTGGAGGTCACCGTCTGTGGTCACAGCCTCGCGCGCCTCAAGCGCCGGGGGCAGGACGTCACCGTGCTGCCGAACGTCGAGGTCGTGGATACGGCGGTGGGCGAAGTGGTGCGCCGGTTGCAGCACGGCTGGTCTTACATCCGGATCTGACGCCTGCCGACGCTCGCAACGAAGAAAGGCCCGCCGGGGATGGCGGGCCTTTCTTCGTTGCGGGTTAAGCGGTTGCGTTCCTAGCGCTGCTGGCGCTCTTCCTCGCGCACCAGCGGGGCCCAGAAATCGCGCAGGGCGCCAACGGGCACCGGTTCCTGCGTGTGGAGGAACGGTTCGGCGCTGGTGGCAAGCACCGGGTGGCGCTCGGTCATTTTCTGCATCCAGTGGATGTCGCGGAAGGAGAGAAAATCGCTGCTGAAGTGCGCGGGCAGGGAGGCCCACTTGGCCACGCTGGCCGCGGGAGCCAGTGCCAGCCAGACGGCCATGCCGAGCAGCGGCAAGCCCACCCAGGGATGCCCGTACTGGGCGGTGTCGGCCAGCAGCGACCACTGCATCATGAAGAGGGCACCGGTCAAGGCAATCACGCTGGCGTACACCCAGCGATAGTGCAGGGTGATCTCGTAGACGTCGACCAGCCGGGCGATCAGCTCGGGCTGGTAATCGAATTCATCGCGCAGGTCGAGGGACTGCTGGGTCATCACGGGCTCCTGGGTTTATCCCGGCCACATATGACAGGCAGAAACAGTGGCGGTTCCTATCCGTTGCCCTTGTCTAGAAGATGGTGGAACGAGGCGTCGGCGTCAGGCCGACACGCGATCGAATGTCAGGAACTGGTAGGCGTAGGGGTTCTTCTCGTCGGCCTCGTGGCGGGTCACCTCGGCCAAGTCCCACTCGTCGGGCACATACGCCGGAAAATGCGCGTCGCCGGCCACCTCGAGCTCCACCAGCGTCAGGTACATGCGGTCGGCACGTGGTAGATACTGGTAATAGATGTCCGCGCCACCCATCACCATGGCCTCGTCGCTCTCGTCCAGATGCGCCTCCGCCTCGCGCAGGGCGGAATTGAGCGTATGCACGATGATCACCCCCTGGGCCGAAAACTGCTCGTCGCGAGTGACCACGATATTGGTGCGTCCCGGCAGTGGCCTGCCGATCGACTCGTAGGTCTTGCGCCCCATGATCAGGGGCTTGCCCATGGTCAATTGCTTGAAGTGCTGGAGGTCGGCCGGCAAACGCCAGGGGAGCTGGTTGTTGCGGCCAATGACCTGGTTGCGGGCCATCGCGGCGATGATGCTGACGCGCATGATAATTCCTGCCTAGCGGCACGGTTGATGGGTGGGGTCAACCAGTCAGTCTAGAGGAAACCATCGGCCGAATCACGTCGCTCAGACGGCCACCTTGGCCTTGATGTGCGGGTGGGGGGCGTAGTCGACCAGCTCGAAATCCTCGAAGACGAACTCGTCGATGCTGCGCCGTTCGGGGTTGATCCGCATGCGGGGCAGCGCACGCGTCTCGCGGCCGAGCTGTGCGCGGGCCTGGTCGAAATGATTGTGATAGAGGTGCGCATCGCCCAGGGTGTGGACAAAATCGCCGGGCTCGAGATCGCAGACCTGCGCGATCATCATGGTCAGCAGTGCGTAGCTGGCTATGTTGAAGGGCACACCCAGGAAGATGTCGGCGCTGCGCTGATAGAGCTGGCAGGAGAGCTTGCCGTTGGCGACATAGAACTGGAACAGCAGGTGGCAGGGCGGCAGGGCCATTTCCGGCACGTCGGCCGGATTCCAGGCGGTGACGATCAGCCGACGGGATTCCGGGTTGGCCCGGATCTGCTCGATCACCTGGCCGAGCTGGTCGATGGTGCCGCCCTCGCGGTCCGGCCAGGACCGCCACTGGGCACCGTAGACCGGCCCGAGATCGCCATTTTCGTCCGCCCACTCGTTCCAGATGCGCACCCCGTTTTCCTGCAGGTAACGCACGTTGGTGTCGCCGCTGATGAACCACAACAGCTCGTGGATGATCGAGCGCAGATGCAATTTCTTGGTGGTCACGGCGGGAAAGCCCGCACCCAGGTCGAAACGCATCTGGTGGCCGAAGACGCTGCGGGTGCCCGTGCCGGTGCGGTCGTCGCGGTCCACGCCGTGCTCGAGCACGTGGTTCATCAGATCGAGATAGGCCTTCATCCGGACTTGCTCTCTGCTTGGAGGTGAGCGGGGCGGTCCATGATACCGCGGCGATAGGCCCAGATCAGCAGAGCAATCCCGGCGATAATCATGGGCGCGGACAGCAGGTGGCCCATGGTCACCCAGTCGCCGGCGAGATAGCCGATGTGGGCATCCGGCTCGCGGACGAATTCCACCGCGAAGCGGAACGTGCCGTAGCCGGCCAGAAACAGCCCCGAGACCGCCATGCGCGGCCGGGGTTTCATCGAGAAGACCCACAGCAGGGCGAACAGCACCAGCCCCTCGAGGAACGCCTCGTAAAGCATCGAGGGGTGGCGCGGCAGCGGCCCGGCGCCGGGGAAAACCATGCCCCAGGGCAGCTCGGTCGGCCGCCCCCACAGCTCGGCATTGATGAAGTTGCCGATGCGCCCGAAGAACAGGCCGATCGGCACCAATGGGGCAATGAAGTCGGTGATGGTGAAGAAGGCCAGCCCCTGGCGGCGGACATAGATCGCCATGGTGACCAGCACGCCCAGCAGCCCGCCGTGGAAGCTCATGCCGCCATCCCAGATGGCGAAGATCGACAGGGGCGCATCGAGCAGCATGCCCGGCTGGTAGAACAGCACGTAGCCGATCCTCCCGCCCAGGATCACGCCCAGCGCCGCGTAGAAGAGCAGATCGTCGACCTGCAGGGCGGTGATCGGCCAGTCCGGGCGGCGGGCGCGCAGGCGCGCGAGGGTCCAGGCGCCGGCGAAGCCGAACAGGTACATCAGCCCGTACCAGTGAATGGCGAGGGGGCCGATCTGCAAGGCGACCGGGTCGATGAGGGGGTAATCCATGGACGGCTCCGGAAGGGCTGCGGTTGTGAAACTGTCGCGAGTCTACCAGTATCCTTGAGTCGTCCCGCGACACTTACACCGGCTCGACTGGAGCGCCCCATGACCAACCCGCGCATGCTCAATGCCACCAGTCCCTATCTGCAGGCGCACGCCGAAAATCCCGTCGACTGGTACGAGTGGGACGACGAGGCACTGGCACTCGCCCGCCGGGAGGATCGACCGATCCTGCTTTCCATCGGCTACGCCGCCTGTCACTGGTGTCACGTAATGGCCCGGGAGAGCTTCTCCGACCCCGATATCGCCGCGGTGATGAACCGGCATTTCGTCAGCATCAAGGTCGATCGAGAGGAGCGCCCGGATCTCGACAAGACCTTCCAGACCGCTCACGCCCTGCTCAATCAGCGGGGTGGGGGCTGGCCGCTGACCGCGTTTCTCAACCCGGATGACCTGACGCCGTTCTTCATCGGCACCTATTTCCCGGCCCGGGCACGTTACGGCATGCCCGGCTTTGCCGACCTGCTCGAACGGGTGCAGACCGTCTACCGGGAGCAGGGCGATCAGACGCGCGAGCAGGGCGAGGCCGTGCGCCGCGCGCTCGCCACGGCCCCGCCGGGCAGCGACGTGGTGCCGCCGATTGCCAGCGTGGATGCCGCTCGGGCGCGCCTGGAGTCGGCCTTCGACGAGATCCACGGCGGCTTGGGCGGCGCGCCGAAGTTTCCCCAGTTGCCGATCCTGGATTTTCTCATCGACGAGGCGGGCTCGCGGGCCGCGGACGGCCGAGGCGGGCTGGATCACGCTCTGGCCGCGATCCTCGACGGCGGGCTGTTCGATCACCTCGATGGCGGCATATTCCGCTACTGCGTGGATGCCGACTGGACCATTCCGCACTTCGAGAAAATGCTGGTCGACAACGCCCAGTTGCCCGGCACCCTGGCCCGTTTTTGCCGACTGGCCTCCGACCCGGACGAATACGAGGCCCGGCGACGTGTAAGCACCCCCCTGCTCGAACGCACTGTCCGGCATTTTTTCGAGCACATGCGCCTGCCCGACGGCACGTTCGCGGCGAGCCTCGATGCCGATACGGAGGGCGAGGAGGGCGCCACCTACCTCTGGACGCCCGAGCAAGTGCGCACGACACTGGCGGGAACTGTCGACCCGTCGGCCATCGAGGCGTTCAACCGACGATTCCGCATGGACGACAAGCCCAACTTCGAGGGCCGCTGGCATCTGGCGCCGGCGCACCGCGCGCGGCGGGTGGCGGCAGTCGAGCCACTAGATGATTCGCTACGGGTACCACTGCTGGCATCACGGGATGAGCGACCGCAACCCCGCCGGGACGACAAGTCGCTGGTCGGCCTGAATGCGCTGCTGGCCACCGGCCTGATCCGTGCCGGCAGCCTGCTGGATCGAGACGAGTGGATCGAGGAGGGCGTGGCGCTGGTCGAACGCATCACGCCGCCTCGCGGGGAACTGGCGGCCGTGCCCACCGGCCACCTCGGCGAGCGTCCCGCAGCCCCGGCCTTCCTGGACGACTTCGCCTACCTGCTCGAGGCACAGGCCGAGGCATTTTTCCAGCGCCCCGACGCCGAGCGACTGGCGATTATCGAGTCGATCGTCGCGCTTGTGGTCGAGCGTTTCGCCGACGCCTCCGGGGGCTTTCGCTTGAGTCACGCCGCGCACGGCTCACCGGTGGGGTCGCTGGTGGTGTTCACCGATGATGCCCAGCCCGGCGGCAACGCGGTGCTCGCGGATGCCCTGGCGGGGCTGGGTTACGCCCTGGGGCGGACCG
Organism: Halothiobacillus sp.; assembly: GCA_024635755.1. Classification (GTDB taxonomy): domain Bacteria; phylum Pseudomonadota; class Gammaproteobacteria; order Halothiobacillales; family Halothiobacillaceae; genus Guyparkeria. The sequence goes on from JAGXIF010000027.1 coordinate 34,496, forward strand.
ACTGGCTCGATTTGGCCGAAGGCATCTTCAAGGCGGCGGCCGGTTCGATCGAGCGCGTCCCGCAGGCCCATACCCGGCTGCTGGCCGCCCTGCGACGCTTCCATCAGCCGACGGCCGTGGTGGTGATCAAGGCGCGAGACCTCGCTGTCTGGACGCCTGCCATCCGGCACCTGCGCGCCCGGGGCCTGATAGTCATCGCCAGTGGCACGGACGAGGTGCTGGCCGACAAGCCACTGCCCGACACCGGCCCCGGGCTGGCCTATGTCTGCCGGGGCACAAGTTGCTTGCCGCCCGAGGGTGAACCGGACCGATTGCTGGCGCTGTTCGCCTGAAGGGGCAATTCGTGCGGGCGTGAGAAACACATTCTTCACGGGGTCATCGAATCGCCATCCCCCGGTCATGAGATTGCCAACTTGCCTCCCTACTGTCGGCAGCCAACGGTGCAATCGGCTGACGAAGAGGGGAGAAACGAATGGCTGCAGACAAGGCGAACGGTCCGAAGTCCATGAAAGACCCGATCGGCAAAGACGCGGCCGGGTTGGTCGTGACCTTTGCCACCACGCCGGCCGAGCGCGAGGCCTGTTATCGGCTGCGCTACCGGGTGTTCGTCGAGGAGATGGGTGCGCAGATACCGGCCGGCCACGGCGGGCTGGAACGCGACCGGTTCGATGCCCACTGCCACCACCTGATGGTGCGTGATAGCCAGACCGGCATGGTAATCGCCTGTACCCGCATCCTCACCGATACCCAGGCGCGGCTGACCGGCGGGTTCTATTCCGAACAGGAATTCGATCTGGCCATGGTGGGAGGGCTACCCGGGCGGGTGATGGAAATCGGTCGGACCTGCGTGGATCGAGACTGGCGCAATGGCGGGACCATCGCGATGCTCTGGTCGGGCCTGGCGCGCTTCATGGAAGATAACCGCTTCGGTCACCTGATCGGCTGCGTCTCGGTGTCCATGGCAGACGGCGGGGTCGCGGCGCAGCGAATCGTCGCGGATCTGGGCGATCGCCACTTGGCCGACGAGGGACGCCGCGTGACACCCCGGCAACCGTTGCCCGCCATGGAGCCGGTGGGTGGCGATGAGCGTCCGCGTATGCCGCCGTTGCTCAAGGCCTATCTGCGTCTGGGGGCGAAGCTCGGTGGAGCGCCGTGCTGGGATCGGGAATTCGGCTGTGCCGATCTGTTCATCCTGCTCGAGCGGCGTGACCTGACCGGTCGGTACCTGCGTCACTTCCTCGAGCGGCGCCGCCCGGCCGCGCCCATGACGCCGGATTGTGCCACGGCCTGATAAGCAGGGCAGCACGGCCCGCTCCGGCTGCCATGCCTCAATCGCGGTGGGCAGGGTCCCGGCAATAAGGCGCCAGTTCCCGGGCCAGGCTTTCCAGTCCCAGTCGGATCTCGCGCAGGTCGAGCTGCCGGCCTGTCGAGGCGGGTTCGGTGGTGACCTCGTCCGGTTGGCTCTCTTGCTGCGGGTCGAGTTGCAGCATGTTGCCGCCGCTCTGGGTGATCCGCTCGCGCATGCTGCGAACAGCCCCGAGCGCACTGGCGGATTCGCGCGAGGTCGCCTTGGGCAGGGCGGCGAGTTGCTGGCGGGCGCCAGCGATGGTGAAGCCCTGATCGTAGAGCAGGGTGCGGATCAGCCGGATCAGCTCGATGTCGTGACGTTGATAGTAGCGACGGTTTCCGCGCCGCTTGATCGGCTTGAGCGGCTCGAATTCCTGCTCCCAGTAACGCAGCACATGCGACTTGACCTCGCAGAGCTGCCCCACTTCCCCGATGGTGAAATACCGTTTGTTGGGGATGGGGGGGAACGTGAATTCAGTCTTGCTCTGGGCCGTCATAGGCTTCTACCAGCGACTTGAGTTTCTGGCCGGCGCGGAAGGTGACGACGCGCCGTGCGGTCACCGGGATCATCTCGCCGGTACGGGGATTCCGCCCCGGGCGCTCGTTCTTGTCCCGCAGGGTGAAGTTGCCGAATCCGGAGAGCTTGATGTCCTCACCGGATTCCAGCACCTGCCGCATCTCCTCGAAGAAGAGATCGACAAAGTCCTTGGCCTCACGCTTGTTGAGGCCAAGTTCGTTGTGCAGCGTTTCTACCAGATCCGCTTTCGTAAGAGCCATGTAAATCGGTTCCCGGGTTCAAGTCAACCGCGTAGCTCGACATCGAGCTGGCGGAGGTTGTCGAGTATGTGGTTGATGGTGTCGGTGATCTCGTCGTCCGTGAGCGTGCGCTCGTCGTTCTGGAACACGAGTTTTACTGCCAGTGATTGTTTTCCTTCGGCCACGCCTTCGCCGACATAGCGGTCGAATGGCTCGACCCGCTGCAGGAACTCTCCCCCGGCCGAACGGATGGCCGCAGCCAGGGTGGCGAACGGCAACGAGACCGGCGTTACCAGGGCCAGATCGCGGCGCACCTGCGGAAACTTGGACAGCGGCCGGCTCTGGGGCAGCGGACGCGTGCCGATGCCTTCGAGCGACAGGCGGCAGGCGAATACCGGCCCCTTGAGGTCGAAGGTCTTGAGCGTGTTCGGGTGCAGCGAGCCGATCTCGCCGACCGCCGCGTCATTCACCCGGATCTCTGCCGACTGGCCGGGGTGCAGGGCCGGGTGCTCGCAGCGGCGGAACGTGGTGGCGGACGCCAGACCCAGTCCTTCGAGCAGGTCGACCAGGTCGCCCTTGATGTCGTAGAAGTCGGCCGGGCGGTTGGCTTGGGCCCACTGTTCCTGGCCGGTCTGGCCGGCGAGGACGAAGGCCAGCTCCGCCGTCTCGCGCGAGTCGGCCGCCGTGGCACCGGCGAAACGATGCCCGGTCTCGAACAGGCGGATCGCCGGTTGCTGACGTTTCTGGTTATGGGCCACTGCCTCCAGCAGGCCCGGCCACAGGCTCTGCCGCATCACCGCCATCTGGGAGGCGATCGGGTTGGCCAGTTCGATCGGGTCGCTTCCCGGCGTGATGGCCTGGTCGAGGTCCCGGTCGACGAAGCTGTAGGTGATCGCTTCGAAATAGCCCCGCTCGGCCATCAGTTCGCCGATCTGCGCGGTGGTGTTGGTAGTCACCGCGGGCAGGCCGATCTCCGGGGTCATGCGGGTGATCGGGGCGCGGAAATTGTCGTAGCCGATCAGTCGCGCCAATTCCTCGAGCAGGTCTTCTGGGATGGCCAGATCAAAGCGGCGTGTCGGCGGTACCACCTCGAGCCGGTCGCCGCTGGTCTGCACCTCGCAGCCCAGTTGCCGCAACAGGTGCGCCGCCTTGTCGGTGGCGATCTCGATGCCCAGGCGGTTGATCGCCCAGGTCATGTCCAGCGAGATGGGCGCTGGCGTCGCGATGGCCGCTCCGCCATCTGCCTCACGCGGTGGGCCGGCCTGGCCACCGAGGTGTTCCGTGATCAGTTGTGCGGCACGATCGATCGCCGCACGCGGCAGGCTGGGATCGACGCCGCGCTCGAAGCGGAAAGCGGCGTCGGTGGTCAGGCCGAAGCGGCGTGCCCGTCCGGCGATGGCCTCGGGCGTGAAGTGGGCCGATTCCAGCACGATCCGGCGGGTCTCGCCGGTGACCCCGGAGGGTGCCGATCCGATCACCCCGGCCAGGGCGATTGGGCTTTGCTGGTCGCTGATCACCAAGCAGTCGGCATTTAGCGTCAGCTCCTGATCGTTGAGTGCCGCCAGGTTTTCCCCCTCCGCGGCCCAGCGCACTCGAATGTCACCGTCGAGCTTGTCGGCATCGAAGGCATGCATCGGCTGGCCGGTCTCGAGCATCACGTAGTTGAGGATGTCGACGATCGGCTCGACCGTGTTGATGCCGGCGCGACGCAGGCGCTCGGTGATGAGCAGGTCGGTCTCGCCGCGGGCCGGGATGTCCTCGATCGCCTGGGTGAGGTAGACCGGGCAGGCCGCCTGGGCCTCGATGGCCGCGGCCTGGGCGGAGGCGCTGTGGGTCTGCGGGGCACGGGTTTCGGGTGCCCCAATGGGTGCGTCGAATAAGGCGGCGCATTCGCGCGCCAATCCGGCAATCGAGAGCACGTCGCCCCGGTTGGGGGTGATGCCCAGTTCGATCACGGCGTCGTCGAGGTCGAGCCATTCACGCAGATCCTTGCCGACCGGCGCATCATTGGGAAGCTCCATCAGTCCGCTGCGGTTGCTGGACAGGCCCAGCTCGTCTGCCCCGCAGAGCATGCCGTGGGATGGCTCGCCGCGCAGCTTGGCCTTTTTGATCTTCATGCCGCCCGGCAGGGTGGCGCCAACGCGGGCGAGCGGGGCGAGCAGCCCCTCGCGGACGTTGGGCGCGCCGCAGACGACCTGCCAGGTGGTCTCGCCGTCGAAGACCTCGGTGACGCGCAGTTTGTCGGCGTCCGGGTGCGGGCGCACGGATTTCACTTCGCCGACGACGACGTTGTCGAAGGCCGGGGCGGCGGGTTCGATCGCATCGACCTCGAGACCGGCCATCGTGAGTCGATGGGCTAGCGTCTCGGTGTCGACCTGCGGGTCAATCCAGGTTCTGAGCCAATTTTCGGAAAATCGCATCGCGTATCAGGTCCTTGGGCCTTGTCCGGTCGGCCGCGCCACTGCATGGCGGCTAATGGAGCAAATCGGGGTCTGGGCAGGCCACCTGGCCCGCCGGGTAGCCGGTGGGCTACTGAAACTGCTGCAGAAAACGCAGGTCGTTTTCGAAGAAGGCGCGCAGATCGTCCACGCCGAAGCGCAGCATGGCGAGGCGTTCGACGCCCATGCCGATGGCGAACCCGCTGACTTTCTCCGGATCGAGACCGACCGAGCGCAGCACGTTGGGATGGACCATGCCGGCACCGAGCACCTCGATCCAGCCGGTCTTCTTGCACACGCGACAGCCCTCGCCACCGCAGTGGACGCACTGGATATCGACCTCCGCGGAGGGTTCGGTGAACGGGAAGAACGACGGACGCAGGCGAATCGGCAGGTCCTCGCGCTCGAACAGGGCGGCGAGGAAGGTTTCCAGCGTGGCGCGCAGGTCGGTGAAGCGCACGTTCTCGTCGAGGTAGAGCACCTCGATCTGGTGGAACATCGGCGAGTGTGTCATGTCCGAGTCGCAGCGATAGACACGCCCCGGCGCGATCACCTTCAGCGGCGGCTTTTCCTGCTGCATGGCACGGATCTGCACCGGCGAGGTGTGGGTGCGCAGCAGGTGGCTCGCATCGAAATAGAACGTGTCGTGCATCGCCCGGGCCGGGTGGCTCTCGGGGATGTTCAGCGCGGTGAAGTTGTGCCAATCGTCCTCGATCTCCGGGCCCTCGGCGATGCGAAAACCCATCGCCTGGAAGATGGCGGAGACGCGCTCGGTGATTTGGGTGACCGGGTGCTTGGCACCGGGCGGACGACGACGGCCGGGCAGGGTGACGTCGATGGACTCGTTGGCGAGCTTGGCGGCCAGGGCCTCGGCCTGCAGTTTCTCGCGGCGGGCCTTGAGCGCGCCGATGACCCGGTTCTTGAGCGCGTTGATGGCAGCCCCGCGCGTCTTGCGCTCTTCCGGATCGAGCTGGCCGAGGGTCTTCATCTGGGCCGTGATCGAACCCTTCTTGCCGGTGTATTCCACCCGCAGGGATTCGAGTGCGTCGAGACTGTCGGTCGCCTCGATGCGCGCCAGTGCGTCTTTCTCCAAGGTGTCCAGGGAGTTGCTCACCGCTAAAACGCTCCTTCCAGTTGCTGTGCCGCCCTTTGCCAGAGACCGTGGACACCGGCGTCTGGCAAAGGACGTTATTGTGGCGTAAAACCCAATAAAATCAATACCTTCAACGAAAAAAGGCGCCGTGAGGCGCCTTCGAGGGAAAGGGGTGAGCGCGACCGGTGGTCGCGATCCCGCCCGGCGGCTGTTTAGCCGGCCAGAGCGGCCTTCGCCTTTTCGGCCAGGGCGGCAAAGCCCGGCTTGTCATGTACCGCGATGTCGGCGAGGACCTTGCGGTCGACCTCGACGTTGGCCTTGTTCAGGCCATCCATCATGCGGCTGTAAGACAGGCCGTTGTTGCGTGCCTCGGCGTTGATGCGGGTGATCCACAGGCCGCGGAATACGCGCTTCTTCGCGCGACGGTCACGATAGGCATACTGACCTGCCTTGATGACCGCCTGCTTGGCAGAACGATAGGTACGCGACCGCGCACCGTAGTAGCCTTTGGCCTTGTTCAGGACCTTCTTGTGCTTGGCATGGGCGGTAACGCCACGCTTGACTCGTGCCATGGTCTATCTCCTCACTTCTTGCCGTAGGGCATCATGCGCTCGACGAGCTGGACATCGGCCTCGTGAACGTAGGCCGGCGAACCGAGCTGACGCTTCCGCTTCGACGATTTCTTCGTGAGGATGTGACGCAGGTGCGACTGACGACGCTTGATGCCGCCCGCGGTAATCTTGAACCGCTTGGCGGCCCCGCGATTAGTCTTGATCTTGGGCATGATCAACTCCAGTTCAGGTTTGTTTTTGGATATCCGGCCACGTCGGAGTGTTTAACGTGCGCGGACGAGCTCACCGTTGCCTGCCCTCGAGAGTCTCGGGGCGGCTAAACGGCGCACGATGATACCGGGGAGCGACCGCAATCGCAATGCTTCGATGAAACGCACGACTGTTCGGTGCCTTGTGACAGGCGGCTGGCGAGGTACCGATGCGGCCCCTGGATCAGGGAAGGCAATAGCGGGTGGCGTCAAAGCAGACAAGGACTATGCTTGACTGAGAGTTTGGCGAGGACCATGCGCCTCTTCATGTCTGCTGTGCGGCCTTTTCTATCGAGGATGCCGCACCGCCATGTGGCGCACGCGGAGTTCTGCCGGTGCCTTTTCGCGCGATGCAAAAAGCAATCTTCTTCCGGAGTTTTCGAGATGCATGAGGATGCTTGAGACAGTGCTGATTTACTATGACGCCCGTATGCTCGGCCACGATCCGTCAGGCTGGGACACCGATCACCCGGAGTGGAGCGATGCCGTCAAGGCGATGATCGCTCATCAATATCCCGAGGCCAGTCTGGAGACCTACTCCTTCCCCGAGCGCCCGGCGCGGTTGATAACGATCGTAGAACGGTTGCTGGCCGAACCCATCGACGGCCAGTGCTGGCGGGTTCCGACGTTGGCCACGCATGCTCAGCTCCAGCGAGCCCATTCGGCTGCCCATTTGGCGTATATCGAATCGCTTGTCGGTGGCTCGCGCTGGCTGGCACAGGACACGACCGCGGTGTCCCCCGAAAGTGTGTTCGCGGCGAAATTGGCTGCCGGCGCCGGCATCAGCGCGATCGAGGCAATTGCCGCCGGTGAAGGTCGCCATGCGTTCTGTGTCGTGCGTCCTCCGGGGCATCATGCCTCTGCAGATCACGCCAAGGGCTTTTGCCTGTACAACAACATCGCCGTGGCAGCCATGCATGCGCGGGCGGTCTTGGGCTATCGCCGGGTGATGATCTGGGACTGGGATATGCACCATGGAAACGGTACCCAGGACATATTCTACGACCAGCCCGACGTGCTGGTCGTCGACAGCCATTGCGAAGCCCCGTTCTATCCCGGGAGTGGCACTTTGGCTGAAACCGGCGCGGGGGCCGGGCTGGGCTCTCACTTGAACGTACCCTTTCCCAGGGGGAGCGGCAACGCGGCGCTGCTTGACGTGTTCGAGCAGGTGGTTCGCCCTGCGGCGCGGGCGTTTCGGCCGGACCTCATCCTGATTTCCGCCGGTTTTGACTGTCATTATCTGGACCAGACCTGTGTCATGGACGAAACCGGCTTTGCTGCGCTGACGCAGCACATGTGCGCACTGGCGCAGGAACTTTGCGACGGTCGACTGGTGATGATGCTTGAAGGCGGCTACAACGCCCAGGCCCTGTCGGATAGCGCGCATGCCACCATCCATGCGCTTGCCGGCAACACGATTTCAGGGGTCAATGTGTTGCCCGAGGACCCCGGCCGTGCCGCGGTGGCAGAGGTGGCGCGATTCCATGCCGACACCATTGCCGCGCTTGGGCAGCTGTCGGTGGCGTCAAGCTCAGCCAGCGGTCCGCAATCCGGGTGATCGAGCCCGGCTGATCGTGCCCGGCAAACAAAAAACCCGCCGGGTGGCGGGTTGTCATGTCGTCGAGCGGCGAACCGCTCAGCTCTTGGTGGCACGCGGCGCCAGCACCATGGTGGCCTGACGGCCTTCCATGCGCGGGCGCTGTTCAACCGCCGCCAAGTGCGAGAGGTCCTGCTCGATCCGGGCAAGCAATTCGGCACCCAGATCGCGGTGGGCCATCTCTCGACCGCGGAAGCGCAGGGTGATCTTGACCTTGTCGCCGGCCTCCAGGAAGCGAGTGGCGTTCCTCAGCTTGACCTGGTAGTCGTGATCTTCCGTCCCGGGACGGAATTTGACTTCCTTGATCTCGATCTGCTTCTGCTTCTTCTTCGCCTCGTTCGCCTTCTTACTCTGCTGATACTTGAACTTACCGAAGTCCATGATCTTGCAGACGGGCGGTTTGGCGGTCGGCGAGACCTCTACCAAGTCCAAGGCGGCGTCCTGAGCTCGGCTCATTGCCTCATCCGTGGGGACGACTCCGACCTGTTCGCCGTTTTCGTCGACCAATCGGACTTCCCGAACGTTGATTTGATCATTGATCCTGGGGTCGTTGTTGTTGCTGCGACCCGCTCCGCGTTGTTGAGCGATGTTCGTACCCTCCAGTCAGGTTTGAACGAGATAGTACCCCAAAAGCCACGTGCTCCGGGGAAGTGGTGGCAAAAATTAGCACATCTGCGGCGGTCGTTGCCAACTGCCGTGCTTATTGGTGCGCCTTGATCTCGCCGTGCAGTCGTCCGATCAGCTCGTCGACGGCGATCGATCCCAGGTCTTCGCCGGAGCGCGTGCGCACCGAGACGCTGTCGGCATCGATCTCGCGATCGCCCGCCACGAGCAGGTAAGGCACGCGCTCGAGGGTGTGCTCGCGGATCTTGAAACCGACCTTCTCGTTGCGCAGATCCGCCTGCGCGCGCAGATCGGCGGCCTTGAGCCGCTCGGCCACCGCATCGACATACTCAGCGTGCTTGTCGGTGATGCCCATGACCACCGCCTGCGTCGGGGCAAGCCACAGCGGCATCTGGCCGGCGTGGTGCTCGATCAGGATGCCGATGAAGCGTTCCATCGAGCCGACGATCGCGCGATGGAGCATCACCGGGTGCTTGCGCTCGCTGTGCTCATCGATGTACGTCGCGCCGAGGCGTTCGGGCATCATGAAGTCCACCTGGATGGTGCCCAGCTGCCAGGTCCGGCCGATGGCATCCGACAGGTGGTACTCGATCTTCGGCCCGTAGAAGGCGCCTTCGCCGGGCAGTTCCTCCCACTCGACGTCAGCGGCGCGCAGGGCGCTGCGCAGGGCCTCTTCCGCCTCGTCCCAGACCTCGTCCGCGCCCATGCGCTTTTCCGGGCGGGTGGCGATTTTCACCTGCACGTCGGTAAAGCCGAAGGTCTCGTAGACATCCAGTGCCTGGCCGTGGAAGGCGCGCACCTCCGGCTCGATCTGCTTTTCCGTGCAGAAGATGTGTCCGTCATCTTGGGTGAAGCCGCGCACGCGCAGGATGCCGTGCAGCGCGCCCGAGGGCTCGTTGCGGTGGCAGGAGCCGAACTCGCCGTAGCGGATCGGCAGGTCGCGGTAGGAGTGCAGACCGTGGTTGAACACCTGGACATGGCCCGGGCAGTTCATCGGTTTGACCGCGTAAGTGCGCTTCTCCGACTCGGTGAAGAACATGTTTTCCTGGTAGTTGTCCCAGTGGCCGGACTTCTTCCACAGGGACACGTCCAGGATTTGCGGGCACTTGATCTCGTCATAGCCCGAGCGCTTGTAGACGCCGCGCATGTAGGACTCGATCACCTGCCAGATCGCCCAGCCACGCGGGTGCCAGAAGACCAGGCCCGGCGCCTCGTCCTGGAAGTGAAACAGGTCGAGCTGCTTGCCCAGGCGTCGGTGGTCGCGCTTCTCGGCCTCCTCGCGCTGCTTGAGATAGCGCTTGAGTTCCTTGTCGGAAGCGAACGCCGTGCCGTAGACGCGGGTGAGCATGTCGTTGTCCGAGTCCCCGCGCCAATAGGCACCGGCCACCTTCAGCAGCTTGAAGGCCTTGAGCTTGTTGGTGTGCGGCACGTGCGGGCCGCGGCAGAGATCGGTGAAGTCACCCTGGGTGTAGATGGAGAGCTCTTGCTCGCCCGGGATGTCCTTGATGATCTCGACCTTGTAGTCCTCGCCCAGATCCTTGAAGAAGCGCACGGCATCGTCGCGTTCCATCACGCGGCGCTCGAGCTCGTCGCCCTCGGCGGCCAGCTCGCGCATGCGGGTCTCGATCTTCTCCAGGTCTTCGTCGTTGAAGGGTCGATCGAAGGCAAAGTCGTAGTAGAAGCCCTGATCGATGACCGGGCCGATGGTGACCTGCGCTTCCGGGTAGAGCTGCTTGACCGCTTGAGCCATCAGGTGGGCGGTGGAGTGGCGGATGATCTCGACGCCCTCCTGGTCTTTCGCCGTGACGATGGCCACCTCGGCATCGTTGTCGATGGTCCGCGAGAGATCCACCAACTTGCCGTCGATCTTGCCGGCAACGGCCGCCTTGGCCAGGCCCGGACCGATGTCCGAAGCAACCTCGGCCAGCGAAACCGGGTGATCGAATGAACGCTGACTGCCGTCGGGTAAGGTAATGGTCGGCATGTGCCCTCCTGAGAAGCACCGGGATGCCAGTGGCGGCCCCTACCAAAGACCGCGTGCGCATCCGTGTGGGTCGAAGGGTGCGGACCTAGCGTGGCTCGGCCTCGACGCACCCGGAGATTGGGAAATTTCCAGAGCCGGGCATGATACCAAAACGGCGATCCATTGGCTCTGAAAGTGGTGATCTGCGGGGGCATGTCATGCCCGGTGTCTGGTGCCAGCCACACGCCATCGAGTAGCGTGCCAGTGGCGATCAGTGGGCTACATCGACGGCACGGCCGCCGTGAGTTTCGGTATCACAGACCCGGTCGCGGTCGTTTAGCGGTTATACCGCGACCAGCTGGTCACCTTGCCGTTCTGCAGGTGGACGTAGTCCGTCCCGCTCGACTCGTAATAGACCCACTGCTCACGCCCGCCGCTTGACGGGTTGACCTTGTCCGGGCTGCCGAGCACATCGCGCACATCATCTGCGGGCATGCCCTTGATGACTCGGTCGCTCATCTTCGCGTCGCGGAGCTTATTGGCCCACTCATCGCGAGCCTTCTTGTCCAGCACCGCCCCACGCCGTCGGTCGATATTCGCCTTGATTTCCGCATCGTGCCGGCGATCGTACTCCTCGGCCATGCGCCGCTGCCCCTCAAGTGGGTCATAGCTAGGCCGAGGCGACGAAGCCGGCCCGGTGTCACGCACATCGACCTCCTCAGACGGCTGGCCATCACAAGGCTTGTCCGAGAACGTCAGCGCATCATCCGGCCCAGTGCATTTGTAAACAGCGGCATTGGCCGTGGTTACGGCACAAAGCAGGGCGGCGATGAGTGTGATTCGGACCATCCTGGTTCCCTCGTGGTGTCCAAAAACGAGCCTATCCGCGCCGGCCGTCAGCATCAACTCTGCTCGGATCGAGACAGCTAAAGCGTCGTCACCAATCACGCCCCACGTTTTGAACCTGATTTGAACCAGCGGGCTGACGGCCGGACACGAAAAAGCCCGGCGAGCATGATGCTGCCGGGCTTTCAATGTTGGTAGGCGCGATTGGATTCGAACCAACGACCCCCACCATGTCAAGGTGGTGCTCTAACCAACTGAGCTACGCGCCTGTCGTTCAGTGGGAGCGCATTCTACCGCCTCTTGGCGGGCTGTCAAGCGCGATTTTGTCTGAAGTGGTCCCCGAAATTCGGACCAGGCGCTAAGCTCTGATCATTCCAAGAGGAGAACCTGATCATGAGTAGGAAACGCCGGCAGTACAGCAGTGACTTCAAGGCCAAGGTGGCACTCGCCGCCGTCAAGGGCGAACAA
>JAGXIF010000028.1 GCA_024635755.1 Halothiobacillus sp.
AACGGTGGAGCGGCAAGACGAGAGCCTGGTCGCCGATCGGCGAGGTCTGGCTCAACCCGGACCCGCCGGCGGCGGAACCCGCCCAGGAAATGAGAGGCCGGGCAGCCTAGAAATCACGACATCTTTCTTGACAAACGTCGTCGAGGAGGCCTGCCGTCAACTGCAGCTCTGGCAGAAACTCCCGGGCAACGAGGCGTTCTGGATGGCGGTTAACGTCGCCCCAGCCCAGCTCCGTAACCCGAATCTGGCCGACCGCTTTATCGCGATCACGCAGGCAACGGGGGTGTCTCCGGCGTGTGTGACGCTCGAAATTACCGAGAGTGCGCTGGAACACGGCCGCGAAGAGGGCATCAGCCACGAACTCGACCAGCTCAGGGCGGCGGGCTTTCTTCTGGCCCTGGACGACTACGGCACAGGCTATTCGTCGCTGGCGCGGCTGATCGAGATGCCGTTCAACATCATCAAGATCGACCGGGGCTTCGTCGCGCAGACACCTGACGGGCGCGGCGCCGGTGTCGTGTCCAGCCTGTCGCTATTGAGCAGCCATCTCCACGCCCTCGCGCTCGGCGAAGGCGTGGAGAAACCTGCCCAAGAGGCCTTTTTGCGCCATTACAAGTACCGTTACGCTCAGGGCTTCCATTACGCCAAGCCCATGGCGCCGGCCGACTTCGAGACCTGGGTTGGGTGGTCGATGGGTTGACCGGGCACACAAACAAAAGACCAGCGCCCCGGCGGGGTCATCCCCGCTCGGCACACTGGCCTCCCATTTCTTCGAGCTTGCCGCTGTCAGCTTCGAGCTAGCCGACCTTCGGCCCCACCCACACCTGCTGGGCATTGACGAACATCTTGATGCCGTGCGGACCAAGTTCTCGGCCGTAGCCGGAGCGCTTGGTGCCGCCGCTGGGCAAGCGCGGGTCTGTTTTGACGATGCCGTTGATGGCGACCTGGCCGGCCTCGATGTCGCGGGCCATGTTGATCGCCCGGGCAGTGTCGCCGGTCCAGACGGCCGCGCCCAGTCCGTATTTGGTGCTGTTGGCCATCTCGAGGGCGTGGTCGGCATCGCGCGCGGACATGGCGACAGCGATGGGGCCGAAGGTTTCCTCGCAGAAGGCGACCATGCTGTCGTCGACGTCGGCGAGCAGGGTGGCGGGGTAGAAAAAGCCGTCGCCCTCGGGCATCTCGCCACCCACCAGGCAACGCGCGCCGGCCTCGATACTCGCCTGCACCTGCCGATGCAGACCGTCGCGCAGATCGGCGCGGGCGATAGGGCCGACGTCGGTGGATTCCTCGCGCGGGTCGCCCATCTTCAGTTTCTCGAGGCGGACCTTCAGCATGTCGAGGAAGCTCTTGTAGATGGACTCCTCGACGATGATGCGCTTGGCAGCGATGCAGGACTGGCCGGCGTTGATGATCCGCGAGAGCACCACGGTGTCCGCCGCGCTCTCCAGGTCGGCGTCCGCTAGCACGATCACGGGGTCCGAGCCGCCCAACTCGAGCACGGCCGGCTTGATCTGGCGAGCGGCGGTGGCGGCGACGATCGAACCGGCCCGATCCGAGCCGGTGAAGGAGATGGCACGCACGCACTCGGTCTCGATGGCGCCCTGGATGTCGTCGGTCTCCAGCGGCATGTTCTGGAACACCCCGTCCGGGAAGCCGGCCTTCTCGAAGGCTTCGGCGATGCCCGCGGCACAGGCGGGCACGTGGGCGTCGTGCTTCATCACGCAGGTATTGCCGGCCATCAGTGCCGGAGCGGCGAAGCGGAAGGCCAGCCAGAACGGCGCGTTCCACGGCAGGATCCCAAGCACTGTGCCAATGGGCAGGTACTGCACGTAGCTGACGGTGGCGTCCGAACCCAGCATTTCCGCGTCCAAGTAGGACTCGGCTTGGGCCGCGTAGTGCTCGGCGCACCAGGCGGCCTTGTCGACCTCGCCACGGGCCTCGCGGATGGGCTTGCCCATCTCGTCGGTCATCAGCAGGGCCAGGCGTTCGCGGTCCTCGCGCATGATTTGCGCGACGCGATTCATCAGGGCGGCGCGCTCACTGAAACTGGTCTTGCGCCAGTCGCGGTAGGCCACGTCGGACCGTTCCAGCACGGCATCGCGCTGAGCGGGATCGAGCACCGGGAAGTCGTGCAGTTTCCGGCCGTTGCTCGGGTTGATGACGGTCTGACTCATGAGGCGCGCGGCTCCTTCTTGCTGGCTTTTCTGGATGGGTTGGGCTTGTCTTCTCCCAGCTCGCTCACGTCCGTTGCGAGCAGCTCGATCACCGGCTCTTCGGTGATCTCACGGTTGGCCTCCTCGCGCTTGACCGTGAAGCTCGGGTCCATGTCGAAGAACGACTTGCAGCCGTCCTTGGTGATGTAGATGGTGTCCGAGATGCCGCAGGTCTTGTCGCCGTCCACGCCCCAGGCCCAGGGGATGATGTGGAAGGTCATGCCCTCGCGCAGCACGGTCTTGTCACCGTGCATCAGGCTGAGGATGTAGCCCTCGTCCCAGCTGGGCGGGAAGGCGATGCCGATGGAGTAACCCGAACGGGTGATCAGCTTCCCGTGGGCGTCGTCGACGGTCATGATCGAGCGGACCAGGTTGTCGGCGTCCGAGACGGTCACGCCCGGGCGGATCAGGTTCTTGACCCGCTCGAGCGCGTTTTGCATGCGCTCCTCGGCCTTCCACATCAAGTCGCTCGGCTCGCCCAGCACGGCGGTGCGCATCATCGCGGTGTGATAGCGGCGGTAGCAGCCGGCCACTTCGAGGAAGACGTGCTCGCCGGGCTTGACCACGCGCCCCTCCCAGGTGGCGTGACCGATCATGGTGCGCGGCCCGGAGGTGACGTAGGGCAGCACGGCCGGTGGTTCACCGCCGGCACGGAACATCGCCGCGCAGATCTCGGCGCCGATCTCGTTCTCGGTCACCCCGGCCTTGCAGGCCTCGAGCCCCGCCTTCATGCCGGCCTCGGTGGCGATGGCCGCGCGGCGCATGATCTCGATCTCGTGGATGGACTTGGTACGTCGGCCGCACTCGACGATGCCGAAGCAGTCGAGCAGGTTCGCGCCGGTCAGCGTGGTGTGCAGCGCATCCTGCTGATAGGCGGGGAAGAAGTAGCTGTTGCGCTCGTAGCCGATGTACTTGTTGGCTAGGCCGAACTCCTTGAGCGAAGAGACCAGCATCTGGATGGCATCGCCCGTGTCCGGGTAGGGCCGGGTGATCTCCACCCAGGTGCGCGCGTGGACGTTGGATTCCTCCATCGTCCGCGTGATCATGAACGCCTCTTCGTCGAGCGGGACGACCAGCGCCTGGAAGAACGAGTAGCCCGTGGTCTGATAGTCGGTGAGGTACATCAGGTTCTCGGGGTCGGTGATGATCACCGCGTCCAACAGCCGCTCGGCCATGCGCGTGCGCAGCGCACCCAGGCGGCGTTCGTACTCGACCATCGGAAAGGTCATGTCGTCGCGTTGTCGCATTTTCTAGCCCTCCACCTGGGCATCGACCGCCTGTTCGAACAGGTCCAGTCCTTCGTCGAGATCGTCATCGGGGATGGTCAGCGGCGGGATCAGCTTGATCACCTGCCCCTTCGAACCACAGACCGCCGCCAGCAGGCCGCGATCGAAGCATTCGCGCGCCACCCGCTTGGAGAGGTCACCGTCGATGAAGTCCAGCGCCTGCATCATGCCGCGGCCACGCACGGCGAAGCGCGGGTACTTGCCGGCAATCTTCTCCAGGCGCTTTTTGATCACCTCACCCTTGCGGCGGGTCTCTTGCATGAATCCCGGGTCGTCGAAGTAGCCCAGTGCGACGGTGCCGGCGATGAACGACAGGTCCTGCCCGCGGAAGGTGCCGGTGTGTTCGCCCGGCGCCCAGTGCTTGTCGTGCTCGGGCTTGTTGAGGTTCATCGCGATGGGCGTGCCAAAACCGCCGAGGCCCTTGGCCAGGGTGATGATGTCCGGGTCGAGGTCCATCTCGTCGAAGCTGAAGTACGAGCCGGTACGCCCCGAACCCATCTGAATGTCGTCGACGATGAACAACGCGCCGGTCTCGCGGGCCAGATCCTGCACGCCCTTGAGCCATTCCTCGGAGGCGACGCGCACGCCACCCTCGGCCTGGACGGTTTCCACCAGGAAGGCCGCCGGCGGGGCATAGCCGGTAGACGGGTCGGCATAGATGTCGCGCATGCGTTCGAGCGAAGGCATGCCGCAGCCCAGCGTGCAGTTGGGGCACTGTGTTTCACAGCCAAAGGCTTGGTGGACGACGTTGTCCAGCGGCACGCCCGCGGCATTGCGGAAATGGGCGTTGGTGGTCGCCGCCAGCGCACCCAGCGTCATGCCGTGGAAGGCGTGGTGGAAGGAGACCACCTGTTGCCGGCCGGTGACACGACGGGCCAGCTTGAGCGCCGCCTCGACGGCATTGGTGCCGGTCGGGCCGACGAACTGCAGCCGGTAGTCCATGTCACGCGGCTTCAAGACCGTATCGACGAACTTGGTGATGAACGCACGCTTGGCGCTGGTGTACATGTCCAGGCTGTGGGCCACGCCGTCGTTCTGGATGTAGTCGATGATGGTGTCTTTCATCTTCGGGTCGTTGTGTCCGAAGTTCAGCACCCCGGCACCGGCGTAGAAATCGAGGTAACTTCGCCCTTGCTCATCGGTCTGGCGGGCATTGCTCGCCGAATGAAAGACCGTCGGGGCCGCGCGGCAATACGCACGGATTTCAGATTCCCACTGCTCGAACACCTGCATGCTGTCTCTCCACTGGTTGCGGGTGTAATCCGGCCCTTCGGGACCTTCCCTTGGGCCGCCCGGCCGGCGTCGCCGGCATATTCGGTGACAGGCTCCTGCAACAAGCCTGCCGTTTCGGTCGTCAGTCCGTCTCGGGTTCCACGGCCGCGCCGACGAGGTCGGCGAACAACCGGCCGACGGGGTCGATCAAGCGATCGTTGAAGTCGTAGCGCGGACTGTGACAGGGCTCGTGATGACCCTGCCCATCGTCGGCGCCGATCAGGGCAAAGGCGCCAGGCACCTCTCGAAGGTAGTAGCTGAAATCCTCGGATGCCATGATCGGCACCGGCAGGGAGGCATCGCGCCAATCCGCGCCCAGAACCCGGCCCAGCGCACCACGACAGTGCGCGGCGGCTTCGGGATGGTTGACGGTGGCGTAGTAGCGGGGGGTGAAGGTGACTCGGGCCTCGACCCGGTAGGCCGCGGCGACCGAGACCGCGATCTGCTCGAGGTGCTCGGCGACCGCGTTGCGGTCCTCGTTGCGCCCAACCCGCACGGAGCCGGCCAGGCGGGCCGAGTCGGGAATGGCGGTGATCGCGCCGCCGGCCTCGAAGGTGGTCACGCTGACCACCGCGGCCGCCTGCGGGGCCAGCCGCCGCGAGACGATCTGCTGGAGATCCTGCACCAGGGCGCTGCCCGCCAGCACCGGGTCGCGGCAGGCCTCGGGCTGGCTGGCATGCCCGCCACTGCCCTTGATCTGGATCTCGAAGATGCCGTTGGCCCCCATGACCGGGCCGTCCGGGCAAACGGCCTGGCCGAAGGGAATGGCCGGCCAGTTGTGCCAGCCGAACACCCAGTCCACGCCCTCGAGCGCACCGTCGTGGATCATCTCGCGTGCGCCGTGACCGCCCTCCTCGGCCGGCTGGAACAGCAGGGTGACCGGGCCGGGCAGATGATCCTCGCAAGTCTTGAGCCAGCGGGCGGCCGCCAGCAGGGTGGCGGTATGCCCGTCGTGGCCGCAGGCGTGCATGATGCCGGGGGTGCCCGAGGCCCAGTCACTGCCCGTCAACTCGTTGATGGGCAGGGCGTCGATATCGGCGCGCAGGGCGATGTGGCGGCCGTTGGCGCCGGGGGCCAGCCGGCCGACCGTACCGGTGCCGGCGCAGGCCCGCCAGGGAATACCGAGGTGGTCGAGCTGCGTGCGAATGGCACCGGCCGTGGCGTGCTCCTGCCAGGTCAACTCCGGGGCGCGGTGCAAGCGCCGGCGAAAGTCCGTGGCCTGAGTTGCGATGTCGGTCCAGATCGAGGGCACCACACGCCTCCTGTTGGCAGCCGGCAGCGAGCCGGTCAGTGATTTGATGAAGCCCCGAGGGGATGCCGCCAGTGGGCGGCCCAGGCGGCGCAATGAGTCGAGCTAAGCACAGTCGTCGCCCCGCGCGCAATAGCCCGGGCACTCGCGGGCGGCGCGGCCACGACAAGGGCGGCGCTGCGTGCTCTCGGAGCTTACCGCCGGAATCGGGAAACTTTGCCGCCAGGCAAAAGTCTACTGATGCAATCAACAGTTTTTCTGATAGATTCCCGAGTCACGTCTATCCACTACCCAGACCACCCAAGGGAGCATCCATGCTGTTCGAAGCGTTCGAAGAGAAAGGCCTGTCGCAGTTGAGCTACGCGGTCGGCTGCCAGCAGAGCAACGAGCTGGCGATCATCGACCCGCGCCGCGACATCGACATCTATCTCGATTTCGCCGAAAGCGAGGGCTATGTCATTCGCCACGTGCTGGACACCCACATCCACGCCGATTTCGCCTCCGGCGCGCGCGAGCTGGCCGAGGTGACCGGCGCGAAGCTGCACCTGTCGGGCTACGACGACAACGAGGTCTTCGAGGTGGGCTTCGACCACCTGCCGATGCAGGAAGGCGATTCGGTGCAGATGGGCAACGTCCGCATCGAAGCGCTGCACACGCCGGGCCACACCCCGGAGCACATCTCGTTCCTGGTCTTTGACGGCGCCCGCTCGCCGGACGTCCCGGCCGTCGCCCTGACCGG
>JAGXIF010000029.1 GCA_024635755.1 Halothiobacillus sp.
AAGCGCGCCGCTGTCGTCCGGCTGCCGAAAAGGCCGTCCTCTCGACCTCGGACCACACGTAGCTTAAATGGCAACGAATATTTAGCCATAAGAAAACCCCTGTCAGTTGGATTGGTGTCCAACTTTCAGGGGTCAGTTCAAAAGGCTGCGGGGCTTTGCTCATTGCGACCGAGCCGTATCGACTCAGTCTTTACCCATCAGCTGATCAAGGATCGCCGGGTTCTCCAGGGTGGAGGTATCGCCTTCCGGCAGCTCGTCCTTGGCGATGCCGCGCAGCAGGCGGCGCATGATCTTGCCCGAGCGGGTCTTGGGCAGATTGTCGCCAAAGCGGATCTCTTCCGGCTTGGCGATCGGTCCGATCTGCTCGGTGACCCAGTCGCGCAAGGTCTTGACCATGGCCTCGGCGGCCTCGCCCTTCGGCCGGTCGCCCTTGACCACGACGAAGGCAACGATCGACTCACCCTTCACATCGTGCGGACGCCCCACCACAGCGGCCTCGGCCACCTCCGGGTGCGCGACCAGCGCCGACTCGACCTCCATGGTGCCCAGGCGGTGGCCCGAGACGTTGATGACGTCGTCAATGCGACCCATGATCCAGATGAAGCCATCCTGATCACGACGCGCAGAGTCACCCGCCAGGTAGTAGCCCGGCAGGTTGTCGGGGAAGTAGGTGCGCTGGAAGCGCTCATCGTCGCCCCAGATGGTACGCAGCATCGACGGCCAGGGCCGCTTGATCACTAGGTTGCCGCCGCTCTCGGTCGGCACCGAGTGGCCTTGGTCGTCGACTACGTCGGCAATGACCCCCGGCAGCGGAAGGGTGCAGGAGCCCGGCACCAGATCGATTGCCCCCGGAATGGGCGCGATCAGGTGGGCGCCGGTCTCGGTCTGCCACCACGTGTCGGTGATCGGGCAACGGCCGCCGCCGATGACCTGGTAATACCAGACCCAAGCCTCGGGGTTGATCGGCTCGCCCACCGTGCCCAGCAGGCGCAGGCTGGAGAGGTCGTACTTGCCTGGCACCTCGTCGCCAAGCTTCATCAGGGCACGGATAGCGGTCGGCGCAGTGTAGAACACGCTGACCTTGTGACGCTCGACCATGTCCCAGAATCGGCCGCCGTCCGGGTAGGTCGGCACGCCCTCGAAGACCACCTGGGTCACGCCCAGCGCGAGCGGGCCGTAGGTGACGTAGGTGTGGCCGGTGATCCAGCCAACGTCGGCGGTGCACCAGTAGACATCATCGTCGTTGAGGTCGAAGACCCAGGAGGAGGTCATCGCCGCGTTGACCAGATAGCCGCCCGAGGAATGCACGATGCCCTTGGGCTTGCCGGTCGAACCGGAGGTATAGAGGATGAACAGTGGGTGCTCGGCCTCGACCATCACCGGCTCGCACTCGGCCGGCTGGCCGTCGATGGCCTCGGCCCAGGTCAGCTCCTTCGCGCCGCCCGAGCCGTCGGTGCCCAAGCCGCCGATGTGCTCGAGCATGATCACGCTCTCGACCGACGGGCAGCCATGCTGGAGGGCCTTGTCGACCTGCCCCTTGAGGATGACCTTCTTGCCGCCGCGCATGTTGCCGTCGGCGGTGATCACCATCTTGGCCTCGGTGTCGTTGATGCGATCGCGTAGCGCCTCGGCGGAGAAACCGCCGAAGACCACCGAGTGGATCGCACCGATCCGGGCACAGGCGAGCATGGCCACGGTCGCCTCGGGGATCATCGGCAGGTAGATGATCACGCGATCGCCCTTGCCGATGCCCTGGGCCTTCAGGCCATTGGCCAGTCGCGCGACGCGGTCGTGCAGTTCCTGGTAGGAGATGTGGCTGACCGTGCCATCGTCGGATTCCCCGATGATGGCGGTCTTCTCGGCCTTGGCCGGCAGGTGTCGGTCGATGCAGTTGACCGACACGTTCAGCCGCCCGTCGGCGAACCACTTGAAAAACGGCGCATTCGACTCGTCCAGGACCTCGGAAAACGGGGTGTCCCAGGTGACGAACTCGCGCGCGAGCCGCGCCCAGAAACCTTCGAAATCGCGCTCGGCCTCCGCGACCAACGCATCGAAGGCCGCCCGCGACCCGATTCTCGCCCGTTCGGAAAATTCCGGCGACGGCGAGAAGACGCGTTTCTCGCTCAGCATGGACTCGAGGTTATCCATAGAGACTCCATCGGTGTTCGTGAACTCGTTGATTCGCGCCCTTGCCGTCGGCGCACGTTAGGAAAAGACACTGATTAATCGGTGGCACCTCTGCGCGCTGGCCAGAGGCGTCACGGATTGACCAATGTTTCCCGAGGCGCAAGATTAGCAAAATTCCCGGGGAATCTGGGAACCGTGAGCTCCGTCGTCCTCGGCGCCCGGCCCGACCTGCCACCGAGGCACCCGCCTTGGGCGCTCTCTGACGGGGATATTCCGAGACAATTTGGCTGGAATTCACGCTAAGCGACTGCCCCACAAGGGAAACGAAAGGCGATCACAAAGTTATGCACAAATACTGTGGACAACTTGGTGGAAAAGACGACGACAACCTTGCTGGGCGAAGACGGATCAGGGCTTTGCGCGGATTGTGCATTTTTTGGCCAACGTGACACCCCTTCCGTCGCACGCAACCTAACCTACTGTTTTACAATGCATACAAAATAAATTGGGCGAAATGTGCAAAACACGCCCTTTGGGACTTGGCGCCGCCCCCTGCTTGTGATACCGAAGCCGAATCAGATGTTCTTCTTGTGGATAAAACGGTGAACAAATAGCCGAAAAAGGTGGGGATCGACGCGGTTTTCCACCGGCAATCAGCCGCTTCCGTGCGTGCGCCTGCGCAACGGGCGGCCCAAGCGGCATAATGAACGGGTTACTTCCCAGGGCGGCGACATGACCGACGACGAACTGATCACCGCATTCACGCAGGCCCTCTGGCTGGAGGAAAACCTCGCCGAGAACAGCCGCTCGGCCTATCGGTCCGACCTGGAACGCACGGCGCGCGCACTCTCCGGCCAGCCGGCGACCGACGAAACCCGGGCACTGGCTTCGGCCGACGGCACCGCGCTGAACCGCCTGCTGGGCCAGCGCCTTGCCGACGGCGCCGCGCCCCGTTCGGTCGGCCGCATGCGCTCGGCCATCCGCCGCTTCTATGCCTGGGCCGGTCGCGAGGACCACATCCAACCCAATCCGGCCAACGACCTGCCGGCCCCGCGCCTGCCTCGCGCTCTGCCCACCGACATGGATGAAGCACAAGTCGAATCGCTACTCACCGCTCCCGACACCGGCACGCCGCTGGGGCTGCGCGACCGCGCCATGCTGGAGACCCTGTATGCCACCGGACTGCGCGTCTCCGAGCTGGTTGGACTCACCTTGACCGAGATCAACCTCAATCACGGCGTGGCCCGCGTCAGGGGCAAGGGCGGACGCGAGCGCCTGGTGCCGATCGGCGACGAGGCCATCGCCTGGCTCAACCGCTATATCGCAGGCGCTCGGGGCCAGCTGCTGGGCCGCCGCCAGAGCAATGCGGTTTTCGTCACCGAACGCGGGACGGCGATGACCCGCCAGGCCTTCTGGTACCGGATCAAGCACCACGCGCGCACTGCCGGCCTGCGCCAGTTGCCCTCGCCGCATACACTGCGCCATGCCTTCGCCACGCACCTGCTCAATCACGGCGCCGATCTGCGCGCGCTACAGATGCTGCTCGGGCATGCCGACCTGTCGACCACCCAGATATACACACACGTCGCCACCGCCCGCCTGCAGGCCCTGCACGCCGAACACCACCCGCGCGGTTAGATAGAGCCTCTGATTGAATCGACGACGTCGAGGGCTGCACGCAGGCGCCGCGGAATGCGACAATGGAACCTAGGCCTCGGCCACCACTCCAACGGCTGATTCCATTCACACCCAGGTTCACGACACGATGCCAATGACTCTGCTGCACTCCCTGACCCCGCCTCCCCGCCATCGCCTGCTGGGCTCCGCCTTGGCCCTGTCGCTCGCGGCACCGTTTGCCGGGGCGATGGCCGACGACAAGCAGATCGTCACCGACGCCCTCCAGCAGCACATGCCGGGCATCCCGATCGACTCGCTCGAGGAAAGCCCGGCCAAAGGCATCTACGAGCTGGTCTCCAACGGTCAGATCGCCTACGTCACGGCGGACGGCAAGTACCTGATCGCCGGCGACCTGATCGACATCGAGAACCGGCGTAATCTCACCCAGACCAAGCAGGACCAGCAGCGACTCGGCATGCTCGAAGGCATTGCCGACGACCGCAAGCTGGTCTACCCGGCCGAGGGCGAGAAAAAGCACGCCATCACCATCCTGACGGACCCGACCTGCCCCTTCTGCAACAAGCTGCACAAGGAGCTGCCCGCCCTGCGCGAGGCAGGCGTGGAAGTGACCTACATCCTCACGCCGCGCCAGGGTGCGGGCTCGAAAGGCTTCGATCTGTCCTCACGCGTGCAGTGCGCCGATGAACCCAAAAAGGCGCTCGAGCTGGCCATGGCCGGCAAGTCGGTCAGCAGCGAGGCCTGCAAGAACGACATGATCAAACAGAACATGGATCTGTCCGGCCGGCTGGGGATGAGCGGCACGCCGTACACCATCCTGCCGAGCGGCACGGCCCTCCCCGGCTACCGCCCGGCCGAGGTGATGCTCGAAGCCATCCGGTCGACCAGCGGCTGATCCAGCCGCCGCCCGGGCCACTCAGGCCACTCAGGCCACCAGGGCCACCTCCCCCGCCCACCATTCCGGCGGGGGTTTTTTATGCCCAGTGAATGCCGCATTCTGCCCGCCGCCACGTGCCGGGCAGAATGCAGGGCGACAGAGCAGGAATCGGCTAAAGTCCGGCGCCCACCGACCGATAACAGGTAGACCTGCCCGTGCCGGATTTCCGCCGGCCCGCGGCAACCCACGATCGTCAGTACCCGCACCAGAACTATAAAGAGGAGCGTCTGAACCGCCATGACCATCAAGGTAAAACTGATTCTGTTGGTGATCCTGGCCGCGGCCGCGACCATCAGCGTGAGCATCTTCGGCATCCTCGCCGAAAAACACGGGCAGGTACTGGCAGAAAAGAACCACAACCTGCGGATCGTGCCCACCAACCACGTGGCCACCTCGATCCAGCTGATCAACCAGATGACCACCGAGTCGCTGCTCGCCCTGCAGCATGACCCCGAGGGCCGCACGGCGGCGATGCATAACCACGGCATCGAGCGCCATCTCGACGTTATCGAAAACAACCTCGCCAAACTCGAAACCGTCAACGCCAAGATCGCCGCCATCAGCCATCGCAAGCCCGTTTCCAACGAGGCCCAGCAGGCGCTGTTCGACACCCAGGAGACGCTGGTGGACGTCGCCTTCAAACCATTACGACAAAAGCTCGACCAGGGCAACTACGTCGGCGCCCAAGCCCTGCTGACCCTGACGCTTTCCGAGGCGCTGCCCGAGTTTGACCAGGCAGCGGATACCTACCAGGGAATCCTGCGCGACAACATGGAACGTGAACTCGAGCGCAGCGCGGACAGTGTCCAGGTCGACATTTTCCGCTATATCGGCATCGCGCTGATCGGCATCCTGATCACCTGGGGCATCGCCATCTGGGTAATCCGCAGCATCACTCAGGGCCTGCGCGCAGCCGACCGCTTCGCCACCAACTTCGCCGAGGGCAACCTGAGCGAGCCGGTCGAGATGCAGAATCGCGACGAAATCGCCGAAATCATCACCCACATGAACACCGCGCGCGAATCCTTGCGCGAAACCCTGCAGCAGATCGGCAACGCCTCCGGGCAACTGGCCTCGGCGGCCGAGGAGACCTCGGCCGTCTCCGAGCAGACCGACCGCGGCGTGGCGCGCCAGATGCAGGAAATCGAGCAGGTCGCCGCCGCCATGAACGAGATGACTGCGACGGTCGAGGATGTCGCCCGCAACGCCGCCGATGCGTCCACCGGGGCACAAGAGGCCAACGACTCGGCCAAGCAAGGCCAGCAGGTGCTCGGCAACGCGGTCAATGCCGTGGGCATCCTCTCCGACGAGATCCGTCAGTCCTCGGACACCATCGATTCGCTCAAGGCCGAGTCGGAGGAAATCGGCAAGGTACTCGACGTGATCGGCGCCATTGCCGACCAGACCAACCTCCTCGCGCTGAACGCGGCCATCGAGGCTGCCCGGGCCGGCGAACACGGCCGCGGTTTCGCGGTGGTCGCCGAGGAAGTGCGCGCGCTCGCCTCGCGCACCCAGGGCTCCACCGAGGAGATCCACTCGATGATCGCCCGCCTGCAAGCACGCTCCGGTGACGCCGTGTCGGCGATGAAGCGGGCCCATGACCAAGTCGATCAGAGCACCCGCGCCATGTCAGAGACCGAGGCGGCCCTGGGCGAGATCGCCAATGGCGTCAGCGGCATCAACGATCTCAACTTCCAGATCGCCAGCGCCGCCGAAGAGCAGAGCGCGGTCGCCGAGGAGGTCAACCGCAACGTTCAGACCATCTCGCAGATCAGTGAAGAATCGGCCCAGGGCGCCACCCAGACCAAGACCGCCTCCGCGGAACTCGCCCGACTGGCCGAGGAACTGCAGTCACAGATCAGTCGCTTCAGGCTTTGATGCCCGGTAGCCGAACTGCCCGTCCGAGCCAACAGATCCGCCCTCCGGCGGGTCTGTTTTTTTTGCGGCTCACGAATATTCCCTGAAGAGAGATTCGCTACCCAGCGAGCGTTTCGTCGCAGCCGCGCGTGACCAGCCTCGCCGCCCGGCTAGAGCACTGAAGCGCCACCCATGGGCGCGACATCGAAGCACCACGTCGGGCGAGGCGAGCTGCAGGCGGAGGAATCAGCGGGCGACATGAGCGCGCTGCTCCGGCTCCGTCACGCCATGCATCGATCATCGGATGCTACGCTCTGCTGCGCCCCTTGAACTGAACCCTTGCGCCAGGTCGCAGAGTGACCGAGATGACCCCAGAGACCCACCCCATCGTGCTGATCGGCTATGGCGACATCGCCGGGCGAGTGGCCGCCCATCTCCCGGACCATGCCATCACGACCATCGCCCGTCAGCATACCGAACCGTCCGAAGGGCACCGAGGCGACTGGCACTCGCTGGTCATCGACCTGGACCGGGACACCCCCATCCCGGACGAAGCATTCCGCGCCGATGCCATCTGGGTGTACCTCGCTCCCCCACCCCGCACGGGCCAGGACGACCCGCGCGTGGCACGCTGGCTCCAAGAAGCCTCTGGCCCCCCCGCAGCGATGATCTACGTCAGCACCACGGGGGTCTACGGCGATCAGGGGGGCAAGCGGGTGGACGAATCCACGCCCCCGAGCCCCGGCCACGACCGGGGCTGGCGCCGTCTGGATGCGGAGAACCAATTCCGCGAACATGCCGCGGCCAACAACACACCCCTGACCTGCCTGCGCGTGACCGGCATCTACAACTGCGAGCGCCTGCCACTGGCAAAGCTGCGCGCCGGCACACCCGTCCCCGGCGGCGAGCAAGCGCCCTGGTCCAACCGCATCCAAGCTGACGACCTGGCCGACATCATCATCCGGCTGATCGCCCGGATCGATACGGGCCAACCGGTCACCGGCACCTTCAATGTCTCCGACAACCACCCAATGCGGATCAGCGAGGTCTACCGCCTCACCGCCGAGCACTTCGGCCTGGCCAGCCCGCCTGAGGCCGCCATGGAAGACGTGCTGGCCCAGGCCAGCCCCATGGCCCGCGAATTCTTGAGCGAATCACGCTGCATCGATGCCAGCGCCATCCAGCAGGCACTCGGCTGGCAACCTCGGTACCCGGACCTCAAGGCAACACTGGCCGCCTGCGGAGACACGCCAACCCAGTAGGACTGCCTTCACGCTGCCAGCCCAAGGCCCTCTCCATCGTCCGCAACCACTGCCGCTCCCGTTTCCGCCCACTGACCCGCTCGTAGCCACCCGGCAAGCCCTTTTCGTTGGCTCCACGGACTCCGCAATGCCAATGAAAAAAGGCGCCCGAAGGCGCCTTTTTGGTCCAGGTCGATTCTAGGATCGATTAGAACTTATGGACGAGGCCCAGCGAGAAGGCGTTGTTGTCATTGCCCAGATCGGCGGTGTCGACTGCCGCGGACTCACCATGACCGGTCTTGTAACCCACGGCGTAGCTTCCGATGCCGCTCTCGTTCGACATCGCCGCGTAGGCAGCATAGATCTTGGTCTGCTTGCTCAGCTTGTAGTCGTAACCGATTGCCCAAAGATCAGCACCGGAGTCGGCGACGCTGTCGACTTCGCTGGCCTGAAAGTAGTGTGCCTTAACCATGCTCTTTCCGAAGGAGTAGGCGGCGCCTGCGCCCCACATGTCCATCTCGCCGCCATATGCGCCGGCAGCCGCTTGCGCCTCGGTCATGTAGTTGACGTTCTCGACGCCCTGGTAAAGACCCATCACCTTGAAGCCGCCCATCTTGTACTGAGCCGCGACGCGGTAGGCGCTCTGAGAGTCTTCTTCGCCAGCGACTTCCGAACGGTTGTGCTTCTCGTAGCCGGCGATGATGCCGAAGCCGCCAACTTCGTAAGCAACGTTCGCGCTGACCGCGTCAGAATCGTTGTTGATGTTCGTTTTAGTATCGGAAACGTACGCGACAGTCGCCTGCAAGCCGCCAACGTCCGGGGTGATGTAGGCGACGGTGTTGTTGTAGCGCTGATCCCAGTTGTTATCCGAGCCACCAACCGAACGGCCACGCAGGATAGAGCGCGCATCACCGACAGTGTCACCGAACAGGTCGTACTTGCCACGCACGTCCTTAAAGGGCGTGTCATGGGCACCGGCGTACATCGTGCCCCAGTTGCCGGTAAAGCCGATAAAGGTATTACGGGTGTCGCTCGACTTCAGGCCTGCTGCGTTGTCGCCACCCCAGTCCAACTCGTTTTCCCACTGGTAGATCAGCGAGAGGTTTTCGGTGATCGCTTCCTTGCCCTTGATCCCGATACGCGACGAGTTGGACGCCAGGCTGTAATCGGCGTTGTCGGCCACGTCGCCGCCCCAGAAATCGTAGGACGCGTGGATCTTGCCGTACAGCGTGGTGTCGGCGATGGCTGCAGCCGGAGCGGCAACCGCGGCCGCAACGGCCATGGCGATGATGTGCTTTTTCATCAGTGAAACTCCCTAAATCACATGAAATTTGCAAAGGTCCGGACGGATAGGCCGTCAGACGCGAGGCATCGTGCGGTTAGGGAGTGACAAGATAATTACGACACCACAGTGTTACCGGCAGCACGTGGCAAAAAAACAACGTTACTGGGTGGGTCAGATTGGCCACACACCGATTCCCTGTCCGTCGCTCGAACATAAAAAAAGCGCCCTGGCAGGCGCTTTCGCTCACAACAAAAAAGGCGCCCGAAGGCGCCTTTGTCGTTCCGATCAATCTCAGGATTGATTAGAACTTGTGAACAACACCGACGGAGAAGGCGTTGCTATCCGGGCCGTCGAACGCTGCACGCTCGCCGTGGCCAGTGCCCTTGGTCAGCTGGTACGTGCCAACGTTGTCAGCCTCCATGGAACCGTAAACCGCGTAAACGCTGGTCTGCTTGCTCATCTTGTAGTCGTAACCGACGGCCCACAGCTCTGCAGCGGCGTCATCGGTAAAATCGAGGAACTCGGCGTCGTCAGCTACGTAGTACTGGCCCTTGATGGTGCTCTTGCCGAAGCTGTACGCAGCGCCCATGCCGTACATATCGACATCGGCACCGTCGGAGAAACCGAAGTCACTGATCGACTGCCACAGGCCGACGACCTTGAAGCCAGCCATCTTGTAGCCAGCGCCAATGCGGTAAGCGCTTTCCTCGTCGGTGGTGGCCGCGCCTGCAGCGCCATCGGTGTTATGAACTTCGTAGGCACCGTCGATCATGAAGCCTGCCATCTCGTAACCGACACGGGCACTGAAGGCGTCATACTCGTTGTTGATGCGACCATCGCCGCTCCAGTTGGAGATGTAAGCGAGCGTGGCGTCGAAACCGCCCATATTCGGGGTCATGTAGGCAACGACGTTGTCGATACGCTCGTCGAAACCGACGCTCTGGCTGTTTGCACGGCCACGCAGGATGGCGCGGGAGTCGCCAACGGTGTCACCGAACAGGTCGTACTTGCGGCTGACCCGCTTCATCGGGGTGTCGTGACGACCGGCGATAGCAGTACCCCAGCCACCGGTGAAGCCGACGAAGGTGTTACGCGTCTCGCCACCGAGGCCGGCACCAGCTACGCCACCCCAATCGACGCCGTTTTCCCACTGGTAGATCAGGGACAGGTTGTCGGAAATCGCTTCCTTGCCCTTGATACCGATGCGCGAGGAGTTGGACGACAGGCTGTAGTCCGAATTGTCTACGTTGTCACCGCCCCAGAAGTCGTAGGACGCGTGGATCTTGCCGTACAGGGTGGTGTCGGCGATAGCGGCTGCCGGAGCGGCAACTGCAGCGGCAACTGCCATTGCAATGATGTTCTTTTTCATCGGTTCCATCTCCAATGTGGTTTGAGATTCACAAGTTTCCCTGAGCAGGGCTCCCCTTCAGGGATGACGACATCCTAGCCAACGTCTTCCGCGCCACAACCTTAAACCCGCCTTTTCTTTCAAAATGACTTCCCGACTGTGACATTTTTGCAACATCGCAGTGCGACAAAAACGGCAGCGCGCCAAGATGGGGCAGATAGCTGGTTCGGCATGTTTACAACAATCAGCCCACGAGAGGGACGGAAACCCACACCGGATTAGGGTTCGCTCGACACAACCCACGCACACGAAGCGGCGAAAGGCACTTCACCGCACGGGATGTGCAACATCCCGCTCCCAAGCGGCTCAGGCGGGCCGGCGTGTCTGCTTGAGAACGTCGAAACCGCCCTGGTCGGCGTGGTATGAGGAACGCACCATGGGACCGGCGGCGACGTGGGTGAAGCCCAGTTCCTCGGCCTGGCGGCCGAGTTCGGCGAAGTGCTCGGGGGAGACGAAGCGCTTGACCGGCAGATGGTGCACCGAGGGCTGCAGGTACTGGCCGAGGGTGAGCATGTCGACGTGATGGGCGCGCATGTCGGCCAGTTCGCTGATCAGTTGCTCGTCGGTCTCGCCCAGGCCGAGCATCAGGCCGGACTTGGTGGGCACGTCGGGGCAGCGGCGCTTCATCTCGGCCAGCAGGTCGAGCGAGCCCTGGTAGCTGGCGCCGGGACGGGCGGCGCGGTAGAGATCGGGAACCGTTTCCAGGTTGTGGTTGAACACGTCCGGCGGTTCCTGGCTGAGGATGTCGACGGCCTTCTCCACCCGACCACGGAAATCCGGGGTGAGGATCTCGACGATCAGGCCGGGGTTTTCCGCGCGCAAGGCACGAATGACATCGGCGAAGTGCTGGGCGCCGCCGTCGCGCAGGTCGTCGCGATCGACCGAAGTGATCACCACGTATTTCAGGCCCATGGCCTTGACCGTGCGGGCCAGGCGCGCCGGCTCGTCCGGATCGACCGGGCGCGGCTTGCCGTGGGCCACGTCGCAGAAGGGACAGCGACGGGTGCAGATGTCGCCGAGGATCATGAAGGTGGCCGTGCCGCCGTTGAAGCATTCGCCCAGGTTGGGGCAGTTGGCCTCTTCGCAGACGGTGTTCAGGCCCTGTTCCTTGACCACGCGCTTGAGCCGCTGCACCTCGGCGCCGCCCTGGGGCTTGGCGCGAATCCAGCTGGGCTTGCGCATCGGCGCGCTGGGCTCGATCTTCACCGGGATGCGGGAGACCTTCTCCGAGGAACGCATCGCCCGGGTAGGGCCGTCCGGCTGGGAGGTCGGGTTGTCGCTGCTCTGGCTCATGCTGTGCTCTTCCCGTTTGGGGTTAAGTGCCCGGGGTTTTCTACCGGTTTTTGGGGCGGGCCGGACCGTCTGACTCAGAGGGCTCCGGTCGCTGGATTCCCGCCGGCGCGGGAATGACGGCTTGGGTGCCACGTTGACGACTTCGGGCTGGGTGCCGTGTTGACGACTGGCTGGCCGCTCGGTCATTCGCCGCACACCGCTGAACGATTCCGCTGCCGCTCGTGTGCCTTCACGGACTCCCGGATCAGTCGCCGCGCAATCCGGCGATTAAGCCATCGGCCAGCTCGCGGCCGATGGTCTGTGGACCGGCCGCGAGCTCCGGCTTGAGGCGACGCAGGTCGGTAACCGCCAACCCCTGATAGCCACAGGGATTGATCCGCCCGAATGGCGCCAGGTCCATGTCGACATTGAACGACAGGCCATGATAACAGCGCCCCCGGCGGATTTTCAGGCCCAGCGCGGCGATCTTGGCGCCGTCAACGTACACGCCCGGGGCATCTTCGCGACGCGCCCCGCCCACGCCCTGCCCTGCCAGCCAGTCGATCACGACCTGCTCGAGACGATGAACCCATTCGCGCGGGCCCAGGCCGGCGCGCTTGAGATCCACCAAGGTGTAGAGCATCAGCTGGCCGGGCCCATGGTAGGTCACCTGACCGCCGCGATCGCTGGGCACCACCGGGATGAAACCGGGCGACACCAAGTGCTCGGGCTTGCCCGCCAGCCCCTGGGTGAAGACCGGGGAATGGGTCAGCGCCCAGAAGGCGTCCGGGGTGTGCGGACCACGCTGTGCCGTGAACCGGCGCATGGCGGCCCAGGTGGCGCAATAGTCGCGACGCTCACCTAGCCAGTGGAATTCGGGAGAAGGAGACATAAGAAATGAGATGTCAGATATCAGAGATCAGAGATCAGAAACGGCGCACGGGGAAACCCCTCTCTGACTCCTGGCCTCTGATCTCTTGTCTCTCTTTGGATCCGGGCCTTGAGCCCGAATCAAAGGCACATCTTGACGTCGGGATGGGCGGTGATCGCGCGGTAGACGTCGTCGATCTGGGCACGGGAGGTGGCGGTGAACGTGACGGTCAGGCCGACGAAGTTTCCCTTGCCGCTGCTGCGTTGGGACCAGGCCGATTCGGGCAGGCCGGGGATGACGCTGTCGACGGCCTGCTTGATGTCGCCGATGAAGGCGTCGGTCGCCGGCCCCATGATCTTGATGGGGAACTCGCTGGGAAAGTCGATCAGCGTCTCGCGCTCAAGTGCGGCCTCGTCCTCGGCCACGCTGGGCTTGTCGAGGGGGTCGCAGCTCTTGCCGTCGCCCTTGTAATGAATGTCGTCGCTCATGCCGAACTCCGCTGCGATTGCTTGAATGCTTGAAAGGCCCGGTCGAGTCGCCGGGTGATCGGACCGGCCTTGCCGGCGTGCTCGCCTCGGCCCACCGACCGGCCGTCGATCTCGACCACCGGCCAGAGGTCCTTGGTCGAGCTAGTCAGAAAGACCTCGTCGGCCCGACTCAGGGCGCCGAGTGAGACGAAGGACTCCTCGACCTCCACCAGGGTCTGGTGACGGACCACATCCAGCAGCAGGCCGCGGGTGATGCCCGGCAGGATCTGCGGGCCGGTGGGTGCGGTGACCAGTCGACCGTCGAGCACGGCGAACAGGTTGGTGGCCGCGCCCTCGGTCACCAACCCGTCGCGGACCAGCACGGCCTCGTCACAGCCCTGCTCGAACGCCTGCTGGCGGGCCATGGTATTGGGCAGGAGGTTGATGCTCTTGATGTCGCAACGCGCCCAGCGCTGGTCGGGGGCGGTGATCACGCGGGCATCCCGGCCCGGTCCGCCAATGGGCGAGACGGTTGCCATCACGCCCGGCTCGACGGCCGGCACCGGCCAGGCATGGTCGCGGCGCTCGGACGCCCCGCGGGTCACCTGCAGATAGATGGCCACGTCCTGGCCGTCATGGCCATCGAGCAATCGGTCGAAGACGCCCTGCCACTGGCTGGCAGCCAGCGGCTCGGTGATGCCGATCGCGGCGAGGCTGCGCGACAGTCGCGCCATGTGTTCGGCCAGGCCGAACAGCCGCCCGCCGAAGGCCGGGATGACCTCGTAGACGCCATCGCCGAACAGGTAGCCGCGATCGAAGGCGGAGACGCGGGCCGTGGCCGTATCGCACCATTCCCCATTGAGGTAGACGGGGCGGGGGGCGTCGCTCATTCCCACCACATCCAGACGGCATCGGTCAGGCGCTTGACCAGACCGCCCTCGGGATTGTCCGCCAGGGCCACCACCGGCCGTTCGGCGATGGCCTCGTCGGCGAGCTTGACCACCAGCGTGCCGACGGCATCGCCCTCGGCGATCGGCGCGACCAGATCGGGATCGAGCTGCAGGCTGACGGTCAGGTCGTCACGTTGGTTCTTGGGCACCAGCACGGACAGGTCCTGGCGCAGGCCGACAGGCATCTGGTCGGTCTCGCCCTTGTAGACCCGCGGGGTGGCCAGTTGCTCGCCCGCGGCGCGCACGGGCACCGTCTCGAAGAAGCGGAAACCGTAGTTGAGCAGAGCCTCGGCCTGGTTGTTGCGCGCCTCGTCACTGTCGGTCCCCAGCACCACGGCGATCAGGCGCATGCCTTCCCGGGCCCCGGAGGTGGCTAGGCAGTAGCCGGCCTCCTCGGTATGGCCGGTCTTGCCGCCGTCGACCCAGTCGTTGCGGAACAACAGCTTCTCGCGGTTGAACTGCTTGATGCCGTTGAAGGTGTAGGACTTCTGGCGGAAGTACTTGTAGAGATCGGGGTATCCGTGGATCAGTCGCGAGAGCAGGGTCGCGATGTCGCGCGCCGACATCTGGTGTCCCTCGGCCGGCCAGCCGGTGGGGTTCTCAAATTGGGTCTGGTCCATGCCCAGTCGCTCGGCGGCGGCGTTCATCTGCGAGACGAACGAGTCCTGATTGCCGCCGATGTACTCGGCCAGGGCGGTGGCGGCATCGTTGCCCGACTGGACGATCATGCCCTGCAGCAGTTCCTCGACGGTGACCACCTTGCCCACCTCGATGAACATGCGCGAGCCGCCCATGCGCCAGGCCTGCTCGCTGACGGTCACCTCGTCGTCGAGACTGATGTCGCCCGACTCGATCGCCTGGAACGTCAGGTAAGCGGTCATCAGCTTGGTGATGCTCGCCGGCGGCACCGGACTGTCCGCGTCCCGCTCCACGATCACTTGGTCGGTGGCGTAGTCCAGCAGCACGTAGGAACGGGCCGACAGGTCCGGCGCCCCCGGCGTGGGCAGCGCGGCCTGGGCGCCGGGCGCCAGCGCAAGGCAGCCCACCAGAAAAATGAGCGCCGGCAGCAGCCAGCCCCGGTCATTACGTCCATCGACAGGCCGAGCCTTGATCATTACTTCACCACCATTTTTGCATCGTAAAAGCCAAGACGCCTGAGCCGATCGATCACGGCATCAAGCTCATTCTGTGAGGCGAGCGGCCCGACCCGGACCCGCGTGAGATGGCCCGCCTCGGTGGTCACCGGGGCGATACCCGCGCGATCCAGCCGCGAACGCACGGCGTGGGCATTGCCCGCGTCGCTGAACGCGCCGATCTGGACGAAGACGTTCTCGCCCCAGCGGGCGTTGGGCAACGCATCGCGCCCCCAGTTCCGTTCGCCGCGCCCATCATCATCCTCGGAGCGACCGATCTGGCCCGATTGGGCGGCCTGTCGTTGCCCGGGGCCGACCACCTCGATATCCACCCGGGCGGTGCCCTTGGCGGTCATGTCGATCTTGTGCGCCGCGGCGTAGGACAGGTCGATCACGCGGTTGCCGACGAACGGGCCGCGGTCGTTGACGCGCACGATCACGCTCTTGCCGTTCTCCAGATTGGTGACGCGCACATAGGCCGGCAGGCGCAGCGACTTATGCGCCGCCGTCATCTCGTACATGTCGTAGGGCTCGCCCGAGGAGGTCGGTCGGCCGTGGAACTTGGTGCCGTACCAGGAGGCCACGCCGCGCTGACGAAAGCCTGCGTTGCTGTCGCGCACCCGGTAGCGCTTGCCCAGCACCTTGTAGGTGTCGGGGTTACCCCGGCTGGTCGGCGCCTCGGCGCGCGGGACGGCATCGGCCGTGGCCACGCGTCCGGGCGACGGACTGCTCGAGCAGCCGACCAGCAGGGTCAACGCCGCAGCCATCGCCCAGGCGGCCGGTGCCGCGAGCCGAAGCCGAGGGTGCCGAACCTGGCGCGATCGCCGCCCGTTCATCTCAGCCCCCGCTGCCCGACGAGTCGTCGAGACGGGCCTCGATCGCCTGTGCCAGCTGCCAGACGGCGGACGCATAGAGCACGCTGTGATTGTACCGAGTGATCACGTAGAAATTGTTCATCCCGACATGGTGCTCCACGCGGTCGCCGTCGGTCAGGGTGAACAGCATCACCTCGAAGTCGTCCGGGATCGGCGCGTTCTCGGGCACTACCACGCCGCGCTCGCGCAGCTCGCCCAGGGTGGTCTTGGGCGCGAGATCGCGGGCACGGTTGAGCAGGTCGTCGATCTGCGCACCGTTGGCATCGACCTCGAACATCACCGGCTCGCCCTGCCCCCAGCCGTGCTCGACGAAGTAGTTGGCCACGCTGGCGAAGATATCGTGATGGCTGTCCCACAGGTCTCGGCGGCCGTCGCCGTCGCCGTCCACGGCGTAGTGGCGGTAACTCGACGGGATGAACTGCGGCATGCCCATGGCACCAGCGTAGCTGCCTTCGGCCTTGTCCATTTCCAGGCCTTCCTCGCCGGCCAGGCGAATGAAGTCGATCAGCTGGCCACGGAAGAACTCAGCACGTCGCGGATAATCGAAGCCCAGCGTCGCCAGGGCATCGATGACACGATAGCCGCCGGTGATCCGGCCGTAGAACGTCTCCACGCCGATGATCGCGGTAATCACGGCCGGGGAGACCCCATAGGTCTGCTCGACCGACTCGAGCAGCTCAGCGTGTTCCCGCATGAAGGTCACCCCGCCCTGGATGCGCTTGTCGGTCAAAAAGATGGGCCGGTACTCGCCCCAGGTCTTCGATTCGGCCGGGCGGGTGATCGCATCGATGATGGTCTGCTGGTACTCGGCCCCGCCGATCCACTGCTCGACCTGCGCCCGCGGCACCCCGGTCTGCTCGACCGCCTGGTCGACGAAGGCGCGCACCTCGTCGCGCTCGAGGTAGTCTCCGGCGAGCGCCGGGGCGGCCACGGCCGTGCCAGCAACCGTCAAAAGCAGGACCGACAGCCCCGAACGAAGACGGCAAAAACCCCTTACCCATGCGTGTTTCATCAACGGTCGTGCCCCAGAAAACTGCGTTGCGTGCGGATGCTCATCAGCATACCCAAACCCACCATGATGGTCACCAACGCGGTGCCGCCGTAACTGAGCAACGGCAGCGGCGCGCCAACCACCGGCAGCAATCCCAGCACCATGCCCGCATTGACCAGCACGTAGACCATGAAGGTCATCGAGATCGAGGCGGCCAGCAGGCGCCCCTCCACCGACTCGGCGTGCTCGGCGATGTACAGCCCGCGCCAGATCACGGCCAGGTAGAGGGCGAACAGCGCCAGCAACCCCACCAGGCCGAACTCCTCGGCGAACACCGCCAGGATGAAGTCGGTGGTCCCTTCTGGCAGGAAGTCCAGGTGCGACTGGGTGCCCTGCAGCCAGCCCTTGCCCCAGACCCCGCCCGAACCGATCGCGATCATCGACTGGATGGTGTGATAGCCGGCCCCGAGGGGGTCGCCCGCCGGGTTGAACAGCGTGAGCACCCGCTCCTTCTGGTAGGCATGCATGAAGAAGAACCACATCACCGGCATGGCCGCCGCCGACAGGGCGGCAAAGCCGCCGATGTACCACCAGGACAGGCCGGCGAAGAACAGCACGAACAGCCCCGAGGCCATGATCAGCAACGACGAGCCCAGGTCCGGTTGGATGGCGATCAGCGCCGTGGGGATCATCACCGCCAGCATAGCCACCAGCACGTCCAGCGCACCCGGCGGCAGTGGCCGACGCGCCAGGAACCAGGCGATCGTCATCGGCATGGCCACCTTCATCAACTCGGCCGGCTGGAAGCGGATCACCCCTAGGTCCAGCCAGCGCTGGGCGCCGCCGCCCATGTCACCCACCAGCCAGACGGCCACCAGCATCGACAGGACCATGACGAACAGCCAGGGCGCCACGACGAAGAACCAGCGCTGCGGGATCTGGGCGATCGCCAGCATCAGGGCGAACCCCAGCCCGAGCCGCAGGATGCTGCGCTCGACCCAAGCGGCGCTCTGCTCGGAGGCCGAGTAGCCCGCCACCACGCCGATCATCGCGATCAGGCTGATGAAAAACAGCAACAGCGGGTCGACCTTGAATACCGAGCGCAGCGTCATGCCGACCCGGTCGGTCCAGCGCGTGTCTTGCAGGCGGTCACTGGCCATGGATCAGTCCCCGTACTCGGTGAATTCCGGCTGCACCTCGGCATCCGGCTCGACCCCCAGCCAGAAGTCCATCACCTGGCGGGCGATGGGCGCCGCGGTGCCCGAGCCGCTACCGCCGTGCTCGGCGATCACGGCCACGGACAGCTTGGGATCGTCAAAGGGCGCAAAGCCGACAAACAGGGCGTGATCGTGCAGCCGTCGCGCCAGCTCCTCGGAGTCGTACTCTTCATCCTGGGCCACCGAGAACACCTGCGCGGTGCCGGTCTTGCCGGCGATCGCGTAAGGCGCCTCGATCCGGCGGGCCGTGCCGCGCTCGTGGCCGACCACGGCGCGCATGGCCTCGCGGACCCGCCGCCAGTAGTCCGGACTCGACAACTCCACCTGGGTGGGCCGGGCCCGCTCCTCGGCCACCAGCCAGGGACGATGCCGGGTTCCGGAGAGCGCCAGTGTCGAGGTCATGTCGGCCAACTGCAGGATGCTCGTAAGCATGTAGCCCTGCCCGATACCGGCGATCACGGTCTCACCCGGAAACCACACCTGTTGCTTGACGCGTTGCTTCCACTCGCGCGACGGCACCAGACCGCTCGCCTCGCTGGGCAGGTCGATGCCCGTCTTCTGCCCCAGCCCGAAGTCGGTCAGGAACTGGTGCAGGCGATCGATGCCCATGCGATAGGCCAGATCGTAGTAATAGACGTCGACGGAACGGAACACCGACTCCTTGAAATCGACCCAGCCGTGCCCCCACTTGCGCCAGTCACGGTAACGGTGCGTGTTGCCCGGGATCTGGTAGTAGGGCCCAGCGAAGAAAGGCTCGTCGGGATCGATCAAGCCGTATTCCATGCCGGCCAGCCCCATCACCGGCTTGATGGTCGAGCCGGGCGGGTAGGTGGCGGTGGTGGCACGGTCGTACAGCGGCCGGTCGGGATCGTCGAGCAGGGCCCGGTACGCCTCGTGGCCGATGCCGTCGACGAACAGATTGGGATCGAACGACGGCCGCGAAACCATCGCCCGAATGGCTCCGGTTCGCGGGTCCTGGGCGACCACGGCACCGGTGTACTCACCCAGCGCCGCGGCCGCCACGCCCTGCAGCCCCACGTCGATGGTCAGCGCCAGATCACGCCCCGGGGTCGGCCGGACGGTCTCCAGCACCTTGATCTCGCGACCGAGCGCATCGACCTCGATCACCCGATGGCCCGGTTCGCCGTGCAGCCGGTCCTCGTACTGCCGCTCGATGCCGGTCTTGCCGATGTACTGGGTACCCCGATAGGCATCCGCATCGATGCGTTTGACGTCGGCGGCATTGATTCGCCCGACGTAGCCCACCACATGCGCGAGCAGCCCTCGGTAGGGGTAGACCCGCTTGAGACTGGAAACGATCTCGGTGCCGTGCAGCCAGGGCTTGAGTCGGGCGATGCGGGCCCGCTCGACCTCATCCAGGTCCGCCTTGATCAGGACGGGATCGAAACGCCGACCGACGCGAATGCGCTCGTTCAGCGCCTCCACCTCCGCCGCGTCCAGCCCCAGCACCTCGGTGAGCATGCGCAGCTCAGCGGCGATGTCGCGGCTGTGTTCGGGGGTGATCTGCACCTGATACGAGGCGACATTGTCGGCCACCACCAGGCCTTGGGCATCGAAGATGCGCCCACGCTCGGGCGGCAGGACCACCACCCGGGTGCGGTTCTGTTCGGCCTTGCCCTGGTAATACTCGTGCTGGGCGATCTGCAGGTAGGCCGCCCGCCCCAGCAGCGTCAGGATGACGAGCAGGGACACCAGCGCGGCCAGCAGGATGCGCAGACGGAACACACGCCGGCCGCGGCCGTAGTCGTGCAGGCGGTCTAGCATGCGCGGGGGATCATGGTCGGCATGGTGACTTCACCGGACACGGGTTGACACGCTGCCAGGGGCGACAACCGCGCGGCATCACCCGTTCGTTCCCCGGTCATCGCCACCCGCCGGCGGATCACTGCTGCTCGTGACGGGCGATCGAGTCCTCGATTTCCTTGCAGGCCGAGGCCTTGTCTTCGAAGCCTTCGCACTCGACCCACTTGCCCGGCTCGAGGGCCTTGTACTGCTCGAAGAAGTGCTGGATCTGCTCGAGCAGGAAGCCCGGCAGGTCCTCGACCTTCTGCACGTTGTGATAGTGCGGGGTGAGCTTGTCGTGCGGCACGGCGATGATCTTGGCGTCGATGCCCGACTCGTCGGTCATCTTGAGCATGCCGACCGGACGAGCACGGATCACCGAACCGGGCTGCAGCGGCAAGGGCGCGACCAGCATCACGTCCACCGGGTCACCATCCTCGGAGAGGGTCTGCGGGATGAAACCGTAGTTGGTCGGGTAGTACATCGAGGTCGCCATGAAACGATCGACCATCAGGGCGCCGGAATCCTTGTCCAGTTCGTACTTGACGGGCACGCCCTGCACCGGGATCTCGATGACGACGTTGATGTCTTCAGGCGGGTTCTCGCCGGCGGGAATTTTCGACAGGTCCATGGGGATCAGCCTCGGTTTCGAATGGTTTGAAGGTTGGATTGACGCAACCCATGGCAGGCCCGGCATCCCGGCGACAAAACGGATCGTTTTCGCCCGAAGCAAGGCAAGCCACGGCAATTTGGTTATGATACCGTTTTTCGCCGGTTGACCGGAGTCCCGGTCGGCAAAACACACGACAAACGTGATCTTGAAAACCATGCGAATCGTACTTTTGGGCGCCCCCGGCTCGGGCAAGGGCACACAGGCGGCACGCCTGGTCGAGCACTACCAGGTCGTGCAGATCTCCACCGGCGACCTGCTGCGGGGCGCGGTGGCCGCCGGCACCGAGCTGGGCATCAAGGCCAAGGCCGCAATGGACGAAGGCCAGTTGGTCAGCGACGACATCGTGCTGGGCATGATCCGCGAACGCCTGGCCCAGCCGGACACCGAACGCGGCTTCATCCTCGATGGCTTCCCGCGCAACATCGCCCAGGCCGAGGCACTCGACCAGATGCTCGCTGACCTGGGCCGGCCGCTGGAGATGGGTATCCTGCTGGACGTGCCGCTCGACGACCTGATGCAGCGACTCACGGGCCGGCTGACCTGCAGCGAGTGCGGGGCGGTCTTCAACCGCTATACCCACCCGCCGGAGACCGAGGGCGTCTGCGACAAGTGCGGTGGCGAGCTGGTCCAACGCGGCGACGACAACGAGGACACCGTCCGCCGTCGCCTGGAAGTCTTCCAGGAGCAGACCGCACCGCTGGTCGAGTACTACGAGCGCGACGATCGGCTGGCACGCATCGACGGCCAGCGCGACATCGAGCGGATCGCGGCGGATTTCCGCGAAATCCTCGACCCCATCGCCCCCGGCAAGCCCTGAGGCGATTACCCGTGACGTCAGGGAAGACACGACTCGCCGCCGGCATCGCCGCGGCAATGGGCCTCGGCGGACTGACCGGTGGCACGACCATGGTCGTCGCTGAAGAGCGGTCCGGCGATTTCGGCCTGTGCCCGGCCTTCGGCCCCGATCGACCCACCTACGAGCCGCTCGCCGCCGGGCTACCGGCCAAGGCGAGGGCCGATCAGGTGGAATATGACACCGATGGCGCGATCACCTTCTCGGGCGATGCGATCGTCGACGAACCAGGCCGACGCATCCGCGGCGAGACATTGATCTACCGCCAGGGCCAACAGACCACCGTGCGCGGTGAAGGCGGCATCTGGCTGCAGACGGCAGACATGAGCGTGCAGGCCGAACAGGGCCAGATCAACCTGGACACGGATGCCGGGCGCCTCGAGCGGGCCCGCTACTGGATCGACAGCCGCCACCTCTCCGGGGTCGCCGCGGCAATCACCCAGGCCGACCGGCAGCACTACCAGCTCGCCCAGGCCACGTTTTCAAGCTGCCCGATGCAAAAACGCAGCTGGGAATTCCGGTCCCGCGAGATCAATCTCAACCGGGAGACCGGGCGGGGCGAATCCTGGCACACCACCTTGCGTGCCGGCGGCGTGCCCGTGTTCTACGCCCCCTACCTGAGCTTCCCCCTCGACGACCGGCGTCAATCGGGCTTTCTCTATCCCACCTTGGGCAGCAGCTCCGAGGGCGGCTTCGAGTATGCCCAGCCCTACTACTGGAACATCGCGCCGAATCTCGACGCCACCATCACGCCCACCTTGGCCACCAAGCGCGGTCTGGGGCTGGGCGGACAAGTCCGCTGGCTGCACCAGTTCGACGAGCAGGACCGCGGTCGCGATCAACTGGACTTCTTCTATTTGCCCGACGACCGCGTCGAAGACCGCTCGCGCTGGTCGCTGGGTCTGGACAGCCGCGGGCGGATCAATCCGGCCCTGGACTACCGGGTGGACATCAACCGGGTCTCGGATGAGCGGTTCTTTCAGGAGTTCTCGGACACCCTCGACCAGGCCACCACCAGCCACCTGCGCAGCGACGTGCGCATCAACGCCCGACCTGGCGGCGGCTGGAACCTGGGCCTGCTGGCGCAGCGCTACCAGACCATCAACCCCGACCTGGCCGAGCGGCAACACCCCTATCGGATCATGCCGCGGCTGACCGCCAGCAACCGCTTCGGGCTGGGGCCCTGGGGCGAGCAGTTCAATCCGTCGCTGGGCGTGCGTGCCGACGTCACCCGCTTTGCGCATCCCTCCGACGAGCGCATCGTCGGCGACCGGGCCCACGCGGCCGTCAGCCTGGGCCAGACCTGGTCCGACAGCTGGTACCGCTTGCGCCCCGAGGTCACGCTGGATGCCACCAGCTATCACCTCGATGAGCAGCTGGCCTCGAACGCCGACCAGTACGACATGGGTGCGACGCGCACCGTGCCCATCAGCAGCCTTGACAGCAGCCTGTTCCTCGAGCGGGCCTATGGCGAAACCGGCCGGTATCGCGCCCTGCTCGAACCGCGGGCCTACTACCTGTACGTGCCGTACCGTGACCAGGACGACATTCCCCTGTTCGACACCGGCCAGACCACGCTCAGCTACAGCGAGCTGTTCCGCCCCAACCGCTACGCCGGCGGCGACCGCATCGCCGACGAGAACGCCCTGACCTATGGGCTGTCCTGGTCGCTGCTCGACACCCAGCGGGGCACGGTGCCACTGTCGCTGCGCGTCGCCCAGCGCTACCGCTTCGAGGATTCGCAAACCACGTTGCGGCCCGGTCATACGGCCTCCTACGAAGAGGCGGGCGGAACGACCGTGCTCGCCGAGGTCTACAGCGACGTCACCCGGCACTGGCACGGCTCGTTTACTGCCGAATACGACACCGACAGAAACCAACTCGCCCGCTCGCAGACGCGCGTTGGCTACCGGGGCGAAGACGACCGCATCCTCAACCTGTCCTACTTCACCCGTGCGGGCATAAGCGATGACGACAGCGACTACCAGCAGGGTGATCTCTCGTTCGCCTGGCCACTCTCCCGGCGCTGGTCAATGCTCGGTCGTCTTGGTTATGACTTCGACTCCGAACAGGTGGTCCAATCATTGCTGGGCGTGGGGTACGAGTCCTGCTGCTGGGCGGCGCGACTGGCCTTCAAGCGCTACATCGTTCGCCCCGACGTCGGCTTTACCGGCGACGACGCGGAATACTCCAACGCCGTCGTCTTCCAGATCGAGCTCAAGGGCCTGGGCGGCTTCGGCGGCGACCAGCTGCGTGACGAGATTCTCGGCTTTCGCCCCTGAAACCTGACCAGTCCATCTAACCCGACCGCGGCCAGACCCGATAATCGGTGTCCGGCCGCGGATACGTTATGATCGGCCGCAGATCACCAACCGATTCTTGAACCGCGCACAAAGCGAGTAGATCCATGCACTTCCTGCACGCCCTGACCGCCAGGCTCCCTCATCGCCCGCTGGCCGCACTGGCCGCCACGCTGCTGACCCTCTCGCCCATGGCGCCCGCCGCTGCGCAGGACATGGCCCAAGGCATGGAGGGATTCCAGCCACTCGATCGCATCGTCGCCGTGGTCGACGACCAAGTGATTACGCAGCGGGAGCTCGATCGCGAGGTCGTGCAGCTGGGCAGCCAGATCGATCTCAACGCCATGAGCGCATCCGATCGCCAGCGCCTGCAACAGCGTGTCCTCGACCGCATGATCACCGAGGCGGCCATGCTCGAGCGGGCCGACAAGATCGGCATCCAGATCGACGACACCCGCCTCAACCAGGCCCTCAACGGCATCGCCCAACGCAACGGCATGAACCTCGCCCAGCTGCGCCAGGCCGTGGTCAGCCAGGGGCAGGACTGGGCGGAGTTTCGCAACGGGATTCGCGAGCAGATGATCCTCGAGGAGCTGCAAAAGCGCGAGGTCTACAGCCAGATCAACGTCAGCGACCGCGACATCGATGCCTATATCGAACAGCGCACTGGCGCCTCGGCGGAACAGACCGAGTATCGCCTCGCGCAGAT
This sequence comes from Halothiobacillus sp., assembly GCA_024635755.1. Classification (GTDB taxonomy): domain Bacteria; phylum Pseudomonadota; class Gammaproteobacteria; order Halothiobacillales; family Halothiobacillaceae; genus Guyparkeria. The sequence goes on from JAGXIF010000029.1 coordinate 24,605, forward strand.
CCTGGTTTCGGTGCCGGAAAATGCCTCGCCCGAGGCGGTGGAGCAGGCCCGTGATCGGGCCAACGACATCCGCGAACGCCTAGTCGAGGGCGCGGACTTCGCCACCGTCTCCGCGGAGCGTTCGGACGCGCTGAATGCCGACGAGGGCGGCGATCTCGGCTGGCGCGATCCCGCCCGCATCCCCTCGCTGTTCCTGCCGGTCGTCAAGGACATGCAGGCCGGCGAGGTCAGTGACGTGATCCGCAGCCCCAACGGCTTTCATATCGTCGCCGTCTCGGACACCCGCACGACCACCGGCGGCACGGCGGTCACGCAATATCTTGCCGAGCACGTGCTGCTGCGCCCGCAGGAAAATCGCGACCCGGCAGCCACCCGCCAGCTGGCCGAAAAGCTGCGCGAACAGGTCGTAAACGGCGAGGCATCGCTGGCCGACGTGGCCCGCGAGTTCTCCGACGACCCGGGTTCGGCTCAGCGCGGTGGCGACCTGGGTTGGGTCGACCCGGAACAGATGGTCCCGGCCTTCACCCGGATGATGCAGTCCGTCGATACCGGCACCGTCAGCCCGGTATTCGAAAGCGAGTTCGGTTTTCACTTCCTGCGTGTCAAGGACCAGCGTCGCCAGCAAGTGTCCGGCGAGGACCTGCGCCAGCAGGCGCGCAACGCCATTGGCGAGCGCCGCGCCGACGAGGAGCTGACCAAGTACATCCGCCGGCTGCGCTCGGAGTCCTACATCGAGAACCGCCTGACGGGCACCGTCAACGACGCTGGTGGCCAGCGTGCGCTTGGTCGTCAGTAGCGGCGAGCCGGCGGGCATCGGCCCCGACCTGCTTCTGGCTCTGGCCGTCGACCCCGACTTCACCCCGCCGGCCGAACTAATAGTACTCGGAGATCGCGAAGTCTTCGCCGCGCGCGCCGAGGCGCTCAACCTGCCGTTCGACTGGCCGGACTTCGATTCAAAAGCCTCGCCGGCCGCTGGGTTTCGCTTTGAGCACATGCCGGCACCGGAGCCGGTCACGCCGGGGCACCTGAATACGGCCAATGCCCGCCACGTACTCGACATGCTCGACTACGCCGCGGACGGCTGCCGGGAGGGCCGCTTCGACGCCCTGGTGACCGCGCCCCTGCACAAGGGCGTGATCAACGAGGCCGGCATCCCCTTCACCGGGCACACCGAATACCTGGCCGACCGGGTGGGCGGCCACCCGGTGATGATGCTGGTGGCCGACCGGCTGCGCGTCGCCCTGGTGACCACGCACCTGCCGCTGGCTGAGGTGCCCGCGGCAATCACCGGGGAAACGCTGGCCGTCGTGCTCGACACCTTGCACGCCGCCATGCGCGAGTGGCTGGGCACACTCCGACCGCGCATCCTGGTGGCCGGGCTCAACCCGCACGCGGGCGAATCCGGCCACCTGGGCGACGAGGAGATCCGCGTGATCGGGCCCGCACTCGAGGCGGCCCGGACCCGGGGCATCCAGGCGATCGGCCCGTTGCCGGCAGACACGCTATTCACCCCGCGGCATCTCGAAGGCGCCGACGCGGTACTGGCGATGTTTCACGACCAGGGCCTGCCGGTGCTCAAGTACGCCGGCTTCGGTCGGGCGGTGAACGTCACCCTGGGGCTGCCGATCGTCCGCACCTCGGTCGACCACGGCACCGCCCTGGACCTGGCCGGCACGGGCCGTGCCGAACACGGCTCGCTCGCCGCGGCCATCGACCTGGCCTGCGAGCAGGCCGAACGACGGGCCGCTTGAGCATGAGCCGACAAAAGACATCCCAAAAGACGTCCAGGGGCATCCAGGACGGGCACCGGGCGCGCAAGCGTTTCGGCCAGAACTTCCTGGTCGACCCCGGCGTGATCGACCGCATCCTCTCCGCCATTCCCGAGCAGGAACCGGTGGTCGAGATCGGCCCGGGTCTCGGTGCGCTGACCCTGCCACTGGCGCGACGCAACGGGCAGCTGGTGGCCATCGAGCTCGACCGTGACGTGATCCGTCACCTGCAGGTGACACTGGATGCCGAGAGACTCGGCCGGCAGGTCCGGCTGGTCCCGCAGGATGCCCTGCGCCTGGATATCGAGGCACTGGCCGAGGCGGAGCACCTCGAACGCCCCCTGACCGTGGTAGGCAACCTGCCCTACAACATCGCCACGGCCCTGATCAGCCGGCTGCTCGAACAGGGCGAGTCGATCGAGCAGATGGTCTTCATGGTGCAAAAGGAAGTGGCCAAACGCCTGGCCGCGGCGCCCAACGACTCGGCCTACGGCCGGCTGAGCGTGCTTACCACGATGCGCGCCGAGGTCGAGCATCTTTTCGACGTGCCGCCGGAAGCCTTCAACCCGCCGCCCAAGGTGGATTCGAGCGTCATCCGCATCACGCCGCGCGCCGAACCACTGGTCCCGCCGGCCGAGCAGGCCCGCTTTGAACGGCTGGTCACGGCCGCCTTCACCCAGCGGCGGAAAACCCTGCGCAACAACTTGAAACCCCTGATGCCAGCGTCAACAATCGAGGCGGTGGGCATCGACCCGTCATTGCGCGCCCAGGCGCTGGACATCCCAGCCTTCCTCACGCTCGCCCGCCAACTCGTTTCGGCGGACTGACGCGCCCGGCACGGGTTCCTGCCGGCCCGCGTCCGGGGGACTATCCTTGGGTAGCCGAGCGCCGCGGCTCGTCGCGCCATTCACCCACAGGAAAGCAGCCACCGGCCATGTCCGAACAAGCCCAGTTCCATCGCAACCCCACCCCGGAGGCGGCCTTCGTCGCCTGTGCCGACTTCCTGGTCGACCGGCTTGCGCACGCCATCGACGCGCGTGGGATTGCGCGCATCGCCCTGGCCGGCGGCAGCACGCCCCGACGCCTCTACCAGATGCTCGCCGAACACTACGCCGATGCGCTGGCCTGGGACCGGGTGGAGTTCTATTTCGGTGACGAGCGCAACGTGCCCCGGGATCATCCCGACAGCAATTTCCGCATGGCCCAGCGGGCACTGTTCAGGCCGCTGCGCATCCAGCCGCACCGGACGTTCCCGATGATTTCCGACCAGAAGCGCGATCCGGAACACGACGCCACCGCCTATGAGGCCTTGCTGCGGCAATGGGCCAGCAATGCCGTGCCGCACTTCGATGTCACCCTGCTCGGACTGGGCGAGGACGGCCATTTCGCCTCGCTGTTTCCCGACACGCCCGCGCTCGGCGAATGCAGCCGGCTGGCAGTGGTCAACCCGGTGGAAAAACTGCACGGCTATCGGCTGACCCTGACCTTTCCGATCTTCGAGGCCGCGCGCGCCGTGGTGTTCCTGGTGATCGGCAATGAAAAACGGGAGGCACTGGCGCGGGTTCAGAGCGGCCGCGAGGACCTGCCCGCCGAGCAACTGGCGGCCCGCCGGGCCACTCACTGGTTCGTCGACCAGGGGAGTCTGGGCACATGAATGTCACCTCACACCCGGCCGATCAGCGGATCACGATCCTTCCGCGGGCCGTGTTCGTCCCCGAGCACAGTGACATCACGCTCGACCACTATGCCTTCGGCTACGAAGTCGTGATCGAGAATCACGGTAACGAGACAGTAACCCTGACCGACCGGCACTGGGTCATCGATCACGGCAACGGCTGCCTCAAGGAGGTTCGCGGCGAGGGCGTGGTCGGCCAGACCCCCCGCATCCCCCCCGGGGATCGCTTTAGCTATCGGTCGGGGGCGGTGATCGAGTCGCCGGCCGGCCGGATGTGGGGCGATTACGGCTTTCTGAGCGACTCCGGCGAGCCGTTCCGGGTGAAAATACCCAGCTTCGACCTGGTCGCACCGGCCACTTTTCGATCGATCCAGTAATCGGCCCAATATATAGACCCAATCATCGATGAACCGCCGCATCCGCACGCCAGGGACACGCCCGAGCGGCCAAGGTGCTAGCATTCCCGTTTTCTCGTCCCTGACACCCCATTCCACGACCGAAACGGACCCATGGCGACCTACGCAATCGGTGACCTGCAAGGCTGTCTCGACCCGCTCGAGCAGCTTCTCGACCATATCGACTTCCAGCCATCACGCGACCGGATCTGGTTCGTCGGCGACCTGGTCAACCGTGGTCCCCAGTCGCTGGAAGCCCTGCGTTTCGTGCGCGACCTGGGCGACCGGGCGGTGACCGTGCTCGGCAACCATGACATCCACCTACTCGGTTGCCGCTATGGCAACCGGGTGCCCAAGGGGCGCGACACGCTCGCCCCGATCCTGAGCGCCGAGGACGGCGACGAGCTGCTTGAATGGCTGCGCCGCCAGCCGCTACTGCACCACGACCCGGACCTGGACTGGACCCTGGTGCATGCCGGTATCGCCCCCGGCTGGGATCTCGAGCAGGCCAGCGCCGTCGCCCGGGAGACGGAGGCGGCCATGGGCGGCCCCGAGCCCGAGATCTTCTTCACCGACATCTTTGGCAACCGCAGCGACCACTGGGAGGAGGCCGCCACGGCACCGGAACGCCAGCGTTTTGCCGTCAATGCCTTCACCCGGATGCGCTATTGCCATCCCGATGGCCGGCTGGACTTCGACGAGAAGCGCCCTCCCGAGTCGGCGGCTCCGGGCCTGCGCCCTTGGTTCGACATGCCCGACCGCCCCATGGCAAGTCGACGGATCGTGTTCGGCCACTGGTCGACGCTGGGCCCGGCCCGCTCGCGCAACAACGCCTGGGGCATCGACCAGGGCTGCCTGTGGGGGCATCGACTTACCGCCCTGCGGCTGGAGGACGAACGGCTGTTCGCCGTCGATTGTCCTTGCGCGCAGCAGCCGCGCAAGGACGGCTGAGCATGCGCGGACGCGCGCATCACCCGAAGGCGGACCATGTTTAGCACCGTGATGTCGGTGCAGTCGCTGCTGACCGGCATGGGCGTGCTGCTGGCCGGCTCGGGTCTGCTGGCCACATTGCTGGGGCTGCGCGCCGCCGAAGAGGGCTTTTCCGACATCACCATCGGCTTGGTGATGTCGGCGTTCTACGTTGGCTACGTGCTGGGCACGCTGACCATCCCGGCCATCATCCGCCGGGTCGGCCACATCCGCACCTTTGCCGCCCTGGCGGCGATTTCCTCGGCCGCCGCCATTCTTCATGGCCTGTGGGTAGAGCCCTGGTTCTGGATGGGACTGCGTCTGGTCGCCGGCGTGACGCTGCTGGGCCTGTACATGGTGATCGAGAGCTGGATCAACGAGAAGGTCACCACCCACCGTGGTCAGGTCTTCGGCGTCTACATGATGGTCAGCCTGTTCGCCTATGGTGCCGGGCAGTTCCTGATCGGGATCTACGGCCCGATGGATGTGTCGACCTTCGCCATCGTCGGCCTGCTGTTCTCGTTGGGCCTGGTGCCGGTGGCCCTGACCCGGGTGACCCAGCCACCACCGATGGAGACGACCCGCCTGCCGCTGCGCGAACTGTTCCGACTGGCACCGACCGGGGTGATCGGCGCGGCGCTCTCGGGCACCATCACTGGCACCATCTACGGGATGGCGGCGGTGTACGCCAACCGTGTCGGCCTGCCCGACACCCAGGTGGCGGCCTTCGTCGCGGCCATCATCGTCGGCGGCGGGCTGCTGCAATGGCCGATCGGCCGACTGTCCGACGGGCACGACCGACGTTACGCGCTGATCGCCGTCGGCGCACTGGGGGGCGTGTTCTCGGTGTTGCTGGCGATGCAGGGCTGGTTCCCCGCCTGGTCGCTGTTTGTGCTGGCCGTGATATTCGGCGGCTTTTCCTTCTCTCTGTACGCCGTGAGCGTGGCCCAGACCAACGACCGCCTGTCGAGCGACCAGGTTCTCGAGGGCACCCGCGGCCTGTTGATGGTCAACGGCGCCGGGGCCGTGACCGGCCCGCTGATCAGCGGCGTGGCCATGGGACTGTTCGGTGCGGCGGGCTTCCCGCTGTTCGTGCTCGCCGCCCTGATGGTGATGATCCTGCTGATCATCTGGCGCATCCTGGTCGACGATCCGGTGCCGAATGGCGAGCGTGGCGATTACGTCTTCACTCACCGCACCTCGGCGGCCGGGCTCGAGCTCGACCCGCGAACCGCCGAGGACGAGGTGCCCGTGCCCGAGGAAGGGATCGAGGCGGCCGCCCCGCCGATCTACGAGACCGATCCCGCCTGGGAGGACTACCAAGGGCCGGCCGGGGCGATCGACCGGGACGATCGACAAGGAACGTGATCGAGGGGGGTTCAATCCCCCCGCGGAGCAGCGAGACGACGCCTGATGCGCCGCATCAGCCAGCCGAGCAGCGGCACGCGCTCATAGAGCTGGCGGGCGGAGACGACAAAACGCATGCTCGGGCACTGGGCAAACCCGTGGGCAAACACCGCGCGGATCGCCTGGATACCGCATACGTCATTGAACGGATCGACAACACGGGCATCGGCGGTCAACACGTCTGCCAAGCTGTCGAGGTTGTCCGCCCGCAACCCTTCCATGACCGCCACGTACCGCTCGAGCGCGGCGGCGCGGTTTAGACCGCTACCGGCGAGACTCATTGTCCCGCCTCCTTGAGCATGCGACGGGTGATCGCAAAATACAGACGGCATGGCAGCAGGCGCAGCAGCTTCATCACCCAGTCGAACCCGCGCGGCACCAGGATCTCGAACTGCCGTCCGGCCAGCCCCCGGCAATCAGCCGACCGGCGACCTCGGGCTCGATGCGGCCGGGCATGGCGAAATCGTTCTTGTCGGTGAGTTGGGTGCGGACGAATCCCGGGTTGATCAGCCGGATCGCCACCCCGGCACGGGCCAGTTCGGGGCGCAGCGACTCGGCCAGGTTGATCATCGCCGCCTTGCTCGCCCCGTAGGGCGCTGCGTAGGGCAGGCCGCGATAACCGGCCACGCTGGCCGTGAGCACGATCTCGCCCGCGCCCCGCTCGACGAAATCGCGGCGCACCGTCTCGATGCCGTTGACCGCCCCGAGGAAATTGACCCTGATGAGTCGCTCGAACACGGCCGGATCGAATCCCTACAGGTCCATGGGCCCATAATCGCCGGCATTGATAACCACCGAGTCGGGCATGCCCCACTGCGCGCAGAGCAGGCGATAGGGCGCGGCCAGCGAGTCGACATCCGTGACATCCGCGGCCAGGGCCAGCAACTGGTCCGGGTCTCGGGCCGCACGCTCGTCCAGTGCTGTCTGACGGCGCGCCGAAATCGCGACGCGATGGCGCTTGTCGGACGAATTTGACTGAATACGGGGCGAGCTTAGACCAGGGTCTGCTACAATATCGATGCATAACTTGTACAGACACCGAATGCTGCAGGTGGGAACGTTGTCCACGTCCGAAACCAAGTCCGTCGAGACCGACGCCCAGGGGCTGCTGCCGATTCGCGCGGTATCGCAGGTCACCGGCGTCAATCCCATCACGCTGCGCGCCTGGGAGCGTCGCTACGACCTGATCCGGCCGACGCGGACCCCCGCGGGCCACCGCCTGTACAGCCAGCAGGACATCCGCACCATCCAGCGCATCCAGGAGCTGGCGGAGGGCGGCATGGGCTTTGCCCAGATCGCCGCGCTGCTGGAGCAGGAATCCCAGGCCGCCCCCCCGGCATCCCAACCCGCGCCGGAACCCGTCGCCCCGCCACACTCCCTGCTCCAGCGCGTCATGCAAGCAACGATGAACCTTGACCCGGCCGAGCTGCGGGCCGCCGAGGTCAACGCCCTGCTGTGGCTTTCGCCGGAGGATTATCTGCGCGAGGTGCTGATCGAATCGCTGGCCTATCTGGAGGCACGGCCGGCCTGGCCGGACCGTGATGTCGGCCTGGCCTGGCTGTCCGAGTACATCAAGGGGCGTGCCGACTGGGTCGCCGATGCGCCCGGCAGACCCGTCGGCCCATTGGTGGTGATCGACCAGGTGGCACCCGGCCAGCCGCTCACCGCCAGCGCGCTTCGGCTGTTCACCGCCCTGCATGACGACCACTTGCGGGCCCGCCTGATCCCCACCGGCCTCGGCGAGAGCCAGCGCGCGCAATTGGCGCGCCGCTGGGACGCGCAGGCCTGGGTCCGGCTGGGCCGCCCCGACCAAGTGCCCAAGGCGGCCAGCGCCCGCATCGGGGCCAAGGTGTTCTGGTGCGACCTGCCCACCCTGCCTGCCAGCGGGGGCGAGCAGGCTGTCGATTTCATGCAGGGCTGGCGGCAAATCGTGGAGCAGGATATCCAGCGGTGCCGGCAACAGATCCGGACCACGCTGGACGGCGGAACGGGCGACCGGAGCGGCGCCTAGCGACTTTAGACCCAGTTTGCGAGCGGCCGGCTGGGTCTGTGTCACAATGCGATCAGAACACCTGCAACCGGGGGACCCACGCGGCGATGCTCGACGCGAATTTGCTTAAGAAGGCGGTCAATGCCTCCACGGACGGCATCGTGATCGCCGAGCAGGAAGGCTCGGACAACATCCTGATCTATGCCAACCGGGCCTTCGAGGAACTGACCGGTTACAGCGAAGGCGAGATCCTCTACCAGGACTGTCGCTTCCTGCAGGATAGCGATCGCGACCAGCCTGCACTGGCCCAGATACGGGACGCCATCCACAGCGGCGAGCCGTCCCGGGCGGTCATCCGCAACTATCGCAAGGACGGCAGCCTGTTCTGGAACGAGTTGTCGATTACCCCGGTCTTCAACGACGAGGATCACCTGACCTATTTCATCGGCATCCAGCGGGATGTCACCGAACTGGTCCGGATGCGCGAGGAAAACGAACGCCTGCGCGAGCGAGTGCGGGCACTCGAAACGGCCGCCGAGACAGCGCGCGGCACCTGAACCCGGCACGCTTGTCAGGGCGCCGGTGAGCGGGCATGCTTTACGCTGTACGCCGCGCACCGATCCTGTCGGGCGCCTTTTGAAACATGGACGCGACAACTACAGGCGGATTGATGAGCGCACTCCCCGTCAATGGACTGCTCAACGCCCTGGTCCGGGAAGAGGCCATCTCCTCCGACCAGGCAAACACCATCCAGACGAAGGCCGACGGCAGCGACGAGTCGGTACTCAACACCCTGCTGGGTGACGGCATCTCGCCGAAAATCATCGCCGAAACCGCCTCGAAGCGATTCGGCCTGCCGCTGGTGGATCTCGACGCCGTCGACACCAGCGACCTGCCCCTCAAGCTCGTTCCGGAAAAGGTCCTTCGGGCCAATACCGCCCTGCCCCTGTTCAAGCGCGGGCGGCGGTTGACGGTGGCGGTGGCCGATCCCTCGGACACCGGCGCGATCGACGGCTTTCGCTTCTCGACCAACATGGCCATCGAGGCCGTGGTCGCCGAGGCGCCCAAGATTTCCCGCGTGCTGGAAGACGCGCTGAGCGACAGCATGGAGGCGCTCGGCGAAGGGCTGGACGACGACCTCAGCAATGTTGAGTTCGAGCGCGAGGAAGAGGAGGCCCACGATGTCGAGGACTCCTCGATCCAGGACGACGTGGTGGTCAAGTTCGTCACCAAGCTCCTGACCGACGCCATCCGCAAGGGCGCCTCGGACATCCACATCGAGCCCTACGAGAAGCAGTTCCGCATCCGCTTTCGCGTCGACGGCATGCTTACCGAGAGCGCCAAGCCGCCGGCCAACCTCGCCGACCGGATCATCGCGCGGGTCAAGGTGATGAGCCGCATGGACATCTCCGAGCGGCGGGTGCCGCAGGACGGCCGCATCAAGCTCAAGCTGTCGAAGAACCGCTCGATCGACTTCCGGGTGAACTCCTGCCCCACCCTGTTCGGCGAAAAGATCGTGCTGCGTATCCTCGATCCGACCAGTGCCCAACTGGGCATCGACCAGTTGGGTTACGAGCCCGAACAGAAACGTCTGTACATGGAGACCCTGGAAAAGCCCTACGGCATGATCCTGGTCACCGGCCCCACCGGTTCGGGCAAGACGGTCTCTCTCTACACCGGCCTGAACATCCTCAACTCGGGCGACCGCAACATCTCGACCGCCGAGGACCCGGCGGAAATCGTCGTGCCCGGCATCAACCAGGTCAACGTCAACCCCAAGGTGGGGCTGACCTTCGCCAATGCCCTGCGCGCCTTCCTCCGTCAGGATCCGGACGTGATCATGGTGGGCGAGATCCGCGACCTGGAAACCGCCGAGATCGCGATCAAGGCCGCCCAGACCGGTCATCTGGTCCTGTCGACCCTGCACACCAACGATGCGCCGCAGACCCTGACGCGCATGGTCAACATGGGCGTGCCGGCCTACAACATCGCCTCCTCGGTCAGCCTGATCATCGCCCAGCGACTGGCGCGCCGGCTGTGCAATAATTGCCGCCAGCCGGACAAGATCCCGGAAGAAGAATTGCGCCGCGAGGGGTTTACCGAGGAAGACCTGGCCGACTCGCCACGCATCTTCAGGGCCGTCGGCTGTGACCAGTGCACCAACGGCTACAAGGGGCGAGTGGGCGTGTACCAGGTCATGCCGGTCACCGAGGCGATGGGCCGCATCATCATGAAGGGCGGCAACGCCATGGACATTGCCGACCAAGCGCGCGAGGAAGGCGTCGACGACCTACGTCGCTCGGGCCTCAAAAAGGTCCTCGCCGGCATGACGAGCCTCGAGGAAATCAACCGCGTCACCAAGGACTGATCCCGGCCGGGCATCATAGGGAGAGACAAGATGGCCATAGCGGCAAAGAAGCAGAAGAACGCCGAAAAGCCCGTTTTCGCCTACGAGGCGCGCACCAAGGAAGGGCGCGTGATCAAGGGCGAGATGGCGGCATTCAACGATACCGCCGTCCGCGCGGAAATACGCCGACTGGGGATGGCCCTGATCCGGGTCAAGCGCAAGTCCAAGCCGCTGTTCTCCAACTCCAAGCCGGTCCAGCCACGCGACATCTCCACCTTTGCTCGGCAACTGTCGACGATGATGAACGCCGGGCTGCCCGTCGTGCAGGCGCTCGACATCATCGCCCAGAGTGCCGAAAAGAAATCGATGAAAGACCTGATCAACGCGGTCAAGAACGACGTGGAGAGCGGCACCAACCTGGCCGACGCGCTCGATCGTCATCGCAAGCATTTCGACGAACTGTTCGTCAACCTGGTGCGTGCCGGCGAGCAGTCCGGTGCCCTGGAAGTGGTGCTCGACCGGATCGCCACCTACAAGGAAAAGACCGAAAGCCTCAAGGGCAAGATCAAGAAAGCACTGTTCTACCCCACCGCCGTGCTGGTGGTGGCCTTTATCGTCACCGCGATCCTGCTGATCTTCGTCATCCCGCAGTTCGAATCGCTGTTCCAGGGCTTCGGCGCGGACCTGCCCGCCTTCACCCAGTTCGTCATCGGTTTGTCCGACCTGTTCCGCGAGAACTGGTACTGGATCTTCGGCGGCATCGCCGCGGTGATCTTCCTGTTCGTGTTCGTCAAGCGACGCTCGGACCGCTTCAATCACCTGCTCGACCGGTTGATCCTCAAGCTGCCGATCTTCGGCGCCCTGATCGAGAAATCGGCCATCGCCCGTTTCGCCCGTACCCTCTCCACCATGTTCTCCGCGGGCGTGCCGCTGGTCGAGGCCCTGCCGCCGACCGCCGGGGCCACCGGCAACGCCGTGTTCCATGATGCCGTCATGAGCATGCGCGACCTGGTCGCCGCCGGCTCGCCGCTGCGCATCGGCATGCAGCAGGCCAACCTGTTCCCGGTGATGGTGGTGCAGATGGTCGCGATCGGCGAGGAGACCGGCGCGCTGGACACCATGCTCGCCAAGGTCGCCGACATGTACGAGGAAGAGGTCGACAACATGGTCGACGCCATGTCCAGCCTGCTCGAACCGATCATCATGGCCTTCCTCGGCGTCGTGGTCGGCGGCCTGGTCATCGCCATGTACCTGCCGATCTTCAAGCTGGGCGCCGTGGTCTGACCACCGGCCCACCCGCTCGACCGGCGACGGCCCGCGCAAACGGGCCGTTTTCACGCCAGCCTCCCACTACTCCTTCAACTCGGCCCGCCCACCATGTCCGAACTGCAAGCCTTTTTCACGCAACAGCCGATCCTGTGGATCGCGGTCGCCGCCCTTTTCGGCTTGCTGGTGGGCAGCTTTCTCAATGTGGTGATCAACCGGCTGCCGGTGATGATGGAGCGCGAGTGGCGACGGGAATGCCAACTCCTGCTGGCCGGAGACGCAACCCAGGCTGGGCCGGCCGACGCCGACGAGCCCTTCAACCTGATCCGGCCGCGCTCCTGCTGCCCCCACTGCCAGCAGCCGATCCGGGCCTGGCAGAACATTCCCCTGCTCAGCTGGCTGTGGCTGCGCGGCCGCTGCGCGCGGTGCCGATCGCCGATTTCCTGGCAGTACCCCCTGGTGGAGCTCGCCTCCGCCGCGCTGGCGGGGCTGGCCGCCTGGCAATTCGGCCCCACGCCCTACGCCCTGGCGGTGTTCCTCTTCACCTGGGCGCTACTGGCCGCCGCCGTGATCGACCTCAAGACCCAGCTTCTGCCGGATAGCTTCACCCTGCCGTTGCTGTGGCTGGGGCTGCTACTGCCGCTCCTATTGCCGGACTACCACCTGTCGCTACAGGATGCCGTGCTGGGTGCCACCTTCGGCTACCTCGCGCTGTGGTCGGTCTACTGGCTGTTCAAGCTGCTCACCGGCAAGGAAGGCATGGGGTACGGCGACTTCAAGCTGTTGGCGGCGCTGGGTGCTTGGCTGGGCTGGCAAATGCTTCCCCTGGTCATCCTGCTCTCGGCCCTGGCCGGCAGCGTGATCGGCCTGGCCATGATCCTGCTGTTGCGCCATGATCGTCGCATCCCCATTCCCTTTGGCCCGTACCTGGCAGTGGCGGGACTGGTGGCGCTCTACCTGGGCGAACCGATCTTGGCCGCCTACCTCGGCGGCGTGACCTGAACCGGCGGGCGGGCCCGATGGCAGAACCGAAGCCCATACCCGACCGTCCGCCGGGGCGCATCCTGGGCCTGACCGGCGGCATCGCCAGCGGCAAGAGCCTGGTCGCCGCATTTTTTGCCGAGCTGGGCATCCCGGTACTCGATACGGACCGCATCAGCCGTGAACTGGTCGAGCCCGGCGGTGAGTGCCGTCCGGCCATCGAGACACGTTTCGGCAGCGAGGTATTCCGTCCGGACGGGGCGCTCGATCGCAAGGCGCTGCGCCGTCGCATACTCGCCGATCCGAGCGAGCGGGCCGCCCTCGAGGCCATCCTGCACCCGGCCATTCGCCGCCACGCCCGCCAGCGGGCCGTCGCGCAGGCCCAAAAAGCCCCTTACGTGATCGTGGCGGTGCCCCTGCTCGCCGAGCCGCGGGTATGGCCTGCCTACCGGGACTGGCTCGACGGCGTGATCACCGTGGTCGCGAACCGGGCCACGCGTCGCGAGCGGCTACTCACCCGCCCGGGACTGGATGCCGAACAGGCAGACGGGCTGCTCGCCGCACAGACCGATGATGCCGCACGGCTGGCGATCAGCGACTACCGACTGGACAATGAGGACAGTCCAGATGCCCTCAAACGGCAGGTGCTCGAACTGGACGGCCAGCTGCGCGGGACGCCGACCGGCCGTTGACAACCGGGGACTCACCCCGCCTTGCTCAGAATGAGAAACCGCTGCAGACGCCACCAGCCGGCCGCCCCCAGCCGTCTGGGCGTCAGCCAGAGCGTCAGCCGCCCGGCCAGCGGGTCCTCGATCCGCAATCCCACCAACACCACGCTGGTCCACACCAGCCGTGCCTCGCCCCGCCACGGCGGACCATGCCGCGGCTCGAAGGCCACGCGCCCATCCGACCAGACCAGCCGCCCGCCCGCCCCGAACAAAGCCCGTCGGGGGCCGGCGCGCCAACCGCCACAGTCCCAGCGCGGCCAGCGACCACATGGCCATCCGCCACCATGGCTCCCCGGGCGGCGACTGATTTACGGCCGTCAGCACGGGCCATTACCAGACGAGCAGCCCCAGGCTCAGGCAGGCGGCCGCGAGCAGGGCCCACCAGAGGGCGAGCAGCACGGGATCGCGCCGCAGCGTTTCACGAAATCCTTGTGACGACGGCTTCATGCTCTCCTTTCTACCACAGCCCTCGCCCAGTCCCCGGGGCGGGAATGCTATCCTTGCGGCAGCCAACAGTTGCACACGCGCCACCGACTCAGGGTGGTCAACGCCAGGGGGAGCAAGATGTCTGACGCGATTCAACAGCAGTGGCACGAGCTGACCCAGCCATCGGGGACGGCCGCCGTCCCGGATGACGCCCCGTTGCTGATCGGCCTAGCCGATCGCCGCGTCATCGAAGTCAGCGGCAGCGAAGCGCGCGCCTTCCTCCAGGCCATCCTCACGCAGGACATCTTGGCCCTGGACGACCATGCCGCCACCTTCTCCGCCCTGTGTAACGCCAAGGGCCGGGCGCTGGGGCTGTTGCGCGTGGTCGGCCATGAAGGGCGCTTTTTCCTGATCACGCGGGCGGACATCGCCGAAAGCCTGCAGAAACGCCTGCAGATGTACGTGTTGCGCCGCGACGTCGAGCTGCGTCCGGCGGACCGCTGGGTCGCACTCGGCGTGATGCTGCCGGCAACGACCCGCTGCCCCTTCGACGATCATGCCGCATGCGAGGTGATCGAACGTCTGGCCCGCCAGAACGGCGGGGACGACGCCCCCCGCTGGCCAGCCGACGTCGACGAGCAGGGGCGATTGTTCCTGCGCGAGGACATCGGCGGCATGTGCCGGATTGCCATCTTGGGCGAACAGGACCGGATGGCGCCACTGGTCGAACACGCCCGCGACGCGTCGCTTGTCCCCCAGGCGGCCTGGGACCGCGCCGAAATCGAGGACCGACTGCCGGAGGTGACCTCGCAGACGGTCGAGCACTACGTGCCGCAGTGGATCAACCTCGACGAGCTGGGCGCCTTCAGCCTGAAAAAGGGCTGCTATCCGGGTCAGGAAGTGATCGCCCGCATGCATTACCTGGGCAAACCCAATCGTCGGCTGTTCGCCGGCCATGCACTTGCACTCGACCCGCCGGCGGCCGGCACACCGGTGGAAACGGCCGACGGCACCGCCGCGGGCGAGGTGGTCCGCAGCGCCCCCCTTTCCGACGACAGCGGCTCACGCCTGCTGGTGGTGATCAAACTCAAGCACCGGCATGACGCCCTGCGCATCGACGGGCTGGCCTTAAGCCTGGACCCCGCCGACACGCTCGCGGGCGACACCGCCCAGGCAGGGGCGCGACACTAAGGACCTCCGACCAAATACACCGGGGCAGGCACCGCAGGCCGCCTGCCCGACCCTATTGATCCGATGACCCAAGAGACCCATTCAAATCTCATGACTGATACCCACGCATCAGCCCGGCAACCGGGCAACGACGACCTGATCGTCGGCAGCCGCCGTTTCGGCTCGCGCCTGCTCACCGGCACCGGCAAGTTCAAGGACATGACCGAGACCCGCGAGGCGACCGACGCCGCCGGCAGCGAGATCGTCACGGTAGCCATCCGCCGCAGCAACATCGGCCAGAATCCCGACGAGCCCAATCTGCTCGACGTGCTGCCGCCGGAACGCTTCACGATCCTGCCGAACACCGCCGGCTGCTACACCGCCACCGAGGCGGTGCGCACCTGCCGCCTGGCACGCGAGCTGCTCGACGGCCACAACCTGGTCAAGCTCGAGGTCTTGGGCGACGAGAAGACGCTCTACCCCGACGTCACCGCCACCATGGCCGCCGCCGAGACGCTGGTCGCGGACGGCTTCGAGGTGATGGTCTACACCTCCGACGATCCCATCGTGGCCAAGCGGCTCGAGGAAATCGGCTGCGTCTCGGTGATGCCGCTGGCCGCGCCGATCGGTTCGGGGCTCGGTATCCAGAACAAGTACAACCTCATGACCATCATCGAGAATGCCGACGTGCCCATCATCGTCGACGCCGGCGTGGGTACCGCCTCCGATGCGGCCGTGGCCATGGAGCTGGGCTGCGACGGGGTCCTGCTGAACAGCGCCATCGCCCACGCCAAGAACCCGGTGATGATGGCCTCGGCGATGCGCAAGGCGATCGAGGCCGGCCGCGAGGCGTTCCTCGCCGGGCGCATGCCGCGCAAGCGCTTCGCCAGCGCCTCGTCGCCGATCGACGGCCTGTTCTTCTGATCCCATGAGCGAGCCTACCGACAAGAGTGACGGCGTCCGCCGACGCATCCGCTCGTTCATCCGCCGCGAGGGCCGGCTGACGCCGGGCCAGCAGCGCGCGCTGAACGAACTGGGGCCCAAATACCTGATCGAGCCGACCGGCCCGGTGATCGACCCGGCCGAACTGTTCGGCCGGCAGGCACCATTGACCCTGGAAATCGGCTTCGGCAACGGCGACAGCCTGGTGGAAATGGCCGCTCGTGCACCGGAAAGGGACTTCATCGGGATCGAGGTCCACCGTCCCGGGGTGGGCCATCTCCTTAATGGTATCGAGCACTTCGGTCTGACCAATCTCATGGCCGTCTGCGGCGATGCCGTGCCCTTCCTCGAACAGCGGTTGGCCGAGGAGAGCCTCGACCGGTTGCTGCTGTACTTCCCCGACCCCTGGCACAAGAAGCGCCACCACAAGCGGCGCATCGTGCAGACGCCGTTTGCCGACCTGGTCGCCCGCCGTCTCAAGCCCGGCGGCCTGTGGCACCTGGCGACCGACTGGGCCGAATACGGCGAGCACATGCGCGCGGTGCTCGACCCGCACCCGGCCTTCGTCGCCGAGCATCGGGGAATCGGCGAAAACGCCCGTCCGGACTGGCGCCCCCGCACCAAGTTCGAGCGACGGGGCGAAGAGCGCGGCCACCAGGTCTTCGACCTGCTCTATCGCCGCCGCTGACCACCCGGCCGCCCATCACGAATGTCGTCATCGCCCTTCCAGCCCCGGGCCGACCGCGCTGGAGTGTGATCGGGGCCGCGGGCCGAGGGGCGACAATCGATAGGCGTCAACTTGTCCCCGTGGGTGTAAACCCCTATTATCGTGGGTTTTCGGCCATGGCGGACCCTAGGCCCACCTCGATCCCACGTGGCCACGCGTCCGACTGGGCGACCCAGTTTCCACCGCTTTCTTTCTTACTTTCGTTACTTTCCAGCAGGAGGGACCATGTCCAAAAAGTATCCCGTTGTTGCGGTCACCGGCTCGTCTGGCGCGGGCACCACGACCGTCAAGACCGCCTTCCATCACATCTTCCACCGCGAGAACATCTCCCCGGTGGTCGTCGAGGGCGACAGCTTTCACAGCCTCAACCGCAAGGAAATGCGCGAGCGGATGGCCGCCGAATCCGAGAAGGGCAACAACTACTTCTCGCACTTCGGTCCGGAAGCCAACCACTTCGACAAGCTGGGCGAGCTGTTCAAGAACTTCGGCGAGTCCGGTTCGGGCAAGAAACGCTACTACCTGCACAGCGACGAGGAAGCCGCCGAGCACAACGCGCGCCTGAACACCAACCTGGGCCCGGGCGAGTTCACCCCCTGGGAAGACATCCCGACGGGCTCCGACCTGCTGTTCTACGAAGGCCTGCACGGTCTGGTGAAGACCGATGACGTCGACGTCGCCCAGCACGTCGATCTGGGCGTGGGTGTCGTGCCGATCGTCAACCTCGAGTGGATCCAGAAGATCTTCCGCGACAACGCCGAGCGGGGCTACTCCGCCGAGAAGATCGTCGACACCATCCTGCGCCGCATGCCGGACTACGTGAACTACGTGACACCGCAGTTCTCGCAGACCGACGTCAACTTCCAGCGCGTGCCGACCGTCGACACCTCCAACCCGTTCATCGCCCGCGACATCCCGACCCCCGACGAGAGCGTGGTCGTGATCCGCTTCCGCGACCCGGATGAGTTCGGTGTCGATTTCCCGTATCTGCTCAGCATGATCCCGCACTCGTTCATGTCCCGCTACAACACCATCGTGGTGCCGGGCGGCAAGATGAGCTATGCCATGGACCTGATCCTGACCCCGCGCATCCATCGCCTGATCGAGGAGCGCGGCCAGTAAGGCCCTACCCGCGGGGCATCCCCCCCCGTGATCATGAAAAAAGCCCCCGTCGGCAATGTGGCCGGCGGGGGCTTTGTCGTGTCGGGCGCCGCCTTCGACGCCACAGCCCGGCTATCGCGCCTTGCGCTGGTCGAAATAGCAGAAGGTACCGCGGCCGGCAGCCTTGGCGTCGTACATCGCCGCGTCGGCATGGTTGATCAGCGCCTCGGCGTCCGGGGCATGCTCCGGGAACACCGCGATGCCGATCGAGGCCCCCACCTTCACCTGCTCGCCATCCAGGACGAACGGCTGGGTGAGCGCCTCGATAAGCTTTGCGGCCACCTGGCCGGCAAAGCGCGGCGCGGGCAGCCCCTCGAGCAGGATCAGGAACTCGTCGCCGCCCAGCCGACCGACGGTGTCCTCGTGACGCAGCAGCCGCAGGAGTCGTTGCGCCACCTCTTTGAGCAGGCGATCGCCCGCCGCATGGCCGAGCCGGTCGTTAACCTCCTTGAAGTGATCCAGATCGAGGAACAACACCGCCAGCGCCTCCTCGTCATGGTGGGCGCGAGCAACTGCCGCGGCAATACTATGCTTGAGCGCGCCCCGGTTGGGCAGATCGGTGAGCGAGTCGTGATGCGCCTGGTGGCGCATGCGACGCTCCGCCACCTTGTTCTCGGTGATGTCGTTGAAGATGTGGATGTAATGCCCAACGCGACCGCTCTCGTCGGTGACCCCACTGATGGTCTGCAACGCGGTCAGTCGCTCGCCCCACTTGTTTCGGTAGTCCATCTCGCCCTGCCAGCTGTGCTCGCGATGCAGTCGGTCACAGACATCCTGAAGCTGACCGGCATCGTCGTCGCCCAGCTGAAACAGTTCGGCAAGCGGCTGGCCGAGCACTTCCTCGACCTCAAAGCCCGTGATGCGGGTAAAGGCGGGGTTGACGCGCAGGATGTGGTGATGGGGCGAGGTGATCATGATCGCCTCGCCGGTCCCCTCGAACACGCTCGCCGCCAGACGCAGCTCGTCGGCCGACCGTTCCAGCTCCTCGGCCTGGCTCGACAAGCGCCGCAACACCGGGCTCAGCGCCCGGCCCGACAGGAAGGCCACCAAGGGCAGCAACAACAACACGACGCCCAGAGGCCACAACAGCCGGGTGACCACCGGTTGATAGAAACTCCAGAAAGGCGCCTCGACCAGCAACAGGCAGCGTCCGCCGCCCACCGGGGTATAGAACAGCACCTGGGTCTGGCCGTCGAACTGCGGCCAGACCACCCCGGGCCGATCGGGATCCACACGGTCGAGCCCCCCTGCAACGGAAGACGTCGCCTCCCGTATTACCAGCCCGTCACCGGCCTCGTTCACGCTCACAAGCCGGCGTTCGCGAAAATCGAGCAGGTAACCTCGCGCCGAAGGCTCCAGCGCGCGTGTGTCGACCAGCAGGCCCACCAGGCTGTCAACCTCGAAGAACAGCACGTCCGTGCCTAGGCGCCGGCCATTCGCATCGATTATCGCGGCCGAGGCTCGCCAGAGTATCCGGCCATCGAGACGCACCAGGCGACTTTCCACCTCCACCAGCTCGTCCAACGCGGGATGGGCAGGCACCTCGGCGGTGGTGCCCGAGTCGGTGATCACCTCGCCGAATGGCCCCAGGCGCTGGACACCCACCAGTGCGGGCGAACTGTCGAGGGCGTCGGCCAGACGGGGCCGGGTGTATTCGATCAGTTCGGCCAGAGGGAGATCACCGTCGACATAGGCCTCCAGTCGGCGACGGATTTCCGTCCGGCTGACGATCTGGTGGGCGATGCCCTCGTAGCGCTGCACCAGGTTATCCAGCGCGGCCGCCTGGGCCTGGATGCCCATGAGGGTGCTGCGCTCGAGCCCCTCGCGTGACGACTGGTAGATCGGCACGGCAGTGACCACGGCCACCAGCACGCCACTGATGAGGATCCCCAGCATGGAGAGCAACATTGCCTTGCGGCGGATCAGGCGAATGGCAGCGAGTTCAGACATCGATGCGTACTGAAATCCGAAAGGCCCGAGGATGGGCGCGAGAGAGGCACCGGGGCGCGCGTCCTGCGTATCGCCGGCAAGGCCTGCGCATTATTCCAGATTTAGCCGGCGACGGCCACCACCGAAAACCACTGAAAAAGCAGGGAAAACCCGCAAAAATGCACGTTTTGTGCGGCAAAAGTGCGCCGATCACTCCTCCAGTCTTCCGAAACGCGCGCAGAGATCGCCACGCTCCTGCGGCCCGCTCGGCGTCAGCCGCTCGACTGCCTCCGCCAACGCCTGCTCCAGAGTGACGCCGATCGTCGGCCGGGTCGACAAAACGACGGTCGCGTTTGAACCAGATGACGAACCGGGGCATGGGCTTGAACATTTCTGTGCAAACCCTGTACACCGGTTACACACTCCAAAACCAAAGTGCCCGTTACTGGAGAACACCAGTGCCGCTTACCCAACGCTTCCAACCCGCGGGTGACCAACCACTGGAGATTGCCGTGATCGGCTCCGGGATCGCCGATGGCAAGATCTGGCTGTCCGTCTATCCGCGCGTGCTCGGTTATCAGTTCAACCCGCTGACGGTCTGGTACTGCCACGATCGCAACGGCGACCTGAATGGCGATTAACTGCGAGGTCAGCCACACCTTCGGCCAGCACCACCACTCCCTGCTGCACGACCATGGCCACCCCTCGCCGACCCGTGGCGGGCCCAGGCCGACAAGCTCTTCCTCGTCTCGCCGTTTCTCGACATGAACATGTACTACTATTTTTGTCTCAATCATCCGGGTGAGCAACTGTCGGTGGCCAAGGTCCGCAATGACTGAGGAGAGCCTCACGCTGGTGGCGACCCACACCGCGCGCCGCCGCGCATTGACCGACCGCCGTCTGTTCGGCGAGGCGCTGCGCATCCCGTTTCTCACCTTCAAAATAATCGGCCTAATTCACTGGCAGGCCCTCAAGATATGGCTCAAGGGCGGACGCTTTCACCAAAGCCCGCCACTACCGGAATCGGAGGTCAGCTCATGCCCACCGCCCAGTCACGAAAACTGAGTTCGATCGACACGAATACGCCGACGGAAAGAGGGGCGCCGAACACGCTGCCGTTGACGGCCCGCTGGGTGAGCCATTTGCTCGACGATCTGCGCATCGGCCAGATACGCGTGACCACGGATAACGGCGGCCATGCCGCGTTCACGGGGCAGCAAATGCCCGAACTCGGTGCCCACTGTCATCTGCATCACCCGGCGCGATTGTCCTCGCGGATTGCCCGACTCGGTGACATCGGTATCGCCGAGGGCTTCATCGCCGGGGACTTCTCCACCGATGACCTGCCCTCCCTGCTGGAGATCGGCGCACGAAACCACGAGGCGATCGCCGCCGACCTCCGCCCGGGCTTCTGGCCCCGCCTAGGCCATCGCTTCCAGCACGCCCTGCGGGCCAACCACCGCCGCGGCAGCCGGCGCAATATCGCCGCGCACTACGATCTGGGCAATGATTTCTACCGGCTGTGGCTGGACGAATCGATGACCTACTCGGCGGCGCTGTTCAACCAGTCCGACGAACCGCTCGTCCTGGCCCAGCAACGCAAGTACGACCGACTCCTCGACCATCTCGACACCCGGCCAGGCGAGCGCCTACTGGAAGTCGGCTGCGGCTGGGGTGGCCTGGCCGAACGAGCGGCTCAACGCGGGCTGACCGTCGACGGCCTGACCCTGTCCACCGAACAACTGGCTTACGGCCGCGACCGACTGGCACGCGCTGGCCTCGACGACCGGGCTCGCCTGCACCTGACCGACTACCGCGACCAGCAGGGGACGTACGATCACATCGTCTCGATCGAGATGTTCGAGGCGGTCGGCGAGCGCTATTGGCCCACCTATTTTCGCCACCTACACGAACGGCTGCGTTCCGGCGGCCGGGCGGCGATCCAGGTTATCACCATCGACGAATCCGCTTTCGAGGCCTATAGCCGCAAACCCGACTTCATCCAGCTCTATATCTTTCCTGGCGGAATGCTCCCCACGATCGGGCGGTTCCACGCCGAGGCACAGGCGGCCGGCCTTGTGGTGCGGGAAACCCACCTGTTCGGCCGCGATTACGCCCACACGTTGGCCCGCTGGCACGAACGCTTCGACGCCGCCGAGGAACAACTGGAGGCCATGGGTTTCGATCACGCCTTCCGTCAGACCTGGCGCTACTATCTGGCCTACTGTCAGGCAGGCTTTCTCACCGGGCGGATCAACGTCGCCCAGGTCATCCTAGGGAAACCGTGATACCCGCCGGGAATCTGCCCCTCTGGCGGGTGCTGGCCTACGGCGCCCCGGGGATGCCGCTGGCACTGATGGGCATCCCCCTGCACGTCTACCTGCCCCCGTTCTACGCCAACGAACTGGGGCTGGGCCTGGCCGCGGTGGGCCTGGCCCTGATGCTCACCCGCCTGTGGGACGTGATCACCGACCCTGTGGTCGGCGTGCTCGCCGATTACATACCGGGGCGCCATCGCCGCAAAGTACTGATGGCCACGGGAATCCCGCTGCTGCTGGTGTCGCTCTGGTTCCTGCTGCGCCCCGGCGAGGAGGTGGGGCTCCGGCACCTGTACCTGTGGGGGCTGGCCGCGTTTTTCGGCTGGACCCTGATCCAGATCCCCTATACCAGCCTGGGGGCCGAGGCCGACCCCAGCCCGCACGGGCGCACCCGGCTGGCATCCAGCCGCGAGGGGATGGCACTGGTGGGCATCGTGCTAGCCGCCGCCCTACCGATCCTGCTGGGCACCGAGGACCCCGCCGACGTGCTCACCGCGGTGTTCTGGCTGATGGCCCTACTGCTGCCGGCGGGCTTTCTGCTGCTCGCCCGGGGGACGCCCGAGCCATCCCGCTACCAGGCGGTGACCAACTGGCGGTATGGCTGGCCGCTGCTGATACACAACCGGCGCCTTCGCGCCCTGCTGGGCGGCCATTTCCTCAACACCCTGGCCAACGGCATTCATGCCGCCCTGTTCCTGATGTTCGTCGCCGACCACCTGGGGGCGGAAGACTGGCTGGGGTGGCTGCTCCTGCTCTACTTCGGCGCCGGCATCGCCGCGCTGCCCGCCTGGACTTGGCTGGCCCGGCGGATCAACAAGCGCCGGAGCTGGGGGGTCTCCATTCTGCTCGCCGCCACCGCTTTCGCATTCACGCCGCTGCTGGGAACGGGGGACGTGGCGTGGTTCGCGCTGGTTTGCCTGGTATCGGGACTGAGCCTGGGGGCGGACATGGCACTGCCAGCATCCATCCAGGCCGACATTGCCGGCATCGACCGCGACCAGGGCGGCGGGGATCGCGCCGGGCTGTTCTTCGGCCTGCTGGGGCTGGTCACCAAGCTCGCCCTGGCGGTTGCCGTCGGGGTGGGCTACGGCCAGCTGTCGCTGGCCGGATTCGAGGCGGGCGACAGCGATACCACCGCGCTGGCACTGACCTACGGCACCCTGCCCCTGCTCTTCAAGCTGACCGCCGCCTGGCTGGTCTTCCACCGGCTCACCGACACCGAACCCCAACTGGGAGGGCCCCGCCCATAACCCGACGACTCACCTTGGCGAGCGTGCTCTCGCCTTCACCCTGCTACTCACCGGATGCAGCAGCATGAACCTCGAGCCATTCCGCGACACCCAACCGGCATTCGATCTGACCGAATACTTCCAGGGCAAGACCTGGGCCCATGGGGTGTTTCAGGGACGCAGTGGGGCGGTCAAGCGCAATTCCGGGTCGAGATCGACGGCTACTGAGAGGATGACGTCTTTGTCCTCGACGAGGCCTTCGAGCACCAGGACGGCGAGACTGACCAGCGTACCTGATGCTGGCCGCCTGCCTGACCACCTGTTTGGCCTGGAGTGCCACCCTACCCTGCCGGTGGCAGCGACAGACTTCGCGCGCGAGCGATCGCTGGCCGACACCGCGCTGGTCCTGCAGGGATCAGGCACGGCCAGCTACCTGGTTTGGAATGTCTGCGACGCCGTCCTCTACGCGTCAGCCGGTGCCATCGAGGCGACGATTGAAGCGGCCGAGGTGCCGATGAGCCTGGTGCTGGCCTACCATCGCCAGGTGGACATCGAGGATATCCGCAAGGCGACCTGGGCCGCGCTCGACCGGCAGGTCGACGCCGCGGGGCGCGCGGCGATCCGGCCGAAGATCGACGCGATCCAGAAGGCCATGGTGGATATCGGAGAGGGCGATCGTTACCGGCTGAACTGGCAGCCCGAAGCACGCCGGTTGGTGCTCTATCTCAACGGCGAGCCCCGCTTCGAGAGCGACGACGCGGACCTAACACGGGCCTACTTCGGCATCTGGCTCGCCAAGCCGCTCTTGTCCAACAAGCTCCGCCAGGCACTGCTATCGCAGCGCGACTGACCCGGTCCTGCCCGGACGGCAGCACGGCTCAACCGACGGCGGAAAACGGCGCGGGAGTCTGGCGCGACGGCAGGTAGTGCCACCATTCGACCGGCGGGCCGTCGGCGGCCATCGGCCGGATGTAGCGGGCGTGTTCGGCTTCCTTGCCGGCGTTGTCGTAATTCATACCGTCCTTGCGGAACGAGGCCAGGATGCGCTGGCGCGAGATCTCTTCCTTGCCATTGATCAGGCCTGGGTGATTGCGCAACACGAAGTCCGGCTGGAAGAAGAAGTAGGTGTAATCGAAACCGTAGGGATTGCGCGGGTGGTCCGCCGGGTAGCAGACACCGAAGGCCGTCAGAAACATGGTCTCGCCGGCCCACTCGAACTTCCAGCCGGCCTTGTCATCGACGTGCCGCAGGCAGTCTGACCCGGCCGGGTCGATACGGTTAAGGCCATCGAGCAGAACGGCGGTGGTCTCGGCCAGGCGCTCGATCGAGTCGCTCATCGAGGCGGGCAGCCGCAGTGCCAACCCCTTGAACTTCTCCTTGTGCGCCACGGTCATGAAGTGGAACAGGTCCTCGGCGAACTGCTGCACGTTGGCATCCATGGCCCGGTCGGCATCGTAGTCGCGCGCCCCCCAGTACTTGCCCGACGGGGCGAAAATGCAGCGGGTCTTGTCGACCGCGCCCATGAACTCCAGGTGCGTGGGCGAGTACACCGGCACGTGCGCTCGCGTGCGGGGAAAGCGGGCTCGCAGCGCATCGGCCACCTCGACCCGCATCGCCTGGGCATGCACCTCGGTCATGTGCGCGGGGAAATGCGCGGCGATCACCGCGAACAGGGTATTCGTCAGGCTCTGCAGACTGGCTAGACCATTGACCGGCAGCTGTGGGGCCAGCGTGGGCGTCTGGTCATAAAAGCGCAGCGTGGCGGCCAGATCGGCCAGACGCTCGGGCAGCATGACGGCGGGAAACAGCGTCCGTCCCTCGTCGGACTGGCAGGTCTTGAGGGCCTTGTCCGCCTGTACGTAGTAACGGTGGGCAGTCTCCAGCACCAGGAACGAGAGCAGGGAAAGATCGAGATCATCGACCGCGCGCGGGGCCTGCCAATCCTGTTCCGCCAGGTACTCGGCCAGCCGGATCGCCGCCACGTCATCCAGCGTCACGCCCTGCTCGCGGGCCCAGCCACCCACCAGCCGGCGACCCAGCACAAACTGCTTCATGATATTCAATGGCACGCCCCGTTCACTTGCTCGACCAACCACCCCACAAGCCACTGTTCTGTAACAACAAAAAACGACCTGCAGACGCCCCGCCGCGCCGAGCGGATCGCGCAATCTACCCGATAATCGATCCCGGCGCAAAAAGGCGCAGCAAAAGACGAAGACGGGGGCGGGTTAAACCGTTGCCAGGAAAAGGCTTTCTCGCCACCGTCCACCCGGAAAGACCGAGTAATCACGAAAGGGACAAGAAACCGGGTGGACACCCGACCAGGCCGCCGGGGAAGGGATGGCCTCGCAGGGCCAATCGCTCCGCTCAGCCGTCGATTCGACGCCACTCGCCGGGGGCGAGCCCGTCGAGTCGATACGGCCCGATGGCCGTGCGGATCAGTCGCAGGGTGGGGAAACCCACGTGGGCGGTCATTCGGCGCACCTGGCGGTTGCGTCCTTCGGAGAGGGTCAGTTGCAGCCAGCTGGTGGGCACGCTCTTGCGGTAACGCACCGGCGGGTCACGCGGCCAGAGCCAGTCGGGCTCGGCCACCCGCTCGGCGCCCGCCGGACGGGTGAGGCCGTCCTTGAGGGTGACCCCGGAACGCAAGGCGGCCAGCGACTCTTCCCCGATCTCGCCCTCCACCTGGGCCAGGTACACCTTGGCGAGCTTGTGCCTGGGGTCGGTCAGTCGCGCCTGCAACCGACCGTCGTCGGTCAGCAGCAACAGGCCTTCGCTGTCGCGGTCGAGCCGACCGGCCGGATAGACGCCCGGGCACTCGATCCAGTCGGCCAGCGTGCCGGCCGGGCTGTCGGGCTCGGAGGTGAACTGGGAGAGACAGTTGAACGGCTTGTTGAAGGCGATCAGGGTCATGGCAACGGCCCTCAGGCGGTGCGCACCGCAGGCGCGTCCCATTGCTCCCAGCGCTCGATCTGCGCGGGGTCGGCGCCAGCCTGTTCCAGCAGGCTGACGACGGCCGGACGGTCGATCCCCTGCCAGGGCTGCGGCGTCGAGGCCAGAGGCAGGTCGCAGACGATCTCGGTCAACCGCCGCGACAGGCGCACCTGCGCTTCGTACTCCTGCAGGAGGCGCTGGGCGCGTGGCGCACCGCGAAACTTCATGCCGTAGACAGCCGAGAGGTTCTCGTAGATGCCGTCAATACTGCCGTGCTTGCGCAGCAGGCGGGCGGCGGTGCGCGGGCCGATACCCGGCACGCCGGGGATGTTGTCGGCCACGTCCCCGGTCAGCGCCAGCCAGTCGGCCACCTGCCCCGGCTTGACGCCGAAACGGCGCTCGACATCGCCGTAGGCCATCACCGTGCCGCGCATGGGGTTGTACCAGCGATCATCCGGCCCCAGCAGCTGGGCGAGGTCCTTGTCGCCGGTGACGATCGTGACCGCCCGCTCGCGATTGCGCAGCCGGCCGACCAACGTGCCGATCACGTCGTCGGCCTCGAACTGGGGATGATCCAGCGAGCCGAATCCGGCGGCCTCGGCAAACTCGCGACAGCGTGGAAACTGCGCGGTCAGGTTCTCCGGCGCCGGCGGGCGATGCCCCTTGTAGTCGGCGTAGATGGCCTGGCGGTGACCGCGCCCGCAGGGTGCATCGAAAATGGCGGCGATCACCGGGGCCGGCTGGTTGGGCAGCCAGGTCGACTCGACCAGCGCGAGCAGGTAGTCGGCGAAACCCAGTACCGCGTTGACCGGGCGACCGGCGCGATCCACGCGCTCTTTGTCGTAGACATGCCACGCCCGCCAGATCTGGGCGTGGGCATCGATCAACCAGGCGCGCGCTTGACTCATCGGCGCTCCGGCATCGGGTGGGGCCGGTACGGCGTGCGGGCGACACCATCTTCGTGCGCCGCCCGTGCCACGGCGGCGGGGATGCGCTCGATCAGCCGCGGGTCGAAAGGCTTGGGCAGGATGTACTCCGGACCGAAACCCATCTCGTCGAGTTCGTAGGCCGCCATCACCGATGCCGGCACGGGCTCGCGGGCCAGCTCGGCCAACGCCTCGACGCAGGCAATCTTCATGTTTGCCGTGATCCGCCGCGCGCGGCAGTCCAGCGCGCCGCGGAAGATGAACGGGAAGGCCAGGACGTTGTTGACCTGGTTGGGGTAGTCACTGCGCCCGGTGGCCATGATCAGGTCGTCGCGCACCTCGTGGGCGACCTCGGGCAGGATCTCGGGATCCGGATTTGCCAGGGCGAAGACCACGGGACGGTCGACCATGCTGGCGAGCATCTCCGCTGTCAGCAGGTTGGCGGCCGAGACCCCGATGAAGGCATCGGCCCCGACCACCGCGTCGGCCAGCGTACGGGCCTCGGTGCGTGCGGCGAAGCGGTGGTGGTGCTCGGCCAGGTTGTCCCGCCCGACATGGATGACCCCGCCACGGTCGACCACCAGCAGGTTCTCGCGCTTGAGCCCCATGTCCAGCAACAGGTCGAGCGTGGCCGTGCCGGCCGCCCCGGCCCCGACCAGCACCAGCCGGGCATCCTCGAGGCGCTTGCCCTGCAGGCGCAGGGCATTGGTCAGGCCAGCGGCAATGATGATGGCCGTGCCGTGCTGGTCATCGTGGAAAACGGGGATATCCATCGCCTCGGTCAGCGCGGCCTCGACCTCGAAACAGCGTGGCGCCTGGATGTCCTCGAGGTTGATGCCGCCGAAGGAGGGCTCGAGCCGACGGACGGTGTCGATGAAGGCCGGAACGTCCTCGGCATCCACCTCCAGGTCGACCACGTCGATGTCCGCAAACCGCTTGAACAATACGCCCTTGCCTTCCATCACCGGCTTCGATGCCAACGGGCCGAGATTGCCCAGCCCCAGGATCGCCGAGCCGTCGGTAATCACCGCGACCAGGTTGCCGCGAGCGGTGTAGGTCCAGACGGCCTCGGGATCGGCGGCAATGGCTCGCACCGGCTCGGCCACGCCCGGCGAGTAGGCCAAGGCCAGATCGCGCGCGGTCTCGGTGGGCTTGGTGATTGCCGTGGCGATCTTCCCCGGCTGCGGCAGGGCATGGTAGTCGAGCGCTTCTTGGCGGCGCTGCTCGGCATCGGGACGGGTGGTGTCGGTCATGAGGGTCGCGGGGCTGTGGAATTGGGGACGCCATGTTAACAGCGGGTCGCGCTGCCGTCAGAGCGACATGCGCTAATCTGCTCGGATGAAACCCTTTGACCCCAACCGCCCGGCCACTCCGCCATGGCTCGCCATCGGCCTGCTCGCCGCATTGTTCACCGCCTGGCTTGCGCTGCCGTCCGAGCCGGTGATGAGCGGCGAGACCCGCTCGATGACCCTCGCCGGCGAGCCATTCCGCGTCGAGCTGGCCAACGACCCGGCCAGCCGCCGCCAAGGGCTGATGGACCGTCCCACGCTGCCGGCGAACCGCGGCATGCTGTTCATCTACCCGGACGAGGCACCCCGCTCTTTCTGGATGAAGGACGTCCGGTTTCCGCTCGACCTGCTCTTTCTCGATCGCCACTGGCGCCTGGTCCACCTGGTGGAACACGTCCCGCCTTGCACCGGGAACGACTGCCCCGGCTACGGCCGCGGCGTTGACGCGCAGTACGTGCTGGAACTGCCGGCCGGCACGGCGGCACGACTGGGCCTGGAAAACGGCTCGCGCCTCGAGCCACCCGCGAGCCTCCCCGCCCGCAAATGACGCAGACATTAAAAAGGCCCGGGGGTTACCCGGGCCTGCTTGCCGTCCGCTACTGGTTTCAGCGCCTGGGCTTACTGCTGCTGGGGAAGGATCAGGATCTCGACGCGACGGTTCTGCGCCCGGCCCGCCGCCGTGTCATTGGTCGCGATCGGGCGGCTGAAGCCATAACCCACCGGCTGCAGGCGCGACAGTGAGACGCCCTGCTGGCTCAGGTAGCGCGTGACGCTCTCGGCCCGGTTGACCGACAGATTCTGGTTATAGCTCGCCGAGCCGGTGTTATCGGTGTGCCCCTCGACCCGCACTACCGTGTTCGGATACTGCTGGATCGAATAGGCCAACTGATTGAGCGCGCTCTGGAACTGCGGCTTGATCTGCGCGCTTTCCGTGTCGAAGGTGATCGATTCCGGCGCCTGCAGGCGGATGGTGTCACCCTGGCGCTGCACGTCGACACCGGTACCCGCCATATCCTGACGCAACTCACGTTCCTGCTGGTCCATCTGGCGGCCGACCAGACCACCCACGGTGGCGCCCACGGCGGCCCCGATCAGTGTCCCACCGGTCTTGTTGCCCGAGCCGGCAATCACGTTGCCGAGCAGGGCACCGGCCCCTGCGCCCACGGTCGCCCCAGTGGCGGTACGACTGTTATCACCCGTGTAGGGGTTCTGGGCGCAGCCGGCCAGAATCAGCGAACCCGCCACGGCGGCCATCATCACAAAACGTTTCATCATCAACACTCCTCGGTTTGAGCAGTTACGCGCCTCGACCGACCGGCCAAGACATGCCCTACCTGTTCTTTTCACATTACATTGCAACTTTAGTGCATGTTCGCAAGGTAGACAGGAGTTTTTGTATATCGTTCTCGTCGTGGGCCGCGCTGAAGGTAATCCGCAAGCGCGAACCGCCGCGAGGCACAGTGGGCGGCCGAATCGCCGGCACCACCAAACCCTCCTCGAGCAGCGCGTCGGCCATCGCCATCGCCCGGGCGCTGTCGCCCACCAGCAAGGGCTGAATGGGCGTGCTCGAAGGCATCAGGGCCAGCCCGCCCATGCCGGCGACCTCGTCCCGAAAGCGGCTCACCAGTGCCTGCAAGTGGTGGCGCCGCGAGGGCTCGTCACGCACGATGGCCAGCGCCTGGCGCGATGCCTCGGCCACCGCCGGGGGCTGGGCCGTGGTAAAGAGATAGGTCCGGGCCCGCTGGAGCAATACCGCCAGCGGCTCGGCCGCCCCGGCGACGAACGCCCCGGCCGTGCCGAAGGCCTTGCCCAGGGTACCCACCCGCAACACGCGCTCGCCCGGAGTGATCCCGGCGGCCTCGAAGCTGCCGCCCCCCTGGTCACCGAGCACGCCGAAGGCGTGGGCCTCGTCCACCACCAGCCAGGCATCGAAACGCTCGGCCAGATCAACCATTTCGGCGAGCGGTGCACAATCCCCGTCCATGGAGAACACGCCGTCGGTGAGGATCATCCGCTCGCCACGGGCGTCACGCAGGCGACGCTCAAGATCGTCGAGATCATTGTGTCGATAGCGCGACAGCCGTGCCCCCGAAAGCCGAACAGCATCCACCAGGGAGGCATGGTTGAGGCGATCGGCGACCACGGTATCGCCGCGTCCCATCAGGGCACCGACCACACCCAGGTTGGCCATGTAGCCGGTGGAGAACAGTTGCACGGCATCCACCGCCAGCCAGTCGGCCAACTCGACTTCCAGTTGCTGGTGCGGGGTGAAATGACCGTTGATCAGATGGGCCGCCCCGGCGCCCACGCCCCAGCGGTCGATGCCGCGATGCATGGCCGCTGCCAGGCGCGGGTCATTGGCCAGCCCGAGGTAGTCGTTGCTACAGAAGGTCAGCCGGTCCTGCCTGTCGATCCGCATGTGCGGGGCCTGTGGCGAGTCGGCCACCTTAAGGCTCCGGGTCAGCCCATCGGCCTCGTGGCGGGCGAGCCACTGTGTCCAGTCATGCTTTGTGATAGCTTGATCTCCCACTTGAATCATGCCCCGCCGCCATCGGCCCCGAGGTCCGCCCCATGCGTCTGCCGGTCAATATCTTCCTGTGGACCTTTACCGCCACACTGGTGCCGCTGGTGCTGCTGGTCTGGGGCGTGACCAGCTACAGCGAGCAGCGCTTCCAGGAAGAGATCACTCGCGAGATCGATGAAAACATCGACTCGGTGATCGGCGAGATGAGCAATCGGATGCGCTACGAGCGGCAAGTGGTCGAGGGCATCGGTCAGGCGCAGGAAATCCAGACGATGCTCAACGCGTTGATGGCATCGTCGGTGGGCATTCGACACCCCGAGCTGACCTCGATGCGGATCAACGCCAACCGCTTTCTCGCCGGCCTGCAGCGCACCGTTCCCGGGCTGGGCAGTATCCGCATTCTGGATGCGGCCGGCAACACGATCATCAAGGTGACCCTCGGCCGGGTGGCCTCGCCGGCCTTCGAGAGCCTCGGCCAGGTCAACTACGTCGAGGAGGAGTTCGACAACGAGGCCTTCCTGGAGCGACTACAGAGCCTGCCCTCCGACCAGATCAGCTTCATGACCCTGCCCATGGCCTTCGGTGACGCCCTGCCCGACCGGGAGCCCAGCACGCTCTACGCCGTTCGGCCATTGCGCAATGTCGATGACCGCACCGCCGGCTACGTGGTGGTCAACACCTTCGGCGAGCACCTCGACCAGATCCTGTCGTTCTCCCCCCGCCCGCGCGACGGCAAAATCATGATCATCGAACACAACCCCGGGCTGCCCGATCGCGATGGGCTGGTGCTCTACGATGACGAGCGCAACCTGGGATTCATCTCGCCCTTCGAAAACGGCTCGGTACCCGCCGAATACAATGCCCGCCGCATCGACGATGGCGCCTTCTGGAACGCGGCCGTGGCCGAGTCGAACGGCGTCCACCTCGACGCGGACGCCGGCTCGCGCTACTACTATCAGGAATATCACCCCTACCCGCAGAGCCTGACGTCGTGGTTCGTGGCGTTCAAGTTGCCGGCCGACATCACCAGCGCCCCGTTCCGTGACATTCGCCTGAGCCTGTTCGGTTTCGGCCTGCTG
This sequence comes from Halothiobacillus sp., assembly GCA_024635755.1. Taxonomy (GTDB): domain Bacteria; phylum Pseudomonadota; class Gammaproteobacteria; order Halothiobacillales; family Halothiobacillaceae; genus Guyparkeria. The sequence goes on from JAGXIF010000029.1 coordinate 56,783, forward strand.
GCCCTGCTCATGAGCCTGTTGCTCGCCGGACTGGGCGCACGCCACTTCGCCCGGCCGATCACCCGCCTGTCCCAGTCGCTCAAGCAGTTTGCCGACGGCCAGCGTGACCAACCGATCCCGGTCGACTCGAGCACCACCGAGGTGCGCCAGTTGCAGACCTCGTTCCGCTACCTGACCGAACAGCTCGCCAGCGAGGCCCGTCGGCGCGATCGGGCCGAGAAGAAGGCCCTCCAGCAGGCCAAGCTGGCCTCCATCGGCGAGATGGCGGCCGGGATCGGCCACGAGATCAACAACCCGCTCAACAACATCCTGACGCTCACGCGCCTGATCGAACGACAGATCCCCTCGGAAGACCATGCCACGCACGAGGACATGCGGGATCTGCGCGCCGAGGCGCTGCGTGCCAGTCGCATCGTCCGCGGCGTCATGAACTTCGCCCGCCAACTGCCCCCCGAGCATGAAACCGTCGAACTGGCCGACTGGCTCGAGGAAGTCGTCGACCGCATGGAACCCGAGGCCATGGAGGCCGACGTGCACCTGGCCCTGCTCAGCGCCACGGCCCGGTGCCAGGCCGAATTCGACCCCGCGCAGATGGAGCAGGTCGTAACCAACCTGATTCGCAACGCGATCCACGCCAGCTCGGTGGGCGGACATATACTGATACAGGCCGAGTGCCTCGCGGACAGCATCCGCATCGAATTTCGCGACGAGGGCAGCGGCCTGCCGCCAGACCTGATCGATCAGATATTCGATCCGTTCTTCACCACCAAGGAAGTCGACAGGGGCACCGGGCTGGGTCTGTCGATCAGCCTCGGCATCGTGCAATACCATGGTGGCGAACTGAGCCTGGCAAACCGCCGCGATGCCGGCGAGCCGGATGCCAGCGGCGTGATCGCACGCGTGACCCTACCCAAGAGCAAGGCCCGGCCGCGCGTGATCCAACAGAACGACACACCCAATCCCCCGACGGCCAGACCATGAACAGCAACGCGCCTACCGACAAACAACCCGTGATCGCCTTCGTCGATGATGACGAACGCGCCTCTGACCTGTTCGCCCGCTACGCCCGCACCGAGGGGCTGACGGTGCACGGCTTCCAGTCGGTGGAAAGCGCCCAGGATTGGCTAACCGAGAACCCCGTCGACCTGGTGATCTCGGACCTCAAGATGCCGGGCATGAACGGCCTGGATTTTCTCGAATGGCTGCGTGGCCAGTGGCCGTCGCTGCCCGTGATCCTGATCACCGGCTACTCGACCATCGACAACGCCATCCAGGCGTTGCGCCTGGGGGCGAGCGACTTCATCAAGAAGCCCTACGACCCCGAGTCGCTGATCGAGTTAGTCCACCGCCTGCTGGGGGACGAATCGGCTCCGCCGCCGACCGCGATCGACTCGACCGAGCGGGCCATGCTGGGCGCCTCCCCGGCCATCGAGGCGACCTACCGGATCATCGACAAGATCCGCGACGTGCGCATCAACGTGATGATCGAGGGCGAGTCCGGCTCGGGCAAGGAACTAGCCGCTCGCGCCACCCACGAGCGTTCGGACTTCGCCCACACCCCTTACATCGTGATCGACTGCGGCGCGCTGACCGACACCTTGTTGGAGAACGAGCTGTTCGGTCACGAGAAAGGCGCTTTCACCGGGGCGAACGCCGCCAAGACCGGATTGCTGGAGGTCGCCAGCGGCGGCACCGTCTTTCTCGACGAGATCGGCAATATCTCGGATGCCATGCAGGTCAAGCTGCTGCGGGTAGTCCAGGAGCAGGAAATCACCCGGGTTGGCGGCGTGCAGACCATCCCCATCGACGTGCGCTTCATCGTCGCCAGCAATCGCAATCTCGCCGAGATGGTCCGGCTGGGCGAATTCCGCCACGACCTGTATCACCGGCTCAATGTCGTGCGCCTACAGATGCCGCCGCTGCGTGAACGGCGCACGGACATCCCCGTGCTCGCGCAGCATTTCATCGACGAGTTCGCCCGCCGCTTCCACCGTCCGGCAAAGGGGCTGACCGAACGGGCGCAAAAGGCCATCCTCGACTACCCGTGGCCGGGTAATGTGCGGGAACTGAAGAACGCGATCGAGCGCGCCGTGGCCCTGTCCGACAGCGAGGAAATCGACCTCGAACTGGGCGGCGAGGCCACCGCCGCCACCGGCGGCTCCATCGAGACCACTGCCGCCATCGATGCCGACCACCCCACCCTCGAGGAGCTCGAGCGGCGGTACATCGAGAAAACGCTCGAACACGCCGAGGGCAACCGCGAGAAGACGGCCAGCATTCTCGGCATCAACAAGTCCACCCTGTGGCGCAAGCTGCAGGGCTACGAGAAGCGCTAGCCGGTCATGCCTCGGCGTTGGTTGCTGCAATGTTTGCCGAGCGTACATTGCATATTGCAATCTGCAATCCGCGCCAGACCTCGCGCATACACTTTGCGTTTCAACGACTTGCATAGTTGGCACGCCCCATGCCTTATCTAGGGCGTGGACAACCACACATTAACGAGGAGTTAAGATATGCAAACCAAGCGTCGCGTATTTCTGAAGGGCAGCCTCGCTGCCAGTGCTGCTGGCCTGGCCGTTGGTGCCGGTCTGCTTTCCCCGCGCACTGTACTGGCCGCCGATTGGCCGCAGAGCGCATTCGATACCGAAGGCATGGACAACGCCATGGACGAGCTGTTCGGTTCCCATGACGTTGCCGATTCCGGCGACATCAGCGTCAAGGCCCCGGACATCGCCGAGAACGGCGCTGTGGTTCCGGTCACGATCGAGTCGTCCATTGCTGGCACCAACAAGATTGCGATCATGGTCGCTTCCAACCCGACCCCGCTGGTTGCTTCTTTCGACCTGATGGGTGCCAACCCGTTCGTCTCCACCCGTATCCGTATGGGTTCGACTGACAACGTGACTGGCGTGGTTCAAGCTGGTGGCAAGCTGTACAAGGCCGGCAAGGAAGTGAAGGTAACCATCGGTGGCTGCGGCGGCTAATCAGCCTCTACGACCGAAGTCATTGAATACAGACAGATAATCCAAGAGGTATAGATTATGTCTACTATCCGCATGCGTATTTCCCCGGCTGGCGACGTTCTTGACGTGAAGGCCCTGGTCCGTCACCCGATGGAATCCGGCAACCGCGAAGACAAGTCCACCGGCGAGAAGATCCCGGCGAACTACATCCAGGTACTCAACGTTGAGGTCAACGGTGAGCAGGTGATGCAGGGCAACCTGTCAGAAGCTGTCTCCAAGAACCCGTACATCAACATCAAGGTACCGGGCAAGAAAGGTGACGAGGTCACGATCTCTTGGACCTCCAACACCGGTGAGTCCGACGAGGCAAGCCAGGCTGCCTAAGGCAGACTGACAGCGCACTTGATCGACAAGCCCGCCATCCGGCGGGCTTTTTTTTGCATCCGGTTTTCTGGCTCAAGGGGTGGGCGCCTCCAGCCAGAAGGTCACCGGTCCGTCGTTGACCAGTTCCACCTGCATGTCCGCGCCGAAACGTCCCGTAGCCACGCCCCCTGGATGCGACTCTCGCAAGGCGGTGACAAACACGTCGAACAGCCGGCTGGCATCGGCCGGATCGGCCGCAGGGGTAAAACTGGGACGGTTGCCGCGCTGGGTATCGGCCGCCAGCGTGAACTGCGGCACCGCCAGCACCCCGCCACCCTGATCGCGGACCGACCGATTCATGCGCCCGACCTCATCGGGGAACACCCGGTAGTTCATCACCCGCTCGGCCAACCGCCGTGCCTGGTCCGGGCCGTCGCCCTGCGCCACTCCCACCAGGCAGACCAGGCCCGGACCGATCTCGCCGATCGACTCGCCGCCCACCCGCACGCATCCATATGTCGCCCGCTGGATCAACGCAATCATGCCGAACCACCTCCGGAGGCGGACCACTGGTCGGCAAGACGGTCGGTCGCCCGCACCAATGCATCGATGATCCCCGGCTCACTGGCCGCATGCCCCGCATCGTCGACCACCTCGAAGCCCGCCGAGGGCCAGCGTTCATGCAGGGCATGGGCCTGGTCGACTGGACAGACCATGTCGTAGCGACCATGGACGATGTGCCCCGGAATATCGGCCAGGGCGTCCATCCCCTCGAGCAGCGGCCGATCAAGAAACGCGCCGTGGCTGAAGTAATGGTTCTCGATCCGGGCGATCGACAGGGCGTTGTGCGGGTTGGCAAAGTAGTCGACCACCTCGGCCTCGGGGCGCAACGTGGCGCAACGCCCCTCCCATACCGACCAGGCCTGCGCGGCGTGGTACTGGGCAATCTGATCCGGCCCATTTAGCAGCCGACGATAGGCGGCCACCAGATCATCACGCTCCTCGACGGGGATCGGTTCGAGGTAGTCCTGCCAGTAATCCGGGAACACGCGGCTGGCGCCATGCTGGTAGAACCAGTGGATATCCTCGGCGCGACAAAGGAACACACCTCGCAGGATCAATCCCATCACGCGCTCCGGATGGGCCTGCGCGTAGGCCAGTGCCAGCGTCGACCCCCAGGACCCGCCGAACACCAGCCAACGCTCCACCTCCAGTTCCTCGCGGATACGCTCGAGGTCGGCGACCAGGTCGGCGGTGGTGTTCGCCTCGAGCCCGGCGTGCGGGGTGGAACGCCCTGCCCCGCGCTGATCGGGCAAGATGATCCGGTAACGATCGGGATCGAAGAAACGCCGATGCATCAGCGTGCAACCCGCACCGGGCCCGCCGTGCAGGAACAGCGCCGGGATGCCGCTCAGGCGCCCGCATTCCTCGACATGCAGGACATGCCCATCGCCAACCGGCAGGCTGTGGTTGACCAGGGTCTCGACAGGGGGATAGAGCGAACGCATTCGGGCAGACCTCGTTTGTCTCGGATGACGCACCGCCCCGCGCTTTGGGGGCGGACGGATCGATTCAAGTGTAAACCCTCGTCGGACGAGACTCATGGCCAGCACGCCAGCCCCATTCAGACGCATCGGGCGTCACGACCTGCCTCACGGCGGTGCACTCGGGCGGCCCGCCACCTGACCAGGCAGCTGACTATGCACCCGGCCGGGCGGCGGTCGACCCGGCGGCGCAGCTGGTCCACTTATTGCGCTACAGGCCCCCATCCACCAGCCGGAGCCCGCCCATGTCACAACGCCAGGAAATGCAGCAATGGATCGCCCTCAAGCGCGCATTGGAGAAAGACATGGGGGGCGCGGTCGACATGCAGCGGTATGGCGTCCAGCAGCGGTTGCTGCGACTGGCCCGGGCCAGCGAAGACCCCGCGGTAATCTCGCTGGCCCGGGCGCTCGAACGTGGCCCCGCGTCGACGAGAGACCGCGAGAAAGAGCGCCTCGACGAGGGCGAACGCATCAAGGGCTATTACCGCGGTCGCCTCATCTACCGGGATTGACCCCCCCCATGGTGGCTCGCCCGCATCGGCTGGTAAGATAGCGCGTCCACCAACCCCGCGACCGACACCTTCATGCCCCCTTCCGTCGACACATTCCCCAGCCATTCGGACCATGCCTCCACACAGACGGCCGGCTGGGCCACGCCGGGCCGCGGACTGCAGAAACTGGTCTCCCGCGCGGTGATGCACTACCGCATGCTTCACCACGGCGACCGGCTGCTGCTGGGCCTGTCCGGCGGCAAGGACTCGTTGTCGCTGCTACATATCCTGCGGCACATCCAGCGGCGCGCGCCGATCGACTTCTCCATCGCGGCAGTGACCATCGATCCGATGGTGCCGGGCTTCGACCCCGGGCCACTGGCCGGCTACCTCGAATCCCTGGGCGTGACCTATCACCGGGTGCGCGAGGATATCGTCGGACTGGCCGACGAACACATGAGCGGTGATTCCTACTGCTCGTTTTGCTCGCGCCTCAAGCGCGGACTGATCTACCGGCTGGCCCGCGACGAAGGCTACAACGTCCTCGCCCTGGCCCAGCATCTCGACGACCTGGCCGAGAGCTTCATGATGAGCGCCTTCCATGGCGGCAAGCTCAACACGATGAAGGCGCACTACCTCAATGACGCCGGCGACGTGCGCATCATCCGGCCGCTGGTCCACGTGCGCGAGTCGGCCCTGATCGATTTCGCCCGTCGCCATCGGCTGCCGGTGATCAACGACAACTGCCCCGCGTGCTTCGCCATGCCCACCCAGCGCGAGCACTTCAAGCAGTTGCTGGCACAGGAGGAGCAGGCCAACGGCCAGCTGTTCCACTCGCTGAAATCGGCCATGGGGCCACTGATCGAGGAAGGAGCGCAGCGGGCGATTGCGCACGCCGAAGCCCAAGCCCATACCGCACCCCTGCCGCGGGATCGGCGCGCATGAGCCGCAGCCGCGACACCACCTGGCTCCGCCTGCGAGGGCGGCTGCGGGCGGCGGCTGCAGGGGTCGCGCTGGGGATGCTCGGCAAGCTGTCGCTGCGCGGCGCGCAGCGCCTGGGTCGCTGGCTGGGAAAACTGGCGTGGTGGATGAACGGCACAATCCGGCGCAACATCGAGGACAACCTCGCGCGCTGCCTGCCGGAGCTGGATCCCGACCAACGCCGGGCACTCGCGCGGGAGAACCTGATCGAGACCGGCAAGACCCTGATGGAAACGGGGCCAGCCTGGCGCTGGCCGCGCGAGCGCATCGAGTCGACCATCGCCGGCATGCCGGGTTTCGAGCCGATCGCGCAGGCAGTCAACGACGGCCGCGGCGCGATCCTGCTGGCCCCGCACCTAGGGTCTTGGGAGATCGGCGGACTGGCCACGGCCCTGCGCGTACCGACCACCGCCTTGTACCGGCCGCCGCGCGACCCCGCGATCGAGACATTGCTCGTCGAGGCTCGTTCACGCCTGGGCATGCAGCTGGCCCCCGCCAGTTTGGGCGGGGTGCGCAAGCTGCTGGCCGCACTCAAGCGCGGCGAGCTGGTTGCCATCCTGCCGGACCAGTCGCCGCGACGCGGTGAGGGCGTGCTGGCGCCGTTTTTCGCCCACGATGCGCTCACCATGACCCTGGTCCGCACCCTCTCCCGACGCAGCGGCGCGCCAGCCTTCACCGGCTGGGCCGAGCGCCTCCCCGACGGCCGGGGTTTTCACATGCACTATGCCCCGGTGCGCGAGCCGATCAATCGCGACGACCCGGTGGAGGCAGCGGCCGCGCTCAATCGGGCGATCGAGTCACTGGTGCGCCAGCGTCCCGTGCAGTACCAGTGGAGCTATCGTCGCTTCCGTCGCCAGCACAGTGGGGCCGAGCGGCCCCGTCGGAACGGGGATTCGGGCAATTCGGGCAATACGGGGGCTTAAGCGCGTCCCTGGTCGTAGGGCGACGGCTCGCCCGGCGGGCGTGTCTTGAAGTATTTCAATGACCACATCAGCTGCGGGGGATCCTCGCGCACCAGTGTCTCGATCACCCGGTTGATCGCCGTGGCCGCCTCGCGGTCGGCGCTGGCGGGCAACTCCACCGGAGGCAGGAAGCGCAGCCGATACCGGCCGCTCGCCGCGTCAAGCTGACCGATCATGGGGTAGACCGGCCGGCGGGCGGCCCGGGCCATCTTGCCGGCCAGCGCCAACGTGGCCTTCTCCGTGCTAAAAAAAGGCGCGAACACGCTGTGTTCCGGGCCGAGATCCTCGTCGGCGATGTAGAAGAAGCTGCGCCCCGAGCGCAGGGCGCGCAGATGCGGCCCCATGCCCCGTTCGCGCGGCAGGGCCTCGGTGCCGTGGCGGGTGCGCATGCCGCCGAACCACCAGTCGATCACGGGGTCCTTGGCAAACGGCTTGTAGATGACCGAACCCTCGACCGTCTCGGCCAGCATGGCTGCCGCCCATTCAAGTCCCACGCTGTGCACGGTGAGGATCAACCCCGGCTCGGCCCGTAATCGGTCGAGCACCGCCTGCCCCTCGACCTCGGTCTGATCGGTGAGATCGCCGAAGCGGGCGCGCCGGATGCGCCCCAGGTCGACCAGCGCGAGAAAATGCAATTCGAGATGGCGCTTGAGCCAGCACTCGCGTGTGGCGGAAGACTCCTCGGGAAAGCAGAGCGCGAGATTGGTGGCCATGATGCCCGCCCGGCGCGGGTTGAAACGTCGGTAGAGACGGCCGAGCAGTCGCGCGAATGCCCGTCGTACCGGGTGGCCGCTCACCGCCAACAATCGGAGCACCCCGATCCCCAACCAGGAGGGCCAGTGGCGCGGGGCCAGCAGGCCGGCACGGAACACCGGTGGCCCGGCGGGACGCCCCGGATCGCTCATCGTCGCCAGAACATCGGCAGCAGAATGGCCAGCACCGTGAAGATCTCCAGACGACCCAAGATCATCGCCGCCATCCCCAGCCAAAGCACCGTGGTCGATTCGGAGGCGAAGTTGCTGGTAACCGAGCCGATCCCCGGGCCGAGGTTGGCCAGGGTGGCGAGCACGCCGCCCAGGGCGGATTCGATATCCATGCCAGTCATCAGCATGGCGAAGAAGAAGAACAGGAAGGTGAACATCCAGGCCGCAAAGAAGGCCCAGACGGCATTGATGACACCGGGGGCCAGCGGCCGACCACTCATGCGGATGACGAATACCGCGTGCGGGTGAATCAGGCGGCGGATCTCGTTTAGGCTCTGCCGAGCGAGCAGCATCACGCGCACCGACTTCATCCCGCCGGTAGTCGAGCCGGCACAGCCCCCGATCACGGTGGTCATCACCAGCAGCAGCATCAAAAACGGACCGTAGGCGGTGTGATCCGTGGCGGTGTAACCGGTCGTGGTGGCAAACGACACCGCGTTGAACAGGTGCTGGCGGACCGCATGAATCCAGCTGCCTTCCGGCAGGTTGACCAGGAAAAAGGCGACGACCAGCAGCATTACTGCCGCCATCCAGCCAAGAAAGAAACGGATTTCCGCGCTGCGGAAATACCCGTCCAGGGTGCCGTGCCGCAGGGCGATGAAATGCAACGCCATGGGGGTGGCCCCAAGAATCATGAACACCATGGCACTCACTTCCATGGTCGGGTTGTCAAAGTAACCAAAGCTCGCGTCGTGGGTGGAGAAACCGCCGGTGGCCACCGTCGAGAAGGCGTGACTGACGGCATCGAACCAGGTCATGCCCTCGATCTTGTAGACCAGTGCGCAGAGCACGGTAATCCCCGAATAGACCACCCACAGGGCCTTAGCCGTCTCAGAGATGCGCCCCGACAGGCGCGAGTCCTTGATCGGCCCGGTCATCTCGCTCTTGTAGAGCTGCATGCCGCCCACGCCCAGCAAGGGCAGAAAGGCGACCACCAGCACGATGATGCCCAGCCCGCCCAGCCATTGGAGCTGTTGGCGATAGAACAATAGTGAACGCGGCAGGTCGTCGAGCCCGGTGATCACCGTCGCCCCGGTGGTGGTGATCCCCGAGACCGACTCGAACACCGCCTGGGAGAAGCTCACCCCCAACCCAGGTTGCAGATAGATGGGCGCGGCGCCGATCAGGCCGAGCACGACCCAGAACGAGACCACGATCAGCAGCCCGTCGCGCAGCTTGAGCTCGCGCCGATAGTGGCGGGTCAGTCCCCAGAGCGCCCCGCCGAGGCCGACACTCAGGGCGAAACTGAACACGAACGGCATCAGGTCCTGATCGCCCATCATCCAGCCCACCAGCAAAGGGGGGATGAACGTCAGGCCGAACACCATCAGCAGGATGCCGAGCATGCGGGTGATGATCAGGATCTGCATCGAAAGCCTTCTTTACTGCCCTGCGGGGAAGCGAGATTGTCTGACACGTGCATATGCCTCAGAAGAAACCGAAGCCGACCGAGAACAGCTGCTCGATGCCGCCGATGCGGCGCTTGTCGGTAAGGAACAGCACCACGTGGTCGTCGGACTGGATCACCGTGTCGTGGTGGGCGATCAGCACCTCGTCATCGCGCAGGATGGCGCCGATGGTGGTCCCCCGCGGCAACTCGAGCGCATCGATGCGCCGACCGACCACGCGGGAGGTGGACTCGTCGCCGCGCGCGATAATCTCGATCGCCTCCGCCGCCCCCCGGCGCAGGGAATGCACGCTGACCACGTCGCCGCGACGCAGATGGGTGAGCACCTCGCCGATCGTGATCTGGTGGGGCGAGAGGGCGATATCGATGCTGCCCATCTCGATCAGGTCGACGTACTCGGTGCGGTTGACGATGCACATCGCCCGGCGCGCCCCGAGGCGCTTGGCCAGCATCGCCGCGAGGATGTTGTCCTCGTCGTCATTGGTCAGGGCGAGGAAGACGTCCGTGTCCTCGATGTTCTCCTCCTCGAGGAGTTCGGTATCTGAGGCGTTGCCCGAGAGCACGATGCTGTGATCGAGCGAGGCCGACAACTCGCGCGCCCGACGCATATTTTGGCTGATCAGCTTGACCTGGTAATCGCTTTCCAGTCGCGCGGCCAGCGCCCCGCCGATATTGCCGCCACCGGCGATCATGATGCGTTTGTAGGGTGTCTCGAGCGGGTGCATCACGCTCATCACCTGGCGAATATCCGCCTTGCGGGCGAGGAAGAACACCTCGTCGCCCGCCAGCAGGCGGGTGTCGCCCTCCGGCGGCACCGAGGTTTCGTTGCGGTAGATGGCGGCGACACGGGCCTCGACGTTGGGCAGGAACTCGCGCAGGCGATGAATCGGCTCGCCCACCATCGGCCCGCTGCGGTCGACCTCCATGCCAATCAGCAGGAGCTTGCCGTCACCAAACTCGCGCACCTGCAGCGCGTCGGGGTACTCGATCAGGCTGGCGATGTAGTCCTTGATCAGCCGCTCGGGGCTGATGATGAAATCCACCGGGATGGCGGCGTTGTCGAACAGCGCCGGGTGATCCTGATAATCGGTGGCCCGGATGCGCGCAATCTTGGTGGGGGTATGGAACAGGGTCCAGGCAATCTGGCAGGCCAGCATGTTGATCTCGTCGGACTGCGTCACCGCGATCAGGATGTCGGCATCCGCCGCCCCTGCTTCCTGCAGCACCCCGGGATGGGAGCCCAAGCCGGTGACCGTGCGGATATCGAGGCGTTCCTGCAGCCAGTTGAGCGATTCAGCGTCGGTATCGACGACCGTGACCGAGTTGTCGGTTTCGGTCGCCAGCGCCGTGGCCACCGAACCGCCGACCTGTCCTGCTCCGAGTACGATGATCTTCATGCGGCCTTGTGCCTTGGTTGTTCTGCGGAAGGCGGGCGTTGTCTCCGCCGAATGTCTGCCGAGGTCACGCCCCCGTGCCTGCCGAGCGCTCGCTGGCCTGGATACCCAGCGATTTGAGCTTGCGGTAGAGGTTGGTCCGCTCCATGCCGGTCCGGCGCGACAGCTCGGTCATCGACCCTTCACAGTTTTTCAACTGCGCCAGCAGATAGCGCCGCTCGAACTCGTCGCGCGCCTCGCGCAGCGGCAGATCCAGGTTCAGCGAGATCAGTGCCGGGCTGCCCTCGTTGGCGGAGTCACCCTCCGAGGGCACCAGCCCCAGGGCCCGCTGGACCTCCTGTTCATCGATGACGTCGCCACTGCCCAGGATCAGCAATCGCTGCACCAGGTTCTTTAGCTCGCGGACGTTGCCCGACCAGTGGTGATGACGCAAGAGGTTACGCGCACCGATGGTCAGCTCCCGGCGCGGCAATCCTTCCACGCGATGGGCCATCTCCAGGTAGTGCGACAGCAGCACCGGCACATCCTCGGGATGTTGCCGCAGCGGCTCGATGTGGATGGGCACCACGGAGAGGTGGTAGTAGAGATCCTCGCGGAAGTTGCCGGCGCGCACCTCGGCCTCGAGGTCCTTGCGCGTCGCCGCCACCACCCGCACGTCCACCCGCACCGGGTCGCTACCACCGACGCGGAAGAACGACTGGCTCTCGAGCGCCGAGATCAGCTGCATCTGGGTCTGCTCGTCCATATCGGCCGCCTCGGCGATGAACAGCGTGCCGCCGTTAGCCTGCTCCAGCAGGCCGTAGCGGATCCGTCCGTCTTGCTCGCCGCCGAACAGTTCGACCGCGGCGTTCTGCCGGCCGGAAATGGCGCTGCCGCCGGTATCGACGAAGGGAAAGTGCCGTCGCGCCGAATGCCGATGGATAAAGCGCGCCAGTGCCTGCTTGCCGGTACCGGGCTCGCCGGAGATCAGCACCCAGGCGTCGTGCGAGGCCACCTTGAGGGCCTGCTCACGCAGCCCCTGCATGTAGTCGGAATCGCCAATCAGGTCGAGCGGATCGAGCTCGCCGCGCTTGAGGGCGGCGTTCTCCTGGGCCAAGCGACGGTTGTCGAGGGCGTGCTCGATCAGCAGCAACAGCTTGTCAAGCGAGATAGGCTTTTCGATGAAATCGAAGGCGCCCAGACGGGTGGCCTCCACCGCGGTTTCCACCGTGCCGTGACCGGACATCATGACCACCGGCCAGACCAGCTGGTCCCGTTCGTGCCACTCGCGCAGCAGGGCGATGCCGTCGGTGCCCGGCATCCAGATGTCCAGCAGGATCAGGTCGGGGCGACGCACGGCGATCGAGGCCCGCGCCTCCACCGCGTCGGCCGCGCTGCTGACGGTGAAGCCCTCGTCCTCCAGCACGTCGCCCAGCAGGTTGCGGATCTCGTTCTCGTCGTCGACGACCAGGATGTGTCCAATACTCATTCGTCAGGAAATTCCCGTCTTTCCATTGCTATTCCCACCGCTGTGGGTCCGACCATGCCGCTGCTCGTCCGGCACCGTGCCATCGCTACCCGCGGCGCAACGCCCAGATTCCAAAGGTAAACGAATCGTAACGCGTGCACCGCGATTGGCAAGCCGTTCCCCGGCCAGCGAGTCGTCGATCTGCGGCTGCTCGACCGCATTCCAGGCATGCACGACCCCCGCATGCTCCTCGACGATCTTCTTGACGATCGCCAGCCCCAGCCCGGAGCCCTTGGGGCGGGTGGTCGCGTACGGTTCGAACAGGTGATCGAGCATGTCGGCGGGGAAACCGGGGCCATTGTCGGCAACCAGGATCTCCACCAGGCAGTTGCCATCCTCGCCGATCACCCGCAACCCCACCAGTACCAGTGGCTCGCCAACGACCGAACCGCGCTCGGCCAGTGCCTGGCTGGCGTTGCGGATTAGGTTATGCAGCAGCTGACGCAACCGGTTGGCGTCACCGTCGACCCAGACCGGCCCCGCTTCCTGGGAGGCCAGCCGGACCTTGACCGCGGTGTTGCCGCGATAGAGTTCCACGGTCTGGCTGGCCAGCTGCACCAGGTCAAGCCGCGCCAGGTTCACCTGGGGCGTGCGGGCATAGTCGGCGAATTCGTTGACCATCTGCTTCATCGAATCCACCTGGGCAATGATGGTCGCCGTCGCCCGGTCGAGGATGGGGGCGTGGGTATCGTCGAGTTGCGGCAGGATACGCCGGCGCAGCCGTTCGGCCGACAGGCCGATCGGGGTCAGCGGGTTCTTGATCTCGTGGGCCAACCGCCGGGCGACCTCCGACCAGGCCGCGTCGCGCTGGGCCTGAATCAGGGTGGTGACGTCCTCCAAGACCATCACGTAGCCACCCACCTCGGCATCATTGCCCGGCGGCAGGGCCGCCAGCCGTGCCAGCAAAACCTTGCGCCCCGAGCCGTTCATGATGCGCACCTGGGCCTCCAGGGTCTCGCCCGGCGGCGGGCCATCACCGCCCAGGGCTCCCTCGAAGGCATCGCATAAGGGCCGCAGGCTGGCATGTCTGGCGCATATCTCCTCGAGGGAGTGCTCGAAGATGGCCTCGGGCTGCAGGCCCAGAATGTGCTGGCTGGCCGAATTGCCGCTGATGACCCGGCCGTCGTAGGAAAGCGTCAGCACGCCCGAGGAGAGATGCTGGATCACCGTGTCGAGGTAATCACGCTCCTTGTCGGCCAGCTCCTGGAGTTCGCGCATGATCTCGTGGGCGCGCCGCACCCGTGCCGTCATGGTGTTGAACGACTGCACCAGCTGACCCAGGTCGTCACGCCGGTCGACCGGCAGGCGCAGGCTGTAGTCGCCCGCGGCCACCGCCTGCGTGCCGGCGGCGAGCTCCCGGATCGGGCTGAGCAACCGCCGGGCGGCGAGAAATGCCAGCCACACTGCCGTGAGAAGGGAGAGCAGCAAGGCCAGCGTCAGGGCCAGGCTGAAGGTCTGCTTGAGGGACTTGTGCAGGAAAACCAGTTCACGGTAGTCGTTGAAGGCCGCCTGCACGCTCTTGGAGAGCTCATTGGCCTCGCCGGGCACATCGAACAGCGCCTGCAGCACCCGCTTGCCGCCCTCGCTGAGCAACCCCGCCTCGAGCGGGACCACCACCCGAATCTGCAGATTGCCGTCGTCGCCGGGATCCAGGCCGATGAAGTCACGCCCGGACCGGGCATGCGCCAGGGCACTCTCGTCGGCCCTCGCCGGCACGATGTCTTTGGCGTCCCCCGACGACGAGGCCACGATCAGGTTGCGCTGCCCGAGTATGGTCATCTCCTCGGCGCCGGTGGCCCGCCGCACCCGCGAGAGTTCCAGTGCCACCAGCTCGGAGCCACCGTCGCGCAACTCGTCCGCGGCGCGGCGGGTTTCCTCCAGGGCCTGGCGCATCCGGCCATCGAAGGCCATCTGCGAGAGAGACAGCGCGTCGGTCATCGCCTGCTCGACCTGCACGTCGAACCAGGAATCGATCCCCCGCTGGACGAACGTCAGCGAGAAATAGAACACGATCAGCACCGGCACGGCCGACAGGGCGACGAAGGTCAGCACCAGGCGAGCGGTCAGCCGAGCCCCGGGCCTGCCGCGACGATAGTCCCGGATCAGACGCACGATGTGGCCGAGCACCACCAGGGCGAGGAACAGCAGCCCCGCCGCACTTACGCCCAGCAGCCCGAGGAACAGTCCCTCGGGCTGCTCGACGGCCCGCAGCGAATCGGAAACCAGGTAGAGCAGCACCAGCAACAGCAGCACCACCATGGCACTGACGGCCGGAATCAGCCGGCCGATCCAGCGTTGCAGGCGGCGGAATCGCTTCATCGGGCCAACTCCCCGGACAACCCCCACAGGAACCACTCGCTGTCGACATCCCAGGCGTCATCGACCAGCGCCGGTACCCGCAGGGGCAGCGGCAACTTGTTCACGTCCAGGCGCACGCGCAGTTTGCCCAGTAGACGCCGCTCGTCGGCCAGCGACGCCCACGGCCCCAACCGCCAGGCGCGCACGCGCGAGAGCGACTCAACCGCGCCGGCCAGGTCGGTAAAGGTGTGTGTTTCACGGGCGGTGAAGTCGGTCACCACCCAGGTGCGCGACAGGGCGTGATATTCCAGCCGCAGGCGGCGGCGTTCCTCCACCAGGTTTCGGTCCCAGAGCCACTCACGAGGGGCGTCGATGCGGGCCTCGACCACCAGGTTGAGTGCAATCGAGTTGCGCATCGCATCGATCACCTTGGAGTGGAGTGACAACGCCAGGTCGGCATCGACGAACACCACACCCTCGCGCACCTCGGCGTGCACGTCGACCACACGGGACTCGGCCCATGTCGGCGCACTGACCAGCAGCATGGCCGTCAGACACAGGGGCCAGATGATGCGCATCAGCCCCCGCTGCATCAGGCCTGCGCCCGCTTTTCCAGCACGGCGTAATAAAAGCCGTCATGGCCCTCGACCTCGGGGAACAGCTGCCGGCCCACCGATTGCGCCTCGCCCCAATCGGCCTCCATGGGGAGGGCGACGGCATCGGGGTGATCGCGCAGGAACGCCTCCACCTGCTTGGCGTTCTCCCGCTTGAGGATCGAGCAGGTGGCATAGACCAGCCGACCGCCGGGACGCAGCAATGGCCAGAGCCGCTCGACGATCTCGCGCTGCCGCCCGACCAGGGTGGCCAGGTCCTCGGGGCGACGCAGACGCTTGATGTCGGGGTGACGCCGGATCACGCCGGTGGCCGAGCAGGGCACGTCGGCGAGGATACGATCGAAGCTCTCGGGGCGATCGATGGTCTGCGTGGCAATGTCGGCACACACCAGCTCGGCGAACCGTCCGGCCCGCTCGAGGTTGTCCTGCACCCGCGCCAGGCGGGTCACGTCGACGTCCACCGCCATCATCTCCAGGCCGGGCACGGCATCGAGCATCGCCAGGGTCTTGCCACCCGGCGCGCAGCAGGCGTCCAGCACGCGCTGGCCCGGCTCAAGCCCCATCAGGTCGGCCACCAGCTGGGCGGCCTCGTCCTGGACGGAAACCACCCCCTGGTGAAAGCCCGGCAGGCGCTCGACGTCCAGCGGGGTGTCCAGGGCGATGCCATGGGAGGCGTAGCGCGTCGGCCGGGCCTCGATGGACTGCTCGGCCAGTCGGGCCAGGTAATCATCGACGCTCTCCTCGGAGGCATTGACGCGCAGGGTCATGGGCGGATGGGTCGCCAGGCGGTCGCCGATCTCCAGAGCCCGCGCCTCGCCCCAGTCGGCGGCCAGCATGCCGAACAGCCAGTCGGGCAGCCGGGCGCGAACCGCCATGGGTGCCTGGTCGAAGGGCACCTCGTCGGCCTGGACCTGGCGCACGGCACGACGCAGCACGGCATTGACCAGTCCGGTGGCCCAGTTGTGATTGAGCTCCCGGGCGGCGTGCACGGCTGCATTGACCACGCGGGACGGCTCGCGACGTGAGCCGCTCAGCCGCTCCAGACCAACCAGCAGCAGCATCCCGACTTCGGCGGCGCGCGGGTTGAGCGGGCGGTCGAGCAACTGGTCGCGCCACCAGGCCAGTCGCTCGTAGTGGCGCAACACTTCGTAGCTCATCGCCTGGATCACGCTGCGGTGGGCCGCCTGGGCTCGGCCGGTGATCTCCGGGAGCACGCTGTCCAGCGAACGACCGCGATCGACTACCTGCAAGACCCCTTCGGCCACCAGCGCCTCTGGCGAACGCGGCCGTCCCTCGACGGCCCGAGGCCCGCCCTGATGGCGGCGGCGCCCGCTTGCGCGGCCCCGTGATTGCCCCGTCTGCTCCTTATCCGCCAAGCATCACCCCCTCGAGCGTGCGACCACGGGCAAAATCCGCGGCACTGACGGGCTTTCCCCCGGCGCGCTGCACGCGGGTCAGTTCCAGGCCGCCCTCGCCGGCCTGGACGACAAAGCCGTCGCCGGTAAGCCTGACGACCCGGCCGGGCGGGGCCCCGTCGACACCGTCGACCACCCGCGCGCCCCAGAGGCGCAACGGCTGGCCCTCGAACTCGGCCTGGGCCACCGGCCAGGGGTTGAAGGCGCGCACGCGACGCTCGATCAGCGCCGCCGGCTCGCGCCAGTCGACCCGCGCCTCGGCCTTGGCCAGCTTGCTGGCATAACAAGCCTGGTCCGAATCCTGGGCTTCGGGTGACTCGCGCCCGGCGATGATCTTAGGCAGGGCCTCGATCAGCGCCGTGGCACCCAGCGGGGCAAGGCGGTCATGGAGGGTCGCGGCGGTGTCGTCGGCGTGAATCGGCTCGACCGACTTGTGCCACATGGGGCCGGTGTCCAGCCCCGCCTCCATCTGCATGATGGTGATCCCCGTCTCGGAGTCACCTGCCTCGATCGCCCGGTTGATCGGCGCCGCTCCACGCCAGCGTGGCAGCAGCGAGGCATGGATGTTGATGGCGCCCAGTCGCGGCATCTCGAGCACCGCCGGGGGCAGGATCAACCCGTAGGCCGCTACCAGCAGCAGGTCCGGCTGGTAGGCCGCCAGGGTCTGCTGGGTCGCCTCGTCACGCAGGGTGGGCGGCTGCTCGACCGGCAGCCCCAGATCCAGCGCCGCCTGCTTGACCGGGGAGGCGGTGAGCTTCTTGCCCCGGCCGGCGGGACGGTCGGGCTGGGTATAGGCGGCCACCAGCTCGATCGACTCGCCGTCGAGCGCCGGCAGGCGCGCCAGGATCTCCAGGGCCGGGACGGCAAAATCCGGCGTCCCGCAATAGACAACACGCAGGCTCATACACGCTCCCGGCGTGCGGCCTTGGTCATCTTCTTGCGAATGCGCTGCTGCTTGAGCGGCGACAGGTAGTCGATGAACAGTCGCCCTTCGAGGTGGTCGAGCTCGTGCTGAATGCAGATGGCGAGCAGGCCGTCGATCTCCTGCTCGAAGGTCTTGCCCTTCTCGTCCTGCGCCCGTACCCGGATGCGCTCGGCACGCCGAATGATCTCGTTGACGCCCGGGATCGACAGACAGCCCTCCTCGGACTCGACCTCACCGACCCGCTCGAGGATCTCGGGATTGACGAAGGCCAACGCGCCGCTGCGATCCTCGCTAACATCGGTGACGAACAGCCGCCGATGCTGGTCGATCTGGGTGGCCGCCAGGCCGATGCCGCGCTCCTCGTACATGGTCTCGAACATGTCGGCGACCAGCTCGGACAGGGCCGGCTCGAAGGAATCGACCGGCTCAGCGATCTCGCGCAGGCGATCATCGGGATAAATCAGGACGTCTCGCAGACTCATATGCCATTCACCAAGGAAGCCTCCACGGTCTCCAATCGGACTCGACGGTGGGGGCGAAATCTTTTACAACAAGCCGTATTTGGGGATACATTGTACGCGAGCAAGTGTGGCGCGTCGCAATTCAAGGCATATTTCGAGGGGCGTCGAACCCCGGACGCGCCGCCTGCACACTGGCACCCCAGATGATTGTCGACTACCCGGATCCGGGTTGCTCTCGGCCGGAAACCAAGGACGTTGTAGAGATGAGATCGACCAAAGGACTTCCCCTGGCACTCGCACTCGCGGGCCTCGTGCCACTGACCTCCGGCCTGCAGGGCTGCGCCCTGACCGCCGAGGACACCGTCAACTCGCGACCGGCCTACAACGCCGACGCCCTGCCCATGGGCGCCAAGCGCGGCCCCGTCAAACGCAGCCTCAGCGCCGCGGAAACCCGCGAGCAGTTCCGCGACGTCGCCGCCGAGGACTACGTGGTCCAGCCGGGCGACACCCTCTGGTCGATCGCCAACCACTTCCTCAAGACCCCCTATTACTGGCCCGAGATCTGGTACGCCAACCCACAAATCGAAAACCCCCACCGCATCTACCCGGGCGACCACATCAGCGTGGTGATGGTCGGCGATCGTCCGCGTCTGGCCGTAGGCCTGCGCCCCCACATCCGCTACGAAAGCCTGCCACCGGCCGTTTCCGCCGTGCCGCTGGAACTGGTGCGCCCTTTCCTCAGCTACGACCAGGTACTCAGCGCGGAAGACTTCGCGTCCGCCCCCTACCTGCTTGCCAACCGTGAAGGCTCCATCCACGCCAGCAGCGGCGACGTCGGCTATGTGCGCCCGGCACTCGAGGGCGACCAGAACCTCTTCGCCGTCGTCGAGAAGGGCAAGCCCCTAGTCGACGGCCGCAGCGGCGAACTGCTTGGCTATCGCGCGATCTTCAAGGGCGAGGCACATCTCGAGGAGACCGGCGACCCGAGCACCGTCGTCCTCAAGAACAGCGTCCGCGAGATCAACGCCGGCGACCGCCTGGTGGAAATGACCGCCGAGGCCTTCAACCAGGATGTCGTGCCGCAGATCCCGGCTTTTCCCATCGACGCGCGCATCATCCTGCTGCCGGACGCCATCACCCAGGTGGGCAATAACCATGTGATCGTCATCGACCGCGGCGAGCGTGCCGGCGTCACCCCCGGCGACCTGCTCCAGATCAGCAAGCGCGGGAAGTTGATCCAGGATCGCTTTGCCGGACGCGAAACCTCGGAAAGTGGCCAGGAAAGCCTGAACGGCCCGACAGTGCAACTGCCTGACCACGCCATCGGCACCGCCATGGCCTTCCGAGTCTACGACCGGGTCAGCTACGCCCTGGTGATCAAGGCCACCCAGCCCATCCATGCCGGCGACCTGGCGCGCACGCCGGTCGAGGGCGATAGCCTCTAAACAAGTGGCGCCGGCATCCGAGCCAGTCGCGGGCGAGCAACACCCCGAAAAGCGAACCGCCTCGCTCGAGGCGCTGGCCGCATTGCTGGCCATCCCGGGCATGGGGCCGCGCCGCCTCGGCCTGCTGCTGGACCACTTCGCTTCCCCCGAACAGGCCCTGGCCGCCGGCCGGGGTGAGTGGCGCACGGCCGGGCTGCCCGAGTCCGTCAGTCAGGCCCACCCGGCCCCGAAGCGCCTCGCCGCCATCCACGACTGGCTGGATGCCGACGACACCCACCACCTGATCGGCCGACACGATCCGCGCTTTCCCCGCCGGCTTTTTGACCTCCCCGATGCCCCGGCGGCGCTGTTCTGCCGCGGGCGCGTCGCGGCACTCAACGACCCGCAACTGGCCATCGTCGGCTCGCGCACCCCCACCACCGGCGGCCGGCAGAACGCCCGCGCCTTCGCCCGCTACCTGGCCGACCAAGGACTGACCATCACCAGCGGCTTGGCCCTGGGCGTGGACAGCGAGGCCCACTACGGCACGCTGGAGGCCGGCGGGGCCACCGTGGCGGTGCTGGGATCGGGTCCCGACCGCATCTATCCACCGGAAAACGAGACCCTGGCCGAGCGCATCGTCGCCAACGACGGCCTGATCGTCGCCGAATGGCTGCCCGGCACGGAGCCTCGGCGCGGTCACTTTCCGCGTCGGAATCGCCTGATCAGCGGGCTATCCACCGGGGTGCTGGTGGTCGAGGCCTCGCTCAAGAGCGGCTCGCTGATCACCGCGCGACTGGCCGGCGAGCAGGGCCGCGAGGTGTTCGCCATTCCCGGCTCGATCCACAACCCGCTGGCCCGCGGCTGCCACCAGTTACTGCGCGAGGGGGCCAAGCTGGTGGAGGCCGGCCGGGACATCCTCGAGGAACTGGCACCGGCCCTGGGGGCATTCCTCCAGGCGACTGACCGGCACGCCGACGACACTGGCGACGGCCCTGGCGAGGCACCGGTCCCGTTCGACCCCGAACAGCAGCACGTGCTCGAACTCCTTGGCCATGACCCGCAGCCGGCCGACGGGGTGATCGCCGCCAGTGGATTGACCGCCGGGGAGGTTTCCTCCATCCTGCTGATGCTTGAACTGGCGGGGAAGGTCTCCACATTGCCGGGTGGGCTCTATGTCCGCACGGGCTGATACTCGCCCCGCCGCCCTGCCTGCCAGCGCCTCACGGACTCTCCCCAAGGCAGCGGAAACGCTCCGCCCGGGAGGCTTCATACCGATCCTGCACGCGCTGCGCAGACTCAAGTCATCCCCCGGTGAGCCGATGAAAGAAACCGTTCTCGACCTGTTGATGTTCCTCTTCGAGAATTACATGGAAGACGAGGACCGCCTTCCCCCCCAGAACGAACGATCCGGCCTGCAGCTGAAGCTGCTCGAGGCCGGCTTCGACCATGACGAGATCGAGCACGCCTTCGGCTGGCTCGAGGGCGTGCTCGAACAGGGCGCCGTCAGCGGCCCCGAGCGTGACCAGGCCTTCCGCGTCTACAGTGACGACGAGCAGATGATGCTCGACATCGAGGCCCGCGGCTTTCTGATGCAACTCGAGCAGATCGGCGTGCTCTCGCCGTCGACCCGTGAAACCGTGGTGGAACGCGCCATGGCACTGGGCGAGGAAGAGATCGACGCCGACCGCCTCAAGTGGGTGGTCCTGCTGGTCCTGTTCGCGAAGCCCGGCGAGGAACAAGCCTTCGCCTGGATGGAAGACCTTGTCTTCGAAGACGCCGCCGTTCTGCACTGAGTTATAAGCGAAAGCCCCAAAGCGAAAAACATTTTATGAGCGAAAACCTGGTCATCGTCGAATCGCCCGCCAAGGCCAAGACGATCAAGAAATACCTCGGCCCCGGCTACGAAGTGCTGGCCTCCTACGGCCACGTGCGTGACCTGGTGCCCAAGAACGGCGCGGTCGACACCGAACACGACTTCGCCATGAACTACACGGTGATCGACAAGAACAAGAAGCACGTCGATGCCATCAAGAAGGCACTGAAAAAGGCCGACACCCTGTTGCTGGCGACTGACCCCGACCGCGAAGGCGAGGCCATCTCCTGGCATCTCTACGAGTTGCTCAAGGACAGCGGCCTGCTCGATGGCCGCGACGCCAAGCGGGTGGTCTTCTACGAGATCACCAAGCGCGCCGTGCAGGAGGCCATCGCCCAGCCGCGCGAACTGTCACATGACCTGATCAACGCCCAGCAGGCGCGTCGGGCACTCGACTACCTGGTGGGCTTCAACCTGTCGCCACTGCTGTGGAAGAAGATCAATCCGGGCCTGTCCGCCGGCCGGGTGCAGAGCCCTGCCCTGCGGATGATCGTCGAGCGCGAGGAAGCGATCGAGGCCTTCAATCCGCGCGAATACTGGTCGATCGCCGCCGACTGCCGCACCGACGGGCAGCCGTTCGCCGCCCGCCTGTATCACCTCGACGGCAAGAAGGTCAGCCAGTTCACGCTCGAAGACGAGAAGACCGCCACGGCCGCCCGGGAGCGACTCGAGGCAGCCGCCGCCGGCAAACTCACGGTGGCCAAGGTCGACCGCCGCGAGCGCAAGCGTCACGCCGCCCCGCCGTTCACCACCTCTACGCTCCAGCAGGAAGCCGTGCGCAAGCTGGGCCTGTCGGCCTCGCGGGCCATGCGCGTCGCCCAGGAGCTCTACGAGGGCATGGACATCGGCGCCGGCACCGTCGGCCTGATCACCTACATGCGCACCGACTCGGTCGCGCTGTCCAACGACGCGGTGACCGAGATGCGCTCGCACATCGGCGAGAGCTACGGCGAGCGATACGTCCCGGAAACGCCCAACCACTACCGGACCAAGTCGAAGAACGCCCAGGAGGCGCACGAGGCGATCCGGCCGACCTCGATCGCCAACACGCCCGACAAGGTGCGCGCGTTTCTCAACCGGGACCAGTTCCGCCTCTACGAGATGGTCTTCAAGCGCACGCTGGCCTCGCAGATGACACCGGCGGTCTTCGATCAGGTCTCGGTCGATCTCGCCGCCGGCGACGAACATGATTTCCGCGCCACCGGCTCGACCCTGAAGTTCCCGGGCTTTATCGCCGCCTATCGTGAGGACGAGGACGACCAGGCATCCGACAAGGACGACGACCGCCGCCTGCCGCCGCTCGAAGAGGGACAGGCGATCGACCTGGCCGAAATCACCTCCACCCAGCATTTCACCGAGCCGCCGCCGCGCTTCACCGAGGCGAGTCTGGTCAAGACCCTCGAGCAGTACGGCATCGGGCGGCCGTCGACCTACGCCAGCATCATCTCTACGCTGCGCTCGCGCGAGTATGTCGAGCTCGAACAGCGTCGCTTTCGGCCCACCGACATCGGCCGGGTGGTCAACGGCTTTCTCACCGAGTATTTCCGCGACATCGTCGACTTCGAGTTCACTGCCAAGCTCGAGGACGAGCTCGATGCCGTTTCGCGCGGTGAGATGGACTGGGTGCCACTGCTGCGCGAGTTCTGGGTACCGTTCTCCGAGCGGATCGAGGACACCACCAAGAACGTCTCCCGCCAGGAGGCCGCCCAGGGTCGCGAGTTGGGCACCGACCCCAAGAGCGGCAAGCCGGTAATCGCCCGCCTGGGCCGCTTCGGGCCGTTCGTGCAGATCGGCACCAAGGACGACGAGGAAAAGCCGCGCTTTGCCTCGCTGCGGCCGCATCAAAGCATCGCAACCATCACCTTCGACGAGGCCATGGAGCTGTTCAAGCTGCCGCGCAAACTGGGCGAGACCCCCGAGGGCGAGCCGGTCGAGGCCAATGTCGGCCGCTTCGGTCCCTACGTGAAGTTCGGCAACAAGTTCGCCTCCCTGGGCAAGGAAGACGACCCTTACACCATCGACCTGCCGCGGGCACTGGAACTGGTCGAGATCAAGAAACTCGCCGAGAAGAACCGCATCATCAACGAGTTCGATGACGGCATCCAGGTGCTCAACGGCCGCTACGGCCCCTACGTGACCGACGGCAACAAGAACGCCAAGATCCCCAAGGACGACGACCCCAAGGCGATCACCCACGAGCTGGCCATCGAGATGATCGCCAAGGCCCCGGAGCGCAAGGGTCGCGGTCGCAAGGCGGCGCCGAAGGCCGCCGCCAAGAAGGCGACGACAACGAAAACCACTGCGAAGTCGACGGCGAAGAAGGCCACGACCAAGAAGGCCCCGGCCAAGAAGACCGCCACCAAGAAGGCCCCGGCAAAGAAGGCCGCGACCGGCAAGACGGCGGCAAAAGGCAAGACGTCCTCGGATTCGTCCGAGGGCTGACACCGTGTCCGACGCCGGCATCACCCCCTTCCTGCAGCGAGAGGTCGCCCGCCACCTGGGCCAGGGCGGCCTGATCGCCTATCCCACCGAGGCGGTCTTTGGTCTGGGCTGCGATCCGCTCGACCCGCTGGCCGTGATGCGCCTGCTGGCACTCAAGCAGCGCGCCCCGACCAGGGGCCTGATCCTGATCGCCGACACGGCCGAGATGCTGCAGCCCTATGCCGCGATCAGCGCCGCGGACTGGGATCGCATCGCTGCCGACTGGCCCGCACCGCGCACCGTGATCGTCCCCTGCGCCGACGGCGTTCCCGACTGGCTGACCGGCGGGCGCAACGAGATCGCCCTGCGGGCACCGGCCCATCCCACGGCGCGGGCGATCAGCCGGGCCTTCGGCGGTCCGATCGTCTCGACCAGCGCCAACCGCAGTGGACGGCCACCGGCACGCAGCGCCTTGGCGGCGCGCCAGATGTTCGCCGAGAACGACGTACGGATCGTCCCCGGCGCGGTCGACCGGCGCGCCCACCCCTCGCAGATCATTCACTGGCCCTCAGGGCGGATCATCAGGAGCTGACATGCCGCAGATCCAAGACGTTCGTGACTACCTCATCGACCTGCAGGACCGCATCGTCGCCGGCCTCGAAGGTCAGGAAGACGGCACGCGCTTTCTGCACGACGACTGGAAGCGCCCGCCGGGCGATCACCTCAACGGCGAAGGTCGCGGCCGCATCCTCGAGGACGGCAGCACCTTCGAGCGGGCCGGGATCAACTTCTCGCATGTCACCGGCAACAAGCTGCCCCCCTCGGCCACCGCCCACCGTCCGGATCTGGCCGGCGGCTCGTTCGAAGCACTGGGCGTCTCGCTGGTGATCCACCCGCGCAATCCCTACGTGCCCACCTCGCACGCCAACGTGCGTTTCTTCCAGGCACAGAAGGAAGGTGTCGACCCGGTTTGGTGGGTTGGCGGCGGCTTCGACCTGACGCCCTACTACGGCTTTACCGAGGACGCGGTGCACTGGCACGAACAGGCCGAGGCCGCCTGCCGCCCCTTCGGCGACGATCACTACCCGCGCTTCAAGCAGTGGTGCGACGAGTACTTCTGGCTCAAGCACCGCAACGAGCCGCGCGGCGTGGGTGGGCTGTTCTTCGACGACTACGGTGCCGACGGCCAGATGGACTTCGAGACGGCATTCGGCTTCATGCGCTCGGTGGGCGACCACTACCTGCCGGCATACCTGCCGCTCGTGGAAAAACGCAAGGACACGCCCTACGGAGAGCGCGAGCGCGACTTTCAGGCCTATCGGCGCGGACGCTACGTGGAGTTCAACCTGGTCTACGACCGCGGCACCTTGTTCGGGCTGCAGTCCGGCGGGCGCACCGAGTCGATCCTGATGTCCATGCCACCGCGCGCCGACTGGCGCTACGACTACCATCCCGAACCGGGCAGCGAGGAGGCGCGTCTCTACGACGAGTTCCTGCGCCCGCGCGACTGGCTGGCCGAGCGGTAAACTGATTGCCCCTGTGGGAGCGGGCCTTGCTCGCGAAGGCGATAGCAGCCGCCGTCCCGGGAAGGCACGTGAGACCGGTCAACCGGGGGCTCGCGCGGCTCGCGCGATTCGCCTGCAAGGCAGGCTCCCACAGAAAAGGGCGAACCACCGGTTCGCCCTTTTTCATTCCTCTGTGCTTTCGAGGTGGCCGTCGTCAATCGAACCGCTCGAGCGCATGCGCCGAATCCACCGGGATGAACCAGTCCTGGTAGCGGTTGCTGTGGTACACGATCCAGCCGCGCACTCGCAAGACACCGCCTTCGAGTGCATCGAAGTTCCAGCCGGGGAAACGCCCGAGATCCGCCTTGTCGATGCGCACGGCTACCCGGCCTTCCAGGTTGATCCAGACATTGCGCCGACTCTCGCCTACCGACTCCACGCGCCCCTGCACGATGGCCGCCCCCTGCACCGCCTCGGGGATGCCGGCCGCGCTCGGCAGGCCCGGCTGGTATGCGGGCAGTGACCAGATGCCCCGCCCTTGCTGGCGGGCCTCGCGCTCACGGGATAGCAGGCAATCGGCCAGGGCGAGATTCGGCGCGACGAACACGGCCATCGCCAGCCCCTGTTCCAGCAGTTCCCCCTGAATGGAACGGCCGTCGGGCAGGTAGAGATAGGCCAGCTCGCGGCCGTAACGGTCTTCTCGTTCGCGGCCGGCAATCACCTCGACGCGATTGCGCGACTCGGCCAGCAACGCGCGCAACGCCTGGCGGCTCTCGCGGGCAAACGGCTCGGTGGGATCCCCGTCGCGTCCGATCTCGGGTGTGTCGATACCCACCAGCCGCACACGTTCGCCGCTGGTCAGGCGCAGGGTGTCGCCGTCGTTGACATAGGCCACCGTGGCCGCTCGCCCCTCGCTCCCGGCCGGACGGCAGTCGGCGGCCGCCACGGGGCCGGCGGCCAGCAGGACGAGCGCGGCCAGCGAC
Source organism: Halothiobacillus sp. (assembly GCA_024635755.1). GTDB lineage: Bacteria > Pseudomonadota > Gammaproteobacteria > Halothiobacillales > Halothiobacillaceae > Guyparkeria. The sequence continues at coordinate 83,301 of JAGXIF010000029.1, forward strand.
GTACGCATCAACCACGCACAAACAAACCAGGCACGAAAAAGGGCACCGGGGAAAACCCTGGTGCCCTTTTCTGTTTCCCGGTCGACAGCTACCGGAAACAAGACCATGACAGGTCTTACTTCTTGCGACCGTAGCGGTTGCGGAACTTGTCCACCTGCTTGGCCATGCTGCCCTCGGAGCGCTTGCCCGTGAAGAACGGGTGGCTCGCGGAGGACACGTCGATCTTGACCAGCGGGTACTCGTTGCCGTCTTCCCACTTGATGGTTTCTTTCGACTTCATGGTCGAGCGAGTCAGGATGGCAAAGTCTGCCGCCGCATCCTGAAACACCACCGGCTGGTAGTTCGGGTGAATGCCTTCTTTCATCTCGATTCTGCCCCTGATATAGGTTCGTCGCGCCTGCAGGCAAGCGGCCTGCGGCGCCTCAATTGATCGTTTGCGCCAGTTCCTGCCCGCCGCTTGGGCCAAGCCGCATCCGACATCGGGCCACGTCTTCGGCCGGGCCGGGATAGCCAAGGCGCGAGATTCTACCCAATGTCACCCGAGGACACAAGCCGACCCGGCCAGTCGTCCCCATTGCGAATCTCCCTTTCCGTTTCAAGGCGCTCGCGCCAGGGTCCACACGTCGACCCGCTCGACCCCGGCGGCCTTCAGGACCCGGGTCAGCGACTCCGCGCTCGAGCCGGTGGTCATGACGTCATCGACGATCGCCACGTGCGCCGGCAACGCCTTGTCCACCACGAAGGCGCCCTTGAGCGCGCGGCGGCGCGACGCCGCCGGCAGGTCGGTCACCGAACCGGTGTCGCGCACCCGCCGCACGTCGCGACCCCGCACCGGCAGGCCCAGCGGGCGAGCCACGCCTTGGGCCAGCAGCACCGCCTGATTGAAACCGCGCTGCCGACGCCGCGACGGATGCAGGGGCATCGGCACCAGGGCGTCGGGCGAGGCCTCGGCCTGCACACCGGCCAGCAAGGTGGCCACCAGCAACGGCAAGGCGCTGAAATCCTGATGATACTTAAGACGACGCAACAGATGGCGCACGCTGGAATCGAGGTCCACGGCCGCCCGCGCCCGGTCGAACGGTCTTGGCCGAACGGCGCACTGGCCGCAACGCTCGTCACCATCCAGGCCGGCGCGGGCGGTGGCGCAACCGGAGCAACGCGACCAACCCAGCAAGGCCTGCCATTCGTCGCCGAAGGCCGGGCACAATCCGGTCGATTCGAGGGTGTCTTGATTGCACAAATGGCAGGGCGCGGCGAACCAGCGGCGCCGTCGCGAGGGCATCTGTTTCATGCTAACCTGCATCCCATCGGCATATTTAAAGAGGTGGAACCATCATGAGCCAAGACGCACCGTCCGTGGCGAGCGAGGAGCATACGCCCACGCGCATCTCCGGCAAGTCGGCCCAGCGCGCCGCCACTTGGTTCAACTTAGGCAACATCATCGCCATGATCGTGCCGCTGCCCCTGGCGATCTTCTGGACCGGCCTGTCCATGCTGGTCTACGCGCTCAACAAACACCACCCTAACCCCAAGGTGGGCCATTACACCCAGCAGGCCGCCTACCGTTTCTACGGCGTGGCCGGCACCGCGGTGGTTATCGCCACCTTCGCCCCGGTGAGCCTGACTTTCTACCTCATTCTCTGGGCCATGGCCGCCCTGATCATCGTCCCCTGGTCGCTTTACGATCTGTATCGAATAAAGCAAGATAGCTGGGAAGACAGCTTCACCGACCCGCCGGAAACCTTCGAGGATTAGTAACGCCCATGTCACGCCCCGCCTGGAGCAAGCAAGAAGCCCTCGACCTGTTCGACAAGCCCTTCAACGATCTGTTGTTCCAGGCGCAGCAGGTGCATCGCGAACACCACGATCCCAACGCGGTCCAGGTCAGCACGCTGCTCTCGATCAAGACCGGCGCCTGCCCGGAAGATTGCAGCTACTGCTCGCAAAGTGCCCGCTACGACACCGGCCTGGAACGCGAGCGGCTTCTGCCACTCGACGAGGTGCGCACCGCCGCCCACCGGGCCCGTGACAAAGGCGCCTCGCGTTTTTGCATGGGTGCGGCCTGGCGCAACCCCACCGACCGGCAGCTCGAGAACGTCATCGACATGGTGCGGGTGGTCAAGGAAACCGGCATGGAGGCCTGCGTCACGCTGGGCATGCTCAAGCCGCCCCAGGCGCAGCGACTCAAGGAAGCCGGGCTCGACTACTACAACCACAACATCGACACCTCGGCCGAGTTCTACGACCAGGTGATCACCACCCGCAGCATCGAAGACCGTATCGAGACGCTCGACCACGTGCGTGACGCCGGCATCAATGTCTGCTCGGGCGGCATCCTCGGCATGGGCGAATCCCGCGCGGATCGCGCCTCGTTCCTCAACACTCTCGCCAATCTCAAGCACCCGCCGGAATCGGTGCCGCTCAACATGCTGGTGCGCATCCCGGGCACGCCGATGGCCGACGTGCCGGCACTCGACCCGATCGAGTTCATCCGCACGGTCGCCGTCGCCCGGATCATGATGCCCGACTCGCACGTCCGCCTCTCGGCCGGCCGCGAGGGCATGAGCGAGGCCATCCAGGCCTGGTGCTTCTTTGCCGGGGCCAACAGCATCTTCTATGGCGAGAAGCTGCTGACCACGGACAACGCCGATGCCGCCGAGGACGAGGCCATGTTCGCCAAGCTGGGCCTGACCCCGCTGGTGCCCGAGGGCTGCCGCCTCGACGCAGCGGCCGACAGCGAGGCGCAATCCGTCTCGGCCTGATCGCCGCACCAGACGGCCAGCACGGGCCGCGACTGACCCAGCCGGGCGGTCGCGGCCCGTTTCGTTTCGGCTCGTCGTCACACCACGCCCCACTCCCGCAACACCTCCCTGGGGGAGCTTGCCTCGCAAGCGAATCGCGCCGCTGGCGCGTTCCCTGACACCGGGTTTCTCGGCGGATATGGGCGGCAGAAGGCAAGGGGACAGCCGCTGACGCGGCTTGCGCGGGCGGGGCCCGCTCCCACGGAGGTGGGGGGCAGCGGCGGAATGTCAGCGCCCCCTCACCGGCACCTCGACCTCGTCGGGCGGCAGGCACACCTCGTCGTTGCAGGCCTGCAGGTCGATCTTCAGGCGGGTGGGCACCCGCCCCTGGGCCACCGGCGCGCGGATGCGCAACTCGCCATCGTAGACGTCGATCGCCGAGCGGGCAAAGCCGGCACGGAACGGCTGACCCTCGGGATACTCGATCGCCCCGAGGGCGCCGTCGACGGCGGTGATGCGCGTCGGTACTAGGTAGTCCTCGCTCGCCGGGTTGGCGTTGACGTGAAAGCCCGGTGCGATCACCAGCCGGACCGCGATGGCCGCCCCGTCATCGACCAGTTCGGCCTCGACCGCGACGTGATCGCGCGTGGCACCGGGGCCACTGGCCGCTGGTGTTTCGGCTGCAAGCGAGTCCGCCAATTCCCGGACCACAGTGGCGCGCGAGGGCCGGGACAGCTCCGCGACCAGGAACCCCCAGTCTGCCGGGGCGGCATCCACCTCGCCGGCCACCGCGGCCAAGCCGCGCACCGCCTGCTCCTGCATGACGCGGTTGTCGAGCAGCGCGCCCAGATCAAGCAGGAACACCACGGCGTGACTCACCCCCGCGGGGGTCACCTCATCGCCCACCAGCGGCGGCGTGACCGGCAGGGCGGCCTGCTCACGCATCACAGCCGGCCGTTCGTGGAAGCGTCCCTGCTCGTCGACGAAGCGCGCACGGATCGCCCCGGCCAGCCGCTGGGCGCGAAACAGCCACTGATAGTCGTGCTGGCTGGCGTAGAGCGTCAGCATGGCCCGGCCAGCTGCAGCATAATCGGACAAGAACCCCTCGCCCGAGGCGACACCCTCGTAGCGCTGTCGTACCAGGCGCTGTTCGCCCGCCTGCCACAAGTCACTCCACAGCCATTCGCCCAACGCGACGGCCGCCTCGTTCCAGTCGCCACGATCCTGGCGTTGCGCCGCCTGGGAGAGCCCCATCACCGCCAGCGCATTGAACTCGGCGACCCGCTTGCGATCCCGGCGCGGCTGCTCGCGCTGGTCACGATAGTCACGCAGCACGGCCAGTGCCGGCTCGAGGCCGGCGACCGTCTCGGCTAACTCGCCCTGCGCCAGATGCTCCAGCGCCACCCCGGGGCGCAGGTTGAGCACCCCGCCGTCCGGCAATGCGTGATCCACGCGGCTTTCGGGTAGCGCGACCAGTTCGTAGAGATCGAGGAAGGCCTCGGCACGATCGCCCAGCAGCGACTCGATCTCGGTGCGGGTGAACACGTAGCTCTCGCCTTCGATGCCGTCAACCGCGGCATCCTCGGCGGTGTACAGCCCGCCCTCGTCGGCCGCCAGCCGACCCAGCATGTACTCGGTCGTCCGCCGGGCGACATGCGCGAACCAGGGCTGTTCGCGCTGCTCGGCGGCCGCGGCGTAAATGCCCAGCAGCTGGGCGTTGTCGACCAGCATCTTCTCGAAATGGGGAACGGTCCATTCGGGATCGACGGTGTAGCGGTGGAACCCGCCGCCGACATGATCGAACAGTGCAGCGATGCTCATGGCCGCCAGCGTCTGGTCGAGCATCTCGTCGCTGTCCGGCGACTCGCTTCCCGTCCCGCTGGCCGCGAGCAACAAGGCCAGGCGCGGTGACTGCGGAAAGCGGCTGGACTGCCCCGCCGGGGCAAAGCCGCCCACCAGGGCGTCGTACTCGCCGCGCAGGGTCTCGACGGCCTGCCGGCGCCAGCGTTCGGGGTCGATACGCTCCGGGGCCACCCCCTCGCTGCCGGCCGTGCGTTCGCGCAACTGCGCGGTGGCCTGCTCGGCGGTGGTCAGGATCTCGGCGCGATCCGCGCGCCAATCGGTGGCGATGCGCTCGAGAATCGCCGGGAAACCCTCGCGTCCGGGCATGTCCTGCGGCGGGAAGTAACTGCCGGCGAAGAACGGCTGGAGTGCGGGGGTGAGAAAGACATTGTTCGGCCAACCGCCCCCGCCGGTGAGCACGCCCGTGGCCTGCATCAGTGCCCGGTCGAGATCGGGGCGCTGCTCGCGGTCGATCTTGATATTGACGAAGTCTGCGTTCATTTTCGCCGCGATCTGCGGGTCCTCGTAGAGCTCGCGCTCGGCCACATGGCACCAGTAGCAGGTGGAGTAGCCCACCGAGACGAATAGCGGCTTGTCTTCGCGCCGGGCGAGCGCCAGCGCCTCCTCACCCCAGGGATACCAGTCGACCGGGTTGTCGGCATGGTCGCGCAGGTAGTCGGATGCCGAATCGGCCAGGCGGTTCTCGGCCAGCGCCGAAGACACGCCGAGCAGTCCGACCAGCCACAGGGAAAACACCAGGGAGGTAATACGACTGCCAGCGACCATCGAGACTCTCTCCAACCATTTACCCTCCCGAGCATGGCACAGCCGCCTCACGGATACCGCTGCCGCCGGCGTGCTAGGCTTCGATTCGTTATCCCCCGACCGCCACGCTAGGAAGTTCTCCCATGTTCGAAGCCGCCGAACTCGGCCGCACGCTCTCCAAGACCGACTTCAAGCAGGCCGAACCGGAACTGCGCCTCGATCTGCTCGAGGCCCAGCGACAAGCCCGCGCCCGCGGACTGCCCGTGTTGCTGCTGATCAACGGCGTGGCCGGGGCCGGCAAGGGCGAGCTGGTCAACCAGCTGCTGGAATGGCTGGACTCGCGCGGGGTGCAGACGCACGTCTTCTGGGACGAGACCGACGAGGAAAAGCAGCGCCCGCGCTGGTGGCGCTACTGGCGGGCGATGCCGGGAGCCGGCGAGATCGGCGTGCTGTTCGGCGGCTGGTATCAGCGCCTGATCGAGGACGCCCAGCACGGCCGCCTGGAGGAAGACGGCATCAGCGGCGAGCTCGAACGCATCCGCGAGACCGAGCACATGCTGATCAACGGCGGCGCGCTGTTGGTCAAGTTCTGGCTCCACCTGCCGGCCAAGGAGCAGGCCCACCGGGTCAAGGAACGTCGCAAGGACCCCAAGAGCCATTGGCGCATGGCGCCGGAAACGGCCAAGGCGGCCAACCACTACGACCAGTTCATCGACATCGCCACCCGCACGGTGCGCGAGACGGATACCGGCGAGGCGCCGTGGTTCCTGATCGAGGCGACCGATCCGCACTTTCGCGACCTGACCGCCGGCAAGACCCTGCTACGCGCCCTCGACACCCGCCTGGCGAACAGGGCCAGCGAGGGCCTCCTCAAGGTCTCGCATGCCCCGGCCCTGCCCGAGTCCGACAGTGCCCGACGCACCATCGTCGACCACGTCCCCGACGACCTCGTGCTGGACAAGGCCGACTACAAGCATCGCAAACGGTCACTCGACGCCCAGCTCAACCACCTTGGCTGGCAGGGCTTCGAGGCGCGCCGGCCGGTCGTCGTACTGTTCGAGGGCTGGGACGCCGCCGGCAAGGGCGGGGCCATCCGCCGGCTCACCCAGGCGCTCGACGCCCGCCTCTACCGCGTGATCCCCATCGCCGCGCCCAGCGACGAGGAGGCCGAGCACCACTACCTGTGGCGCTTCTGGCGACACGTGCCGCGCGACGGTTATTGGAGCATCTTCGACCGCTCCTGGTACGGCCGGGTGCTGGTCGAACGGGTCGAGGGTCTCACCTCACAGCCCGACTGGGCCCGCGCCTACCACGAGATCAACACCTTCGAGGAGCAGCTCGCCGACCACGGTGTCACCCTGCTCAAGTTCTGGCTCAACATCACGCCCGAGGAGCAGCTCAAGCGCTTCGAAGCCCGCCAGAAGACGCCCTACAAGCAGCACAAGATCACGCCCGATGACTGGCGCAACCGCGAAAAGTGGGACGACTACAAGGCCGCGGTCAACGAGATGGTGATCCGCACCTCCACCGAGTACGCGCCGTGGCACATCATCCCGGCGAACGACAAGCGCTATGCCCGGATCGAGGTGATGCGGATCGCGGCCGAGGCACAAGCCAGGGCGCTGGATGAACCGACCATCAAACACGACAAGAAAAAATAACCCGGAAGGCGGGCCTTAGCCCGCCGGCGTCGCCTGGATCCAGACGGTGGCGATGCCGAAGTAGATCAGGATGCCGCCAATGTCGGCAATCGAGGTGATCAGCGGGGCCGAGGCCGTGGCCGGGTCAAGGCGAAAGCGGGTCAGCAAGAACGGCAGCAGCATGCCCACCATGCTGCCGAAGATCACCACCGCGATCATCGACAGGAACACCACGTTGGCCAGCATGGTGCCGCCGTAGAACAGCCCGATGCCCCAGGCCGCCGTCCCCATGGTGACGCCCAGCGCACTGGCCACGCCCAGCTCCCGCACCCACAGCTTAAGCCAGTCCCGGGGCCCCACGTCACCGGTGGCCAGGGCGCGCACCATCATGGTCGCGCCCTGCGAGCCGGCGTTGCCGCCCGAGCCGATGATCAGCGGCAGGAAGAAGGTCAGCACCACCGCCGCCTCCAGCGTCTCCTCGAACTGGGACACTGCCCCCGCGGCGAAGATGGCCAGGAACACCAGCAGCAACAGCCAGCCGATGCGCTTCTTGAACAGCTCGAGAATGGAGGCCCCGCGCAGGCTCAGATGCTGCGCCCCCAGGCCGCCAAGCTTGTGGATGTCCTCGGTGGCTTCCTCCTCGACCACGTCCATCACGTCGTCGATGGTCACCATCCCCAGGAGCACGCCGCCGTCGTCGACCACCGGCAGCGCGGTCAGGTCATAATGCTGGATCAAGCGGGCCGCCTCCTCGCGATCCTCGGAGACGACGATGCTCACCGGCTCGTCGCCGAGCAGGGACTCGACCTTCGCCTCCGGATCGCCCAGCACCAGCGTGCGCAGCCCCGCCCATCCGAGCAACTTGCCGCGCTCGTCGGTGATGAACAGGATATCCACCGTCTCGCTGCGCCCGGCATGCCCCTGCACATGCCTCAGCGCATGCGACAACGTCCAGACGGGTCGCAACGCGATGAAATCCGGCGTCATCAGCCGCCCGGCACTCTCCGGCGGATACCCCAGCAATCGCATCGCCTGCCCGACCCGGTCTGGACTGAGGCGGCGCACCACCGCCTCGCCCTCCTCCGGCGAGAGGGCCTCGAGCAGTGCGGTGAGATTGTCGGGGCGCAGGCCTTCGATCAACTCCCGCGCGGCCTCGTCGTCCAGCCGTTCGGTCAGCGCGAATTGAGTCCGCGGCTCGAGAAAGCCGAACACCTCGCCCCGCCGTTGGGCCGGCAGCAATTCCAGCACGCGGGCCATGCCGTCGCGATCCAGCTCGGCCATCGCTCGGGCGATGTCCTGATCACGCACCGTGGCGAGGTCGTCGCAGAGCGCCTCGGCCTCGGTCTCATTGCGCTCGAAGCGGGCGAGGAGGTCGGCGAGTTGCTCGATGGTTTCGGTGGGGATCATCTGGGTGTCTGCCTGCGTTAATCCGTTTCAAATGGCATGACGGGGATATAACCGCAAGTGGCGCGGCTCTCCGACAGTAGTCGGGCTGCCGTCAGGATGGCATACCTGTTTGAACGACGCGTGTCGGCAGCGGATGTTATTGAAGGTGGCAGGTCGCTGGAAAACGAGAGGGATAGGTTTCACGCGCACTTGTCCCTGAACGATCTGAAGTGGTCCACTGATCTTGGACACCGCGATAGGTGGTGATTTTGCCACCGTGACCACGAGGTGTATCAGGATGGGACGACGACATTTCTCAGCCGAGTTCACGCTCGAGGCGGCGACCCTGGTGCTGAACCAGGGCTACACGGTTCCCGAGGCACGCGCCTCGCTCAACATCGGCGACACGGCGCTGCGCCGCTGGGTCGAGCAGGCCCGTGCCGAACGGGAGGGCACGGTCCCGAAGGACCATGCCCCGTTGACCGAGGAGCATCGCCGGATCGCCGAGCTGGAGACCAAGGTCAAGCGCCTGGAGCAGGAGAAAGCGACCCTAAAAAAGGCGACGGCTCTCTTCGTCGAGGACGAGACACGACATTCGCGGTGATCGACCGACTGGGAGAGCCTGTCAACGTAGCCTTCGCCTGCCGGATGCTGGGTGTTTCCCGATCAAGCGACTACCACTACCGCGAACGGAAGGATCGCAAGGTGGATGCCGACCGGCTTGAGCTTCGAGCCCGGGCAAGCCGGTACTTTAACGGGAACCGGGGGCGGCTGGCAGCCGCACGCTGCGAGCCCGCTTCACCGCCAACGGCGTATGGATCAGGCGGTTCAAGGTTCGGCGACTCATGCGGGAGTCCAACTCTCTTCAGCCGACAGCCACGCCGTGCACCGTACAAGCACCCCCGGCAGGAGAAGTCCGACGTGCCGAACCGGCTGGGCCGCGAGTTCGCTGTGGAACAGCCCAACCAGGTCTGGTGTGGCGATATCACCTACCTTTGGGCCGGTGGCCGCTGGTGTTATCTGGCGGCGCGCTCCCGCTTTGGCGTGGAGCCGAGCATGAGCCGTCGGGGAAACTGCTGGGACAATGCGCCGATGAAGCGGCTTTTTCGCAGCTTCAAGAGCGAGTGAATGGCCGACGGAGGCTATGAGTCGATCGCCGATGCCAGGCAAGACGCTGGCGCGTACCTGATGAGCTATTACGATTCGGTCCGCCCGCACCAGTACTTGGACGGCAAAACGCCGGCAGCAACCGAAAAATCACTCAACCAACTGTCCAAGATCGCTTGACCACTACAGTGAGTCAACGCCAGGTGAACCCGTTTCAAGCCCGAGTGAAGGTGAGCGGATTCTGCCATCGATCGGGCGCGCGACGGTGAGTTTTGCCTGCCGTGTCCCGGATTGTTCCCGGGACCCTGCCACACTCGGCGGGAGAAAATCCGCCAACACCTCTCAGGGCAATCGGTCCGTCCGGGTCAGGGCCTCGTGGGCGCCCAGACCGATGGGCGTGAAGGCCGAGGGCAGGTCAGCGGAGGCCGGGACGGCGCTGAGCGTGCCACCGGCAAAATTGGCGGTTTTCACCCAGTGGTCGATCTCGGTGACGTATCGGCCTTCGACGTAGAGGGTGCTGGAGGTGATAACCTCCCGGTCATTGCGTTTGACGAGCACCACCGAGGATCGCTGCCCCCCCGCGGTCACGCATGACAACCGATAACCGTAGTCGTCACAACGCGCCTGCACGGAGACGGTCTGGCGCTGGTCGTTGACACGCAGGTCGAACGATTGCCGCATACTGCCGTTGACGATCGTCATCGTGCCGGTTGCCGCTATGTTGCTCTGATCCGTATGGACAATCTCGTCGGTCGTCTGGAGCGAGAATCGCTGCAGGGCGTACTCGCCATTGAGACCATTGCCGAAGTTGTTGCGCGTGCCCTGCACCTGAAAGCCCTGTGTGGACTCCTCCCAGGCCACCACAGTGGATCGTCCCACTTCCGGGAAATCCTCGAGATTGAAGGTGCCGGTCTTTCCCTTGAGGAAGGGCAGGCCAAAGGTGGTGACCTCGAAGCGCGTTTCCGCGAACTTTTCTCCATCGGCGAAGGCTTGCACCAAGTGCGTGCCCTCGCCGTAGAGGTTGTAGTTCACCTGCAGGGCGAAGCCGTTGTCGGCATCACCGCAGATTGAGCGGGTGTCGCCACGCGGCGAGCCGTAGGGAACGACGATCGGCGCCCGGTTGTCGATGGACGCGGTGATCCGGTCGGCATCGCAATGCCAGCCGGAGATCACACCCACCCCGCTCTTGGTCGCCTGCGGCTTGGGATTCTCCAGCGTGCCGGTCTGCGCGCTGGCGATGCCGGAGCACAAGAAGACACAGCCACCGAAAAGGGCGGCGTTTTTGAAACGGGATTCCATGGGCGGCACCTCCGGGTTCAGCGGCCATACTCCCGCCGAATCGAGCGGGCAAGTCTTCATCACACTAGCACAACGACCGCTCCCTGCCTTTCGCGGCCGATGCCCGAGGCGTTAGCGTCCCCTTTCGCGACTCTGCTGGCTGCTCAGACGGGCGAGTTCCTGACCATCGAGCGATACCTCCAGCGGCGTCACAGTCACCGCGGGGCTGGCGCTGTACTCGTAGCGAAACCGCACGCGCATCGCGGTGCGTAGCTTGTGGGGCAGGGCAGTGGCCCGGGTGGCCAACGGGTGTGACGCGATGCGGGCGCGCAGCAACTCGTGCATGCGCTGCCGGTAGCGCTCGGTGGCCAGCTCCCGGTAGACATGCCTCTCCGTCACCCAATCCTGACCTTTCTCCTCTGCGATCGCCAGCAGATCGGACGCGGCTTGGTCGGTATCGACCCGATGGCGGGCATGGACCCGACACTGCTTCCCGCGCGGATCCAGTGAAACCTCCAGTGCGACCAGGGTCGTAGTGCTAGACAGTTGCCGGGGCAGGCTCTCTTCCAGTGCAACCAGCTCCTGCTCGATTCCATGACACCACATCGCCACCGCCACATCGGCATACGCGCTCGTTGTGATGGCCGACAGCCACACGAACGCCAGCACGCCTGCAACCCTTCGCGCGGCGCGATCGGTCTTCCCGGACGCGTGCACGACACGATGCCTCATCCCGACGTCCCCCGCAGCCATGCGTCAGAACCGCAGCGACACCATCGCCATGGCACCGTGATCCACGCCACCGTCGCCCCGGTTCGGCCCGTTCTCCATCCGCACCGCATTCAGGCCGAACAGGGCATGCTTGCCGATCCGCTGGCGGTAGCCGAACTCGTAATTCGTCGGCGCGCCGGCAGCGGAGAAGTCGACTGACTCGTGGCGATAGATCACCTCGCCCTCGCGGGTGCGATCGGCGGCGAGCCTCAGGGAGGCCGAGCCGTCGGTCAGGTGCATCGGCTGGCTGGCGACGAAGGCGACCTGCCGGCGACCGGCATCAAACCCATACGAGGCCCCCACAGCCATCTGCTCGACGTCCGCCTTCAGGCGGGAGATCAGGCTGTTGCCGAAGGTAGCCTCCACCTGTCCACCCTGGTAGTTGACGAAGGCCTGGAAGGCGCCGAAGCGGGCGTTGAGACCCAGCTGCATCAGGCCCATCGAGGAGCCACCGTCGGTGGCAAAGCCGCCCATGCCGGTCATGCCCATGACGCCGGCGCTCTCGTCCAGCGAGGCATAGCCCGCGGTCACGTCGACACCATCGACAAGCGTGGCCTTCAGACCCACGGCGATGTTGCTGATGCGGTTGGCCCGGGCGCTCCGGTCCAGCGACAAGCGCTTCTCGCCCTGCCAGTAGCCGGAGGTCAGCGACAGGTTGCCTGCCAGCGGCACGTCGACGTTCACGCCGTTAGCCGCATCGAGCTGGTCGGCCATGGGCGTGTTGCCCGAGTAGCTGACCATGCCCATCGGCCGGAAACCGGCGGCATCCGGGGCCGAGGCGCCGTTGCCGAAGTGGTAGGCAGTCAGACCCAGGCCATGCGCCTCGGCATCGACCCCAACAGCGGCCATGTTGACCCGACCGCCGGCGTCGAGCCCGACCGTCTGCCGCGTGCCGGTGGCCTCGTCAGCGTTCGAGGCGACCGGAGCGGTCAGGCCGGCGGTCAGCGCCTCGCTCATGCGGAAGCCCAGCCCAGCCGTCGGGTCACGGTGCGTCTGCACCATCGAGGCGAGGTTCGCCGTGTAGTCCCGGCCGAGATCGTCAAACACCTGCACCTCGCCGACGGCCGCGGCGATACGCTCGCCGGCATCGCCCAGCCCGGCCGGCAGCACCAACCCGGAACGGTCGATGCCCACGCCCGCCTGGCGGTGGTCCGCGTCCGGCACACGGGCCGCGGTGGCGATGGCCGGCACGCCCTCCGGCGCCAGCGCGGCGTCGAGATCGAGACGACCCTGACCGTAGGTGTACAGACCGCAGTCCACCTCGCCGGACGCGCCGCAGGAGGCGTCCCCGTAATCGTCCTCCGCCACGTCGTTCTCGTTGGCGAACCGCCGTTCAGTGGTATCCAGCAGCCGTTGCGCGGCCTCGGCCGGTGTCAGGTGATCCCAGAGCGAGAGCAGGGTGGCCATGCCCGCGGAGAGGATCGGTGCGGCGAACGACGTACCGGCCACCGTTTCGTAACCCGTGTCGCTGCGCACCGAGGCCGCCCGGTGCTGGCCCTGGGTGACAAGGAAACGCGTCTGGACCAGGCGGTTTTCACCCGCGAAGTTTGAATACGCCGCCAGCGAATCGCCCCACAGCGAACCGGCCACCAGGTACTGATCGAGCATCGAGTCGGCGCGCCGCCGTTCTCTCGCCCAGCTCTCGCCGGCGACGCTCGAGTAACTGATCCCCTCGTTGCCCGCGGCCGAGACCATCACCCCGCCCGAACGGACGAACCGGTCAACATGAGCACCGGTGACAGCGCCGTAGGAGGTATTCGGGTCAAGCGACTGCCGCAGCGACGGCATATCCAGCCCGAAGCTGAGATTGGCAATGCGCTCGCCATTCTCGGCCGCCTGGTAGAGCGCCGTGGTCACCCAGGGAATCGCGATCAGGCCGTCTTCGCGATCGGTCACGTCGTAGATCGACACCTGTGCGTTGCTGGAGTAACGCGTCCGATTTCCCGCGATCAACGATGCAGTAGCCGTGCCATGACCATACTCGTCGGTCACGTCATCGAACGCCCCGCAGTCGCTTTCCCCCGCATCTCGGCACCAGCGTGCCGCCGAATCCGTGGTGCCGGCCACGATGGGACGGTTGGTCGGCGTCTGTCCGGCGAAGGCCTCGTGATCCAGGTTGACCCCCGTGTCCAGCACCGCAACCGTCTCCGTGGGCAACGCCTCGCCGCTAACGCTTGTCGTGACCAGTGCCGCCGGCTCGATCGGCTCGAACACATACTCGACCGGGTCCGGAGTCGGCGGGGCGGCCTGCGTATCCCCGGATCCGCCACCGCCCCCACCGCAACCGGCAAGGGAGAGCGAGACCACAAGCGACACGGGCGGGAACAGGCGTTTCTTTTGCATCATCAGGCTGAATTAGAGCGGGGCTGGCCAACAAGCGCCGCAGTGTAGCGCAGTCAGGCCCGCATGGCCGACACCCCACCCGCATTCCCCGACCGGCATTTCGATTGCCAAGCTACGCAATTCGTTGTCACCATGCCGCCACACACGCCTCTGCATGCGATGCGATTCGCTCGCACTGCCGCCCCGCCAACCAACTCAGGCCGCCGTGCACCGGGGTGCCCAAGAACCGTGAACCACTTTACAGACCACTGCCGAATGCTCCGGTGAAATATCGCTTGCCTCTCCGTCTTTCTTCTCTACGCCCAAGGAAACCCTGCACGAAGCCACCCTTGGCTTCGTGCAGGGACGCACAGGCCGGTGCATGCCCGGCCCACTCTCCGAAATTCAATTGCTTACGCCATTGTGCATTGGGGCACCCATGCCCCAATCGGGAATCGCTGCATTCGTGCAGAGGATCCCCGAAAGCTCTTGCTGCCCGTCATCGCTGTCCTGGACGAAACGGCGTGCGAAACCACTGACCACGCCTAAAGACAGGCTCCTACGACAGCCGTCGCAAGTAAGCCGTCACCTCATCCCGATCGTGATATAGCTGCCGAATATCCATCTCGAACGGCACCTCGGCCTCGACCAAACGATCCGCGATCCACTCCCGACATTCCATCACCGCCTGCTGGCGTTTCTTCATCGGCAGCTTGAGGTTGAAGATCGCCCGCCGGCAATCGCCTCGCGCCATCCACTCGGCCATCAGCGCCGCCACGCGAATCGGCTTTTCCACCATGTCGCAGACCAGCCACTCGACCGGCCGCTCGGGGCGGAAGGTAAAGCCATCCTCGCGGCGGTGCTCCACCTGGTGGGAGGCGGCCAGCTCATCGGCCATCGGGCCGTTGTCCACGGCCGTGACCATCACCCCCTCGCGCACCAGCTGCCAGGTCCAGCCACCGGGCGCAGCACCCAGGTCGACTGCCTCCAGCCCGGCGCGCAGCAGCTCCTTGCGCTCATCGGGCGACAGGAAGGTGATCAACGCCTCCTCGAGCTTGAGCGCCGAGCGACTGGGCGCGTGCTTGGACAGCTTGAGGCGCGGGATGCCCATCGGTCGTGGTGCCGCCTGCCCCGGGTGCGACCAGCCGGGGATCACCGTCGTGGAGTCCATGAAGGTGAGATGCAGTCGCGGCAACTCCCGATTGCGCGGGTCGAGCAGCCCGCGCTTGCGCATCGACTGCTCCAGCGGCTTGGTGAACTGGCGGGCCAATCGCATCAGCGGACGGGTCGCGTCCGTATCCGGCGTCTCGACATAGACGCCGCCGAATTCCTGCCCCTCGATCGCGGCCAGGATCGGCCCCAGCCGGTCGTCCGGCGGCAGGTCGGCCAGCGGCTCGCCGGCGAGACACATCTGCCGGGCAAAAATCAGCTCGTCGAGGGAAAGCGTCTGGAACCAGTCGGCCAGCGCGTCGGGGGCGTGGGCGATGAAGGTCAGGTAGCCGGTATCGGGCTTGGCCTTGCAGAAGCCGTGCACGCCGGCCTCGGCGGCGACGGCCTGCACCTGGGCGGCGCAGTCGCCCTCGTAGCCGGCACGGGTCAGGAAAAGCAGTTGTCGTTCGGAAATCATCGGACGAGAGGATGCCCGAATGCTCACGCAGACGCCACGGCGAGCGGGAAATCGCCGCCCCTATCCATGAGCCACGCCACCAGCCCGGTTACTTTTGCGCTTTCGACCCGACAAGCCCAGTGCGATGAGCATGCCGACGCCCACGCCAATCAGCATCGTTATTGCCAATAGGGAGGCCCTGGGCATCGTGAGCGTCATAAACAGCATCCGGGTCTCGACCGGTTGTGTGTTCTGCAAGACGATGATCAGCACGACCGCCACCAGCACCAGCGCTGCGATCAGTTTCGCTTTACCCATTTCACACCCTTCCCATTTTCCTCAAGCCCCGGCGACCCCGCCGGCTTGCTCGAGACACGAACCCCGAGCGCATCCCGGTCACTCTCGTTCATCCCGGGTCAGCCTTTGGTACACGCCCAGACCGACCACGACCAGTACCGCGGAAACCAAGAGCAAAGTGGGGTAGACCAGGTCAGCGACATCTTTCTTCCCGGCATCAAAGATGAACACGAGGGCTTCCAGGCTCACGGCGATGGCAATGATCACGAGGAACTTCAACAGGGTCGCTCGCTGTTTGGCCGGCGACCTCGTGGAGCTGCTCCGGATGACTTCCTCCTCCAGCAGGAACTTGGAAACATCGAATACCGCCATCCCGATCACGATCAGACCGATGGCATCGAGCAGCGACTTCACGAACAGGCTCTTGTCGTGCAACGACCCCCAGATGTCCCACAGTGCGGCACCCATCATGGCAATACTGATACCCGCCAGACTCAGACTGATCAGGGCATAGACAAAGCGACCCAGCCATTCGGCGTATCTTTTCATTTCACTCATCGAACCCCTTCCCCAGGCTTGTTAACCAATGCGGCCTGTCCCTCACGCGCAACCTCAGGCATGCCCCTCCTGCCTCGGCCAAATCGTCCCGCCAGGCGCAAAAAATCTTTTGATTGAGCGTGCGAGTGAGACGGCTCTCACTGCTCACGCAACGGCATTTCAGTAATGCAGGGAGATCGTCAGGTCCAGGGTCTCCCCGTCGTACGGGACGCTCGCGGCGGTGAACGAGGGCGCGCCGAACCTGGCCCTGACATCGTTGGAAAAACCGTACCCCTCCGTGGGAATCCCCAGCCACTGGGTATCGAGCTTGCCGTTCATGTTCTCGTCATGGATGACGGCCAGCGCATAGGTGCCCGGCGGGATGTCCTCGAAGTCGCAGCGCGCCCGGGTCTTTCGACTCCTGGTGATCAGGATGTTCGTGGTCTTCCTCCCGGTTACGGCCCGCTTTCCCTCGATGGAGTGTAGTGGAGCCGGGGCGATCTCTCCGCACGGCCGGCGGCGGGCCGCCGCCCTGGCCACCGAGTCGCGCCAGCCTAAGGCCACCGTTCATTGGCCAGCGCCCGGACTGACTGGCGCGGGCGGCTCTTCAGCCCTGGGGGGCGCCTGGGGGGACGCCTGGGGGAGGCGCTTGGGGGGTCGCCTCGGGTTCGTCCGGCGTGTCGCCCACCGGCACGTCCAGCTGCTCGTGCAGGGCCTCGAGGTTCTTGCGATGGGTAATGATCATCACTTCATCGCCGACCTCGACCGGTTCGTCTTCGCCCGGGACGATCAGCTGTTCATTCCGGTAGATGCACATGACGCGGCTGGCCTTGGGCAACGCCAGCTCGCCCACGGGGCCGACATGGTTTTCCCTCGCCACAAACGAAAAGGTCGAGGCGTCGTAACGGAAGATGGTGGAGAGCTCGAACGGATCACGGCCTTCGAACAGGTCGGCTAGGTGCCGACCGATGGTGCGGGCCGGGATGATCGTGGCATCGAGCCCGAGCTCGATGCAGATATGCTCGTAGCTCGGGTCCTGGATCTTGGTGACCACCCTCTCCAACCCCAACGACCGCCCGACCAGACTGGCGATGATGTTCGTCTGATCCTCGCCGGTCAGGCAGTAGAGCACATCCGATTCTTCCGGATTCGTTTCACGCAGCAGAGACGGTTTGGCGCCGTCGCCGAGCAGAAAGCCGCAGTCGAACTCATTGCTGAGCTCGTCGATCTTTCCCTTCTCCCGCTCGATGATCACCACTTCATGCTTGCGCTTGAGTAGCTGCTGCGCGGCCATGACGGCCGTAGAGCTCGCACCGACAAATATCGCCTTCATCAGGACTCCTTGCGTGTTCCAACCCAGTTCGGAATATAGAGGACCACGAGCAGCGCAATGATTTCCACCCGCCCAAGCAGCATGTCCAGGCACAGGACCAGCTTCAGCAAAAGCGGCATGTCGGCCGTGGTGATCCCGGCGCTCAGGCCTGCCGTGGCGGTTGCCGAAACCACCTCGAACAACGCGTCCATAGGCGGATAGCCGTAGGCCAGGAAAGCGAACCAGGAGATCAGCACCACGCCGACATACAGCAGGATGAGGATCAGCACGCGCTGAATGGTCGCGTCTGCCAGCACCTTGCCACCGAGCTTGGCAGGATGCACGGCGTGCGGAGGCATGGTCGTGCGCCGCAGCAGGACCTGGATCAGGCGCAGCAGGATCAGCAACCGCAGCAGCTTGATGCCACCGGCCGTCGAGCCGACACCACCGCCGATCAGCATCGACACCATCAGGCTCAGCTTGGCGCCATCATCGATCGAGGCCAGATCGAGCGTCGCGAACCCCGCCGTCGATTGGGCGGACATGGCCAGGAACAACGCGTGCCCCGCGGCGTCCTGCAGCCCCATGCCCGAACCCAGGCGGAACGACAGGAACAGCAGCAGGGACACCAGGCCCACCGCCGCCACCAGCGCCAGCAGCTCATCGTCGCGAATGGCTTCACGCCAGCGCTTCGAGAAGGTGATCGCGTACAGCGTCAGGGGCAACGCGCCGCACAGGCTGATGCCGATAATGGCGAACCGGCTGTACCAGCTATCGAGGCCCGCAAGACTGTCGTCAAAGGACGAGAACCCGCCGGTGGACACGGCGGCCAGCACGTGGTTGATCGCGACCACGCCGCTGCCAGACACCAGCCAGACCACGGCAATGCCGGTTACGGTCAACGCACTGTAGATAATCAGCGCCTGACGCGCGTGGGCGCGCGTGGTCGTCGCCAGCGTTTCGCCCCCCAGGGGCTCGCCCAGGCTGCGGCTGCTCACCTGGCTCCCCATCAGGATGGCAATGGAGAGCACCACGATCCCCAGGCCGCCGTACCACTGCATCCACGAGCGGGCAAACAGAAACGTCTCCGGCTTGTCCGCCAAGCCTGTCGTCACCGACAGCCCGGTCGTGGTGACCGCGGAAATGGCCTCGAACAGGGCGTTCTCGAAGCTGAGCCCGCTGCCCATCATCGGGAAGGTCATCAGCAACGGCGAGAGCACGAAGGCCAGCGCCACGATGGTCAGCGCCTCGTTCGTCTGTATCCGCCTGGGTTCGGGAATGGAGCGCGACGCGCCCCA
>JAGXIF010000030.1 GCA_024635755.1 Halothiobacillus sp.
ATCGAGAAGCGGCTTCGAGCCGCCGACTACCCGCCAGGACCCTTGCGGCCGTCGGGCTTGGCCTGACGTTGTTCGCCGGCGTATCGATGGCCGGCGATAAAGAGGGGGCGATGGAAATGAGCAATAGATCGATCATCGGTTCCACCTGCATGGGCTGCCACGGCTTCGAGGGCAAGGGCTCCGGGAATATTCCGCGTCTGGCCGGCCTGCCGAAGGAAGTGATTGCCGGGAAGATGTTGGATTACAAGTCGGACGGCCTGGAAGGCACGGTCATGAACCGTATTGCCAAGGGGTATTCCGACGAGGAAATTCAGGCGGTGTCTGAATTCTTCGCCACTCAATAACCCACCCCTGCAGGCACAAGGAACACGAGAGGTAATCGCAATGAGTCTTTCCCGACGCGGATTTCTAAAACTGAGCATGGCGATGGCCGGCGTGGGTGCGGCGGCCGGCTTGGCTGGCTGCCAGAACAATGGCAGCACCAGCAGTGGCAAGCGCGTGGTCGTCATCGGCGGCGGCTTTGGCGGTGCGACCGCGGCCAAGTACGTCAAGCTGTTCGACCCGTCCGTCGATGTCACCATGATCGACGGCCAGTCCAGCCACACCACCTGCCCGTTCTCCAACCTGGTCATCGGTGGTCTCAAGGGCATCGACGAGATCACCCACGATTTCACGGCGCTGGAAAAGCGGGGCGTGAACGTGGTCAAGGGGTGGGTCACCGGTATCGACGCCGAGGGGCGCGTGGTCACCCTGGAGGATGGTCGCGCCTACGAGTACGACCGCCTGGTCGTCTCGCCGGGCATCGACTTCAACTACGATGCGATCGAGGGCTATTCCGAGGAAGTCGCCAACACCAAGATGCCGCATGCCTGGCAGGCGGGTGAGCAGACCCTCCTGCTGAGAAAGCAGCTCGAGGAAATGGAAGATGGCGGCACGTTCATCATGGCCGCGCCGCCCAATCCGTTTCGTTGCCCGCCGGGGCCGTACGAGCGCGTCTCGCTGATCGCCAACTACTTCAAGGAAAACAAGCCCAACTCGAAGATCCTGGTGCTTGATCCCAAGACCAAGTTCTCCAAGGAGCCGTTGTTCCGCGAAGGCTGGACCGCCAATTACGGTGACATGATCGAGTGGATCGGTGGTGATTTCGGTGGTGGCGTCGAGAAGGTCGATCCGGACACCATGACCGTCGTGGCGGGTGGCACGGAGTACCAGGGCGATGTGATCAACGTCATCCCGCCGCAGAAGGCCGGCAAGATCGCGCACGTCGCCGGTCTTACCGACGACTCCGGCTGGTGCCCGATCAACACCGGCACCTACGAGTCGACGGTGCATGCCGGGGTTCACGTCGTGGGCGATGCCTGCATCGGCTCGCCACTGCCCAAGTCCGGCTTTGCCGCGAATTCACAGGCCAAGAACTGCGCGGCGGCGATCGTGGCCATGTTCCACAACGCCACCCCGCCCGAGCCGAGCTGGGTGAATACCTGCTACAGCCTGGTCGCCCCGGACTACGGCATTTCCGTAGCCGCGGTCTACGAGGTGCAGGACGGCAAGACCGTCTCCGTCGAGGGCGCCGGCGGCGTCTCGCCGCTGGGCGGCAAGAACGCCGAGAAGGAAGCCGGCTACGCCCACGACTGGTACGCCTCGATCACCGAGGATATCTGGGGCAGCTGATCCCGATACAGCCGCCCGAGCCGGGCAGCAGAACCGAAAAATGCCCGCCATCGCGAGATGGCGGGCATTTGCTTTTCTGGGGCGGGTGAAACCCAGTACCTCGACAGGTTTTGTGTGGGTTGGGCTTCAGCCCAACGTCGGCCACCAAGCCGACTTGTCTGCCATGGTCAATTGATCACCGCCATGAACCGCCTGACAGCGGGCCACGCGCTCTTGGCGCGTTTCGCTTGCAGGGCAAGCTCCCACACTGCAGCACCCTGTGGGAGCGAGCCCCGCTGGCGAAACCCGCCTCAGCGGCCGTCCTGAGTTGAATTTTGCGCCCCTCGAGCGAACCTCGTCTTCCAGCTCTCAGCTCTCAGCTCTTCCAGCCAGTCCTCGAGCAGTTCGATGTGCGTCGCCGCCACGGCCGAGCGGGGATGCGGCTCGAGCGGGTGGTCGGCGTAGTCGATCCGTCCGTCGAGATCGGCGGACGCCCCGCCCGCCTCGTGCAGGATCAGCTGGCCCGCGGCGTAGTCCCACAGCTTCTGCTTGCCATGCACGTACACCTGCACGCGATGCGCCGCCACCCAGCACCAGTCGAGTGCCACCGACCCGATCGAGCGCTGCGAGGCATAGGGTGGGTCGCAGGCCAGGTGCGCCGCCACGGTGCGCGGTAGTCGCTTGAAATCCACCGTCGCCAGACAGCTTTTCAACGGTTGTTTCGGCTCGTTGGCAAGCGACAAGGCTTCCCCGTTCAGCCAGGCCCCCTCGCCACGGACGGCATGGAAGCACTCGTCCCGACTCGGGTCGTAGACCACACCGAATCGCGTCTTGCCGCCCACCAGCAGGGCGACGGTGACCGAGAACGCCGGGAACCCGACCCGGAAGTTGCTCGTGCCGTCGAGCGGGTCCACCACCCAGGTCGGCCGCCCGTCCAGACACTCGCGCCAGGCATCCTCCTGCTCGGCGACTGACATCTCCTCGCCGAGAAAGCCGTGCTCCGGAAACCGTTCCGCGAGCGCGGCCTGCAGGCCGGACTGCATCGCGTGATCGGTTGCGGTGACCCAACTGCCGTCGCTTTTGCGATCGGCGGCCTGGGTGCCGCCATCAAGAAGATGTGTCCGCGCCGCCCGGCGTATGAGGTCGAGCAGGGCTTGCCGATGGTTGGTGGTCAGGAGGTCGTCTAGATTCATTTCTGGCTTTTACAGTACGGGGTGGTGCCCCGGATTCTGCGCGAGGCAGGCGGCCGGCATAGCCGGGACGGGCCTGGAGTTGGTGAGAGGAACTCCAAGGTGTCCACCCTGAAAAGACCACATTAGGCACCTCTGATCGGCGCTATTCACCCTTCAGGGGCATCAGCGTGCACCCTAGCGGTTACGGACATGTTGCTTCAATAAGAGCCTCAATTTCTATCTCACTTTGTTCTCTGACGAGGCCGTCAAGATCGATTCCGTCGCCGGAAACCGTGATCGTGCTGCCTGGTGCATCACCAGAAATGTAAGTTGCATCGCAGAGGCGTACGTTGGCAGCAAGGTTCACGAAAGCAAGTGAATTTTTCCATTCCCCCTGGCTTCCCGTATCGCTTAGCGATCCTTGGCAGGTGATAGATACCGTGTTTCCCTGCGTAGTATCCGTGCATACACCAGCATTGACCGAGACCAAATCATCGAGGGTCGCTCCATCGGCCAGCCCAGCATACTGGGGGGGGCTGCCAAATTTGTTGATTCCACTTGCGATGGTCACGACGATCTGATATCCGCCTGAGGCGCCCTCGCCACCAACATTGGGGCAGTAGCCGGGATCTGGATCCAGGATCCAGCCAGTAAAACAGAAACCTTCGCCGACCCCGTCGTCGAACAGAGGGGTGTGGCTTTCCAGTACGTCCTCTTCGGTTTCTTTCTTGGGGTTTATGTCCTGCAGGAGGAAATCATGGTTTGACAGAGTTCGCGATGTGTAGCCACCGGAATCAGGGTCAATGCCAATGCCGGTTGAGATCGGGAACTCTGGGTCATCGGTCTCCTTGAATCCGCGATAGGAGCGTACCGCGCTGGTTGTAGGGTGCAAACTGTCCCAGCGGGTGGAATCTTTGTCCTGCCCGGGGCGGCCAACAAGGAGCTTCTCGCTGGGTTTGACGGTGTCAAAGCGCAGTACGCCGATATTGCCGTACCAGGCCGGGCCGACGTAGCAGCGGTAGAACACCTCAAGCTCGCCGTCGAAGGTGCCATCATCGAGAAACAAGCGTTGGCATGCGGATGCATCGGATGCAGTGATCGCAAAGTCTTCTTCATTGAGCGGGATGTCGGAATAAAGCCGGCCCTCAATGGTGCTGAATGCCTTACCGTTCGGGATTGTCAAAAGCACGCGGCCGTCTTCACCAATCAGCTCTGTCGCTCCGTTAGCATCGTAGGTATACGTGCCGTCATCAATGCTCACGTTGCCGATGTCGATGGTGTTTGCTTCGGCCCCATCGGGTATGTCGGCGTTGCCATCCCCGTCCTGATAGACATTCCCTCCTTGGAATGCTCGCCCGGTAGGTGGGGAGAGCAGGGTGCCGCCGCCATTGGGGTCACCGGCATCGCTCGCTGCCGCCCCACCGGCCGGATTGTCCCAGTTGAGAAACGATGCGATTGTAACGGCCTGCTCTTCCCCCTGGCCATCGGTCGATCCTTGCCACGAGACACGAATCCCGGCCAGGAGCAGTAGAGGGGCGCCGGAGGCGTCACTGTCGACGGCGTCGACTTCCCACTGGATCGTGTATTCCGCATTGGTGCCGACATAGTCGGTGGTGGTCCCGTCCGGTAGGGCGGTGCCGGGGCCATCGAGGACTACGGACTGGCCGTCAAATATGTCGTCCAGATTGTTGAAGTCATCGCGGTTGGAATATCCGCTCCGTAACGATTCCATCTGTGTTTCGGCGATTTGCATTGCTTCGCTGCGAGCCTTTGAGTCGCCGACACTATTCATCGTGGCGACCTGAAGCGAGGCGATGGACAAAAGCCCAACAGAGAGCACAACGGCGCCCACAAGGGCTTCTATCAAGGTAAAGCCACGTTGCAGGCGTTTGGAATGGAAGTCAGTTTGAATTGACATTGTTCTGTTCCTCCAGGAACTGCCGGCTAGGCCGGTACGGAGAAAGTCCTTGTTGGGGTTTACCAGTCACGCCAAGTGCCTGGCACTGAGACGGCAGAGCCGAGACGTGACGCGAGACCCACAGCGAGCGGGTCGTAAAGCACCTCGATATTGCCGCCGCTCTTGTTGACAGAGCCTTCTGCCACCAGCGCGCCGTTGACCCGTGGAGTGCCGCTGCCCTCAAAGTCGCCGCGCACGTAGAGCACCCCATTGAATTCTGGGTTGGAGCTGACATCCAGATCGCCATCGACAATCAGGATGACCGGTTCTGTCCGGGTGCCAAGGTCGGGTAGGCCGTTCAAGTCGCCATCAACCCAAATAACCTCACCCGCACGATTGCTTCCGTCATCCAAACTGGTGGCGTCAATGTCACTGGTTACTACCGTTCCCCTGTATGAATCAGCATCCGTGCCGAAATAGTTCAGAAAAAATTCGTCGTCCGAAAGGCCCGCAAGGCTGGTGTCGGAATCGATAACATCCGGTCCTTGAACGTCCTTTTGGGTCCCGCAAATAAAGTTTGCGCTCGAGCAGTTGGCAAAGTTGAAATTTTCGTTCACTTCGCCCTCCGGTGGCGTGTAGTCGGCCCAGGAGTCGGGGTCACTGAAGTTCGGGTTTTCGGGAATCGTGGCGGAGGGTTTCCGAATAAACGTTTTACCGGTTGCGCTCGTTGTATTGAGTGTGTCGCCAGTCCAAATCGTGAGGTTATTGAAGTAGTTCGCAACGCTGACGTTGCCCGTCACGTTGACGCTGCCCTTCGTAGTTACCGGGTTAGTGGGGGTGCCTGGGAGGCTCGGCGCATTACGCATCATGTTGGTGACAAGGTGGCGTGCCGCACGGTCGTCGCTCCAGCCACATGAGGCGGCGATCGCTTGTTGCACTCCGGCGGTTGCTGCTGTGCACTGGACCGGATCATTGGGAGCCAGGGGGCAGGTGTCTTCGTCGATACTCGGGTTGTTCGGATCGCAGAATTTGACTCGGTACGTGGGTTCGCCGCCCCCGCCGAATCCGCCATGGTTGTTTGTGGCTGGAGTAATGTCGATCCCACTGATCCCGCTTTCCTGAAGAGTCCACAGTGCGTCTTGTATGCCGGCCTCGGCGGCGGCGAGCGCCTGTTTTGACCGGATCTCGTTGGCGGTGATTTGTTGTTCGACCACACCTGATCGCGCGGTGAAGAAAGCGACCAGCGTTGCTGCAATAAGAAGAATGATCGCCACAAACACCGTGGCCATGCCGCGCTGTGTGCTGCCCAATCTCAGCCTTAGGTTGTGGTTGTTTTTCATGTTCTCAGCCCTCGTGATCATGGCTGGATCAGCAAGCGATGGTTGCGGACACTACTGGATCAGCAAGCGATGGTTGCGGACACTAATGGTGTCGGAAAGTGTGGTTCTGATGTCGTTGTCGTTGCGGTGTCTGGCCTGTATGGAGATGCGGATCCGCCGAATTTCCAAGAGTCGGTCGCCACTATTAACTGTCACGCCTGCCGGAATAGTCTCGCAAGCGGGAGTGGTGACGCTGTCGTCTACTAGGGTCCATTCCTTGTCGGGATCTGCGGAATCGGCGCTCAAATTAATGCAGGTTGAGCCTTTGGTGGAGAAGCTGAGGCCGGTAACTTCGATGATTCGATCATCCGTCATCGCTTCGAAATCGATCTGTTCATTGTCGTTGGCTGCGCCGGCTGAGCCTGTCGTGCAACTATTGGTCTGACCGTCATGCGCATCCCCCGATTTATCCACAAGTTCGCCAGGGATAGTGCCCTCAATTTGGCCTTCGTCGTTGAGTCGATACCCGATAAGGGGTTGTGCTTGTCCATCGCTCCAGTATTCCAAGTCGCCATCACCATCTCCGTCTACGCCGCGGTCGAAGGAGTACATCAGGCAAGAGCCGTCGTCATGTATCCAGATGTCCGTGACATCGCCCGTCGCGCTGTCTCGGTTGGTTAGGGGGTTGTCATATGCGATCGTCGAGTCTATCGATGCGGTTGCGGCATTCTCCCAGTAGCCTGCGCGCCGAATATCCGAAGCCATGAACCCCATGAGGCCACGTACCTCTTGATTGAGCTTGATGCTTGAAAGGGTATCGTCACTGCTGCGGATCACATTGATGAATGCCGTTCCTACAACCGCGAGAACGAGCAGCCCAATGGCTAGGCCAATCAGCAGCTCGACCAAAGTCATGCCTTGTTGCCGATGGTAACCGGCTTGTGTCAGTCGCATTGTGGGTACCCTCCCACCGGTTCATTTTGTCCGCAGAGGCGGATTCGGCCCATTCGGCTTACCACGACGTCAAGCCTGACTCCGTCTTCTGATTGGAGTTCGACCGTGTTGCCGACGCCGTTCAGCATTCCCCTAAGCGAGTCGAATTCGACGGGGAAGCCTGTGTCGTCTAGTACGGACACGCCGGTATGTTCTTCAGCCCGCACAGTTCGAAGCACATCGATCGCTTCGTCCTCGGCAACGTCATAAACCGCCACAGTGCAGGCATTGTTGTCTTGCGGGTTGGTAGTCGTACAGATGCAGCTGTCTTTGTCTGTCACGCCAACGCACCATTCGTTGCCGTCAATGACCTCGACGCGTATGTCACGAGACTGCTTGATTGCCTCCGACTTGGCGAACTGGAACTCGCTGTAGACCGCTTCGGCGGCGCCAATTACTCGCCGCTTGTCCAGTACGTCGAGCATCGGCATGGCCATGGACACGAGAACAGCTAGCACGACGAGCGTGACCATCAGTTCGATAAGGCTGAATCCGCGAGTCGCTTTGATCATGACGGGCGACATCTCCGTAGCGTGCAAGGATTGTTGAGCGCACCTGCGCTGATTTGCTTCATTATATGGTTTGAGCGGCTTGATGGCTTGTGAATGATGTCCCGGTCGTCCCGAATAATCGACCTTTCGTCCAAGGGGGTGCGGAATTCGCGCGCGGCCCATGAGTCCAGGTCAGCGCTTGCTTGCTATGCTTGGCGCGAATTTGGCTTAAATTGGAAGTGAAACGTTGCTCGTTCGGTTGGGCGCTCATCAAGGGAGAACTGGTGCCATGTCTTTGAATTTATCCCGTTTGCGGGGCTTTACCTTGATCGAGCTGATGATCGTCGTTGCGATCATTGGCATTCTTGCGGCCATCGCCTATCCCAGCTACCGCGGGTATGTGATCAAGAGTCAGCGTGCCGATGCCCATGAGGCGCTCACTCGCATCGAGATGGCCCAGGAGAAATGGCGTTCCAACAACACGGCGTACACCGCAGACTTGGCCGATTTGAACGTTGGTTCGAACTCTACGGAAGGCTACTGGGCGTTGTCTGTGTCCGATGCCGGAGCCGTTGGTTATACCGCAACAGCGACGCGTGCCGATGGTAATGATCCGGATTGTCCGACGATCACCCTTGTGAAGAGCGCAGGCGTCACGACGTACAACGCGGAGACGTCCAAGGACGCCACCGAATGCTGGTGAGCATGTCCCTGGAGGCAGCGGTGAGACGTTGCTTCGTCACAAGCTTCTGCTGAGTACTGGGCGTGTGCAGTTGTAGGTTCGACCCGTCGAATTTAGCTTGTCATACACACTCGTCTTGGTAGCTCTTTTCTCTTGGGCGTGCCCGGTAGTTGGGCTGTTACAATCAGCGGTTTGCAGTCTTCCGGCGAAACTGAACCGACGTGGCCCTACCGTGACCGATTACAAATCGACGCTCAACCTCCCCAAGACCGACTTCCCGATGCGTGGCAACCTGCCCAAGCGCGAGCCCGCGATGCTCGAGCGTTGGCAGGAGCGTGACCTTTATCGCGCGGTGCGCGAGCACGCCGCCGGGCGGCCGAAATTCGTGCTGCACGACGGCCCGCCGTATGCCAACGGGGACATCCACATCGGGCATGCGGTCAACAAGATCCTCAAGGACATCATCAACAAGACCCGGCTGCTGGAGGGCTTCGATACGCCTTACGTGCCGGGCTGGGATTGTCACGGTCTGCCGATCGAGCTGGTGGTCGAGCGCGAGCATGGCAAGCCGGGCGTCAAACTCGACGAATCCGCCTTCCGCCAGGCCTGCCGCGATTACGCGGCCAGCCAGATCGAGCGGCAAAAGCAGGACTTCATCCGCCTGGGCGTGATGGGCGACTGGGACAACCCCTACCGCTCGATGGACTTCGCCTTCGAGGCCGACACGCTGCGTGCGCTGGCGGGCATCATCGAGCGAGGCCATCTGCACCGTGGCGAAAAGCCGGTGCACTGGTGCGTCGATTGTGGCTCGGCGCTGGCCGAGGCCGAGGTGGAGTACCAGGACAAGACCTCCCACCAGATCGACGTGGCCTTCGCCGCGGCCGATCCGGCGGCGATCAACCGCGCCTTCGGTGTGGCAGACGAGGCGCCGGTGGACCTGGTCATCTGGACCACCACCCCGTGGACGCTGCCGGCCAACCAGGCCGTGGCGGTCAACGCCGAGCTGGCCTACCAGCTGATCGAGATCGGCGGCCGCCGTATCGTGCTGGCCGAGGGGGTGGCCGAGGACGCGCTCGCCCGGATGGGCGCCGAGTCGACGCGCGTGCTGGGCGAATGCACCGGCGCCGAGCTGGAAGGCCAGGAACTGGCGCATCCGTTCCTCGAGCGGCGCGTGCCGGTGATCCTCGGTGAGCACGTCACGCTGGATGCGGGTACCGGTCTCGTGCACACGGCCCCCGCCCACGGCGAGGAAGACTTCGCCGTCGGCAAGCGCTACCACCTGCCCGTGGACAACCCGGTCGACGGCGAGGGGCGCTTTTTCGCCGACACCGCGCTGGTTGGCGGCATGGACCTCAAGGCCGGTGGCAAGGCCATCCTCGAACGGCTCGAGGCCGGCGGCCGCCTGCTGGCGCACTCGAAGTTCAAGCACAGCTACCCGCATTGCTGGCGGCACAAGACGCCGCTGATCTTCCGCGCCACGCACCAGTGGTTCATCTCGATGACCCAGCAGCATCTGCGCGCGGATGCGATCAAGGCGCTGGAGAACGTCGATTTCACGCCGGACTGGGGGCGGGCGCGCATCGAGGGCATGGTGGAGAACCGCCCCGACTGGTGCATCTCGCGCCAGCGCTTCTGGGGTGTGCCCATCGCGCTGTTCGCCCACAAGCAGACCGGGCACGCCCACCCCGATTCCGCCGAGCTGATGCGCACCGTGGCCGAAAAGGTCGAGCAGCACGGCGTGGACTGGTGGTTCGACCTGGACGCCGCCGAGCTGATCGGCGAGGACGCCGGCGAATACGAGAAGGTCATCGACACCCTCGACGTCTGGTTCGATTCGGGCGTGACCCACTGGGCCGTACTGGACCGCCGCGAGGAGCTGACCTGGCCGGCGGACCTGTATCTCGAGGGCTCCGACCAGCACCGCGGCTGGTTCCAGTCCTCCCTGCTCACCGCCACCGCGCTGCGCGAGCAGGCGCCTTATCGCGGCGTGCTCACCCACGGCTTCACCGTGGATGCCAAGGGCCGCAAGATGTCCAAGTCGCTGGGTAACGTGATCGCCCCGCAGAAGGTCATCGACAAGATGGGCGCCGATCCGCTGCGCCTGTGGGTCGCCTCCACCGACTATGCCGGCGAGATGACGGTCTCCGACGAGATCCTGCAGCGCACCGCCGATGCCTATCGCCGCATCCGCAACACCGCCCGCTTTCTGCTCTCGAACATCGACGGTTTCGACCCGAACAAGGACGCGGTGGCCGACAGCGACCTGCTGGCGCTGGATGCCTGGCTGGTCGACCGTGCCGCGCAACTCAATCGCGAGGTACGCGAGGGTTTCGAGGGCTACCAGTTCCACCAGATGATCGCGCGCATCCACCACTTCTGCTCGATCGAGCTGGGCGCGTTCTATCTTGACATCGTCAAGGACCGCATCTACACCGGCCAGGCCGATGCAGCCATGCGCCGTTCGGCGCAGACGGCCATGTGGCGCACGGTCGAGGCACTGACCCGCTGGATCGCCCCGGTGCTGTCGTTCACCGCCGAGGAGATTTGGGGGCACCTGCCGGCGCTGAGCTCGGGGCGTGAAGAGACCGTCTTCATGGCCACCCACGTCGACACGCTCGCCCCGCTGCTCGACGACGGGCACGCCGGGCCGAGCCAGCGCGGTTACTGGGATGACGTGATCGCCATCCGTGACGCGGTCAACCGCCACGCCGAGGCCGCACGCGCCGACAAGCGCATCAAGGCGAACCTCTCGGCCAACGTCGAGATCTGGGCGGACGAGACTGTCGCCGAACGATTGGCCGGGCTGGGTGACGAGCTGCGTTTTCTGCTGATCGTCTCCGAGGTCACGGTGCGACCGCTTGCTGACAAGCCGACGGACGTCGAGGCCGAGTCGATCGAGGGCGTCGGCCAGCTGGCCGTGCGCATCGCCCCGGCCGAGGCGGAGAAGTGCGAGCGCTGCTGGCACTTCCGCCCGGACGTGGGCACGCATGCCGCGCACCCCACGCTCTGCGGTCGCTGCATCGAGAACATCGAGGGCGACGGGGAAACCCGGCGGTTTGTCTGATATCGAGACCAACGGGCAATCAACGATGTTGAGAGGCTTGAGTCGGGCCTTCGCGCCTGAAGGCGCGCCTGCTGCGGCCTTTGTCGCGGTGGGAGCTTGGCTTGCAAGCGAAACGCGCCGAGAGGCGCGTGTCTCCGGCCCGATCTTGTGCGGCGTTCGAGCGGGTACGGCGCCTGCTGGCGCTTTCGCGGGCAGGGGCCCGCTCCCACACGACTGTCGATCGGTTGCAAGTTTGAGGGGTCACTGATGAGAATTGCCAGCGCGAACCTTCACTGGCTTTGGCTGTCTCTTGGGGTGGTGGCCGTCGACCAGTTGAGCAAATGGGCGGCGCTGGCAGCGCTGAGCTATGCGCGACCGGTCGAGGTGCTGCCGTTCTTCAATTTTACGCTGCTATATAACACCGGCGCGGCGTTCTCGTTTCTCGCCGACCATGACGGTTGGCAGCGCTGGTTCTTCGTTTTTCTGGCCGTGGTGATCGTGGCAGCCCTGCTGGCCTGGCTGCTGTTCGTCGCGATCGACGAGCGCCGAGTCCAGGCGGGCATCACGCTGTTGATCGGTGGGGCGCTGGGCAACGTGGTCGACCGAGTCGTGTACGGACACGTGGTCGACTTTCTCGATTTCCACGCGGCCGGCTGGCACTGGCCGGCCTTCAACATCGCCGATGCGGCCATTACCATCGGCGTGGCACTGATCATCTGGGCCGAACTGCGGCCGAAGAGGGCATCAACCGATGACTGACGCGGACAAGTCCAACCTGCCGACCATCGCCAAGGATTCGGAGGTGACGATCCACTACGAGATCCGCCTGCCGGATGGTCGCGTGGTCGACAGCACCTTCGAGGACGAACCGTTCTCGGTGCGCCTGGGCAGCGGCGCCTTCGAGCCCAACCTTGAGGAGGCGATCGTCGGTCTGCCGCTGGGCGATCACACCCGCATCCTGCTCACGCCGCAGTACGCCTTCGGCATGCCGGACCCGCAAAACATCCACACCATGCCGCGCGGGCGCTTTCCCGCGGACATGGAGCTCGAGCCCCAATTGGTGATCGAGTTCGACCTGCCCAACGGCGAGGCGGTGCCGGGCACGG
The DNA here is from genome assembly GCA_024635755.1 of Halothiobacillus sp. GTDB lineage: Bacteria > Pseudomonadota > Gammaproteobacteria > Halothiobacillales > Halothiobacillaceae > Guyparkeria. The sequence goes on from JAGXIF010000030.1 coordinate 12,354, forward strand.
TGACCGCGGTGACCGAAGACGCCGTGACAGTGGACTTCAATCACCCGCTGGCCGGGCAGAACATCCAATTCATCGTTCGGGTGCTGGCCATCGACGGCCAGCAGGCGGAACAGGCGGGCGAAGGCCCGTCGGGAGCGACAGCATGAAGATCCAACTGGCCAATCCGCGCGGTTTCTGCGCCGGGGTCGACCGGGCCGTGGAGATCGTCGACCGCGCACTCGATTCCTTCGGTGCGCCCATCTACGTGCGCCACGAGATCGTCCACAACCGCTACATCGTCGACAACCTGCGCGACAAGGGCGCGATCTTCATCGAGGATCTCGTCGACGTGCCGGACGGATCCACCCTGATTTTTTCGGCCCACGGCGTTTCCAAAGCGATCCAGGACACGGCCGCCGAGCGCGGCCTGACGGTGTTTGATGCCACCTGCCCGCTGGTGACCAAGGTGCACATGGAAGTCGCCCGTCATGCCCGGGCAGGGCGCGACGTGGTGTTGATCGGTCACGAAGGTCACCCCGAGGTCGAGGGGACCATGGGGCATTTCGATCCGGCCTTCGGCGGGCAGATCCATCTGGTCGAGAAGATTTCCGACGTGGAGAAGCTTTCGGTCGACAATCCCAAGGGGCTGGCCTGGGCAACCCAGACCACGCTCTCGGTCGACGAGACCCGCGCGATCATCGGGGCATTGCAGGAGTGCTTTCCCCAGATCGAGGGGCCGCGCAAGGACGACATCTGCTACGCCACGCAGAATCGCCAGGACGCCGTGCGCGAGCTGGCCGAAAGCTGCGACATGGTGCTGGTGGTGGGGTCGAAGACCAGCTCCAACTCCAACCGTCTGCGCGAACTGGCCGAGCAATCCGGCACGCCCGCCCACCTGATCGACGATGCGGCGGGCATCGACCCGGCCTGGTTCGACGATTGCAGCCGGGTAGGCGTCACCGCCGGCGCCTCGGCCCCCGAGATTCTCGTCCAGCAGGTGATCGAGCGGCTCAAGCTCGAGTGCAAGGCGACGCTCGAGGAGCGCGAGCCCGCCGTGGTCGAGAACATGGTCTTCCCGATTCCGGTCGAGCTGCGTCACTAGGGACGCTACGTATGCTTGCGGCCTGTGTCGTCACCGCCAGGGCCGGTGTCCGCGATGGCTGCGGCGCTCAGGCCGTGGCCCGCAGGCGCCGACGGACCAGCCGGTGCGAGACCAGTCCGCCAAACGGGATCAACGCCGCGATCGCCACCACCACTCCGTGGTGGAGTGGCAGCAACCGGCGAGAGAGCGTGATTGCCAGCACGGCCATCGTCCACAGATAAAGCAGCCCATGCGCCGGTCCGACGGCGCTGACGGCCTCGGGCATGTCTGCCAAGTACTTCAGGGGCATGGCGATTGCCACTAGGGCGATCAGCGAGCCGCCTTCCAGCAGGGTCATCAGGCCGAGGTGTTTCAGTGTCGGGGCGGGGTGGGCGGTGGCTTTCATCGACGACTTCCGGGCGCTTGAGTCTTTGTTTATAAGCGCAGTCTATATCAAATGGATGGAAGCGTCGGTGACTTGCTGTGGCCGGGACGTAGCGAGAGTCGTGACCGCCGGGTAGCGGATCTCTGTGCGGCCATGGGCAGGTATTACGGGCAGCAGGTGCGTGCCGGTCGACCTTCCATCGCCTGGAGGCGGCCATGGTCGGCCTGGAAACGCTCGGTGTCGTGATTGCCCTCGTAGGTCTGTTGCAGAACGCCGCGAGCCCAGGCGGGGAGTTCACTGCTGATGCGATAGAACACCCAGGTGCCCTCGCGGCGCACCTGGGCGACCCCGGCATCGCGCAGGTGGGCCAAATGCCGGGATATCTTTGGCTGGCTCAGGTCGAGCGCCTCGGTCAGTTCGCAGACGCACAGTTCCCCCTCGCGTTGCAGAAGCATCAGGCAGCGCAGACGGGTGGGGTCGCCCAGAGCGCGGAAAAAGGCCTCGGGTTGCATGGCGATCTCTCTATTCAGGGGGGCGATGATTAGAACGGTTCATTGTACGGGGAGACGATCATGGCGTCACCGCGATGACGCCACCAACATGTCCTACACTGAAGAGGGCAAAAGACCGTAGGGAGTTCCGTAATGAAATGGGATCACATTGCTGGCAATTGGCGATCATTCGTCGGTTATGCCGAAGAGTACTGGGGCAAAATCACCGGGGATGAATTCGCGGTGATGGAAGGCAAGAAGGACGAGCTGGTGGGCAAGATCCAGCGCCGATACGGCGTGAGCGAGAAGCAGGCCCGCGAGCAGATCCAGGAGTTCCAGAAGCGGATGAAAGAGGAGCTGGGTCCCGGGGGCGTCCCCAAGAAGTGACGCGCCGGTAGCGGCTTGTCGCCCGTTCGGCCACCACACATGAAAAACGCCCCGCAATGCGGGGCGTTCGTGTTTCCGTGGGCCGGGTTGTCACCCGGCCGGATGACGGCGTTTACACGCTGTAGTACATGTCGAACTCGACCGGGTGCGTGGTCATGCGCAGCAACTGCACCTCCTCGCCCTTGAGCTCGATGTAGGCGTCGAGCAGGTCGTCGCTGAACACGTCGCCACGAGTGAGGAATTCGCGGTCCTCGTCGAGGGCCTTGAGCGCCTCGTCCAGCGAGAAGGCCACCTCGGGGATGTTCTTCTCTTCTTCCGGCGGCAGGTCGTAGAGGTTCTTGCTGGCCGCCTCGCCCGGGTGGATCTTGTTCTGGATGCCGTCGATGCCGGCCATCAGCATCGCCGCGAACGCCAGGTACGGGTTCGCGGTGGAGTCCGGGAAGCGCAGCTCGACGCGGCGCGCCTTCGGGTTGGCGACGAACGGGATCCGAATGGATGCCGAGCGGTTGCGGCTGGAGTAGGCCAGCTTGACCGGCGCCTCGAAGCCCGGGACCAGGCGCTTGTAGCTGTTGGTCGACGGGTTGCAGAAGGCGTTCAGCGCACGGGCATGCTTGATGATGCCGCCGATGTAGTACAGCGCCATCTCGGAGAGGCCCGCGTAGCCGTCACCGGAGAACAGGTTCTTGCCCTCCTTGGTCATCGACTGGTGGACGTGCATGCCGGAACCGTTGTCGCCGACGATCGGCTTGGGCATGAAGGTGGCGGTCTTGCCGTAGGCGTGCGCGACGTTGTGGATCACGTACTTGAGGTCCTGGACCTCGTCGGCCTTCTTCACCAGCGTGTTGAACGCCACGCCGATCTCGCACTGGCCGGCGGTCGCGACTTCGTGGTGGTGCACCTCGACGTTCTGGCCCATTTCCTCGAGCACCAGGCACATCGCCTGACGGATGTCGTGCAGCGAGTCGACCGGCGGGACCGGGAAGTAGCCGCCCTTCAGACCCGGACGGTGGCCCATGTTGCCGTCCTCGTAGACGCGCTCGGCGTTCCAGACCGCTTCCTTGGAGTCGACCTTGACGAAGCAGCCTGACAGATCCGCGCCCCAGCGGACGTCATCGAAGACGAAGAACTCGTTCTCCGGGCCGAACAGCGCGGCGTCGGCCAGGCCGGAGGACTGGATGTAGGCCTCGGCGCGGCGGGCGACCGAACGCGGGTCACGGTTGTAGCCCTGCATGGTGTCCGGCTCGATGATGTCGCAGATGACGATCAGGGTCACTTCTTCCGAGAACGGATCGATGTTGGCCGAATCGGCGTCCGGCATCAGGATCATGTCCGAGGCGTTGATGCCCTTCCAGCCGGCGATCGAGGAGCCGTCGAACATCACGCCGTCCTCGAAGGTGTCCTCGTCGATCTGGCCCGCCGGGTAGGTGACGTGCTGCTGCTTGCCCAGCGTGTCGGTGAAGCGGAAGTCGACGAACTTGACGCCGTTTTCTTCCATCATGGTCATGACTTTATTGGTCGCTGTGGACATCTAATCCTCCAAAGGTTGGGTATCTGGAATATGGCGGGCGTTTCGATCGCGCGGCATCTTGCCCACATGATCCGCTCATGCCCGACTTGGTGCAAGAAAAGCAGGAACCGTGCCTGTTTCTGAGTGGGGTCGGCTCGCAGCGTCCGTGCCGTCGGGACGACACTTTTCCCGACTGGTGCTCGTGTTTCCTTTCTGCATCCTGTTGAATTGAAAGGATTGTTTCCTCGCCTGCCGTGGTGACGGAGTTCGGAAGGCAGCTCTGGTTCGATGCGGCGCCATCGCGAGCGGTGACGGTTGATCTGTTGCGCAAGCACCATTGTCGTGCGCCAATCACTCTGGATGCACGTATATGGTGCGAAAGGAGCGTTTCAGCCGCACGCCTACCGTTATCTGTCCGCGCCGCCACGCATGAAGCGGGCAGTCGAAGGCGAGGCAACTCATGCCGTGCATACCTTCCCTTAGGGCAGACTGGCCGGCGGGGCTGCGGTCGAACAGTTCGGCAACCGAAAGCCGTTTGTCGGACGATGAAGCGATCAAGATCCGCGTAGTGGGAGCGAGCGATTTCCCGGCCGCCATCCGCCGCGACGACGGCCACTTCGTCGCCATACTCCCCACAGTGGTGCAACAACTGCATCGTGCTGTCCTCCGGCCCACCGTTATATTCGCTAACGATAACGATTCCCGTTCGGCATCACAGGCGTGATACGGCCCGGCGACGTTTTCCGGTCGGCGACCCGACTGCCCAGTCGCGGCCCGATGCGTTTGCCGGACCGTGTCACCGGTCATTCGGTCAGGCAGATACGGGGACGGAGGCGTCGCCTTACCAAGGGATGGTGCTGCCATCGATGTCGATGAATCGGCCGCGATCACTCTCGGTCAGGCCCGCCATGTTGCGGCAGAGGCCTGCCGCGCTCTGGGCGGTGGTGATCTCGGCATTGGGCCCGCCCATGTCGGTCAGCACCCAGCCGGGGTGCAGAGCCACGACATTGATGCCCAGCGGTTCGAGATCGATGGACGCGCTCTTGATGACCGCGTTGACCGCCGCCTTGCTCGAGCGATAGATGTAGCCGCCGCCGGAGCCGTTGTCGCCCATCGAGCCGACCTTGCTCGACAGGATGCCGATCTTCTTCTCCTCGCTCCGTGCCACCTGCTCGGCGAAGGCCTGCATCAAAAGCATGGGCGCGATGCTGTTGATGCGGACCACCTCCATCCATGCCTCGACGTCGTTGACGTTACCGAAGGCCACGCCGCGAGGACCGTAGATGCCGGCGTTGTTGATCAGCCAGTCGATCGATTCATCGGCCAGCCGCTCCGAGAGCGCCGTGATGGCCTCGGCATCGCCCACGTCCAGGGCATGCAGTTGCAGCGTGTCCGGGTGTTCGAAGGCCAACGCCTTGAGTTCGGCCGAACCCTCCGGGTCACGCGCCGTGGCGTGCACGCGCCAGCCGTCGTCGAGCAGCTGACGGGTCAGTTCCAGGCCGATGCCGCGGTTGGTGCCGGTGATCAGGGCGGTCTTCATGCGGGTTCCTCCTGTCGGTTTTCGGGGTCTGTGTTCGTCATTCGGCAAGCCGGAACACGAGCTTGCCTTCCTCGACCTGGACGGATTCGACCCCGTCGGCGAGGGACTGCCAGAAGCCCGGCTCGCTGCCGAATTCCGCGACCAGATCCACGCCCTTGAGCCCTGCGATCCAGGTGTTCGGCAACGGCACGCCCCACAGGCTCACGCCGGTGACGATGACCGCGAGTCGCGATCCGTCGGGGGTCGGGATCTGCCGGACTTCCGCGCCGGCATTTAGCCGCAGTGTCTGGCCGCCCAGAAGCGGGAAGTCCGGCGGCAGCGGGACCAGCAGCTTCACGCTGATCAGGTCCTGGGAAAGGTCGATGGCCAGGCGCCGCGCCATTTCCGGGTCGCGGGCAATGATGGCATTGAGCTCGCGCTCGTCAAACTGCACCGCGCGGCGGGCATTCTTTTCCCCGTACGGCTCGGGCTTGAGCCGGCCCTGGGCATCGAATTCCCCCGGTTGGGCCGCTAACCGGTCGCCGGAGCGGGGTTGGGCCTGATCGGCTTGCACGCCGACAGTGGCGAGCTTTTCCTCGAGCACTTGCTGCTCGGCCGCGTTCAATTCGACCGGCTTGAACTGATCCGGGAACAGGAAATAGCGCGCTGCCAGTGCCCCGATCGCCAGGGTGACAATCACCGTGGCCACGATGATGAGGCTCACCCCCAGGCAGCCGATGCCCTGGCGGGGCTGGTCCGGACGGGCGGTGGGTTCGTCCGTCGACGGGTGGGGCTGGTTCGGGTCGGTCATGGCAGTTCCTCGAGGCATATCCGCCGATATTGGCGGCTATTCGAGGTTAGCATGTTGTTCCATGCCCACGCCGGATCAGTGGGCGCGCAGGCGGCTGGCGTCGGTGACCTGCCAAGTGGCCGCTGCGGTCCAGCGTTCGCTCTGGGAAAAAGCGGCATTCACGGCCGCGTACGGGCCGCGTGTCTGGTTGGTGAAGCCGACTGCATCGTAGCGCAGGCCGAGTTCCCAGCGCGGCGCGATGCCGTAGGTCGCCTGCAGGTACAGACCATCCTCCCTGTAAGTCCCGTGCCTCGCCGATCATGCCCGGGTTGCTGGCGTGGTGCGCGATCTCGAGGTTCTTCTCGGCGAGCAGGTATCCGGCGGACACCCGCCAGTCGCCCTGCCCCTGCGGTCCGCTCGCATGGAAGAAGTAGGCCGCGTCCAGGCCCCAGAGATGCGCGTCGCCATCGAGGCCGTGTTCGTCCGGCTCGCCATGGTGATGGGATGCCTGGTGGCTGCGAAACAAGGCCGCCGAGGCGCCGAGCTGCAGGGCGTGATCGTGACCCAGATCCGGCGACCACTTGGCGAAGGCGGTCCAGAGCCGGGGCACGCTTCCGCGGCTCGGCAGGTCCTCGGCGTGGTCGGCCGCGGTGCCGAGGCGTTCGTTGTTGTGGCCTTGAAAGGCCTTGATGCCCAACCGGGTGTCGTGGCTCCGGGCCGGCTGCCATGTGAGTTGCAGCCCGGTGTCCGACAGGCCATGGATGCCCAGGAGGGTGCGATAGGCGAGGTTCTGGTCGATGAAATCCCAGTGGTGGCGGTGCCGCTCGTTGGCGTAGCCGATGCCGGAGTAGAACTTGCCCGCCTTGATGCGTAGTCCCGCCGGCAAGCCGGTGGTGGCAATGAAGGCCTCTTCTAAGTCGACATCACCTTCGTCGGACATGGCGACGTTCAGCCGCGCATCGAAGAACTTCTCGATGCCGCCGGTTAACGAGATTTTGCTGTGGCGGAGATTGAATCCCTGCTCTAGGCGATGTTCATGGGCCGCAGGGCCTTGCCCGGCGTCGTGGCTATGGGCATCGAAGATGCCGGCGGTCTCGCCGAGCATGGCGTCGCCGTCACCGTCGGCACTGTCGTCGTAATAGACCCCGTCCAGAACGACCGGCAGCGTGGGGTCGAAAGGCGGGTCGGTCGCCTGACCCGTGCCCCAGGGCAACAGGCTGGTCGCTGCGGCGACCGTGAGGGATCGACGAAGTGGCGGGGGCGGGGCAATGGTCGTCTTCCTTCCGGCGGCACGTGATCGGGTGGAAACGACACGTTCTAACATAACGGCCCAGGCGGCCAGGCCCTCCCGCGGGCGGGTGTCATGCCCCTGCAACTTGTCACGGATACGTTACGGCTCCTTTTTGAGCAGTGAAGACGAGTGGTTATGCCTGGTTTGAGTTGGGGGATTTCACAACGGTTGTGGTTGGGTTTCGGCGCCTTTCTGGCCCTTCTGATCACCGTCGCGACCGTTTCCGTGCTTCAGTCTCGTGATCTCGCCCAGGTGGTTCAGCGCCTGAGCGTCGAGGTGATCGAGCGGGTGCAGCTGTCGCAGACGCTGGTCAGCGAGGTGGAGAGCTTCCAGACCGCGCAGAAGAGCGGCCTGCTGGCGCGCGCCACCCTTCGCATACCGCAGTCCCGCGAGTATTTCGACCGCGCCGAGCAAGCCGCGACGCGCATCGAGGAACAGATGGCCGCGATGGATGCCGGCTTGAGCGAGCGCGGCCTGATCGATTCGTTCCGTGAGCCCTGGCAGGGCTATCTCGAGGTGCATCGGAACGTGCGCGAGAAGGCCTCGCAGGGGCAGATCGAGCCGGCCCTGGGGCTGTTGGAGAACGAGGGTGCCCCACGACTGGACGCGGCGCGGGAGGCGCTCGCACGATTGACCGTCTTCCTGCGTGAGGACCTGGCGGCACAGCGCCAGGCCGTCGCCGAGCGCATGCAGCGCGACCAGCTCATCCTGATCGGCATCGTGGTTCTCTCTTTGCTGATCGGGGGGCTGCTGGCCGTGACCACCACACGTTACCTGCGTCGCAGTCTCGATCGGGTGTTGAACGTGGCGGCTCGGGTCGTCGACGGGGATCTCACCGCCCGCACGGGTCTGTCGCGGGATGACGAGATCAGTGCCATGGGGCGGGCCGTTGACGGCACCTGTCGGCAGTTCGAGGAGGTCGTGGGTCAGGTTGCCGGGGTGGCCGAGTCGATGAAGGAACGCTCGTCGTCCCTGAGCCAGGCCGGCGAGCGAGTCGTCGATGGCATGCATCGCCAGGAAGCGGCGACCGAACGGGCCAACGAGTTGATGGGGCGCAACCTCGCCGAGTTGGATGAGGTAGTGGGCCATTCCGATCGGGCCGCTCGGTATGCCGAGGAGGTGGATCGGCTCTCCACCGGCGGCCTGAGCCGGGTGGAGGCCACCCTGAGCGCGTTGCAGGCACTCACCGATCGTCTCGATCAGGCCGGCGCGATCATCCACCAACTCGACGCGCATGGCGGCGAGATCGGCTCGGTGGTCGACATGATTCGCGCGGTCAGCGAGCAGACCAACCTGCTGGCGCTCAATGCCGCCATCGAGGCGGCGCGAGCGGGTGAACACGGGCGCGGTTTCGCGGTGGTCGCCGACGAGGTGCGTACCCTCTCCATGCGCACCCGCGATTCGACCGACCGTATCGCCGACATGATCGGTTCGCTGAAGACGACCATGCATCAGGCCGCCGAGCTGATGACCGATTCGAGCGAATACGCCGTGCGCACCCTGCAGGAGGCCGAGCAGGCCGGCGGGCAACTCAAGGAAATCGACCAGGCCGTCGGCAAGATCCGCGACATGAACGGTCGGATCGCGGCGGCGGCGCAGTCGCAGCGAAACGAGGCGCAGGAACTCGGTTCGGCATTGCAGGAAATCGCCGTGCTTGCCGGCGAGGCGATCGAGGTCAGTCGGGATAACGAACGCATGGGCGGTGCCATGCGCGCGCAGTCCGACGACCTAGGTGTGCTGGTGGGGCGTTTCCGCCTCTCCTGATTCGCTCGGCCCGATTGGCTTTCTGGCTGTCGAACCCGGACACGCAAAGGCCGCGCGACCGGGTCCCGGTCAGCGCGGCCTTCTTTTGCCCGTTCTCGGGGGTGGCGATTCAGCTGCTGGGCTTGTCCAGCAGCAGTGAGCGCTTCATCTTCTTCGGCAATGGCAGCCCCATCAGTTCAAGCACGGTCGCCGCGATGTTGGCGATGCCGCCACCGTTGCGCAGGCGCACCGGGCTTTCGTCGATCACCATGCAGGGCACGGGATAGGTCGTGTGTTGGGTATGCGGTTCGCCGGTGACCGGGTCGACCATCTCGTCGCAGTTGCCGTGGTCGGCGGTCACGATGATCGAGTAGTTTTCCTCGCGCGCGGCGTCCACCAGCCGGCCGACTTCCAGATCGACGGTCTCCATCGCCTTGATCACGGCATCACGTACCGCGGTGTGACCGACCATGTCGCCGTTGGCGAAATTCACCAGCACGAAACCGTACTGCTTGGCGCGCACCGCGTCGATGGTCGCATCGGCGACCTCGCGGGCGCTCATCTCTGGTTGCAGGTCGTAGGTGGCGACCTTGGGTGAGGGCACCATCACGCGGTCCTCGCCGGCGAAGTTCTCTTCCTTGCCGCCGTTGAAGAAGAACGTGACGTGGGCGTATTTTTCCGTCTCGGCGCAGTGGAACTGCTTGATGCCCGCCTGGCTGATGGCCTCGGCCAGCACGTTTTTCGGTCGCTCCGGCGGAAAGCCGATCGGCGAAAGGAAGCGTGGATCGTATTCGGTGAGGCAGGTGACCGTCACCGGCTCGTAGTCGCCGCGATCGAAGCCCGAGAATTCCCGCTGCCCGATGGCTTCGGTCAACTGGCGGGGGCGGTCGTTGCGGAAATTGAAGAAGATCATCGCGTCATTGGCCCGCAGGGGCTCGAAGTCGTCGAGGGCTGCCGGGCGGATGAATTCGTCAGTCTGGTCGGCGTCGTAGGAGGCCTTGAGCGCCTCGCGGGCGTTCGAAAAGCGCGGGCCGTTGCCGCGCACGATCGTCTCGAAGGCCTCCTGGGTCCGCTCCCAGCGCTGGTCTCGGTCCATGGCGTAGTAGCGGCCACTGATCGTGGCGATGCCGCCATTGGCCTCGGCCAGTTTCGGCACGACTTGCTCGAGATAGCCCAGCGCCGATTTCGGCGCGGTGTCGCGGCCGTCGGTGATCATGTGGACCAAGGGACGCGCACCGACCTTTTTCGCCATCTTGATCAGTGCCAGCAGGTGGCGCACGTGGCTGTGCACGCCGCCGTCGGAAACCAGGCCGATCAGGTGGATGGGGCGGTCGGCATCGGCGGCCTTCTGCATGGCCTGGTTGAGGGCGGCGTTGTCGAAGAAGCTGCCGTCCTTGATCGCGTCATCGATGCGTACCAGGTCCTGGCGATTGATGGCGCCGCTGCCCAGGGCCAGGTGGCCGACTTCCGAATTGCCCATCTGCCCGTCCGGCAGGCCACAAGCGCGGCCCGATGCCTCGATGACGGCATGCGGGTTGTGGGCGAACAACTCGTCCAGCCGCGGCGTATCTGCCAGGCTCACGGCGTTGTTCAGGCGACTCGGGTTGACGCCGACACCGTCCATGATCACGAGGAGGACGGGGCGTCGCGGGGCGATATTCGACATGGCTTCGGATTCCCTTAAGGTTAAACGCGTGGCGGGCCGGACGGTCAGACCGACGCTGGGACGGGCGGCTGGCCGGCTAGCGCGGTTCAGGGCGGTCGCGTCGCTCGTCGTCCTCGTCGCTTTGCTCGCGATCTGCGCTGGTCGATCCGTCGTCCGGCCCGTTTTCGGATTCGTCTTTCTTCTTCGTTTCGTCGAGCGTTTCTTGCTCGCGCTCGATCTCCTCGAAGGCGCGGTCGAAGTCGAAGTCTTCGTCGCGTTCGGTCTCGTGCTCACGGCTTGGAGCGGGCGCGGATGGGGACTCGCCCGATGGCCCGCCGCCGGCCGGGGTGCCCCCGGATGGCCCGCCGGCAGGCGGTTCGGGGTCGTCGTCCGGCGAGGACCGCATCACGGGGCCGCCCTGGCGGCGCAGCAGGATCCTGCCGATCACGATGCCCAGTTCGTACAGGAACCAGACCGGGATGGCCATCATGAACTGCGACAGGATGTCCGGTGGGGTGAGGATCGCGGCGATGATGAATGCCACCAGGATGGCGTAGCGTCGCTTTTCGGCCAGCTGGTCAGGCGTGACCACGCCGATCAGGATCAACAGCACGGTTGCCACCGGCACTTCGAAGACGAAGCCGAAGGCAAAGAACATCGTGATCGTGAAGCTCAGGTACTCGTTGATGTCCGGGGCGAAGCTGACTTCGGCTGGTCCGGCCCCGGAGAGAAAGCCGAACACCACCGGGAAGACCGCGAAGTAGGCGAACGCTGCGCCCAGATAGAACAGCACCGTGCTGGAGAGGACCAGCGGCACGACCATCTTGCGCTCGTGCTGGTACAGCCCGGGCGCAATGAAGGCCCAGAGCTGGTAGAGCAGGAACGGAATCGCGAGGAACAGCGCGGTGAAGCCGGCGAGCTTGAGCGGAATGAAGAAGGTCGAGGCGACCTGCACCGCGATCATGCCCGTGTCTTCCGGCAAGAACCGTGACAGCGGGTCCGAGAGCAGCCGGAACAGGTCGTTACGGAACGGGAAAAGCGCCATGAACAGGACGAATACGACAGCAACCGACTTGATCAGCCGGTTGCGAAGTTCGACCAGGTGCGAGATGAATCCGGCCATGCCGGACGGTTCATCCGTTGTCGCGTCCGCGTTCCGTTGGCTCATCTTTTTTCGCTGTTACCGGTTTCTCGGCCTCGTCCGGCTCGGTCGGGGCCTCATTTTCAGGGGGATCGAAGGGGCGGCGGAAATTTTCGCCGGTCTCGGCCTCCAGTCGGCTGAGCTCGTCGTCGAATTCGTCCGGGCCACTGTCCTCGACGGCCTTGAGCCGGCCGTCATGTTGCTCGGCCTCTGGCTTGTCGGCCGGCTTGTCATCGGTAGCGGAGGCTTCGTCTGTGCCGTGGCGGGACTTTTCAGCGGAGGCCGATCTGCGCATGGTCTGTTCGGCATCGTCGAGAGCGCTCTTGACGGTGTTGCCGGTATCGCTCAGGTCGTGCCGCGTTTCCTCGACCATTGCGCGCAGCTTGGTGATCTCGGATTCCTGCGAGTTGAGCACCTGCTTCATATCCTGCAGGTTGAATTCGCTGTCCAGTTCGGCCTTGGCGTTACTGACGAACTTGCGCACCTTGTAGGTCCACTCACCCGCCTTGCGCGCCACGCCGGGCAGTCGCTCCGGTCCGATGACCAGTAGTGCGACCACCAGGATCAGGAAGACTTCCCAGAAGCTGAAACCAAACACGGATCAATCCTGCGCCAGCGGGGCGATCAGTTGTCTTTCCGCTCGGAGGACTTCTCCGCACGATTCTCGCGACCGGCCTCGATGGACTCGCTCTCGATCACGCGATTGGCATTGGGCTTCTCGCTGTCCTTGTGCTCCAGGTTCTCGGCGCGCTTCTCGTCTTCGGTCTGGTTTTCCTCGTCCTTTTCCGATTCGTCCTTGACGGCCGACTTGAAGCCCTTGATGGCGCCGCCGAGGTCGGAACCGAGGTTCTTGAGTCGCTTGGTGCCGAACAGAAGCAGCACGATGGCCAGAATGATCAGCCAGTGCCAGATGCTAAAAGTACCCATGGTCGCGTTCTCCTGAGGATGTCTCGTTCAATCTTGTGCGCGCCGCGCCTTTTCTTCAAGGCCCGACAAACCGAATCGGCGTTCGAGCTCCGCGAGCACGTCCGCCGGTGTCTGGTCGGCATCGGCCAGCAGTACCAGGCAGTGGAACCACAGGTCGGCCATTTCGCTGGTCAGGGCTTGCGGGTCGTCGCCCACCGCGGCGAGCGCGACCTCGACCCCTTCCTCGCCCACTTTCTGGGCAATCTTGCCGCGCCCCTTGCGATACAGACTGGCGACGTACGAGCCGTCCGGGTCCGCCTGCTTGCGCGATTCGAGCAATTCGGCCAGTTGCTCGAGGATGGCGCCGGATGTCTTCTCGTCAGTCCTGCTTGCCATAGATCGCTCCGGGGGATTTCTTCACCTCGTCGACGACCCGCCAGGCACCGTCCTCGAGGCGTCGGTAAAAGCACGACTCCCTGCCCGTGTGACAGGCAATGTGCCCTGCTTGTTCGATCGACAGCAGTAGCACGTCGCCGTCGCAGTCCAGTCGGATCTCGTGGACCTTCTGCGTGTGACCGCTTTGCTCGCCCTTGTGCCACAGCCGCTGGCGCGAGCGCGAGAAATACACCGCCTCGCTCAGTTCGACGGTCTTCTCGACCGCCTCACGGTTCATCCAGGCGAACATCAGCACCCGCCCGGTGGCATGATCCTGGGCGATGGCCGGCACTAGGCCCGCTTCGTCGAACACGATCTGCTCGAGCCAGTCGCGCGACTCGCGGAATGCCGGGGGTGTTGCCTGAGTGTCGGTCACGTAGGGCTCAACGGTTCAATAAAGAGCGCCGGAGTATATCAGGGTTTCAGGTGCGGACCTCAATGCCCGCATTGGCCATGCACTGCTTGGCCTCGCTGATCTGATAGGTGCCGAAATGGAAGATGCTGGCGGCCAGCACGGCATCGGCATGCCCTTGCAGGATGCCCTCGACCAGGTGGTCGAGATTGCCCACGCCGCCCGAGGCGATCACCGGGATCGGCACCGCGTCGCTGATCGCTCGGGTCAGATTCAGGTCGAAGCCCTGCTGCATGCCGTCGCGGTCCATGCTGGTGACCAGCAGTTCGCCGGCACCCAGTTCGGCCATGTATTGGGCCCATTTGACGGCATCGAGTCCGGTGGGGTTGCGCCCGCCATGAGTGAATATCTCCCAGCGGGGCGGTTCGTCCTCACCGGAGACGCGCCGGGCGTCGATGGCGACCACGATGCATTGCGAGCCGACCGCGTCGCTCATCTCCTTAATGCGCTCGGGGTGATGGACCGCCGCGGTGTTGATCGAGACCTTGTCGGCCCCGGCATGCAGGAGCCGACGCACATCGGCCAGGGTGCGGATGCCGCCGCCGACGGTCAGCGGGATGAAAACCTCGGCCGCTACCGCCTCGACCACGTGCAGCATGGTCTCGCGCCCCTCGTGGGAGGCGGAGATGTCGAGGAAGGTCAGCTCGTCGGCGCCGGCCTGGTTGTAGCGGCGCGCCGCCTCGACCGGGTCACCGGCATCCCGCAGGCCCTCGAATTGCACGCCCTTGACCACGCGGCCCTCGGCCACGTCGAGACAGGGGATGATGCGCTTGGCAAGCCCCATGGCCTACTCGGTGAACGGCGGGATGCCCGCGCGGTCGTCGATGCGTTTCTGGGCTTCCCTAAGGTCGATGCTGCCCTCGTAGAGCGCCCGGCCGATGATCGCGCCGGACACGCCGTCATCGGCGGCGTCGATCAAGAGATCGATGTCGCTCATGTCGGTCACGCCGCCCGAGGCGATGATGGGGATGCGCACGGATTTGGCCAGCTCGCGGGTGGCCTCGATGTTCGCGCCCTGCATCATGCCGTCGCGGGAAATGTCGGTGAACACGATCGCGGCGACGCCGTCGGATTCGAAACGCTGCGCCATGTCGTGGATGTCGTGGTGCGACAGCTTCGACCAGCCATCGATGGCCACCTTGCCGTCGCGCGCGTCCAAGCCAATGATGATGTGCCCGGGGAAGGCCAGGCAGACATCCTCGACGAAATGCGGTTCGGAGACGGCCTTGGTGCCGATGATCACGTAGTCCACGCCCAGTTCGAGGTACTGCTCTATGGTGGCCTCGTCGCGGATACCGCCGCCGACCTGGATCGGCAGGTCCGGATAGGCCTCGCAGATGGCCTGGATGACCTCGCGATTCTTGGGGCTGCCGGCGAAGGCGCCGTCGAGGTCGACCAGGTGCAGGCGTCGGGCGCCGGCTTCCACCCAGCGGCCGGCGACGGCGACCGGGTCGTCGGAAAAGACGGTGTCATCGTCCATGCGGCCCTGGCGCAGGCGCACGCATTTGCCGTCCTTGAGATCAATGGCGGGGATCAAGAGCATGGGTCTGGCGTCCTCGATATGCGCTCGGTTCGTTGTACTGAATCGGTCAGGACCACGGTCCCTTCCAGCGGGTGAAGTTGGCCAGCAGTCGCAGGCCATCCTCGGCGCTCTTTTCCGGGTGCGCCTGGATGGCAAAGACGTACTCATCGGCGAGAGCGGCGCAGTAGCTCAGGCCGTATTCGGCTGTCGCCACCTGGTGGGCCGGTTCGGCCGGCTCACAGTAATAGCTGTGCACGAAGTAAAAACGCGCATCCTGTCGGATGCCGTCAAACAGGGGGTGATCCTGCCTCTGGTGCAGCTGGTTCCAGCCCATTTGCGGGACCTTCAGGCGGTGGTCGGTGGGCTGGAAGCGTCGCACCTGCCCGGGAAACCAGCCCAGCAGGTCGACGCCCTCGTTTTCTTCGCTGCGCTCGAGAAGCACCTGCATGCCCATGCAGATGCCCAAAAACGGACGCGTGCGGGCCGCCTCGCGCAGGGCCGGGGCCAGGCGCCGCTCGTGCAGTGCCTGCATGCACTGGGCCGCCGCCCCCTGCCCCGGGAACACCACCTGGTCGGACTCCAGGATCACCTCGGGGGCGTCGGTGAACACCACGTGGGCGTCATCCGGGGCGACGTGCTCGATGGCCTTGACCACCGAGCGCAGGTTGCCCATTCCGTAATCGACCACGGCGATCTGCATTACAGCGAGCCCTTGGTCGACGGGATGGCATCCGACTGTCGCTCGTCGGCGATCAGGGCCATGCGTAGCGCGCGGCCGAATGCCTTGAAGATGGTCTCGGCCTGATGGTGCGCATTACGCCCACGCAGGTTGTCGATGTGCAGCGTGGCGCCGGCGTGGTTGACGAAGCCGCGGAAGAACTCCTCTACCAGCTCGGTCTCGAAGCGGCCGATCAGCGAGCGGGTGAAGTCGCATTGGCATTCCAGCCCCGGGCGGCCGGACAGGTCGATCACCACCCGCGAGAGGGCCTCGTCCAGTGGGACGTAGGCATGGCCGTAGCGCAAGATCCCGCGCTTGTCGCCGACCGCCTTCGCCACGGCCTGGCCCAGCACGATGCCGCAGTCCTCGACCGTGTGGTGATCGTCGATCTGGGTGTCGCCGTCGCAGGACAGGTTGATGTCGATCAGCCCGTGCCGGGCGACCTGGTCGAGCATGTGCTCGAAGAACGGCACGCCGGTGTCCAGGCGGGCCTTGCCTGTGCCGTCAAGGTTGATGTCGAGCGAGATGCGGGTCTCGGCGGTCTGGCGGCTGATCTGCGCTGTACGTGCGGACATGAGTGATTCGCGATGAAGGAGTGATTGGCAGCTCAAGGGGCTTCCCTGAGGGGAGCATACAATGCCAGCCGCGGCACGTCAGCCGTCTGGGGCGGATTGGGTGAAAATATCGAGCCATGCGTCTTGGCCCGCGGCAGAAAGTGCCGCGATCTCGGGGTTGACCGCGGCGCGATTTTGCCGTTAAATGCGCACCTCGCCGCGCGCCATCCGGTTCCTGCAAGGTGGCTCGATGCGGCGATCGACAGCGACATGGCCAGATAGCTCAGTTGGTAGAGCAGGGGATTGAAAATCCCCGTGTCGGGGGTTCGATTCCCTCTCTGGCCACCACTACAAACGCGCCATTGCCGGCGCAGATCGAAACCCGCCAGCGAGACTCGCTGGCGGGTTTTTTCGTGCTGCTCGGGCGTTTCCTGTGCTATTGAGAGAAGGCAGAGGTTCGCGTCATCGACCTGGCGAATCTTAGGAGCGTGAGCAGCGGATGCCCGATCAGCGACGTGTATTCATTGCCCTGTGGCCCGATGAGCATACCCGGGTGCAGATGGACCGGGTCGCTCGGCAGTTGGCGGGGCCGGGGCCTGCGGTGCCGCGTGCGCATCTGCACCTGACGTTGGCGTTCGCGGGTAACGTAGCCGTCGAGCAGGCGGACTGCCTGGGCCAAAGGCTGGGCCGGTTGCGGCTGTCGACGATTCCCGTTCTGCTCGACCGATTCGGTCACTTCGAGCGCCCGGGGCTCACCTGGATCGGCCCCAGCCAGTCGATCGACTCGCTTGATCGGCTGGCCGGCGATGCCCGGGCGCTGTGCGCGGGCTGCGGTATCGCCCCGGACGGCCAGCCTTTCGTTCCCCATGTAAGCTTGCGGCGCTTCGCCCAGCCGCCGTCGGTCCCCGGGCCGGTGAGCCCGATCCACTGGTTTGCTACCCGCGTGGTGCTGATCGAGTCGGGTCGGCATGGCCACCCGGGGACGTATCGCGTGCTGGCCCGGGCGGATGCCATCTGACTTCCGCTGAGGCGGCCGGTGCGTCTCCGGTCGCGGTTTTCCATTACTTAGCCCAGACAATGGGTCAGGAGGTCTATATGGCAGGTGGATGGGCAAAGGACGGTGCGGAACAGGAGCAGATCGACAGCACGGTCGAGGATGCCCTGCAGCGAGTGCGCCAGGAAATCCCCGCGGGCGAAAGTCTTTGCGAATGCGAGGAATGCGGCGAGGTGATCCCCGAGGCCCGTCGCCGTGCCGTTGCCGGCGTCCGGCTGTGCATCGAGTGCCAGGCCGCGCAGGACGAGCGCCAACAGGCGGCCTCCCCCTACAATCGGCGCGGATCGAAGGACAGCCAGCTGCGCTAGCCCGGATGTTTCATGAAATCCACGCGCCCTCGCCAGTCTCTTGACCGCACAGGGCATTCTCTGTCCATCGACCGTATTCCCTGATGCGGGACTTCTATCAGAAAATCTCCTGTGCGGCGCAATGTCCTGCGCGATCATCACGCCGATTCATGAAATATTCGGGCTAGACTCCAGCGCATGATTCCCTTCTCCATTCTCGATCTCGCCCCGATTCCCGCTGACGGCGATGCCGCGGTCGCCCTGCGTAATACGCTCGACCTGGCCCCGCTGGCCGAAGCGCTGGGCTTTCATCGCTACTGGCTGGCCGAACACCACAACATGCCGGGCATCGCCAGCGCGGCGACTGCGGTGGTGATCGGCCAGGTTGCCGCGGCGACCAGCCGCATCCGGGTGGGCGCGGGCGGCATCATGCTGCCCAATCACGCCCCGCTGGTGGTGGCTGAGCAGTTCGGCACGCTCGATGCGTTGTTCCCGGGGCGCATCGATCTGGGGCTGGGGCGCGCGCCGGGCACGGACCAGACGACGGCCCGTGCCCTGCGCCGTTCCACGAACGGGCATCCCGATCAGTTCCCGCGCGAGGTCGCCGAAATCCTCGGCCTGTTCGACGATGCCGAGCCGGGCCAGGCCGTGCGTGCCATCCCCGGTGAGGGCCGGCATGTACCCGTCTGGATACTCGGCTCGAGCCTGTTCGGCGCCCAGCTCGCCGCCACGCTGGGACTGCCCTACGCCTTTGCCTCGCATTTCGCCCCCGGCGAATTGATGCCCGCGCTGCGGCACTACCGTGAGCATTTCCGCCCGTCCGCCTATCTGGAGCGTTCCTACGCGATGGTCGGCTACAACGTCTATCTCGCGGACACCGACGAGGAGGCGCGCTTTCATGCCAGTTCCATGGAACAGGGCTTTGTCAGCCTGCGTCGCGGGCGGCCGGAACCGATCCAGCCGCCGATCGAAGGGTATCGCGAGCGTCTGGGGCGCCTCGAGCGCGCCGTGGTCGAGCAGACCATGGCCTGCTCGGCGATTGGCTCACCCCGGAGCGTCGAGGCCAGCCTGCGCGGCTTCATTACGCAGACGGGAGCCGACGAGCTGATGATTACCAATTCCAGCTTTGATCATGGCGCCCGGCGACGTTCGCTCGAGCTGACCGCCGAGGTCCGCGAGCGGCTGGCCGGGTCGGAGCCGCGCTGACCGGGATGTCGTCTCGTGTGACGCCGGCCGAATTCGTTCAGGGCATTGCGCGCATGCCTGCGGGGCGGGCATGCGCGCCTTCAATTGCCGGGTTCAGCCGATGCCGGCTCGGGGTCCAGTTCGTTTTTGGGGGACGCTAGGGGCGTGCGCAAGATCATTCACATCGACATGGATGCCTTCTACGCCTCGGTGGAGCAGCGGGACAACCCCGATCTGCGTGGTCGGCCGGTGATCGTGGGAGGCGATCCGCTGGGGCGTGGCGTGGTGGCTGCGGCGAGCTACGAGGCGCGTCGCTTCGGCATCCGCTCGGCCATGCCGGCGGCCTGGGCGGCCCGCGCCTGTCCCGAGGCGGTCTTCCTGCGGCCGCGCTTTGCCGTCTACCGGGCGGTCTCGCGCGAGATTCAAGCGGTCTTTCGTCACTACACCGAGCGGATCGAGCCGCTGTCGCTGGACGAGGCCTACCTGGACGTCAGCGACAGCCCCCTGTGTCACGGCTCGGCCACCCTGATGGCGCGGGAAATCAAGGCGGGTGTGCTCGAGCAGACCGGCCTAGTCGCCTCGGCGGGCATTTCCTACAACAAGTTTTTGGCCAAGCTGGCCTCGGATTTCGACAAGCCCGACGGGCTGTTCGTGATCGAGCCGGAGCAGGCGCTGGCCTTCATCGACACCGTGCCGGTGGGGGCATTCCATGGCGTGGGGCCGGCCACGGAGCGCCGCATGCGGGCCCAGGGAATCGAGACGGGCCACGACCTGCGTGGTCACGAACGCCACCAACTGGTGGAATGGTTCGGTAAGGCCGGCTTTCACTACCACGACATCGCCCGAGGAATCGACCTGCGCCCGGTGGTCAGCCAGCGGGTGCGCAAGTCGCTTGGCCACGAAACCACATACCCGCAAGATCTCCCCAGCCGCGCGACGGTCGAGGAGGCGCTGGTGCCGCTGGCCGAACGGGTGGCGGCCGACCTGACCGCCCGGCAACTAGCGGCGCGCACCGTGACCCTGAAGGTCAAGTACGCGGATTTCGATCTGATCACCCGGCGGCGCACCTTCCGCCGGCCGCTGACCGCCGTCGACGAGTTGCTCGGGGCGCTGTCGCCATTGCTCGATGACACGGCCATCGGTCAGCGGGCCGTGCGCCTGCTGGGCGTGACCTGTTCCGGGCTCGAGTCGGTGGCACGTGCCGGGGTGCAGCTCGATCTGACTTGACCGACCGCCGGCGTTGCGTTCGCCGCGCCGGCCGCCTAATGTTCTCGGCTCGATCGCCCCACGGAGCCAGCCGCATGTCCCTGGAAGTCAGTCTGCTGACCGTCTTTGTCGCGGCCCTGATCACGGCCTTGACCACCGGCCTCGGGGCGATTCCCCTGGCCTTCGCCCGCCGGCTTGACGATCGGTGGCTGAGCGTCGGGGCGGCGGGCGCGGCCGGCCTGATGCTGGCGGCAAGCCACAGCCTGGTCAGCGAGGGGGCTGTGATCGGTGGCTGGCGGGTGCTGCTGGGGATGGCGTCCGGACTGGTGCTGGTGGTGATTGCCGATCATTGGCTGGACCGTCACGACACCCCGGGTGTCAGTGACCTGCAGGATGCCGATGCCCGCAAGGCACTGCTGATCGTCGGGGTGATGACCGTGCATTCCTTTGCCGAGGGGGTCGGGGTGGGCGTCTCCTACGGTGGGGGCGAGCAGCTGGGCACGTTCATCACCGCGGCGATTGCCGTGCACAACATTCCCGAGGGCCTGGCGATCGCCCTGGTGCTGGTGCCCCGCGGCGTGCCTGTGTGGCAGGCGGCTGGCTGGGCGATTTTCTCCAGCCTGCCGCAGCCGTTGATGGCCATCCCGGCGTATCTGTTTGTCACGGCATTCGAGCCATTCCTGCCCGTCGGGCTGGGCCTGGCCGCCGGGGCCATGATCTGGATGGTCTTTGCCGAATTGCTGCCGGATGCCCAGCAGCGGCTGTCGGCCGCTGCGGCGGGCACCATTATCGTGGCGGCCTTCATGGCGATGTTTGCCTTCCAACTGACCATCTCTTCTTGAGATGAACGGCCAGCGCTTTGATGTGTCAAATATGCACAGAGGCCCATGTTTTTCCTTCCAAATCAGTCACTCGGCGATTGAAATGGCGGCGGTTTGCGGTCATGCTTGTTGAAACGAGATGGGCTTAAGGGAGGGAAAGGATCATGTCGAAAACAGGCAATTACACGCAGCGTCTGGCCGGTCGGCTGCTGCAGATGGCGGCTTGCTCCATTGCCGCTGGGGGAGTGATGGCAGGAATGCCGGCGTTCGCGGCGGATGCGCCCGCGGCGGTAACCCAGGATCTCTACGAGGACGGCGGCGTCGAGCACTGGCTGCCCAAGGCAAAAGAGGGTGACCTGTTTGCGCAGTACGTCATGGGTCACATGTACTGCAGTGGTAAGCGGGTCGAGCAGGATTACCACAAGGGCATGCGCTGGTACCGGGCGGCGGCCGATGCCGGGTATGCCCCCAGCGAACTGGCACTGGGGTTCTTGTATTTCCACGGTCAGGGCGTCGATCCGGATGCCGTCGAGGCGGCCCGCTGGTTCGAGCGGGCGGCGAGCAAGGGGTACGCCCGGGCGCAGAGCAACCTCGCGGCGCTGTATCTCGGTGGCGGTGAGGGGGTCGAGGTCGATTACGATCGGGCTCTGCATTGGTACCGAGAGGCCGCCGCCCAGGGCCACACGGTGGCGCGCTACAACCTGGGCATGATGTATGCCCATGGACTGGGGCTGGGTGCGCCGGATTACGTCGCCGCCTACGGCCTGCTCAGCCCACTGGTCGAACAGGGCAACGCCGCCGCCGACGAGCTGCTGTCATCCTTCGCCGGCGAGATGAGCGAGGACGAGTTGGCTGCGGCGCGTGAGCTGGCCCAGGAGTTACGCGCCCGGGACAGGATGCTGGTGGCGTTGGACCAGCGGGCCTCTGGCCACTGATCCTTCCTCCCGGGGTGGACGACTAGCACGGCGCCGACAAGGCGCCGTTTTACGTTGGGGCGGGGTTCGGAGGCCCGCGAGGCCTGGGGATTACAGCAGCGGAGAGGTAAGCCGGGCGAGGTTCTGTGCCAGGGTTCGCCCTCGGCCACGTTCGGCCCAGCCGGTCGCGGCCAGCGGATGGCAGACCTGCCGGTACCCCTCGATGAGGGTGGCGAGTCGCTCGGCCGTTTCGCACGAATAGCAGAGCAGGCCGAACTCGGCATTGATCAGGGACGACCGGACATCCAGATTGGCACTGCCGACCAGTGACAGGCGCCCGTCACAGAGGGTCACCTTGCTGTGCAGCAGACGCGAAGGGTGGCGATGGATGTGCACGCCGGCGTCCAGCAATTCGTCGAAGTACGACTCTTGGGCCAACTGCACCAGCGGGTGATCGAGCCTTTCGGGGAGGATCAGTTCGCAGTGGACACCGCGGCGTGCCGCCGACTTGAGAGCGTCCAGCGTGGACTCGTCGGGCACGAAATACGGCGTAACGATGTCGAGGCGTTCGGTGCTGGCATGGATCAGCCCCAGCAACAGTCGCTGCAGGACGGGCTCGGGGTATTCCGGCCCGCTGGGCAGCCCGACGCAGGATTCGTCTCCGGCAGGCTCGGGAATGGGGAAATGCCGCTCGACATCCAGCAACTGGCCGGTCTCGATGTACCAGTCGCCGGCGAAGATCGCCTGCAACTCCAGCACTACCGGTCCCTCGATGCGCAGCATGAGGTCCTGGTAGCTCAATCCCTTGCGAAACTCCGGATGGATCAGGTTCATCGAGCCGGTGTAGCCGACCTGTCCGTCGATGACCACCAGCTTGCGGTGGTTGCGGAGATCGAAACGTGCGGCCTTGCGCGGCAGCTTGCTGCGCGGGAAGGCCTGCGCGAGCTCGATGCCGTGGTGGCGCAACTTGCGCAGCTTGCGCATTCCCTTCTTGGAGCCGAAGTCGTCGATCAGCAGCCGGACGCTGATACCCCGCGCCGCGGCGCGTTCCAGCGCGTCGAAGACCGCGTGGGTCGCCGGGTCGATGGCGGCGATGTAGAACGTCATGTGAATGTGATCGCGCGCCGCATCGATTTCGGGGATCAGTGTCTGGCCGAAGTCATGCAGCGACTCGATCAGCTCGATGCGGTTGCCATCGAACAATGGGAAGGGGCGCCAGTGGCGCACCATCTGGTCGACGGCCTCGAAGCGGGCGGGCATTTCGCTGCGGATCTGGGGCGCGGCCTGCTGCAGGCGGGTAGTGATGGGGCGAAGGGTGTCGGCGAGTCGGGCGATCTTGGCGCTGTGACCGCGTGACATCCGCGGGCGCCCGACCAGCAGGTACATAACCAGTCCGGCGATGGGCAGGAAGAACAACAGCAAGAGCCAGGCCGTGGCCGCGGCGGGCGGACGGCGCAGGGGCACGATGAACAGCGCCGCGAGCCGAATGCCCCATTCGATCAGGAAGTACAGCTGGGTGATCGGCGAGTCGAGGGCATTCATGCGGCGATCAGCATGGGTCGGTCATCGCTTGCCGCCGCCGGAAGCCTTTGTCAGGACCCGGTCCATGGCGCGCGTGGTGAGCAGTCGCTTGAGCACCGCGAACAGGTAGGTGGGCACGGTCACGGGGTAGCGTGCCTTGGGGCGGCGGGACTCGATCGCGTGAATGACGCGGTGGGCCACGGCCTCGGGCGGCAGGGTGAAGGGCGCGGCCGGCCCCGGCTTGCGCATCCGCTCGATCTGGTGGGCGTAGGCGTCGCGGTGGATCGACCCCTGCCAATCGATATGCGCCTCGAAGGCGCGGCGGGCATTGTCGCGAAACCGTGAGGTGATCGGCCCGGGCTCGATCAGCGAGACGTCGATGCCGCTGCCCGCCAGTTCCAGACGCATGGTGTCGCTCAAGCCTTCCAGGGCGAACTTGGAGGCCACGTAGGCGCCACGGAAGGCCAGTGCGCTCACGCCGAGTACCGAGCTGTTCTGCACGATGCGGCCGAAACCGGCCGCACGCATGCCTGGAATGACGAGATTGGTCAGTTCCAGCGTGCCCAGCAGGTTGGTTTCCAGCTGGGCGCGCAGGGTGTCGCGCTCCAGGTCCTCCACCGCGCCGGGCTGGCCGTAGGCGCCGTTGTTGAACAGCGCCTCGATCGGCCCGCCGGCTGCCGCCTCGGCCGCCGCCAGCCCCTCTTTGATCGAGATCGAATCGTCGAGATCGAGTTGGACCGCTGGAATGTGGGCATGCGGCCAGGCGGCGAGGTCATCGGTGTTGCGCATGCTGGCGACAACGTGATGCCCGCGCCCGGCCAGAATTTCGGCGGCCCGCCGACCGATCCCCGACGAGCAACCGGTGATCAGGGTGCGGCGTGGCGTGGCGGCTATCTCGGCTGGCCGATTCAAGTCGGAGGTCTCCTACAAAAGGGGATGGATGTGGCCGGGTTGATTGCGCCTGAGCACACAGGTCTTATACTTGAGCGCATTCCGTAATGGACATGAATACCAGAGACGAGGTGAGGTTGCATGGCATTTGATAATCAGACGGTCGCCGGCGCGGGCGTCGAACGGCTGGAGACCCACAAGGTCATCCGCAATACCTACATGATGTTGTCGCTGACGTTACTGTTCAGTGGTTTGACCGCGGCGGTGTCCATGGTCATCGCGCCGCCGGGCTGGATCTCGCTGGTCACTTTGGGTGCGGCCCTGGGCATGATTTGGTTCGTGCTGCCGCGCACCGCCCACTCGATGGCCGGCCTAGGCGTGGTCTTCGGCATTACCGGCCTGCTCGGCTTTGGCCTGGGGCCCATGCTCAACTACTACATGAGCCTGCCCAATGGTGGTCAGATTGTCATGACCGCGCTGGGCGGCACCGGGGCGATTTTCCTGGGCCTGTCCGGCTACGCCCTGGTCTCGCGGCGCGACTTCTCCTTCATGGGCGGCTTTCTTGTCGTCGGCCTGGTGGTGGTGCTCGCGGCCATGCTCGGCAACATCTTCCTCGAGATCCCGGCGCTGTCGATGGCCATCTCCGGGGCGGTGGTGCTGTTGATGAGCGGCTTTATCCTCTACGACACCGGCCGGATGGTGAACGGCGGCGAGGACAACTACCTGCTGCTGACGGTGAGCCTTTACCTGAACATCTTCAACCTGTTCGTGCACCTGCTCAGCTTGCTGGGGATGAACCAGAACGACTGACGGCTGATCCATTCACGAACCACCTGGCCCCTTGGCGACAAGGGGCCTTTTTGTATCTGCTTAAGGGAGAACCGCCGATGGATCTCTGGATGAAGATCGGCATGGCCGTGTTGCTGGGGGCGGTATTGTTGTTCCTGCTGCCGCGGATCAAGCCGATGATGCAGGCCAGCCGCAAGGGTTCACGCGAGGAATGGCTGGGCGTGGCGCTGATTCTGCTTGCCGTGGTCGGCTTCGTGGCCTTCCTGATGAGCGCGACCTGAATGTCGGCGGTGCCCCTTTCGTGGCGGGGCAACGGATTTGCGTCCGCGGGGTCAAGTTTTCCCGGCCCGGGTCGATAGAATGCATTACCCACAGGAAACGAACGGGTATTTCCCCGTGATCAACGCATAAAACAAGACGCCCGGGGTCAGGAGGAGTAGATGCTAGGTTGGCTGAATCGCTTTAGTTTGTCGCAGAAGAACATGTTCGGCTTCGGGTTGATCCTGGCCCTGATGGTCGCGATCGCGGTCTTGACCATGGTGAACATGAACAAGGTCGCCCACCAGGTCGAGGAAGTGGTCGAACGCGGCCAACCGGCCGCCTTCGCGGCTGACACCATCCGCATCCAGGTCGAGCGTGCCGTCGGCGCGTTGGGTTTTTACCTGCAGAGCAAGCGCGACGAGGACCTGGCCCGTTTCCGCGACGCCCTCGAGAAGGTCGATGCGGCTCGTGCCGAACTGGCGCACTATCGCGATTCCTCCGGCCAGGCGCTCGGCGAGCAGCTCGATGCCTTCGCCAGCACCGCCGAGAAGATCATCGAGACCTCGGACGACGAGGCGCTCAACAACCCGGGCATGCATTACGCCAACCTGCATGCCAACCCGCTGCAGCGGGAGATTTCCGGCCTGCTGGGCCAGCTGCTCAACGCCGAGGAAAGCGCGGATGCCAGCCGCTACTCGCGTCGCCAGCTGGTGCTTGACCTAGCTCGCCTGCAGGCCGACTGGGGCAATGTCGTCGCGGGCCTGCGCGGTTTCATGTCCTTCCGCTCGCCGGCCCTCGAGGAGAACTTCAATCTCTACGCCAGCCAAGCCCTGGAGCGGGCGGAGAAGATCAAGAACGAGTACGACTACCTGCTGACCTTTGAGCAGTTGGACTCCGTCGAGCAGCTCACCGAGAAGCTGCCGCGCTTCATCGAAGCCGCCGACGAGGCCTTCGAGATCCACAAGTCCGACAAGTGGCGCATGGATGCCTACCTGGTGCGCACCGAACTAACACCGATTTTCCGCGACATCGAGCAGACGGTGGAGTCCATCGTCAAGCGCGAGCGCGATCAGATCGAAGAGCGTTCGACCAGCCTGCTGGCTGCGCTCGAGTCCACCAGCAACTGGCAGATCGGTTCGGTGGTCGCCGGTATCCTGGTCGTGGGGCTGCTGGCCTGGCTGTCCGTGCTGATCATATCGCGCCCCCTCAAGGAGATCGCCTCCCGGATGCGCGACATTGCCGAGGGCGATGGCGACCTGACCCGTCGCCTGCCCGCCCAGGGCAATGACGAAATCGCCCAGGTGGGCTCGGCCTTCAATACCTTCGCCGACACGGCACAGAACCTGGTGCGCGAGGTGGCCCGTTCCTCGGCGGCGATGACGGATGCCTCCGAGAGCCTCGAGAGTGCCTCCCGCCGTGGCCGCGAGGGGGCGGCCCGAGAGGAGTCGGCCATCGACTCGCTGGTCAGTGGCATGGGGCAGACCCAGGAGGCCGCCGAGGAAGTCGCTCGCGGCGCCGAGGAGGCCAGCTCGGCCGTGCAGCAGGCCAACCGTCAGCTGCACGATGGTCTGGGGCAGGTCAACGGCAGTGCGCGCAACGCCGAGGAGCTCGACAAGGTGCTCAGCCGGGCCGAGGGCATCGTCGCCAATCTCTCCGAGCAGTCGCAGTCGATCGGCAAGGTGCTGGACGTGATTGGCGCGATCGCCGAGCAGACCAACCTGCTGGCACTCAATGCCGCCATCGAGGCCGCCCGTGCCGGCGAACAGGGTCGCGGCTTCGCCGTGGTCGCCGAAGAGGTGCGTTCGCTGGCCAACCGTACCCAGGACTCCACCCGCGAGATCACCGATATCATCGCCCGGTTGCGAGAGGGCGCCGCTGAGGCGGTCAGTGCCATGGGCTCCGGCCGTGAGGTGAGCAACAAAAGCCTCGAGGCCGTCACCCAGGCCGACACCATGCTCACCGAGATCGCCTCCGCCTTCGAGCGACTCGAGGACATGAGCGCGCGCATCGCCGCGGCGGCCGAGGAGCAGACCGCGGTCTCCGGCGAAATGAAGTCCAGCATCGAGCACATGAGTGAGACCACCCGCGACAACGCCGCGGCGGCCAAGGAGACGGCCGAGGCGGGCGATTCGGTGGCTCGTTACGCCCAGGATCTCAGCCGGCTGGTCAGCAAGTTCAATACCGGCTGATGCCTGCCGTGATCGCGGCGCCGGTCGCGGCGAGGCACTGGAGAGCATGTTTCGCCCGGGTTGTCCCGGGCGAAATTGTTTCACCCCGCCGGATCGGGTTCTCCACAGGTTGTGGTTGGGCGTAGAATGATCGAAGACGCCCTGAACGGGTCCGCACGCCGTGGTGGAGCGGGACGAGGTTTCAGTCGACGGCCGAAACGGCCAGGGAGAAATCGCCATGCGCATGACCGCTTATCTGCTCGCACTGGGGCTGCTGCTGCCGTTCTGGGGGCTGGCCGCCCTTACCTGGATCGGCTCGCCTTTCTGGGCGAGCCACGCGCTTGACGCCCTGTCCGCCTATGCCGCCGTGATGCTGGGCTTTCTGGGCGCGATCCATTGGGGGGTGGTGATGGCGACCACGCCCGCGGAACGCGCCCTGCTGGCAGGCGATGCCCGCCACCGGCTGGCCTGGGGGGCGCTGCTGGTGCCGCTGGCCTGGATCAGCGCGATGCTCCCCTGGGCGGTCCTCTCGCTGTCCATGCTCTTTCTGCTGCTCTTGGTTTCTTGGCAGGTTGATCGTCGCTGGCTCGACAACCTGCCGGTGGGCTGGTCCTATCAGTGGCTGCGGCGCTGGTTCACCCTGCTCGCGGCCTTGGCATTGCTGGTCGCCACTTCGTCCTGGTTGCGCCCGCTGGTCGGGGGTGGCGGCGCGTGAGTCGCAATCCGGAGCATGACGACGACGGCGGCAAGCCGCCCCGCGCCCGCTTCGTCACCCTGCGCCGCTGGCTGGTGGCCGGCATCCTTGTCTGGGCGCCGCTGGCGGTCACCTTCTGGGTGGTCAACGCGTTGATCTCGTTCATGGACAAGAGCATCGTGTTGTTGCCCACCGCCTATCGCCCCGAGGCGATGCTGGGCTTCGAGGTGCCTGGCGTGGGCGCGTTTTTCGCCATCGTGATCGTGCTGCTGACCGGCGCGCTGGTGGCCAATATTCTCGGCCGCAGCCTGATCCATGCTTGGGAACGGTTGCTCAACCGCATCCCGCTGGTGCGCAGCATCTACTCTGTGGTCAAGCAGGTGGTCGAGACCTTCGTTTCGCAGGATTCGCGTTCGTTCCGCGAGGTCGTGCTGGTGGAGTATCCGCGCCGCAAGGCCTGGTCGATTGCATTCGTTTCCGGCGAGCCGATCGGCGAGGTGCAGGACCGCACCGACGAGCACCTGGTCACCGTGTTCGTGCCCACCGCGCCCAACCCGACCTCGGGGTTCGTCATCATGGTGCCGCGTGCCGAGTTGATTGAGATGAACATGACCGTCGAGGAAGGGTTCCGCATGGTGATCTCGTTGGGCGTGGTCGTGCCGCCCCGGCGGGATGTTCGTGGTCGGCTGCTCGCGCCGGCCACGCCGCCCGAGCCTTATCGGGGCCGGGCGGCAAGCGGTGGCCCTGACGAGGGGCGTGCCGATCCCTGACCTGCCTTGCCGCGCTCGAAAAATCCCCGCGCTCGGGATACCATAGCGGGCTTTTCACCAAGACGAGTTTGAAAACAATGCAGATGCGGACACACACCTGCGGACAAGTGGACACCGGATCGCTCGGCCAAGAGGTGGAACTGGTGGGCTGGGTCAACCGCCGACGGGATCACGGCGGCGTGATCTTCGTCGACCTGCGCGACCGGGATGGCCTGGTGCAGGTGGTGTTCGATCCCGACGACCCCGAGATGTTCGCGGTCGCCGAGACCTTGCGCAACGAATTCGTCGTCCAGGTGCGTGGCCGGGTGCGTCGCCGCCCCGAGGGCACCGAGAACGCCGGTATCCGCTCCGGCGAGATTGAGGTACTCGGGCTGGCGCTGACCGTGCTCAACCGGGCCGAGCCGCTGCCGTTCCAGCTCGACGACGAGCGCGTGGGCGAGGAACACCGCCTGCGCTATCGCTACCTCGACCTGCGTCGCCCGGAAATGCTTGAGCGGCTGCGCCTGCGTCACCGCGTGACCAGTGCCATGCGCCGCTACCTAGACGACGCCGATTTCATCGATGTCGAGACGCCGGTACTTACCAAGGCGACCCCCGAGGGCGCGCGTGACTACCTGGTGCCCTCGCGCACTCATCCGGGCGAGTTCTTCGCCCTGCCGCAGTCGCCGCAGCTGTTCAAGCAATTGCTGATGGTCTCGGGCATCGAGCGCTACTACCAGATCGTCAAGTGCTTCCGGGACGAGGATCTGCGCGCCGATCGTCAGCCGGAGTTCACCCAGCTCGACCTGGAAATGAGTTTCGCCGACGAGGAGACCGTCATGGACCTCATCGAGGACATGATGCGGCACCTGTTCATCGAGGCGGTCGAGGTGGCCCTCCCGGACCCGCTGCCGCGACTGACCTGGCATGAAGCCATGCGCCGTTTCGGCTCGGACAAGCCGGACCTGCGCATCCCGCTGGAGCTGGTCGACGTGGCCGACCTGGTCAAGGATGTCGACTTCAAGGTCTTTTCCGGGCCGGCCAACGACCCGCGCGGCCGGGTCGCTGCCCTGCACGTGCCGCAAGGCGGCAAGATGCCGCGTAGCCAGATCGATGACTACACCAAGTATGTCTCGATCTTCGGCGCCCGCGGGCTGGCCTACATCAAGGTCAACGATGTCGCGAAGGGGCGCGAAGGGCTGCAGTCGCCCATCCTCAAGTTCCTTACCGACGAGGCGATTGCCGGCATCCTCGAACGGACCGGCGCGAACGATGGCGACCTGATCTTCTTTGGTGCCGACAAGGCCAAGGTCGTCAACGAGGCACTGGGTGCCTTGCGCGTGCGCCTGGGGCACGATCTCGACATGGTCGAGCACGGCTTTCAGGCCCTGTGGGTCGTGGATTTCCCGATGTTCGAGTACGACGAGAAGGACGGCCGCAATTACGCGCTGCACCATCCCTTCACCGCGCCGCACCCGGAGGATATCGAGTGCCTCGAGTCCGATCCGGGGTCGGTTCGCTCGCGCGCCTACGATTTCGTCCTCAACGGCTTCGAGCTGGGCGGCGGGTCGGTGCGTATCCACGATTCGGACCTTCAGCAGCGGGTCTTCACCCAGCTGGGCATCGACAAGACCGAGGCACAGCAGAAGTTCGGCTTTCTGCTGGACGCGCTCAAGTACGGTGCGCCGCCGATGGCCGGCGTGGCCTTCGGCCTGGACCGGATCGCCATGCTGATGAGCGGCTCGACCTCCATCCGTGACGTCATCGCCTTCCCCAAGACCCAGTCGGCCGCCTGCCCGTTGACCGACGCGCCGGGCGAAGTCGACCCGGCCGCCCTGCGGGAGCTCTCCATCCGGTTGCGCCTGCCGCCGGCGCCGGCCGCCCAAGGTGGTGGCGAGGGTGGCGACAAGGGCTAACGAGAGGTCTTTGCAAACGGCGTACTCGTCCATACACATGGATGACATTGCCTTGTTTGTCCGCCGCCGGGCGCGCCCGGTGAGTCGTCCTGCCCAGGAGACCGTATGACTGCTGACGTCCAATCCGATCGCGCCGCGCGCGAGATCCCTGTCGCCCTCGAGCCCGAGATCGCCCGCATTGCGCTGGCCTCCAAGCCGGCAGCGCCCGTGACCGACGCCGAGCGCGAGGCGCTGCGGTCCGAAATCAAGACACTGCTCGCCGAGCAGGACGCGGTGATGGTGGTCCACTATTACGTCGACGAGGACCTGCAGAAGCTGGCTGACGAGACCGGTGGCCGGGTGTCCGATTCGCTCGACATGGCCGCCTTCGGCGCCGAGCACGCGGCCCAGACCCTGGTGGTCTGCGGGGTACGCTTCATGGGCGAGACCGCCAAGATCTTGAGCCCGGAAAAGCGCGTGCTGATGCCCGAGCTGCATGCCGAGTGCTCGCTGGATCTCGGCTGTCCCCCCGAGGAGTTCATTGCGTTCTGCGATGCGCACCCCGATCGCACGGTGGTGGTCTACGCCAATACCTCGGCTGAGGTGAAGGCGCGTGCCGACTGGGTAGTGACCAGTTCGAACGCCGTGGAGATCGTCACGCATCTCAAGGAGCGTGGCGAGAAGATCCTCTGGGCGCCGGACAAGCATCTCGGCCGTTACATCCGCGACAAGACTGGCGCGGACATGCTGCTCTGGGAAGGCTCCTGCGTGGTCCACGACGAGTTCCGCGCCGACGCGCTGGCTGAGCTCAAGGCCAAGCACCCGGAGGCGGCGATCCTGGTCCACCCGGAGTCCCCCGAGGCGGTGGTCGACATGGCCGATCGGGTCGGCTCGACCTCGCAGTTGATCAAGGCCGCCCAGGAGCTCGACAATCCCACGCTGATCGTGGCCACCGACCGTGGCATCTTTCACAAGATGGCCGAGGCCGCGCCGGGCAAGCTGCTGATCGAGGCGCCCACCGGCGGCCGATCGGCCACCTGCGTCTCCTGCGCGCACTGCCCATGGATGGCGATGAACGGCCTGGTCAGCGTGCGCGATGCCCTCAAGCACCCCCAGGGTCACGAGATCACGGTCGACCCCGCGATCCGCGTCAAGGCGGTCGAGTCGATCCAGCGCATGCTGGATTTCTCACGTAGCCGGGGCATCGTCACTCAAGGCAACAACGACGCCTGACCCCCCCCATTCCTCTCCTGTCTTGAAAGGCCCGTCCTGCGACGGGCCTTTTGCGGTTTTCGGGCGGATGGGTTGGATGCGGGCGACCGTATCTGCCTGTTTTCTTAAGAAAAGAGTTGTGCATATTCGCAAGTGCTTTGATTCATGGATGTGCTCACGGAATAAAAATATTCGACTTCCGTGCTCGGGTATTGCGGGCGTAGGCTGATCGCGTTGTTTCAAACCCGTTGAGGAGAAAGACTTATGAAGAAACTGTTCGCGATGCTGGCACTGGTTGTCGCCGCCCCGCTGATGCTGCAATCCAATGCGGCCCTGGCCGAGGAGACCGAGAAGACCAAGCAGGTGGTCTATCACTTCAACAAGGCCGACATGAACACCATCAAGGCGGGGCTGCGCAACGCGACCAACCACGTCAATTCTCCCTCCGGCCCCGAGACCGAGATTGAGATCGTGGTCCACGGTGGCGGCATCGCCATGATGACCGAGGCGCGCGAGGATCCGCAGCTCGCGGCGGCCATCGACAATCTCAAGGCCCACGGCGTCGAGTTCAAGGTCTGTGCCAACACCTTGCGTGGCAAGGGTCTCGAGGTGAGCGATCTCTACTACACCGAGGAGTCGGATATCGTTGCGTCGGGCGTCGCCTACCTCGCCGACCAGCAGATGGACGGCTGGGCCTACATCCATCCGTAAGCGGTCCGTTTAGCCAGGCGTCCCGTTCGGGACGCGGCTGGCGAGCGGTACCAACCCGGGGCATCCCCGGGTTTTTTTGTGTTTGTGTGAGGCCGCGTGCCGGCTTCGGTCTGCTTGCTTGCACCGGCGTATGCCCGGCGAAAGCGCTGCCTTCAGTAGGCCTGCGGTCCCGCCCATGTCCTCGGTTCGGGATTCGCCCGCTGGAGGGAATAGCGTCTATCATGCGGGCTGGTTCCCAACGAGCGTCTCGATGCACGACACGATTCTCCTTTCCCTGACCGCGATCGTGGTGCTGGGTATTGCCGCCCAGTGGCTCGCCTGGCGGGTGAAGGTGCCGGCGATCCTGTTCCTGTTGCTGATCGGCATCGCGCTCGGTCCGATCTTCGGCGTGCTCAATCCCGACGAGTTGTTCGGTGACCTGCTGTTCCCGATCGTCTCGCTCGCCGTCGGCGTGATCCTGTTCGAGGGCAGCCTGACCCTGCGCTTTCGGGAAATACAGGGCGTCTCCTCGACCATCATTCGGATGGTCTCGCTGGGGGCGATGATCTCCTGGGGGGTGGCGGCCACCGCAGCACACTGGTTTGTCGGGCTGGGCTGGCCGATCGCGTTCCTGTTCGGGGCGCTGGTGGTAGTCACGGGGCCGACGGTGATCGCACCCTTGCTGCGCATCGTTCGTCCCAGTCCGCGGGTCAGCAAGATCCTGCGCTGGGAGGCGATCATCATCGACCCGATTGGCGCCCTGATGGCCGTGCTTGTCTACGAGTTCATCGTGACCCAGTCGCAGAGCGGGGCAGCGGGACTCGGCGGCGTGGTGTTGCCGTTCCTTGAGCTGGTCGGACTCGGGGTGGTGTTGGGCGCGGCCGGCGGTTGGCTGCTCGGCCAGTTGCTGGTGCGCCATGCCCTGCCGGACTACCTGATCAACGTGACCGTGCTGGCCGCGGTGCTCGCCGTCTTCACCATGTCCAACGTGCTCGCCGAGGAGTCGGGGTTGCTGGCGGTGACCGTGATGGGCATCTGGCTGGCCAACATGCGCGGCGTGCCTCTCGACGACATCCTGCATTTCAAGGAAACCCTGAGCATCCTGTTTATCTCCGGGCTGTTCATCCTGCTCGCGGCCCGCATCGATCCGGCCACCCTGAGCCAGGTGGGCTTCGGGGCGCTGCTGGTGCTCGCGGCGATCGTGTTTGTCGCCCAGCCGTTGAAGGTCTGGTTGTCGGCGATCGGCAGC
>JAGXIF010000031.1 GCA_024635755.1 Halothiobacillus sp.
ATGAGCAATCGACGTTATCCAGACGAATTCAAGGTCGAGGCGGTCAAGCAGGTGACCGAACGAGGCCGGCGAGTGAAGGAGGTGGCCGAGCATCTTGGCGTCTCCCAGCACAGCCTTTATGCATGGATCCGGCGGTATCAGCAGCCGGATGAAGAAAAGCAGAAGCAGCAAGCTCAAGCCGACGAGATCCGCCGCCTGAATGCGCAACTCCGGGAAGTCACCGAGGAGCGCGACATATTAAAAAAGGCGGCCGCGTACTTCGCCAAGCAGTCCGGGTGAAGTACGCGTTCATCAAGGACCATGAACGCGCCCACCCGGTGCGCCGTCTTTGCCGTTTGATGGATGTCCATCCGAGTGGCTACTACGCCTGGAAGCGACAGCCGGACTCCCGGCGACAGCGGGAAGATCGACGGCTGCTGGGCGTGATCAAGCAGTCCTGGCTGGAGAGCGGCGGCGTCTACGGCTACCGCAAGATCCACCACGGCCTGCGGGATCTGGGTGAGCGCTGCGGCAAACATCGTGTGGCCCGCCTGATGCGTGGAGAAGGATTGAAGTCACAGACCGGCTATCGGCGCCGCCCCGGCTTTCGTGGTGGACGTCCGGCCATCGTGGCGCCGAATCACCTGCAGCAGCAGTTCGACGTTTCTGCCCCCAATCAGGCCTGGGTGACGGACATCACCTACATCCGCACCCACGAGGGATGGTTGTCCCTATCAGTGGTTCTGGATCTGTTCTCTCGGCAAGTCGTCGGCTGGTCCATGCGCCCTCGCATGGACCGGGAACTGGCCATGAATGCGTTGATGATGGCCGTGTGGCGACGTCAGCCTGATGGCCCGGTCGTCGTTCATTCCGACCAGGGGAGCCAGTTCAGCAGTCACGACTGGCAGGACTTTCTCAAGGCCCACGGCCTCGTGGGCAGCATGAGCCTCTGGATGCAATCCTGAACATGCCTCCTCAGCCTTGGGTGCCCACGCTCAGGCCGGCCGGCGGTTCCTTCTCGCGCAAGTCCGTCCGGACAAAGGTTGGGCGATCGACCGGACATTCTGTTCAACGTCCGCGTATTTGATGGTCTCGGCTTGAGGCTCGGCCCGTGCGTCTGATCGATTGCCTTGCGAGCGGCGCGCGACGTGAAGGGTTTGCCAATGATAGGACCTGTTGAACCACCAACTTCGGGAAGTCGGACTCAAGATCCCGAGCCGAGACATCGGGATCCTCGACGACGTCATGGAGGAGGGTGGCGGCCAGCACGATCGGATTCCGCTCAAACGCCGAAGCCGCGTAGGCGACGCTGACAGGGCGGTGTGAATGCCACCCCTTTCCCTAACCGCGCCAAACTTGGCCCTCGAGGGCCTGAGGGCGGCTCATGGGCTTCTTGACCAAGGCGGGCGGAAAGGGTGAACCGCAAGAGGTCGAGTGGCGCAGAACCGATCTGGTGGCTCATGGTATCGAGGGGGCGTGAGGACGAGCTGCCCGGTGCGGCTGACTTCCCATGTCCAGCATGGGTCGTCACTGCCTGGGCAAGGGAGCAATCAGAAATGGGCGCCTGCCATCCGGCATGCCGTTTGGCTGATTGAGCCCGTTTGGCGGAACGCCGGCCCGGGCTATGATGATCTCTGGGGCAAGAGCCAGATGTCACCAACGATGTCACCAACACCGATTTTTTGGGGAGTCGAGCCGACGCGAAAAGACGCCAACTCGTTGATTTGTATGGTCGGAGTGGAGGGATTCGAACCCCCGACCACCTGCCCCCCAGGCAGGTGCGCTACCAGGCTGCGCTACACTCCGGAATCAGGGCGCGAAGGATAGCGTATTTTGGGCAGGTGACAAAGCCCAAGCTTGGGCCGGCTTAGATTTGATTGGCTGCTGTTACTTCCGCAACACGGTGGGGTTGGACGAGTTCCGGTCGGCCGAAATGAAAGCCCTGGCCCCAGTCGATGCCCATGTCGCGCAAGGTGTCGGCGGTGCGCTGGTCGCCGATGAACTCGGCTATCGTGATCAGTCCCATGTCGCTGGCCATGGCCTGAATGTGCTGGACGATTTTCCGGGCGCGCAGGCTGTCGTTCATGTTTTGCACGAGCGCGCCTTCGATCTTGAGGAAGGTGAAGGGCATGTCCAGAAGATAGCGATAGGAGGAGTAGCCGCTGCCAAAGTCGTCGAGCGCCAGGCGCAGGCCGAAGTCGATCAAGGGCTTGAGGGCGGCGTAGGCATCGCTAGTGTCCTCGAGCACCTCCCGTTCGGTCACTTCCAGTACCAGCGGCTTGGCTTGCATTTGCCCGGTGTCGTCCAGGCAGGCGCAGGCGCTGCGGGCATTCTCGATCACTTTCTCCATCAGTTCCGGGTGTTGCAGGAAGTCGCCGGAGATATTGACGAAGTGCGCCATCGGACGGTGGTCGATCGAGGCGACGCAGTTGGAGATCGTCTGGTTGATGATTTCGAAGTCGATCCGGTGCGCCATTTGCAGCCGAGAAGCGGCGTCGATGAATAGCCCGGCGGGAATGATCTCGCCATCGGGGGTGATCATGCGCGCCAGGGCTTCGTCGGCGACGACCTGGCCGGTCTTCAGATCGACGATGGGCTGGCTGGCCGCGACGATCCGTCCTTCATGGATGGCCCGGTTGAGGGCGCCGCCGGTAGTGTAGACCGAAGGCTGCTTGAGTCGGTCGGCATCGACCACCCGGTCGCGGCCAGTGCGTTTGGCCTCGTAGACCGCGGCGTTGATGGCACTGAGCTGATCCCGAGGCGGGGTGTGCGCGGTCTCTCCTGGGCCGATCACGCCGTGGCCGATGCTGACGGTCACCGTGCCCAGGTGCGGAATGTCGTCGACCGAGTCGAAGCGGACGGTGGAGGTTGCGATACGGATACGTTCGGCCAGATCTTGACTGCGATCGGACTGACGCGGCGGCAGCAGGAGCATGAATTCGTGGCCACTCCAGCGGGCGATCATCACGTCATCCGGCAAGGTTCTCTGCATTGCGTTGGCCAAATCGCGTATCAGGCGATCGCCGACCTCGTAGCCGAGGTAGTCGTTGACCGTCTTGAGGTGATCGATATCCACCAGCAGGAGGCGGTGGCCGCCTTCGCCCTGTTCCTGCACTTCGCGGATGCGTTCCAGCATGGCACTGCGGTCGGGCAAGCGGGTGAGCGAATCGAAATTTCTGGGTGGGCAAAGGCTTTCCAGCAACACCACTAGGCGCTGGTGCTCGCCGATCGGGGTGATGCCGAGGGTGACCTCGCGGTTGTCCATCAGTCCCTTGAGATTGCTCTCGGCACCGTCGACCAGGGCGGCGCCCAGCGATTCCCCTTGGTTGAGGGAAAGGCGCTGGTCCAGACGTTCGCGCAAGGTTTCCCCGCCGTCGTGGCGGGGAAATGTCTGGTCGGCACGTGGACTAGCGCTCAGCACGCGCCCGGAGGCATTGCACAGGAACACGATCATGCTTGGATCCTGTCCGCTGAAAACCATACTCTCGTCCAGTTGCATCGTCCTTGTTCCTTCCCTGCCGTTCGTGGCCGCCCTACCTGGGGTGCATTGGCTTGTGAACACTATCCTAGCAATGAATCCTTGCGGGACTGAATCACGATTTGCTGATGTTCTCTTCGCCGCGGGTCGGAGCGGCGCGGCGCTTGTCGCTGTCGCAGGCCGGTGTGGCATTGATGCCGTCGATGCATTCGATCAGTGAGTCGATACGCCCTTCAATGATTTGGGAATCGGCCGATTCGTCCAGCGCGGTCTCCAGTTCGCCGGCGAGTGTCTGTAGCTCGGTTTCACGGCAGCAGGCTGCCGCACCACGGAGTTTGTGGGCCGCGTGCCGCAGGGCATCGTGATCGTCGGGGCGTTCCATGAGCAATCGGCGGTAGCTGGGCAGTTCGTCGCAGAGCAACTGGGTCAGGAAAGGGTCGCGCCCCGAGGCCGGTGCATCGGGGTGGTCAGCGTCCGTCCCGCCGCGCGAGTGAGCCTGCAGGGGGAAGAATTCCGCGATGGCACTCAGCAACTCGCCTGCGGTCACCGGCTTGGTCAATACCCGTTCGATGCCGCTGTGCAGCAGGTCCTGGTGCACATTGCCCTGGCGGTTGGCGGTGATGGCGATGATGGGGGTTTCCAGGTGGCGGGCCCGTTTTTTGAGAATGCGGGCGACCCCCGCCCCGGTGATGTCGGGCATGTGCATGTCGGTGAAGACAATGTCGATGTCTTCGTGGTTGGCCAGTTCCAGGGCCTGCTTGCCGTTGTCCGCCTTGAGCACGCGGAATCCCAACTCACCCAGCGTTTGCCCCAGGTGCGCGAGATAGACGGGGTCGTCGTCGATCACCAAGGCGGTTCGCCCGGCGAAGGAATACAGGGCATGTCGCCCCGGGGTGGTTGGTGCTGCCGCGCGGGACCCGGGATCCCGGGATGGAGGGGCCGGCTGCGGTTGGGGCGCGCGTCGCGGGGCCAGGCGGTTATTCGGCCGCCGGGGCCCCGGCGCGGGGGCGCCCAGTACGCGTGCGAGCGAGGCAGAAAGGGCCCGGGCGCGGATGAACAGCGGCAGGGTAAAGTCCGCCCAGTGGAGCGGCGCGGCCGGGCGCCCGCGGATGGTCAGGTGGCTGGAAAGGCCGATCACTCGCCCGGCCAGCGAGACCCACTGGCCAAACGCCGGGTCGTGATGGTGGCGCTCGACGATCCGCTCGTCGAGGAAGAGCAGGTCCACCGGTTGGCCGAAGTCCGGTGTGGTCTGGATGCGTGCGCCGAGGGCCGCGAGGTTGCCCTGCCAGGCGCGGCGGTGCTGGTCGGATGCACAGACCACCGCGCAGAGTGTGTCCGCGAGGCGGTCGCCGTTGTCCGGTTCGCCGATCAGGATCGGGGCGGTGAATACCGCCGTGAGTCCATAGCGACCGTCCCCGGTGTCGACCACCTCCAGTGTCGAGTCCAGATGCTTGGAAATGCAGCGGATGATCCAGATGTCGATCAAGTCGTCGACCAGGAGCGCACCGAGGGAGTCGGGGAGTGCCTGTTCCAGACGGTCGGTCAGCGCTGGTCGTCCCATAGATCGCTGTTCGTCGTGCGGTTGCCCGTCGACGGTGATGCGCACTCGCCCCAGCCGGTCCCCGCCCGCGTTTTCCTGTTCATCCTCGAGCTCGATGGTCACCGCCGGTTCGCGCAGGTGGCCGATGCACAACACCTCATTGAGCAGGCGGTCGAGCAGCCGGCGCAGCATCTGCGGATCGAAGGCGATTTCTCGCGGCAGATCCTGGTAGCCGATGAACTGCAGGACCTCGCCATCACGCTGGGCGGTGGTCTGCCAGTCGGTGACCAGATCCTCGCCGGTGGTGCGCAGATTGACTCGCCCGTCAGTGCGCGTCATGCGCCCGGCTTTGATCTCGTGGAAGTCGATGATGTTCTCGATCGAGATGCGCAGGCGGTGACTGGCGTGGCGCATCAGCTGAAGGGAGCGGGCGGGTTCCTGCTCGCCCGGCGGGGCCGGAGGCGCGCACTGGGACAGTCGGCGCTCCAGCATCGCCAATGCATCGACCGCCGAGCGGATATGCCCCAGCGGGGTGACCCATTGTTGATTGACCAGCTCGAGTACCGAGGCAGTAGACAGCTGGGTATCCGTGCCGTCTGGGCCGTGCGGCTCTATGGCCGACTCGGTCACCGCGGAATCTTCACCGTATGGCGTCTCGGCGGCTTGCCCGGCATGGGTGCGGCGAGATATCCGCCAAGCGGCCAGTAACAGGAGCGTCCAGACCCCACCCCAGCCAATGGCGAGCGGAAGCGCGGCCGAGGGGGCGAACTCCTCTCCCCGCAGCAGCGAATCCACTGCCACCAGGGCAGGCGGGGCGATCAGCGTCGCGAGGGCGAGTAGGCCCATGGGTAGGCGGCTGGCGCGCTGCTGGTCCGGGTCCGTTTGTCTGGGTCTGGAAGCGTTCACCAAGGGCCTTTGTGGCATACTCGGGCAGGCGGATTTCCGCCATTGATTCCCGAGTTCATTTAACTG
The DNA here is from genome assembly GCA_024635755.1 of Halothiobacillus sp. GTDB lineage: Bacteria > Pseudomonadota > Gammaproteobacteria > Halothiobacillales > Halothiobacillaceae > Guyparkeria. The sequence continues at coordinate 5,970 of JAGXIF010000031.1, forward strand.
GAAGCGAGCCGGTAAAGCGTATGTTAGGTCACCGTCTTGATCAATTGATCGGCAACACCCCGCTGGTGCACATCCAGCGGCTGGATGCGCCGGGCGCCGAGCGCGGCAACGTGATCCTCGGCAAGCTCGAAGGGAACAATCCCGCCGGCTCGGTCAAGGATCGGGCGGCGCATTCGATGATCTCACAGGCGATCGAGCGCGGTGACCTGCGCCCGGGGGATCGGTTGGTCGAGGCCACCTCCGGCAACACTGGTATTGCCCTGGCGATGGTGGCCGCCACGCTCGGCATTCGCCTGACGCTGATCATGCCCGAGCACATGTCGATCGAGCGGCGCCAGTCGATGGCGGCCTATGGCGCCGAGCTCAAGCTGGTCTCGCAGGCCCAGGGCATGGAAGGCGCCCGCGATCTGGCCGACGAGATGGCTGCTCGCGGCGAGGGGGTGGTGCTCGACCAGTTCGCCAACCCGGACAACCCGCGTGCCCACTACCTGACCACGGGGCCCGAAATCTGGCAGGCCACCCAGGGGCGGATCACGCATTTCGTCTCGGCGATGGGTACCACCGGCACCATCATGGGCACGTCCCGTTATCTCAAGGAGCAGAATCCCCAGGTGCAGGTCGTCGGGGTGCAGCCCGGCGAAGGGGCGCAGATTCCAGGTATCCGACGTTGGCCGACGGAGTACCTGCCGCGCATTTTCGAGCCCCAGCGGGTCGACCGGACCTTGGATGTCAGTCAGCCGGAGGCCGAAGAGATGACTCGTCGCCTGGCTCGGGAAGAGGGCGTGATGGCGGGCATTTCCTCGGGTGGGGCGATGGCCGCAGCGATCAAGCTGTCGGCGGAGGTGGAGAATGCGGTGATCGTCACCATCGTCTGCGACCGCGGCGATCGGTACCTGTCCACCGGGGTCTTTCCCGCGGGCTGATCGCCCTGAAAAGCCGTCCCCCAAAGCCATCTCTCGGCGGCGAATCACTCATTTGCCTGCCTGCGGCCATGCAGTCCGGGCATGCCTTTTCCCGCGTTGACTGAATGAAACCCAAGCAAAAGAAATTTCCTCGGGGCGAATTTCCCGCCCATGTTGAATCCCTGACCCTGGAGGGTCGCGGTGTCGCGCATGTCAACGGCAAGGCGACCTTCATCAGCCGGGCGTTGCCCGGCGAGGATGTGCGGTTTGTCTATCGCGACCAGCGGCGCCACTTCGATCTGGGCGATGCCGTGGCCGTCGATGTGCCTAGCAGCGAGCGGATCGAACCTGGCTGTCCGCATTTCGATGTCTGCGGTGGTTGTGCCATGCAGCACCTGTCACCGGAGGCACAGATCGAACACAAGCAGCGGGCACTGCTCGAGCAGTTGAGCCGCATCGGGCGGGTGGAGCCGGAAGTCGTCCTCGACCCGTTGGCCGGGCCGGTATGGGCCTATCGGCGCATGGCGCGGCTCGGCGTGCGACATCTGCGGCGCCAGGGGCGGGTGATAGTGGGCTTTCGCGAGCGGGGCAGTCCCAACATTGCCGATCTTGATGCCTGCCCCGTGTTGGATCCGCGGGTGGGAGAGCATCTGCGGGACTTGAGCGCATTGATCCACGGGATGGAAGCGCGCCGGGATATCCCGCAGATCGAGGTGGGGTGTGGCGATGATCATTGTGCCCTGGCCTTTCGTCACATGGCGCCGCTGTCGGCGGCCGACCGGGCGCGACTGGACGCCTTTGCCGACCAGCACGGCGTGGCGGTTTTCCTGCAGCCGGGCGGTCCGGAAACACTGACGCCCCTGGTGGACGGGGATCGGGATGTCTACCCCTCCTACCGGATCGAGCCCTTCGATGTCCGGATTCGCTTCTCGCCGGTGGACTTCGCCCAGGTCAACGCCGTGGTCAACCAGCGCCTGGTGTCCCAGGCCCTCGAGTGGCTGGCGGTCGAGCCCGGTGAACGAGTGCTGGACCTGTTTGCCGGGCTGGGCAACTTCACCCTTCCCCTCGCGCGCCAGGCCCAGTCCGTGACGGCGGTCGAGGCGGACCAGGCTATGGTGAACCGCGCCGCGCAGGCGGCGACAGCCAATGGCATCGCCAATACCCGTCACGTGGTCGGCAACCTGTTCAAGCCGGACTCGGCATATCCCTGGATGCAAGAGCGCTACGACCGCGTTCTCCTCGACCCGCCGCGTGCGGGGGCGCAGGCGATGATGCCCGTGATCGCTCGTATGCAGCCAAAACGGATCGTGTACGTTTCCTGTCACCCCGGCTCACTGGCGCGTGACGTGGGCCAGCTGGTGCATGAACATGGCTATCGACTGATGGCGGCAGGCGTGATGGACATGTTCCCGCAGACCGCGCATGTGGAGTCGATGGTGGTGCTCGAACGTCGCTCTGGGCGTCGCTGAATGGTTTGGCGGCATCTCGGTGTGGACACTCAGCCGGCGACGATCAGGCCTAGGATCATCAGGCTGCCGTAGGCCAGCGTGGCGATCACCGTGGTGCGCAGCGCGCCCCGTAATCGACTCGGCTCTTTGTAGTGCCGCCAAAGGAGGGCGGCGGCCGTCAGGGTCAGGGGCAGGGTGGCCCACACGAGCAAGGTGGCAGTGGGGAGACGTCCGGTCGCGACCAGGGCCGGTGGCAGCAGGTAGGCCCCCGCGGTGATCGCGAGGTAGAGATATCGGGCGCGGGCCTGCCCCAGGCGCACCACCCAGTGTCGCTTGCCCGCCTTGCGGTCGGCACGCAGGTCAGGGAACTGGTTGATTAGAAGTAGATTGGCCGCGATCAGGGCGAAACCTAGGCCGGCCCAGGCAGGTAGCGGATGCATCATGCCGCGCTGGACCAAGTCGGCCCCGACGGGCATCAACATCCCGAAGCCGAGGGCCGCCGTCAGCTCGCCCAAACCGTGTCGGTTGAGTGCCAGTGGCGGGGCCGAATAGGCCCATCCCAGAATAATGCCGACTAGCCCCAGCCAGAGCAGCGGCATGCCGCCGCGTATCAGTAGGCTGGTCCCGACCACGATCGTGATGCCGTAGAGGACCCAGGCCAGTCGCTGCGTTTCCTGTCGGGTCATCGCGCCGTTCTGGATCATGCGACTGCCGCCGGTGAATGGAAAAACCCGGTCGCGGTTGTTCGGGTCGGTCCCGTTGAGATCGTCGATGTAGTCGTTGTGGACGTTGACGGCGGCGTGCAGGAGAGCGGCACCGATGAGGGTCAGTCCGGCCCAGGCCGGGGCGATTGCCAGGCCGCTTGCGTGGCTCGCGGCCAGGCCGATGCCGACGGCAACCACGGCAAGCAGGAGGAATGCCGGTCGGGTTGCCAGGAACCAGCGTCGAATTGGTTGTCGGGCAAGTCGGGCGCTGTCAGGTTCGCCGGGTGCTGTCACGGTCGGTTTCCGGGGCCGAATGAACGAGGCCTCACTTTACCGCAGTACCGTCAAGCCAAGTTGGCCATTGTCACGGGGCGGCGATTTGGTTAGAATCTGCGCCCTTGCTGACCCGCGGGTCAGGAACGGAGAGGTGTCCGAGCGGTCGAAGGAGCGCGCCTGGAAAGCGCGTGTACGGTAACCCCGTACCGAGGGTTCGAATCCCTCCCTCTCCGCCAGTTTCATAGCAGCCCGGGGTGTCCCGGGCCCACGACACGGTCCTGCCGTGTCGTTCCCGTTTGGAGAGGTGCCGGAGCGGTCGAACGGGGCGGTCTCGAAAACCGTTGACCCCCTCGCGGGGTCCCAGGGTTCGAATCCCTGCCTCTCCGCCAAACACGCCAGTCCAGGATTACTGGACACACAGCGCCTGTCGGCTCATGCCGCAGGCGCTTTTTTGTGAGGGGCCATCGTCCGCGATGCCCGTCCCTTCAGTTCTCGGGCCTCGATGTCCCTTCGACGCAGACGCGGTTTCGGCCGGATTGCTTGGCGCAGTAGAGTTCTTGGTCGGCCCGCTCCAACAGGGCCGACACGGATTCCCCTGTCCGGTGAGTGGCGACCCCGGCGCTTATCGTGACGCTCAGCATGGAATGGTCGGCGCTGATTTCCGTCTTCTCCACGGCTTGCCGGATTCGCTCCGCACACTGTCTGGCTTCCTCAAGCCCTTCGCCCGGCAAAAAGACGGCCAGTTCCTCCCCTCCGAAGCGCACCGGGATGTCACCGGCACGGATCTGCTCGCGCACGAGGGTGCCAATATGGGCAAGCACCCGGTCGCCCGCGAGGTGACCGTAACGATCGTTGACCCGCTTGAAGTGGTCTAGGTCGAGCATGACCATCGAGAACCCCTGGTCGGGATGGCGGTCGTGCAAGGCGACAAGCGGCGGAATGGCATCCTTCATGTACAGCCGGGTAAACAGATCGGTCAGCGGGTCACGTATTGCGGTGCGCAGCATCTGCGCCCTATTCGCCTCGCGTAGTACCAGCACCACGCCCGTCATCGCGATCGCCAGGGCGATGGCGCCGCCCAGTGCGATGTAGGCCAGTAAGAGCGGCATGGAGGCGTCGGCGGAGGTGTAGAAGGTGATTCGCCAGTCGGTGCCCGGGACCCGTATCGTGGAGACGCCGACGTGCTCGCCCGGGTGCATCAGGAACGAATGCTGTTCGGTTTCGGGTCGCACCCGGTAGGGAGTGGGCATGACCCTGGGGCGAATGCCCTCGTAACGACGCTCCTCCTTCAGTCGATCCAGTGTGATGTCGGAAAGTGGGTGACGGCTCAGATGCAGCCATTCTGTGACTTAACGGGAGAGTCTGCGTAGGTGGGAAGAACAGGGATTTGGTGCGATGAAGTGGGACGAATGTCGTCGTGGCGCGGTTAGTGCCATGGCTGCGCACTCAATTTGTAGACATCGCGTGGAAACCGGATTTTGCAGGCCCCTCAATCGAGGGGCTTTTTTGTGCGCGATTGTTTGCGCGGCTCACCCCATCGGGCCGGCGTGCCAGATCACCTTGCCTATCACCTTCAGCTCCCCATCACCCAGGTGGGCCGTAAATGGCTCGTACGCGCGGTTTGAACTCATCACCTTCACCTGGTCGCCAGGCAGACGTTGTAGGCGCTTGACCGCTACCTGGTGATCGATCTGCACCACGTAGATCCCATCGCGCGGCACCCGGTTGGCGAACGAGGTGTCGACCATGACGATCTCGCCGTCGTGCAGGTCGGGCTCCATCGAATCACCGCGCACGTAGATGAGGTGGAGATCTGCCGGGTTGGCGTGGATGTCGCGGTGGATCCAATCGCGGCGGAACGAGAGCTGCGTCGCGATCTCCTCGCGCTCGATGTAGGAGCCGTCGCCAGCGCAGGCCTCGACGTTGTACAGCGGGATGGTGGCGAACTCTTCCGGATGAGCGCAGTAGTCACCCTTAGTCAGGAACGGGGCTATCCGGTGCAAAAGCCGTTCGGTGGCATCTTCTGGCAAGTGGATCTCTATTTCGTCCGGACCCACATCGGCGCCCGATTCTTGCGCGATCTCAAGTAGGCACTGGTCTACAGCATCGGTGATCGATGGGTCCCGGTTGATATTGCCAGGCAGCTTTCGCTGGGCATCGGCAAGCAACATCTCTCCTTTCCCTGCCAGCAGCCAGTCCGCGCTGTAGCCAGCCTCCATGAGCCGGGAAAGGAAGTCTGCGTCCGGAACGCGGTCACCACGTTCGTAGTTTCCCCAGGAGTTTTTGTGGACCCCGCACTCTGCTGCGATCGAAGCCTGACTTCGATCACCCCGTATGTGTTTCAGACGATCGCCGATCGTGGTTGTCACTTGAGTCTCCTGAAGTAGCAACTGTGGTTGCTACTTGAACAACAAGGGCAAACTAGCCGAAAGCCCGGTTATAAAACAATAAGTTACGAATATCGCGCCGACGGTAAACCTCAATCGTAAGCAGAAACCCACAAAAGGGGTTGACGAGACACACGAACGGGTTTAATGTCCACTCCCATGAAGCAGATAGACAGCACCACCCGCCAGCTCTTCAACGACCCCGCCAAGCGGCGGGCGTGGGTGAAGTACCAGATCCACATGCAGGGGCGAACAATGGCAGCTGTGGCCGAGGAAGCCGGCGTTGAACGCCAGACCCTGTACCAGGCCTTCCAGCGCAGCTATCCGCGCATGGAGAAGGTGATCGCCGATGCCGTCGGTATCGAGCCGGCCGTGCTGTGGCCGGAGCGGTATGACGAGCACGGCCTGCCTCTCTACCGCATGGGGCGACCGAAACGTTCCCGCCTGAAAAAGTGTACTTCCAAAAGTAAGCGTAACAGCGCCCCGGCCGGGCGCAACGTCCAGACGCGGGCGGTGAGCTGACATGGGCCGTGATCCGCACACCCCCGACCTGTTCGAGGTGCCGCATCCGGTGCCGACATTGCCGGCATCGATGGATTACCGGCGGGAGATGGCGGCGCTGGTGGCGCACGTACTGAAGGCCGCGGACGGCGATCGGCACGAGATTGCCTCTCGAATGACCCGGCTGGCGGGAGTCGAGGTGTCGAAATACATGCTGGACGCCTGGTCCAGCGAGGCCCGTGAGGCCTACAACATGCCGACCTGGGCGGCCCCCGTGCTCGAGGCGGCCTGCGAGAGCTACCTGGTTACCCAATGGCTCGCGCAGAAGCGCGGCGCCCAAATGCTGATCGGGCGTGAGGCGCTGACGGCCGAGCTTGGCCGACTGGAGCGCTCCCGGGAAGAAGCGAACCAACGGATTCGGGCGCTGAAAAAACAAATGGGACAGGAGGGTGCGTGATGACTAACCGTACCTTTACCGCAAGGGAGATCGCCGAGGCGATCGGTGTCAGCCCGCAAGCCATAAAGAAGCGTGCGAACCGCGAAGGATGGGCGTTCGAGGAAGCCACCGGGCGCGGCGGCAAGCGCCGCCTCTACCGCCTGACGGACCTACCGCGCGAAGTCGTCATGCGACTCACGCTGGACACAAGCGCACCCGCTCCGGCCGACGGGACGCTGCCGGCCACCAAAGGAGCCAACCTGCCGGCCGCCGAGGAGGTCAGCCAACGGCAATTGCGCGTGGCTTGGGCTCGGGCCGGCCTGTGCCGGGCGGTGAATCGCCTGGTGGCCGAGGCTGGTTTCTCCGTGAGCGCCGCCTGCCGGCACATCGCCGACGACGTGCGTGCCGGCATCGCGCCGGAGAATGTAATGCGACTGGCTAGCGAGGCCAACGACCGTCCGCGCGCCGGCGGCGGGGTTTCCCCGCGAGGCCTGCTGGGCTGGCACAAGCAATTCCGCCTCCAGGGCGAGCGCGCCCTGATTCCCGGTAGGCGACGCAAGGATCTTTCAGTGCCGTCATGGGCAGGCGCTTTCCTGCGCCATTACCAGTTGCCGACCAAGCCGTCCGTAGCGGATGCGTACCGGGCCTTCAAACGCGACGTAAAGCACCCACCGAGCATCCATCAGGTGCGCCGTTTCCTGGCCAAGCTATCGCCGGAGGCTCGCGAACGGGGTCGTATGGGGCCGCGCGAGATTCGCAACATCCTTCCCTACCGGGATCGGGCTTTCAAGCACCTGGTGCCGAACGACATCTGGACGGCCGATGGACACACCTTCGATGCCGAGATCGCCCATCCGATGTTCGAGGGGAAGCTGTTTCGGCCGGAGATCACCACGTTCATGGACCTGCGCACCCGGCGGATTGTCGGCTGGAGCGTGGATCTCGCCGAGTCGGCCATCGCCGTTCTCGACGGCCTGCGCGACGGCATAGGCCGTTGCGGCATCCCGGCCATGCTGTACGTCGACAACGGCTCGGGCTATGCCAACGAGACGGTGAGGGATGTGGTCGACCGCATCGGGATCACGATGACTCATTCCTTGCCGTACCGCTCCCAGTCACGCGGTGCGATCGAGCGAGCCCAGCAGGTCTGGACCCGCCTGGCCAAGCGCCTGCCGAGCTACATCGGTGCGGACATGGACAAGGAGGCCGGCACGCGGGTGCACAAGATCACCCGGAAGGCACTCAAGGAAGGGGTAGCCCACCGCGCCATCATCGGCTGGGACGTGTTCCTTGAGATGGCCGAACAGGCCGTCGCCGAATACAACGCCCTGGTCCACAGCACGCTGAAAGCGAGCCCGGATGGCGTATGGGCGCAGTTCGTGGCTAACGGCTGGAGCGCGGAGACGGTCGATGCCGAGATGCTGGACATCCTCTGCCGCCCGCAGATCGAACGGAAGACGAACCGCGGTCGCGTGACGCTGTTCAACCGAATCTATGCGAGCGACTCGCTGGCTCACCACCACGGCGACGAGGTGCTGGTCGGCTACGACCTGCGTGACGCCAGCCGGGTATGGGTACACGACCTCTCCGGTCAATTGATCTGCGTGGCCGAGAAGGATGCGCACCAGACCAAGTACATGCCGGACGACCGGATGGCCGAGGCGCAGGAGAGGCGCACCAAGGCCCAGCTGGGCCGACTCGGCACCAAGATCGAGAACACCACCGGCCAGCGGGTCGTTTCCATCCAGCTCGAGCACCAACCGGCCCGCACGATCGAGGGCGTGCTTGGCCCGCAGGTCATCGAAGCCGCGCCGGTCGAGGCCGAGCGCCTCGAGGAAGCGCGTGCCCGGATGCTGGCCGCCGAGCCGGAAATCGAGTGGGCCTCCGATCCGATGGGGCGATGGAAGCAATACCAGGAATGGTCAGGCCGAGATGACCTGACCGACGAGCAACGTCGCTGGGTAGCTCACTACCCGACGACTGCCGAGTTCCGCCGGACGGCGGAGTTCTACGCGGACTTTGCGCCGCAAAAAAAAACCGCCCAACGGTGCGGCAACACCGTGTGATGGGCGGGGAACAAAGGAGTAAATGAAGACTATGAGTGTAGCAAGCGAAATCCTCCCGCAACAGAGTGCGACGCCGATCGCACCACTGCAGAACGTGGTGCTGATGTGGCAGGCGCTGGACGGGGCCATGCACCGCCCCGAGCACCTGCCGGGCATGGTCGCCGTCTACGGCCCCTCCGGCGTGGGCAAGTCCATGGCCGCCGCCTGGTCGGCGAACAAGGCGCGGGCCTACTACGTCGAGCTGCGCAGCACCTGGACCAAGAAGGCCATGATCGAGGCCCTGTGCCGCGAGATGGGCATGCCGCCGGCGCGGACCATCTACCAGGGCGTCGACCAGATTGCCGAGCAGCTGGCCCTCTCCGGGCGGCCGCTGATCGTCGACGAGGCCGACTACCTGGTCAAGAAATCCAACGTCGAGATGATCCGCGACATCTACGAGTCTTCGCACGGCACCGTGCTGCTGATCGGCGAGGAAGCCCTGCCACAAAAGCTCGGCCGCTGGGAGCGGTTCCACAACCGAATCCTGGACTGGGTGCCTGCGCAGCTGTGCAACCTCGACGACGCCCGAGCCATGGCCAGCGCATACAACTGGGTGAACGTCGAACAGGACCTGCTCGAAGAGATCCTTCGCCAGAGCCACGGCATCACCCGCCGCGTGGCGGTCAACCTGCACAAGATCGCCTCCGTTACCCGCACTGAAGGCTGGGAAAGCGTCGATCGCGCCCGCTGGGGAAAGCGTGGTTTCTACACCGGCCAGGCGCCGGTACGGGGGCGCTGAGATGGCGCGCTCCCCGATCAACGAAACCCGAGCCGCGGACCTGCCGCGCGATCGCGATGCCCTGTGGGCCGAGATTCGACAGCGCCGGAGGTTCACCTTCCGCGACCTCTACCTTGACTCGCATATGGATCAGCGCTCCATCCGGGTATTCCTCCAGGGGCTGACCCGCGCCGGGATCCTCGAGCGGGACGGCAAGCGCTACCACCTGGCGCGCGACATGGGGCACGAGACCCCGCGCGTGCGCACCGACGGCAGCATCGTCCCGCCGACCAAGAGCGAGCGCGTCTGGCGGTCGGTCAAGATCCTGGGCACGTTCACCGCCGACGAGATCGTGACCGCCAGCACGGACGAGACCTCCGGCCCGACCCGCAGCTACGTCCGTGACTACCTCAAGAATCTGCATCACGCGGGCTACCTGCGGGTCGCCTCCCCGTCACATCCCGGCCAGCTGGCGCGGTACGCGCTGATCCCCGCGATGTGGACCGGGCCACGTCCACCGATGGTTCAGCGCCTCAATCAGGTTTTTGATCCCAACCTCAACCGAGTGATCTGGCGCCAGTCGCAGGGGGGTGAGTCATGACCCGTGCACTCGCCATCGCGACCGAGTTCTGGGGCGACGCCATGCCGGACTGGATCCGCATCCTCGCCGCCGAGGTCGACGCCCGCAGCCAGCGCGCCGTGGCCGAGGCCATGGGCTACTCGCCAGCGGTGATTTCCCAGGTGTTGAAGGGGCGTTACCAGGGCAATACGGACCGCGTACGCAGCGCGGTGATGGGTGCGTTTGCCGGCGCCACCGTGGCCTGCCCGGTGCTGGGCGACCTGCCGCAGCAGGATTGCCTGCGTCACCAGCGCGCGCCTTTCAGCCCCACCAATCCGATGCGCGTGCGGCTGTACCGGGCCTGCCATGGCCATTGCCCGCACCGTCACCAGGAGAAGTCGTCATGACCGTTACTCAACAGCAGAGCATCCGCCGCACCTGCGCGCCGCCCGTACGGCGGTCGGAGGAATCCCACCAGCGCTACGCGACGCGCATGCTGCGTGTGGCCGCCGCCATCGAGCGACTGGCCGACCTCGATATCGACGTGCGAGGCATCGACCTGGACCGCCCCAGGCCCGTCATCACCATCACCAACTGCGCGGCCGTCCGTCACCTCGGGTACGCCGTGCCGTACGTCTTCGGCCACGACCGCCGCGGGCGCATGCGCCGTTACCAGGTGCTGCTCGAAGGCTGTCGGGTCGAGTGGGACGTGGTGGGCCACTAATGAGCCGGCTCGTCGACCAGGTCCGGGACGTGCTGGCCAAGGCCGATCGGGCGCTGTGGCCAGACGACATCCTCGAATCGGTCAGCGCCACCCGGCACGCCAGTCGCGTGCGCAGCGCACTCCAGACGCTGGCCGAACAAGGCGAGGCCGTCGAATCACCAGAAGGCCTCGGCTGGCACCGCCCCGGCGTACTGGCGCGCCCGGCAGCGAATGACCGCGCACCGGCCCGGCTGAGCACACCGGACATCAAGCCTGCCGCCCAGGACAACCAGACAACGGAGAAACCCATGAGCACGACGACCGAATCCGCCGCGCCGCGAGTCCGCGATCTGATCCTGAACCTCGCCGCCGACGGCCAGGAATGGACCGCCGGTGATCTCGCCGAACGGCTGCCGACGGTGCCGAAGAAAACCATCCGCAACCAGATCATGCGTCTGGAACGCGACGGCCACCTGAGCCGCGTGCGGTACGGCGTCTACCAGCTGGCCACCGCCGCTTCGACGGAGATCAAGGTCGAGCGAAAGCCGACCAAGCCACAGCGCCAAAGCGACGCCACCACCAAGGCACTGACCCGCCATGCCCGGACCGCCCGCGAGGCACTAGACGAGTACCTCGACACGCTGGACGACCCGGTGTTGTCCAGCCTGATCGCCTCGGCATCTGCCGCCGAGCGCGCCCTGACCACCTACCAGCAGAGGAGCCCGAAATGACCACCACCAACGATCACTGGAGCGCACAGGGCAAGAGCGCCCTCGATGCCCCCGGCCGCAATGCGTTCGAGTCCCTGCCGGCCGAGGATGTACCCGCCGGCTACCTGAAGAACTCCTCCGGCCACCTGGTCCCCATCGAGCAGGTGCGCGAGCAGGACAAGCTGCGCGACGAGGTCGCCCGCCGGATCGCCGGCCGCGCCCGCGAACTCAACCAGGCCCTGGGCGAGTTCAAGCAGACGGCCCTGGGCGATATCGAGGATCTCGTCGCCATCGCCGCCGACCGCTACGACGTCCAGATGGGCGGCCGCAAAGGCAACGTCTCGGTGACCACGTTCGATGGCCGCTACAAGGTTCAGCGCTCGGTCGCCGACCGCATCGCCTTCACCGAGGAACTGGAGGCCGCCAAGGCGCTGATCAACGACTGCATCGACCGCTGGAGCGAAGGGGCCAACGCCAACATCCGCGTGCTGGTCGACCGGGCCTTCCGCACCGATGCCGCCGGCCAGATCAAGACAGCCGCCGTGCTCGAGCTGCTGCGCCTGGACATCGACGACGACGGCTGGGTCCGCGCCATGGACGCGCTCAAGGATTCCATCCAGACCGTCGGCACCGCCGTGTACGTCCGCGTCTACGAGCGTGTCGGAAACAGCGACCAGTACCGCGCGATCCCGCTGGATCTCGCGGCCGTTTGAAGGGGGAGTACGTCATGAGTGAAGCCATCGAAAACGCACTGAAAGTGCCCGAGGCCGATACGACGGTCGGCGAAATGATCCTGCGGGCTAGCGACCTGGAACTTGGCGCTGGCCGGGTCGAATACAAGTTCAGCGGTGAAGACGGACGGCCTGTCGCTGCCTTCATCGTGATCGTCGGCGAGGACACCCAGGATTTCCTCACCGCACTGGACGACGAGGCCGAGCGGCTCGAGTGCGCGGGGGAACCGCGCGATGAGTGACAACCCTTTCCGCACACCACACGGCGTGGTGCAGCCCGCCGGGGATCGGATCGAGATGGTGCGCACCTTCACCGCCGAGCAGTGCCGCTCCGCGTTGGGCCTGTTCAGCCTGCAAGGCTCGGTCGAGAAGGCCCTGCGCGCACGGTTGAAACAGCTTCAACGGCAGGGCAAGGCATGACCGGGCCGGAGAAGTGGCCTCGGATGGAAGCGGCGCTGGGAACGCTTTTCGGCGCGGTGAATTTCACGGCGGCTGGCCACGATGTCCGGTGCATCAAGCGACCGCATGGCGAGCAGCTGGTGGTCGAGGTGTACGTGGATGGCTGGATCAAGGGCGAGTGGAGCAAGGCCGACGAGGCCGGTGCGCCGGTGCATTCCGAGGGCTGGTTTTGGCGGCCGTGTCGCGTTCGCGCATTTCCACTCAGGAAACACGCTGAACTGAAACGTGCTCTCGGAAGGAGGAAGGCAGACCGGATGACCGCGCTCAAGACTGTGGCGTTCATGCCGTACTGGAACAGCCCCCGCACGTTGGTGCGCCACCTGAAAAAGCACTTCCCTGATCTGGAGTTGATCGGCGAAGGAATCTGAACCCGGCAACGCTCCGGTAACACCGGATAGTTGCCCGGCTTCGCCATGCGCCCACCGAGTGCATCGCCAAGCCGACACGGAGGAGAGTCGAGATGGAGAAATGGAGAACCAACGACGAAGCACTGCCGGCACCGCTCACGGACGTGCTGGTGTACCCGACCTACGACCAGCCGCTGGTCGACATGGCCTATCGAAAGCCGGATGGCCGCTGGGTGCTCTCGGGCAGCCACGATCTGCCGGCCCAGGTTACGTACTGGCGGCCGATGCCGGCCCCGCCGGCGATCCGGAGTGACGCATGAAAGACGCCCGCCGCGCCCTGATGGCGAAGATCCATATCGCCAAGAAGGATCTCGGCCTCGACGAGGACACCTATCGCGCCGTGCTCGCACGGCATGGTGCCGCCGGCGATCGCCCGTCGAGTGCGCAGATGACCGTCGCCCAGCTGGAATCGGCCGTGCGCGAATTGCAGGCCAAGGGCTGGACTCCGAAGAAGCCGGGCACCGGCCGTCGACCACGCCCGCCGCGCAACCGCGCCGAGCAGGTCGCCAAGATCGAGGCGCTGCTGGCCGACAAGGCCAGGCGCCAGGGGCGGCCGGTGCCATGGGCCTACGCCGACGCCATCGCGAAGCGCGTGTGCCGCGTCGACAAGGTCGACTGGTGCTCGACCGACCAGCTGCGTCGCGTGATCGCGGCCCTCGAATACGACCGGAGGCGTGGATGATTCAACGCGGCCGCCAAGACAAGAGCCACGCCAGGATGCGCGATCGCGTGCTTCTGGCCCTGCGCGCGGGCGAGGCCTCGTCCGAGGCACTCGACGAACGCCTCGGGGGCGACCACAGCAGCACGCTCTCCGAGCTGGTGCGTCAGGGCCTGGTCGAGCGCGACGACATGTGGGGCGTGAGCTACCGGCTCACCCAGGCCGGCCGGGCCATCTGCCCGCGCTGGCGCGATATCTGCGGAGGATCGTGATGCGCATTCGCTGCCCGAGCTGCCATGCCGAGCACGCCCTCGAGGCCTGCCTGGAGGACGAGGCCGCCCGCGAAATGATGGGCCTGCTCGCCGACCTGCCGCGCGAGACCAGCCGCCCGCTGGCTGCCTACCTCGGCCTGTGGCGCCCGAAGACCCGCGCCCTTGGCTGGGAGCGCGCCCTGCGGATCGCCCGCGAGACGCTGGCGTTGCATGACGACCCGGCCGTGCTGGGTGCATCGCTCTCCGAGACGGTCGAGGCCATCCGCGCCAAGCGCGACCAGGGCGCCGACCACCGCGCCCTGAACAGCCACAACTACCTGCGACGCGTGCTCGAAAGCGTGGCAGATCGCGGACAGACGCTCCCGGTTGCCACCGGCCCGCGAACCGGGAGTGCCCCGGCCACGAGCCGCTCCGCCGCCGGACTAACCGCCTTGCATGGGGTACGCAATCGCTATGAGTGAAGGCCGCCCACAGCGCTGGTTCGCCGACGCTGTCATCGACGGACTGATGAGCCTGCACGTGCTCGGCCTCGACGGCCGTCCGGCGGCCGACCAGATCGACTACACCGCCCAGGTGTGGATCGAATCACTGTGGCCGACCAAGGACTGGATCGAGGCGCTCGACGCCGAGCGTATCCGCGTCGCCTTCCACGCCCTGGTGCGGGACTGCGATCGCTGGCCGGCCCCGGCGCAGCTGCGTCTGCGGCTGCCCCCGCGTGGCCAGCAGCGGCGCCTGCCGCGCCCGCCGCGCGACGAACGCGCCGGGCGGGCCTGGATTGCCGAGATCAGACAGACCCTGCGGGAGGCCAGCCATGAATGACGTCGCGCTTGCGGATCTGCCGGAGACGGCTCGTGACCTAGCCGACCTGGTCGGCCTGCCCGCCACCTTGCGGCTGGTCCGCCAGCTGGGCGGGACCAGTTTTCCCGTGGCCAAGGGGCGAACCCGAATGGGGGTGGCTCGCTTCGAACTCCTCGCCGAAGTCGTCGGCGAGGAGGCGGCCGAAACCATCACGCGCCACTACGGAGGTGAAGTGCTGTACGTCCCCCGCTGCCACGCCGCCCTCCAGCGCAGCCGCGACCGCGCAATCCACGCGCGGTTCGACGAACGGATCCGCGCCGGGGCGAGCGCCAACCAGACCGTGGCCGAACTGGCACGAATGCACCAGCTATCGGACCGCCGGGTATGGGACATCCTCAAGACCATCCCCGAGCCGGTTTGCCAGAGCGGTCTGTTCGATTAGAGTTTTCTCATCCAGGAGGAACCGGACCATGAAACGACTCACCACCACCCTCATCGTCGCCACCCTGTCGCTCGGCACCGCCCAGGCCGCCGTGTACAAATGCGAAGGACCGAACGGCAAGCTGACGTTCAGCGACCAGCCCTGTCAGGGCGCGCCGAGCGAGGAAGTCACTGTCGATTACATCGAGCCCAGTGCGGAGCAGCGCCTTGACGCGGCGGAGGCGGCCGCCAGCTACCAGCGGATGTCGCAAGAACGCGATGCCAAGCGGGCAGAGCAAGCTCGGCAAGACAGCATGGCCTCGATCCGAAACAGCATCGAACGCATGCAGAAGGCGCGAGACCGGGAGCTTGCCGCGCTTCGCGCAAAGAAGGCGCGCGCGAACAACAACCTGGCCGGCGCCGCCTGGGAGCAGAGCATCAGTCAGGAGATGGAGGCAGTCACGCAGCGGTATGCCGCGGACATTCAGGCAGCCCGCGACCGGCTGCAGGCGCTGCGGAGCGGCGGGCAATGAACATGCAGCGCCCCGAGTACATGGACCTGCAGCGACGCTATGGCCGCATGGCATACGCGCTGCGTGACGAGGCCGCCGTGCCTGACCCGACATTAGCCATCCCTGGCAAGGGCCGCCTCTGGATTTACGATGCGGACGGCAACCCGCTGACGGACAGCAGCGCATGCGTCGACTTCAACGCGGGAACCGTAGCGCTTCGTGGCGAACACCCGCGAGGGGCAACGCACATCAGCGGCAGCGTCACATTCGAGTGGTCGAACGGAGGCGAGCAATGAACCGGCAAGCGAGGAAGGAACTGCGAGCAGCCAAGCGCATCGCGCGTACTATGCGCGACACGGGAGGCCCCGACTTGACCGGACTGAGCGACGAGGAGCTACTCCGCCGGATCCGTAGCGCGGGCGAACAGTTGAATCGTGCGATGGCACGGACAACGGTCACGGCAGAAGAGGCAAGCAAATCGCTCCAGGCGATGGGTAAAGCGTTGAAGCACGGCATGCCACCGCCGTTCATATCCTCCCACTGAACCCCCTCCCCACGACCTGACACCCCCACACCCCGCAGCATGCGGGGTGTGTTGTTTATGCCCGCGTAAACGGGCCGTAAAGAGGGTGTCACCGCATGCTTTCCGATCTGTTCCCCCGCCTGCGCGATGCTGCGCGCATGACCCCGATTCTCCTGGCCGGCCTGATCGCCTCGGCGGTGATCGCCATGCTGGCGCCGCAACAGATCGGGGTGACCCTATACAAGCTCTCGCTGGTCACGCTGGCCGCCTGGCTGGGTTACTGGATCGACCGCGGGCTGTTCCCCTACGCCCGACCGCACCGAATGCACTCGCACTCACAGACCGAGCCGGCGCGCTTCTCCTTCGCCACCATCCGCCGGGCGCTGATCGTCGCGGCGGCGATGATCGCCGTGGGGCTGGGCGCCTGACATGGCCACGCCGGCCCAGCGTTGTGTCATCCGTGGCCTGATCCTGCTGGCACTGGCCGCGATGCTGGCGTTCCTCTCGATCGCCAGCGGCCAAGCCGCCGGCATTCCGCACGCGGCCGAAACCTACCAGCGCGACCTGACGCGCGAGGCCAACCGCATCTGGGGCCTGGGCGCCCCGGTCGCCGGCTTTGCCGCGCAGATCCACGCCGAGAGCGCGTGGCGCCCCGATGCCGTCAGCCCGGTGGGCGCCTCGGGGATGGCGCAATTCATGCCCGCCACCGCCCGCTGGATCTGCGGCGCCTACGACCTGCCGGGCTGCGACACCACCAACCCACGCTGGGCGATGCGTGCCCTGGTCACCTACGACCGCCACCTGTACGACCTCTGCCACGGCCACACCGACTGCGATCGCGCCTGGTGCGCGCTGCGAAGCTACAACGGCGGTCTCGGACACTACCGCAACGAGGCCGACAACGCCGCCGATCCGCTCGACCACCGCGCCGTCGACGCCGCCTGCGGCAGTGCCAGCCGAAGCACCCGACACTGCGCCGAGAACCTTGGCTATCCCCGCCGGATCATCTATGAGCTGCAACCGCGCTACGTCCGCGCCGGCTGGGGCATGGGGTGGCCATGCCGGGAGGGCTGCCCGTGATTCGCTGGATCCTCGTCATCGCCGCGCTGGTCGTCACCGCCGGGTCAGGCGTGGCTGGCTACCAGCTCGGGCATCGTGCCGGGGTCGCCGAGATGGAGCGCGAGCACCTGGACTCAGTCAAGCGCGCCATCGACCAGGCGGAGCGAATCCAGACCGAGAACGCCGAGCTATTCCGCGAACGCGCCGCCGATCGCGCCAAGGCACGGCGCATCAACCAACGCACCGCCGAGGAGGCGACCCGTCATGTGGCGACCCATCCTGATCTTTACGGCCAGCGTCTTGACCCTTGCGGGCTGTGCCTCGTCCGCGCCGCGGCAGCCGGACGTGATCCTGACGACTGCCCCTGCCGAGGCGATGGTCCCGTGCGACGAGATCCAGGAGCCGGGGCCGACGGTGGGTGACCTGGCGGTCTCCTACATCGGGTTGGCCGGCGACCGCCGCAACGTCTGCTCCCGACTGACCGACCTGCAACTGTTCATTCTCAGCCTGGAAGGCAGCGCCAACCAACTCAAGAGCACCGACAAGGAGTAACCCGTGCCCCTCGACAGCATCACCTTTTCCGGCGTCATGCAGTTCATCAACGCCGTCGGCGTGCTCGCCGTCGGGGTCTACACCTGGCTGATCAGCCGGTCGGTCGCCAACCGAGAGGCGATCGACAAACTGGTCGCCCGCCAGGCCGAGTCAGACCGACGTATCGACCATCTCGATTCCGTCTCCGAACACGTCCCCACTCAACGGGATCTTGCTGAAACAGAGCGGCGCATCGAACGGTTGGAGTCCATTTTCGACCATGCCCCGACGCATCAGGATCTCTCCCAGTTGCATGGCCGTATCAATGATCTGTCCGAGGCCGTGAGCCGGCTGGTCGGGGTGATGAGTGCCGTGCAGCGCTCGCTCGATCGCGTGGAAACCAAGCTGATGCAGGAGGCGAAATGACGCACTACCGAGACCTGATTGCCGCTGACCGCCGGCTGGTGCTGCTCCAGGCACTGGCCGAGGTGCCCGACTACGCCCTGCGCGAGACCGTGCTGATCCGTCTGCTGGAAGGCGAACGCCTGGCCGTCGGCCAGACCGAGTTGCGCGAAGAGTTCACCTGGTTGGCCGATCGCGGCCTGATCACCGTCGAGTACCACGACGACATCCAGGTCGGCCGGATCACCCCGCGCGGGTTAGATGTGGCCGCCGGCCGGGTGGCGATTGACGGTGTGGCGAGGCCGCGGCCGTGAAGCGGGTAATGCAGGCCTTCCGATTCATCGTCAGAAACTTGGCCATCGCTTTCGCCGTTGCGGGCATCGCGTGGGGTACCGGCTACTGGTTCGGCAAAGGCTGGTCCTATGCCCAGCCCGACGTGACGCTGCACGTGCACTACGAGGACGAGACCGATGCCACCCCGTGACAAGATCAGCCAGCTGCCAGCCGAGGTCCGCACCGCGATCGACCGCCTGCTGATCGACCGCGGCTTCTCCGGTTATGAGGCGCTCGAGGAGCAGATCCTCGAGGCGCACGGTATCGAGGTGGGCAAGTCCACGCTGCACCGCTACGGCCAGCGCCTGGAGCGCCGCCTGTCGGCGATCAAGGCCAGCACCGAAGCGGCCAAAGCCATCGCCGATGCGGCCCCAGACGAAGCCGACCAGCGCTCGGCCGCCGTGATCTCGCTAGTGCAGTCCGACCTGTTCGAGGCATTGCTCGACCTGCAAGAGGCCGGCGACGAGGAGGTCGACACCTCCGAGCGCGTCAAGCTGCTCTCCCGCGCCGCCCGCGCGATCGCGCAGACCGGCCGGGCCTCGGTCAGCCAGAAGAAATGGGCCGCCGAGATCCGCCGCGAGGCCGCCAACGAGGCGGCCGAGGTGGCCAGTGCCGCCATGGCCAGCCAGGGCATGAGCAGGGAGGCAATCGCCACCATCAAGCGCGACATCCTGGGGATCGCCTGATGGAGGAGCTGACCATCGCTCAGGCCATCGTGGAAGCGGGCTCCGACATCGCCTTTGCGATCGTCATCGCAGCGCTCATTCGAGGCTTTATGAATGACTGACTGCCAATACCGCTACGACCCCGACGAGCTGCTGCTGCCGTATCAGCGCTGCTGGATCGAGGACACGTCCCCACTCAAGATCGGCGAGAAGTCGCGCCGCACCGGCCTGACCTGGGCGGAGGCGGCCGATGCGGTACTGACCGCCTCGGCCCAGCGCGCCGCCGGCGGGACGAACCATTACTACGTCGGTTCAAACAAGGAGATGGCCATCGAGTTCATCGAGGCCGCCGCCATGTGGGCGCGCGCCTTCGATCGCGCGGCGAGCGCCATCGAGGAGGAGGTGCTCAAGGACGACGACAAGGACATCCTCACCTTCAACATCCGCTTTGCCTCGGGCTTCAAAATCCAGGCGCTGTCGTCGCGGCCATCGAACCTGCGCGGTCGCCAGGGCAACGTCACCATCGACGAGGCCGCCCACCACGACAAGCTCGCCGAGGTGCTGAAAGCGGCCATGGCGCTGACGATGTGGGGCGCACGCGTCCGCCTGATCAGCACCCACAATGGCGTGGATAACCTGTTCAACGAGCTGATCAAGGATTCCCGCGCCGGCAAGAAGCGCTACAACGTGCACCGCGTCACGCTGGACGATGCCTGCGAGATGGGCCTTTACCGGCGCATCTGCCAGATCCAGGGCAAGGACTGGACGCCGGCCGACGAGGAACAGTGGAAGGCGGATCTCCTCTCCGACACGGCCACGCGCGAGGACGCGCTCGAGGAGTATTACTGCGTGCCCAAGCAGGGTGGTGGCGCCTACCTGTCCCGCGCCCTGATCGAGGGCCGCATGCGTGATGCGCCGGTGATTCGCTTCGAGGGCAGCGAGGACTTCAACGGCTGGCCGGACCACCTGCGCGAGGCCGAGATCCGCGACTGGTGCGACGAGCATCTCAAACCGCTGCTCATCGCGCTGAATCCCGACCTGCCGCACGCCTTCGGCGAGGACTTCGGCCGCTCCGGGGATCTGACCATCATCGCGCCGCTGGAGATCGGGCAGGATCTGACCCGCCGCGCGCCGTTCCTGGTCGAGCTGCGCAACGTCCCGTTCCGCCAGCAGGAGCAGGTGCTCAAGTACATCGTCGACCGGCTGCCACGGCTGATCGGCGGCGCGCTGGATGCCCGGGGAAACGGTCAGTACCTGGCCGAGCAGGCCACCTATCTGTACGGCGCCTCGCGCGTCGAGGCCGTGATGCTCTCGCAAGGCTGGTACCTGGAGAACATGCCGCCGTTCAAGGCGGCGTTCGAGGACGGCGAGATCGAGATCCCGCGCGACCTCGACGTGCTCGACGACCTGCGGGCCCTCCAGGTGATCCGCGGCGTGCCCAAGCTGCCGGACGTCAAGACCGGCGACAAGCGCAACCGCCACGGCGACGCGGCGATTGCGCTGGCGCTCGCCCATTACGCAAGCCGCAAGGACGGCATCGAGATCGCCCCCTTCGAGCCGGCCCCACGCCGGGCGGACCTGCCGACCTCGGGAGGGCTGTGGTGATGCGCTGGCGTCAACGATTGATCTGGTGGCTGCTGCGTCTGGCCTGTCGTCTCGATCCCGATAGCCATTTCGTGCAGGTCCACATGTCGCCGACTCTGCCGACCACGGCCGGCCCTGTCTTCGTCTCCAGGGAAGATCAGGAGGCCGCGTTACAACAGGCGCTGATGCAGTACATCCGCATGCGCCGCGAGCTGGTCATTGCCAACCACGCCGAGCGCGCGCTGGAGCACCACCGCCACGAACTGTTCGAGGAAGAGACCCATGGCGAATTCGATTCTCGGTCCTGACGGCACGCCGATCAGCCCGCGCAAACTGGCGCGCGAACCACAGACCGCTCGCATGGCCAGCCTGCACCGTGAGCTGGCCGACCACCCCACGCGCGGGCTCACCCCGGCCAAGCTCGCCCGGCTGTACGAGGATGCCGAGGGCGGCGACCTCACTGCCCAGGCACGCCTGGCCGAGGACATGCAGGAGAAGGATCCCCACCTGCATGCGGAGATCTCCAAGCGCCAGCTGGCCACCCTGACGGTCGACTGGAACCTGCGCGCGCCCAGTGGTGCCAGCGCGGCCGACCAACGCGCCACCGAGGAGCTGGAGGCGCTGCTGCGCGAGGAGATGGACATCGACCAGCTGATCCTCGATCTCGCCGGCGCCATCCTGCCGGGCTACGCCGGCATCGAGCTGGAGTGGGAGCAGTCCGAGGGCCAGTGGCGCGCGACCCCACACGCCCGGTCGGCCGACTGGTTCATGGTCGCCCCGGAGGATCGCGACACCCTTCGCCTGCGCACCACCGCCGCCGGTGGCGAGGCCCTGCGCCCCTGGGGCTGGATCGTCCATCACCACCCGGCCAAGTCCGGGTACCTGACGCGCTCCGGGCTGGTGCGCGTGCTGGGTTGGCCGTTCCTGTTCCGGGCCTTGAGCACCCGCGACTTCGCCGAGTTCCTTGAAATCTACGGGCTACCGCTGCGCGTCGGCCGCTACCCGCGCGGGGCCACCGACGACGAGAAATCCACCCTGATGCAGGCCGTCGTCAGCATCGGCCACAACGCCGCCGGCATCCTGCCGCAGGGCATGGAGATCGAGTTTCAGGAAGCCGCCCGCGGTGCGGCCGATCCGTTCCTCGCCATGGTTCGCTGGGCCGAGCAGTCGATCAGCAAGGCGATCCTCGGCGGCACGCTCACCAGCCAGGTGGATGGCAAGGGCAGTTACGCGGCCGCCCAGACACACGACGAAGTGCGCGACGACATCAAGCGCGCCGACCTGCGCCTGATCGCCCGCACGCTCACGCGCGACCTGGTCACCCCGCTGGCCCGCCTGAACACCGGGCTCAAGACCGTCCCGCAGTTCCGGTTCGACACTGCCGAGAACGAAGACATGGGCGCGCTCGCCGAGAGCCTGCCCAAGCTGGTCGACGCCGGCGTGCGGATCCCGCAGTCGTGGGTGCACGACAAGCTGCGCATCCCGGCCCCGGCAGACGACGAGCCGATCCTTGCCCGCCCGGCGGCCATGCCGGCGGCCGCGATGCGCGCCAGCCACCGGCAGGGCTGCACCTGCGATGGCTGCCGAGGCGAGCGCCGCGCGGCCCTGGCCGCCCAGCCCGAGGCCGCCGACCTGCAAGACGAGATCGGCCAGGTCGACCCGGACGGCCAGCACGACCAGGCGCAGCAGATCATCCGACCCATGCTCGACGCCATCGACGAGGGCCTGACGCCCGAGGAGATCATCGCCAGGCTTGCGGACCAGTACCCGGAAACCGACCCGACCGACCTGACCGAGGCACTCGCCCGCGCCATGTTCGCCGCCGAACTGGCCGGCCGCCTGGAAGCACAGCAGGAGGCCGAGCGGGATGCCTGATCCGGTCCGCATCGGCAATGCCATCGGCCTACCACCGGCCGACGCCATCCGGTACTTCGAGGCCAAGGGTCTGAAGCTGACCGGCGACTGGCGTGAGCTGTGGCAGGCACAGCATGCCCGCGCCTTCACCGTCGCCCGCCTGGCGAAGATCGACGTGCTCAAGGACATTCACGGTGGCCTTACGGATGCGTTGAAAGAGGGGAAAACCGAGCGCGACTTCATCCGTGAACTGGCCCCAAAGCTCCAGCGCAAGGGCTGGTGGGGCGAGGCCATCGACAAGGAGACCGGCGAGGTGCTCGAGGCGTACGACGCCACCGGCCGCCCGGTGCGCTGGGGCAGCCCGTGGCGACTGCGGCTGATCTACCGCCAGAACCTTCAGACCGCCTACATGGCCGGCCGGTACCGACACCAACAGGAGATGGCCGCCAGCGGCGCGCGCCCGTACTGGCAGTACCTGGCCGTGCGCGACTCGCACACTCGCCCATCCCATGCCGGTCTGCACGGCCGGGTCTACTCGGCCGACGATCCGGTCTGGTCCTCGATCTACCCGCCCAACGGCTGGAACTGCCGCTGCCGGGTCCGCGCGCTCTCCGAGCGCCGCCTTCAGTCCGAAGGGCTCACCCCGGAGACCGGGCGCACCGAGACCGTCGAGGTGCCCGCCGGCAAGCTGCCGGACGGCAGCCCCGACCTGCGCCCGGTCACCGCCGTGCGCTACACCGACCCGACCACCGGCAAGGAGCGGCTGCTGGCGCCCGATGCTGGCTGGAGCTACAACCCCGGGCAGGCAGGGCTCGCCCACCTGGGCGAACTGCACCTCGCCGGCAGCGCTAAGGCGCCGGCGATGCTCGGGGCATTGGCTGCCAGGGAAGCGCTGGCCGATGATCGGGTTCGCCGTGGGGTCGAGGACAGCTACCAGGAGATGGCGCGGGACGTGTTCGCCGGGCTCGATGCCGCCCAGCCACGGCCGCATGGGCGGGTTCGCCACATCGCCGCGCTGTCGCCCGACGTCATCAAGACGCTGGAACGCCGCGGCATCGGGCCACAATCCGGCGTGCTTTCGGTACGCGAGGCCGACCTGACCGATATGGCGCGGGCCGACAACGGGCGCGGGGCGGTCGATCGAGACTGGCTGCGGGGTCTACCCGCCCACCTGGCGAAACCGAGAGCGACCCTGCTGGACGCCACTCAGGACCCACCCACGCTGCTGCTCGCACACGATTACGCCAGCGATGATCGAACGATGGTGCTGGTGCGTCTCGATAGCCGGGCGTCGACACCACGGGCCAATGCCGTGACCACGGCGCGGTTGGTGGATCGAGCCGACCTGTCGCGATATGAGGTACTCGAGGGGAGTCTCTGATGATCGATATCGACTACAAGGACCGCGCCGTCCTCAATGCCCTCCAGAGCCTGGATAGACGTCTGGACAACCTCACCCCCGCCATGCGCGATATCGCCGGGGTGCTGACCGACGCCACCGAGCGGGCTTTCCAGGACGAGGCCGATCCCGCCACCGGCACACCCTGGGCACCACTGACCGAGGCCACCGTCGGCATGCGCGGCGGCGACGCCCACCCCATCCTCCAGCGCTCCGGCCAGCTGGCGGCCAGCGTTTCCGGCGACTGGGGGCCGGACCAGGCCGTCGCCGGAACCAACAAGGTCTACGCGGCCATGCAGCAGTTCGGCGGCACCACCGCGGCGACCAGCATGATCCCCGGCAAGGACATCCCCGCCCGCCCGTTCCTGGGGATCGGCGACGAGGACAAGGACGAGATCCTCGACATCGTCCGCAGCTATCTCGACCCGACCGCCTGAGAAGCCGTCTAAGCGTTTCTATCGGTTCCGGCGGACGACGACATGGGATGAGGGGGGTATCGGCCGGCAGGCGGGGAGTTAAACGGGGATTAAACGGTTGTATGTGCTAGGTATCGGTAATAGGATTCCCGCGCCTTCCAGATTCCGTGCTCTGGGCAGCACTTGACGCTTGTTCAGGATCAGCAAGCCGCGCACATGACAGTCAATGGAGTGACCATGAATGATATGAGCAAATCATCCTTCTATGTCGTTTACGACGGCCCTGCGCTCGAAAGCAATCAGATGGATGTGCGTGATCTTGCGCCCGCCTTGCTGGCGCTGGGCGATGTGCTGGAGGAAGCGAACTACGTCATCAATGGGGATCACGCCAAAGTGAGCCTCAACGTTCGGGCGTCTTTCAAGACGGGCTGTTTCGGTATCGAGTTCGATGTCGTCCAAGGCATGCTCAGCCATGCCTTGGACTTCTTCCGTCACTCAGCGGTTGCTGATGCCCAGGAGCTCCTCGGCTACCTGGGGTTCGTCTACATGTCAGGCCATACCAGCTACAAGGGCCTGATGGGTGTGATCAAGTGGCTGAGGGGGCGCCAAGTTGATCGGGTAGTTCTGCTCGACAATGGGCGGGTCAAGATCATTGCCGATAGCGACTCACTCGAAATTGAGCAGCGTGTTCTTGAGCTCTACCGTCAATACCGTTTACGACAGGCCCTTGATCGTGCCATCAACCAGCCGCTGAAACGGGACGGCATCAACTCTTTTGCGGTGTCCGAAAGCCCGGAATCAGATCACTTCACTGACGTCCAGAAGAACGAGGCGATTTGGTATGCAACTCCAGAGATTGGTGAGGAGGTCATCGCTGACCAAGAGGAGGTGACCAACCTGCAACTCGTGAGCATTGCTTTTCGCGAAGAGAACAAGTGGCGAGTTTCCGATGGCAGTGGGTCCTTCTATGCCAGCATCAGCGACACGAACTTTCTGGACCGCATACAACATAACGAGGTGAGCTTCTCTAAGGGCGACATCCTCAAGGTGCGGCTCCGTAAACGGCAGTGGATCGTGGGAGAAGACATGAAGTCCGAATACGATATTTTGGAAGTGATCGAACACCGTCGTGCTGCCGCTCAACTTCAACTGAAGATGGACGATTCTCGCGGGCATGACGCCTGATTCTCCTGCTCCGCTGAAAGCCACGTTTCCACTGAACCCCCTCCCCACGTCCTAACTCCCCCGCGGCCCGATCATGGGCCGCATGAAGCGAAAGCATCAACGAATCGCAGCCCTTGCGGCACTGATCCCTGACGCCACGTCCGGGGTGCCGGCCGAGGTGCAGCTGCTGCCTGCCGGCGAGTTCCGCTCCGGTGACGTCCGTCCCAAGGACGTGCCCGCCTGGATCGTCGACCGCGAGGTCGCCGACAACCTGATCGCCGCCGCTGCCCAGCGGACCAACCCCTACGTCATCGACTTCGAGCACCAGACGCTCTACGTGGAGCTCAACGGCCAGCCTGCGCCCGCGGCCGGCTGGTTCCGTGAACTCGAATGGCGCGAGGGCGTGGGCCTGTTCGCCGTCAACGTCGAATGGACCGAGCGCGCCCGGCAGATGATCGCCGCCGGCGAGTACCGCTTTATCTCCCCCGTCTTCTCCTATGGCCCGGACGGCCGCGTCCGGCGCCTGTATCACGCCGCCCTGACTAACGACGCCGGCATCGACGGCATGGCCGCCGTGGCCGCACGCGCCGAGCACTTCCACCCCGACCACCAACCCGACCCGGAGGAATCCGCCGTGGATGAAGAAACCCTTGCCGCGCTGGGCCTGAAGAAGGACGCCAGCGCCGAAGAGATCAAGACCGCTATCGCCGCCCTGAAAGCACAGCACGGCCACGTGCTCGCCGCACTGGGCCTTAAGGAGGACGCCGGCGAGGAAGAGATCAAGACCACCGTCACCGCCCTGACCACGAAGGCAGGCCAGGTCGATGAGGCCAAGGAGCAGCTGGCCGCGCTGAAGTCCAGCCACCAGCCCAACGAAGTCGTCGCTGCACTGCGTGGCCAGGTCGCGGACCTGACCAAGCGCGTCAATGAGCGTGATGTCGACGACCTGGTTAAGCCGGCCATCGAGGACGGCCGCCTGCTCAAGGAACAAGAGACCTGGGCGCGCGAACTGGGCGAGTCCAACCCGGCCGCTCTCAAGAAGTACCTCGACACCGCCCAGCCGATCGCCGCCCTCAAGGGCATGCAGTCCGGCGGCAAGACCCCGCCGGATTCCGGCGACCCGCTCTCCGATGAGCAGCGCGCCGTGGCCGGCATGTTCGGCAACACCCCCGAAGACCTCGCGAAGTACAGCTAACCCGGCGCCGCCGGGCCAGTCGACCCGTCACCGACATCAGTAAACCCGTCACAGGAGCAACGAGATGCCTCTTACCAAAGACCGCAACACCCCGATGAAGGACGGCGAGCTGGTCAGCGTGCCGGTCGCCGCATCGGCCGAGATCTTCGCCGGCGGCCTGGTCGTCGCCAACGCCACCGGCTACGCCGCCCCCGGCTCGGTGGCCACCGACCTGACCTACCTGGGCCGCGCCGACGAACACGTCGACAACGGCGCCGGTGCCGACGGCGACGCGGCCGTCCTGGTCCGCCGCGGCAAGGCCTTCAAGTGGACCAATTCCGGCACGGACCCGGTCACCCAGGCCGAGCTGGGCAAGACCTGTTACGTGGTCGACGACGAGACCGTCGCCGCCAGTGACGGGACCGGCACTCGATCGGCCGCGGGCACCGTGGTCGGCGTGGATTCCGACGGCATCTGGGTCGAGTGACCCGGGGCCGCTAACAGTCGCGAAAGGAGCGAACGATGATTATCAACCGGGCCAATCTCACCGAGATTTTCAAGAACCTGAAGACGGCCTTCGCCAAGGCGTTCGAGACCGCACCCAGTAACTGGGAGAAGGTCGCCATGCTGGTGCCGTCCACCGGCAGCCAGAACGACTACAAGTGGCTGGCCAACTTCCCGCGCATGCGCAAGTGGATCGGCGACAAGGCCGTCAAGGCGCTGGAAGGCTTCGGCTACACCATCGTCAACGACGACTGGGAAGCCACCGTCGAGGTCGACCGCAACGACATCGAGGACGACAACCTGGGCATCTACGCCCCGCAGGCACAGATGGCTGGTCACTCGGCCAAGCAGCTGCCGGACGAGATCGTCTTCGAGCTGGTCAACGGCGGCTTTACCAACAAGTGCTACGACGGCCAGCCGTTCTTCGACACTGACCACGAGGTCAACGGCCAGTCGGTCAGCAACAAGGGCAGCACGGTCCTGTCCGTCGCCACCCTGGCACAGGCGCAGGCCTCCTTCGGCGCGGCCCGCACCGCGATGCGCAAGTTCAAGGACGACGAGGGCCGCCCGCTCAACATCACGCCCAACGTGCTCCTGGTGCCGCCGGCGCTCGAGGACACGGCCAACGCGCTGATGACGGTCGACCGTCTCGAGGACGGCAAGCCGAACCCGTACAAGAACACCGCCGAGGTGGTGGTCGATGCCCGACTGACGTCCGACACCGCGTGGTTCCTCCTGGACACCACCAAGCCGGTCAAGCCGTTCATCTACCAGCAGCGCAAGCAGCCGAACTTCGTCGAGCAGACGGACCCCAGCTCCGACAACGTCTTCATGCGCAAGAAGTTCACGTTCGGCGCTGAGGCCCGCGCGGCCGGCGGCTACGGCTTCTGGCAGCTGGCCTACGGCTCCACCGGCGCGTAATCCATCCGTAAACGGCCATGACGGTGGCTTCACGGTCGCCGTCAATGCCTGACAGGAGAACCTCATGAACCAAGAGCTTTACCACCGACTGGTTGCCGTCATGGCTCAGTTCCAGGAGAGGCCCAAGGTGGCCGACGCGGCCAAGGCCGCTGGCCTGGACAAGGTCACAGCCGCCGAACGCGATGCCGCCTGGGACGCTCATCAGCAACAGGTCGACGAGGCCGCCAAGGCGGACGAGCAGCAGGCGAACCCGCCCGACGATCCGGCCAGCGCACCGGCCGACCAGGGCGAAGACATCGAGGGCATCTGGGTTCGTACCGTTCCCGGCGTCCGCCGCTTCCGCCGAGCCGGCATGGCCTTCAACGATGCCGGTACCGGCATCGCCCTGGAGGCGCTCACCGACGAGCAGCTGGCCGCCCTGGAGGCCGAGCCCAATCTGATCGTCGAGCGCAACACCTTTTCCGACCAGCCGGGCCAGCAGGGCTAACCGATGGCCTACATCACCCTGGCCGACCTGACCGAGCGCTACGGCGATGAGATCGTCCAGTGGGCCGACCGTGACAACGACGGCCAGCCCGACCCGGACTTCATCGCTGCCGTGCTGGCCGACGTGGACGCTGAGATCGATGCCCACCTGGCGGGCCGCTACAAGCTGCCGCTGACTGACATCCCTCGCATCCTGATCCGGCTGGCGACCGCGCTCACCCGCGAACGTCTGGCCACCGCGAACGG
Source organism: Halothiobacillus sp. (assembly GCA_024635755.1). GTDB lineage: Bacteria > Pseudomonadota > Gammaproteobacteria > Halothiobacillales > Halothiobacillaceae > Guyparkeria. Next base: position 34,937 of record JAGXIF010000031.1, read on the forward strand.
CGCCCGCCTGGACGAGAAAGACCCGGTCCGCCGCGAGGCGGACGGGGCACGCTCGACCCTGCGGGAGATCGCTGCCGGTCGGGCACACATCGGCACTCCTCTCCCGGATTCCACGGTCGGGCGAGTGCAGATGGAGTCGGGTGGTCGGCACTGGGGACGCAATAAGTCGATGGGGTACCTCTGATGGACAACGTCCTTTCTGCCGAGGATCTGCTTCTCGATCGGCTCGGGGCGAAGCTGCCGCCAGAGGTGCATGTGCTGACGTCGGCCGAACTCGAAGGGGCGGCCAACGGCAATCACCCGACACCTGCTGCGTTCGTCGTCTTCGACGGCTACACGCCAGCCGAGGCAACGCCCAACAGCAGCGCCCAGAAACAGACCCAGCGTTGGGTCGTCATCTCGGCGGTGCGCAACGTCGCATTGGCCCGGTCAGGCCGCGCCGCCAGGCAGGAAGCCGGCCGGATGGTCAGCCAGGTCATCGGTGCTCTCCAGGGGCACCGCTTGAGCCACGAACACAGCGTCCTGCAGATGGCCACCGCGCCCCGTCCGATCTACCGGAACGGCCTTGCCTACCTGTTCACCGCCTGGACCACCACCATCGTCACCAAACCCACAGGAGATTGACCCATGGGTATCAGCAACATCACCGAAGACTTCTCGCACCTGGGCGTGGGGGAACTCTGGCTTCGTCGCAAGGGCAGCACGGACCCGTACCGCCCGATCGGCAACGCCAACCAGCTCCAGTTCCAGATCGAGCAGAACACGATCACCCAGGGCGAGTTCCGCAGCCCCGGCGGCGGTTCGCGCAACGAGATCAACCGCATCACCAGTGTCGCGGCCAACCTCGCGGTGTTCGACCTGTCGCCGGAGAACATCGCCATGGTCCTCTACGGCGATGCCAGCACGGTCGACGCCACCAGCGGCACGCAGAAGACCGAAACCTTCACGGCGCGCCCCGGCGGTTTGATCCCGCTGGAGTACATGAACCCGAGCAACGTCACCGTGACGATCGATCCGGCCGGGACCGCCACCGCGGCAACACTCAGCGACGACTACGAGGTGCGCGTCGGTGGCGTGTTCATCCCCGAGACGAGCGGCATCGCCGACGGCGACACCATCGAGGTCAGCTATGACCACGGCGGCCAGTACGTGATCGAGGCGATGGTGAACTCGGGCTACGAGTTCGAGGCGAGCTTCCGCGGCTACAACGAGGCGCGTCAGAAGCACTTCGCGCTGGACATGTACCGCCTGCGTTTCCCGCCGACCGAAGGCCTGGACTGGGTGGGCGAGGAGTTCGCCACGTTGCAGACCGCACCGAAGATCCTGGCCGACACAACCAAGCCGGCCGGCAAGTCGCAGTTCTATCGCATCTCGATGGAACAGTAACCACCGCACAGACGGAGGTCCGCCCGCCCCGGGGTAACTCGGGGCGGGCCCAATCATGAAAGATCTTGTCACCCGCATCGTCATCACTGCCAAGGACCGCGCCAGCGGGACTCTGGATGGCTTGCGGCGACAGTTCACCGGGGTCCGTGGCGCGGTCGTCAAGCTGGGCGCCGCGATCGGAACCTACCTCTCGCTGCGAAGCGTGGTCGGATTCTTCACCGGCAGCGTCAAGGCAGCAGCCAGCCTCGAGGAGCAGCTCGCCACCGTTGGTGCCGTTACCCGCGCGAGCGCGGAGGACATGGATCGGCTCAAGGCGTCCGCCGAGGAGATGGGCGCCACCACGCGCTACACCGCCACCGAATCCGCCCAGGCGATGGAAGCCCTGGGCCGGGCCGGCCTGAACACGACCGAGATCATCAGCGCGCTACCCAACGTCCTGGCGCTTGCCCAGGGCAACGGGCTCGAGCTGGCGCGCGCGGCCAGCATCATCACCAAGGCCGCGAGCGGCATGGGCGTCGCGTTCGAGGAATCCGGCCGGCTGGCGGACGTGTTCACCGCCGCCGCAGCGCGGGCGAACACCAACGTCGAAGACCTCGCCCAAGCGTTCAGCTATGCCGCCCCGAGCGCACGGGCGGCCGGACTATCGGTCGAGGAGCTGGCCGCCTACGTCGGCAAGCTGGCCGACGCCGGCATCGATGGCAGCCGGGCGGGCACCGCGCTCAACAACATGCTGTCGCAATTCGGCAACGAATCGAGCGCCTTCTCCAAGGCCCTACGTGACGCCGGCATCTACACGGACGACTTCAACGAAGCCCTCCGGAAACTGGAGGCGGCCGGGGACAAGGGAACCGAGGCGATCAACGCCATCGGCCAGGAAGCCGGCCCGGCATTGAAGGCTCTGCTTGCCCAAGGCACAGGCAGCGTCGCGGCGCTATCCAAGGAGTTGAGCGGCGCCGAGGGCGAGGCGAACCGTGTCGCCAAGGCGATGGACAGCAACCTTAACGGCGCATTAAAGGCCCTTGGAAGTGCCTGGGAAAGCCTGAAGACCTACATCGGCGACCCGCTGCTCGAGAAGGTGAACACCGCCGCCAGGGACCTGGCCGAAACGATCCGTGGACTCGTCACCAGTGGCGCGCTCGAGGATATGCGGGCGAAGATCGTCGATGCATTCGAGCGCGGCTATGAGGCCATCAAGACGTTCCTCGGCGGCCTCGATGACGGCGAAACCCTGACCGAAAAGCTGCGCGGATCGACCGAAACCCTGATGGGGTGGTTCACCAAGCTGGGCCAGGGGGCCAGCGTGGTGGGCAACACCATCGTCGCCGCGTTCAAGACGGTCGACAGCGTGGTCAGCGCCGTGGCGATGGGCGTGGTCGGCGCGATCACGGTTGTCCAATCGGGCGTGAACAAGCTCATCCAGGGCATGAATGCCATCGGCCTGGCGAGCGACGAGACAGTCAGGAAATCCCAGGCGCTCAACGAAACCCTGGTCGAAACCACAAAGCAGCTGGGCGAGCGATCCGTTCAGAGCGCGAAGGATGCCGCCGCTGCGGTCGACAAGGCGGCGACCAGCATGGAGGCGCTGGCCAAAGGCAGCGACAAGGCAACCGCGGCGAACAAGAAAAACGCGGAAAGCAGCGTCGAGGCCACCAAGCAGGCCCTCGCCCTGGGCGACGAACTCGACAAGGCTGCCGAAGCGCAGCGGAAGATGGAGGCCGCCACCGACGGCACGACCGAGGCCACCAAGCGCAATACCGAAGCGCAGAACGAACTGCAAAACGAAACGGAGGAAACCGCCCAGGCCGCCGCGAAGCTAGAGGCCGCCTTCAAGACCCTCGGCGTCACCAGCACCACGGCCTTGAAAGAGACAGCGGCCAAGTCGCGGGAGGCCTACCAGACCATCCGTGCATCGGAGGCGCCCGTTCAGGACGTGCGCCGCGCGTTCGAGAAATACGCCCAGGCGGCCGTGGACGCCAACGATGGCGTCGCCAGCGCGGCCCTGGAAGCCGAGGCGGCTCAGAACGGACTCAAGCTGGCAGTCGATGAGAGCGGCAAGGTCGCAACGCAGTCGATCAAGGAACTGCAACTCGCCGCGCTGGGGCTCGGGAAGGACGGGCGGATCGCAGGCGAGGAAATCGAAGCCGCCATGCTCGACGCAGCCGACGCTACCGGGCAGGCGGGATCCGCGGCCGGATCGGCATCCGGCGACTATGACGGCATGGCTGCCAGCGCGGAGCGAGCGGCCGACGCCGCGGAGCGCGCCGCGCGGGCCGAAGAGAAGACCGCGGCCGATAGCGGCCCCGGGTCATGGGGAAATCGGAGCGCGCCGGGCATCAATCCGAAGGGCCTGTCCGACGAGGACCTCGAGAAGCGGATCCGCGAAGCAGAAAACTACCGCTTCAACCTCCGATGGGGCGGCATTTGGGGTTTCGGGGCCCGCGAATACTACGAGGGCATGAAGCGCGACGAGGCGGAGATGCTCAAGGCGGAGGAAGAACGCCGCCGGAAAGAACGAGATCAGCTCGACCAGGCAGCGGATCGCTCCGATCGGGAACGTAAGCGGCAGCCATTTAATCAGGCCCGGTTCGAAGAACAGGACACCCAGCAAACCAACCGCGGGGGCATGGCGCCGGAGCCGGTCAGGCGCGTCCGCCTCGAGATCGGTTCGTCCTCTGTCGACGTCCCCGAGGACCAGGCCGATTCCTTTATCCGTGAACTCCGGCAAGCCGGCATGAGGGCCAGCTAATGCAACTGGATGGAATCCAGATAGACGACGACCTCGAGTGGGCCGACGAATTCGAGTGGAGCCCGCGGCAGGCGGCAACCAGCCGTTCGATCACGGGCACCCTGATCGTCGAGCCGAGCGCCGCCCTGGACAAGGGTCGACCGATCACCTTGACCGCGGCGAACGATCGCGCCTGGCATGACCGCGCGACGGTCGAGGCACTACGGGCAAAGACCGACCAGACCACACCGATGACCCTGGAGCTATGGGACGGCCGAACCATGGCGGTCGGGTGGCGCTGGGAGGACACGCCGCTCGATGCAACCGAACTGTGGCCGGGCGCCGGCTACTTCGTTATTACCCTGCGTTTGAGGACCGTTTAAATGCCGATCCAAGAAGAAAACATCAACTTTGTGGAATCGCAGGTCATGGACGATGTGCCGGAGGGCGGCGGGGCCGCCACCGGGACCGTGATCGCGGACGGCGCGATGAACAACGTCTTCAATGACATCAGCGACCTCGACCGAGCCGCCGGACGATTCAACCTCCGCAAGATTTTCCTGGCGGTTCGGGCGGTCAATAACGACCTATATGGCGGGGCGAAAAGCGTGATCACCGCGCTGCCGATAGACGATGCCATCGGCTACACCCTATTCACCACGGACGACCCGTTCGACACGCGCGCAGATGCATCGGATCGGGTCGAATCGTATCTGTACAAAGCAGCGACCTGGCATGGCGTCCTGCACGAAAACCACATCGCCGGCATGAGCGTCATCAATATCCTGCAGAAGGTAGGCACCGAATTGCCGCCCATCGGGAAGACGCTGACGCTGGTACAGAACGAAGGGCAGCAAGACCAGATCGAGCAATACGTCCGAGTGACGGACGTCACCGCCACGACGCGCACCTTCACCGATCAAAAAGGGGACTATGACCGGATGGTGGTGACCGCCTACCTGTCGGCACCGCTTCAGAGCGACTTCACCGGGCATTCCGCCAGCCGGATCGACGCATGGAACTATGACGCCGCCGCCAGGATTCGAGACACCACCGTGGCCGATGCCCAACGCTACTACGGCGCACAGCCGCTGACGGTAGCAGCGAGCATCGGGGACAAGACGGTCCAGGCGCAGTCGCAATTCGCGCAACTGGTCCCGAGCGCACGAAGCGAGAAGCCGGTCTCCAACCAGACGATCAACCCGACCGTCACGCAGACACTAAGCGCCGGGACGCGGGACGTCGAGGTGGCACAGCAGGCCCACACCTGGGCGAAGACGATCACGGCAGCCAATCGCTCCTTGAGCCTGGTGCAGACGCTGCTGCCAATCCCGGCGCCGGGGACGCTGACGATCTCCTTCATGGTGCAGGGCAACTGGTACAGATTGACCGACAACGGCAATGGCCAGATCGAGGGCAGCGACCCGAGCGCAGGCGCCGGAACGGTCAACTATGCCACCGGCGCGGTGAGCGTGACCCTCGGCGCGCTGCCGGACGTTGGCAGCAGCGTAATCATGATCTATGCAAGCCCGGTCCACTATGAGCAGATGGCAGGCGACCCGGACATCGATACCACCGTCGAGATCCGCCACAGCGTAGGCGAGGCGATCAAGTCGGGGACGCTTGCCATCACATGGATCGCCGGCGGCGTGACGAAGACGGCCACCGCCGATGCCACCGGCCAAATCAGCGGGGACGCCACCGGCTACGCCAGCCAGCCAATCGGCCGATTCTGGCTGAACATAGCCGAGACACCCGACCCGCAGACCAAGATCGGGATCGACTACCAGCGACAGGATCAGCAGACGACCACGCTGGCGGTGAGCGCCGGCACAGACGTCGCCACCACCACGCTGGGGCAGGCAATCGAGCCAGGCAGCCTAGAGCTAGAGTGGGACACGGAGTCGATCCACAAATGGAGCGACGAGAATGTCACGTCCTATTGGACATTCGATTCAAGCGGGAGCGCGTGGGTCGATAGACAACTCAATCGGGTCAGAAATGTCACCAGCCAAACCAAGCGGACCACGCGAAACCACCACGTCGCAGACGCTGACAGCGGCGACGGCACAGGCGACCTGCTCCAGAACGGGTCCATCGAGTACGCCACCGGCGACATCACCATCGACCTGCTGCCGGGCATGTCGGAAAGCACCTATGACGAAACCGGCGGGGCGTGGATCGAGGCACAGAGCGACAGCACGGTCCACAAATTCACCAGCGGGATCGTCACGGCCAAGTACACCCCGGCCGGCCTCACGCCGGCAGCCATCAGCACCGAGATCCCTGTGCCGCCGCTCGAGTTCAAGATCACCCCGCGGCTGCGCGACATTCTCGCGGTTCCCGGTTCGGTCGAATTCACCTGGAATGGCAAGACCTACCAGGACCGCCAGGGCGTTATGGTCACGGACATCCAAGCGAACGGCAGCGCCACGCCGGCAGGGAGCATCGATTACCTATCCGGCCAGGTCAGCCTCGACTATTACGCCGGAGGGAGCGGGGCCGTCAGCGTAAACAGCCTGCTCGGGATCTATGGCGAATGGCAATCAACCGGAGCGAGCTTTAGAGCAGACGCCGCGCCCATCGTCCCGCAGTCGCTGCAGGTGCTGGCGACCACGCGAGAGGGCGATCAGATCAGCGGCACGGCAGACCAGGACGGGGTCATCGCCGGGGACCGCGTGAGCGGATCGGTTAACTACCAATATGGCACCGCCCAAATCGAGTTCGGGGAGATGGTGGCCGACTCGAGCCTGACCGCAGAGGACAAGAGCGCCGATTGGTATGACCCGGCGGACGTCGATGGCAGCGGGAACATTTGGCAGCCAGCCTTCGCGCTGCCAAGCACGGTCCGATACAACGCGGTCGCCTACACCTTCATCCCGGTGGATTCCGACATCCTCGGGATCGACCCGGTCCGCCTGCCATCGGACGGGCGCGTCCCGATTTACCACCCAGGCGACGTCGCCATGATCATGCACCCGCAGGAAACCGGCCCGACCACCCCGGCCGATACCGGCAGCGGCACATTCGACGTCGACCTGGGGCGGACGCGCATCGCGTGGGTCCGAGTAACGGACGCGAATGGGGACAAGGTAACGACCGGATACACCCTCGACCGCGCCAACGGCATCGTTTCCTGGGCCGACATTACCGGCCTCGCCACGCCGGTCGTGATCCAGCACACCGTCGCGGACCTGCGGCTGATAACGGACGCACAGATCAGCGGCGAGATCACCCTGGCGCGACCGCTATCGCACGACTTCCCGGCCGACGAGTCGGTCGTCGCATCCTGCCTGCTGCATGGCGACCGCCGGGCGCGCGTGGCCGGCTCCTGGGAGGAAACCACATGGAACGGAACATGGGCAGACAACCAGGTCGGGGACGCACCGAGCGCATCGCTCAACTTGATCGACTTCCCCATCACCGTGAACAACGAGGGATGCGACACGGACCGCTGGATTTTCCGCGTGACGAACGCGAGCCTCAACGAATGGGAACTGATCAGCGAGAAGCGCGGCCTGGTATGGACGGGGACATACTCGCCAGGCGGGACGGACGTCGCGCCGATCAACCCGCGCACCAGGACAGAACAGACTGATGGGAGCTTCACCGGCGGCGTCCCCTACATGACGATCCCAGGCGATGCGAACGGCGGGGGATGGAGTACCGGAAATTCGGTTCGCATCAACACGGTCGGCGCCATCGTGGATATGTGGATCGCGCGGAGCATCGCCCAATCCGACCCGCCGGCAGGCGATGGCGTGGACGGCATGGAAATGTACGCCCTCGGCAATATCGACAACCCCGTGGAGTAACGCATGGACCTTTCCACCACGCACCAGAACGCCGTGACCGAGGCATGCCGGATTCCGGCGCTTGACGCGCGGCTCGCGCTCATTGCGCAGCCGAACAGCCAGGCAGCGGAGCGGACACAGGTCGCCTTCTACGGCACCGCCTACCCGAGCCCACCGGGCAGCGCACCAGGCGCCGCCCCGGTCGTGACCATCCCGATGACGGACACGGCCGGGGTGGTGGACGCCACCAACAAGCAGATCGCAATCGACACGCCAATCGAGGCCCAGGTCGATGGCGCCGATTCGGCCAACGGCACCGTCCCGCAGTGGGCGCGCATCACCACCTTCGACGGGAATTGGTGGGCGGACGTCACCGTGACGGCCGAAGGCGGAGGCGGTGAGATACAGCTAGTGCAGACAGGCACCGACACCAATGGCGACCCCGAGGCCCGGCTGTTCAACGGCGCATTTGCCCGGCTCGCCAGCGCGATCATTCAGGGATAAGCCATGCCGATCACCATCGGCTCGAAGGTGAACACGGCGCTCGGTCGGCCGTACAGCGCCTTACTGTTCAACCCGCTCCGTGGCTATCGTTTCGAGGCACTAGCCGCTGGTCGGCCGGGGCAGGCATGGGCCGCACAATGGAGCCTCCCAGGCATCGATGCCGCATTTGATCAGCAGCCGGTCTATCAGAGGCCGGGGCAACACGCAGCCAACGCGACTTTCTATGGACAGGACGCGCCGGCGATTGCATACGGAGTGGTCGTCCCGGTCATAATTTCGCAGGGCGCCAAGCCATACTGCGACCGGCACACCATCACCAAGGACGACGAGTGGGCAGGCGAGGCCGACGCGGACATTATCGATGTTCGCCTGGACCTTCGAGCGCAGCCGACGAAGTCGCTGGCCGGCAGCGTCCGGTTCGGAGCCAACGCGGAACCGGCGTCACTGGTCATCCTGTTCGAGCGCAGGACGCCGAAAAACAGGATCGTTGTGGAACCGGACCAGAGCGGAGCATGGCAGGCGCCAATCTACGATGGCGAGTGGTTCGTCATTTACATCCGGACCGGATGCAAGCCCGTCTGCCACGGACCATTCACATTAGCAAAAGCATAGGAAGGGCAACGCATGGCGGTATGGAACCCAGGGACATTGAACCCACTATTCTGGATTGACCCGTCCGACTCCGCGACGATCACGCTCGACGCCGGAACAGTCGCGCAAATCGATGACCTATCAGGAAACGGCAGGCATGCCGTCGGCGGCGGTGGGAACAGCAACCCTGCGGTCAGCACGTCCGGGATGAATGGCCTGGACGTGATGCACTTCTACGGCAGCCAATTTGTCGACGCCCCGTTCCCCGACAACATGACGGACCGGACGGTCTTCACTGTCACGAAAAAGGACCCGACCAGCCACAGCTATGACAATACGGCCATCTATCTGACGATCCAGGCGGGAGGCAATCGCCAGTCGCAGTTAAACGTCAACGATTCCTCCGGCTATAACGCCCGGTTGAACTTTGAAGATGGCGACAACGCAGCCACCGGATATGTCGACCTGAATCCGCACGTTTTCATGGCCGGCCTAGAGGCGGGCGTTAAATCCTACTCCCGCCTGGACGGCGGGGCCCATGCGGCGTTTGATAGCATCGACACAGGGCTTACGCCAACGGCCAACCAATACCTCCGCATCGGGAGAAACACATGGTCGCTTGGCGGGGTCAGTTGGGTCGGTGATATAGCCGAGGTGGTGGTCTTCGACCGGGACCTGACGGCCGATGAACGGGACAAGGTCGAGGGCTACCTGGCGCACAAATGGGGGACCGAAGGTGAGCTGCCAGCCACGCACCCATACAAGGGCAACCCGCCAACGGACAACTACGTCACCGGCGTGATCATGGACGCGAGCGGGAATCCATGCCAACGGCAGGTCTATATCATCAACCGACCCATCGATGGATCGCGGCCTGACGTGATTGCATACGGATTGAGCGACCCATCAACCGGCGAATATTCGCTCCCGGCTCCGGTATCCGGAGAGGTCAGCCGCGTGGTCGTGTCGGAGGATGACAGCAACCCGCTGCTTAACGACATCATCGACCGGATACAACTCTGATGAGCTACCAGCGTCCGCCAGCAGATCAGGCAGGCGCCACCTTCCAGGGCGCGGAGATATACGCGCGGCCTGCTGTCGATCAGGCAGACGCGACCTTCCAGACAAGCGGAAGCGCAGAGATCATCCCAGGCGACCTGGTAGTCGCCACGCAGCCGCCGCCGGTTCCGTTTTCCGCAGCCATCAGCGAGCAACCGACCAGGGCCGCGGACAGCCTGTGGGCCAAGCCGCCGCACCAGGACCCGCCGCCAGCAACCGCAAGCGCACAGGGTGGCGTCGACGCCACGGCATCGGCCGCGATTCAAACGGGGCCAACCATCACCACGCCGATCCTGCGCGCGATGGAACGCGGCTATGAGGCGAGTGCGGAGATACAGACAAGCCCGGCCGCCTACATCGCGGCGCCCACGACCAGCGCCACAGGCGACCAGACGCTCGACCTGCCGGACAACCAGGGCCCGTCGATTAGCGAGAAAGCAGCCAGGGCGCTGCGTGTTGCGCGTGGCGAGTCGATCAGGCAGGCGCAAGGGGAACGCATCGTTAGACGCACTGGCGCGCGACACGCGAGCGCAGAGGCGATGCCTGCCGGGATCACCTACCCGCATGCCGATATGGAATCTCTGGTCCGCGGGGCAGCGGCGCGACACGCGGAGGCGGACCATGCATCCGGCGGGATAGAGATCCGGCAGGCGGAAATGGACCGGATGCGGACGGCCGCCTCCGTTCGGAGCGCGGAGGCAGGCAAGGCGGTGACCGGCGCATGGGCTCGCCATGCCGACACGACCAAGCGGCACACCGGGCTCGGAGCCGGGCATGCCGACGCACTGCAGACGGCCAACCGGATCACCTATCGGCTGATGGACGCCAAGGCGCTGGCGAACGCTATCGCCTACCGAAGCGCCGAAGCAATCCCGCCGCCGCCGGGGCGGTGGTGGCCTTTCTATGAGGTGCCACCCCTCACCCTGACCATCCCGTGCGAGGCAGCCGACGCGCGCCCGCTGGGATGCGAGATCCTCCTGTCATGGGAGGAAGTCCAACAGCCACCGTGCGGAGACACAGAGCCGCCGAAAGAGCCCAAGCGGATCACCGCCGGGAGGATCCTAGTCGTGACACACAGCCTCGAGATTTACCGGACCAGCGATGGCGCCCCGATAGACGCCAGCGATTTCTCCGTCAGCATCGATATGGACTCATGGGCATGGGGGTGGAACGCGACGCTGCTGACCGATGAAGCCTATGACCTGATCCAACCCGATGCGAATGGACCGCAAGAGCTGACCATCATCCTCGATGGCCAGAAATTCCGGGTGTTGGCGGAGGAGAATACCGAGGACCGGAAAGGCGTATCGAAGCCGGGTCGGAAGGTGTCCGGCCGTGGCATTGCCGCTATTCTTTCGGCCCCTTATTCCCCGCCGCGGAGCCGGACGGCGCAACTCACGCGCACCGCCAACCAGCTGGCCGACGAAGAATTGGCCAACACCGGTTGGGCCCTGACCTGGGAAACGATCGACTGGACGGTGCCTGGAGACGTCTACAGCTACGCGGCCAAAACGCCTATGCAATCGATTAACGAGATTGCGAACACCGCCGGGGCGTTCGTTCTGCCCGACCCCGACAGCGAGATGCTGCGTGTTCGTAGTCGGTATCCGGTCAGCCCCTGGGACTGGGACACAGCAACGCCGGACTATGTCATCGATGCAAACCCGATCAAGAGCATCAGCAAGCGCTGGAACCAGCGCCCCGCCTACAACAAGGCATGGGCGGCCGGTAAGCATGGAGGCGTGATCGTGGATGTGACTAGGCAAGGAACGGCGGGCGACTACGCCGCGCCCCAGGTGGTCCACCCCCTGATCACCGACCAGGCAGTCGGTCGGGAGCGCGGTCGGGTCGAGATCTCGGCTGGTGGCAAATGGCAGGAGGTGTCACTGACCATCCCTTACCTCGACGGCGCGAATGGTCCCGGTCTGGTCCTGCCTGGGTCGCTGGTTCACGTCAACGACCCGAAGGGCGAATGGCGTGGCATTGTCCAGGGCACAGACATCAAGGGCACCCTGACCGCCGCCGAACAGACCCTACAGATCGACCGGAGGATGGCGGGATGAAGAACCTGTTTCGCGAGTTTCAGCGTCTTCTTCCAGACGACCCTGAGCAGTACGTCGAAGTGGTCGCGATCAACACCAATGGCGCCAGCATTGTGGAGCTTCCAACTGGTGAGAGATTCCGCGTTGAGGGAGACTCAGTGGCCGCTGGTGCAAACGCCTTCATCCAGGGCGGTCGGATTATCAGTGAGGCCCCGACGCTCCCGTATTACAGCGCGACCGTTTGAGGCATCATTAACGCCCATTTCGCCGCGCATCAAATCCCGCAAAACCGCGCAAACTATCGCGCCGCTTTACACATTCCTCGCGCGAGGCGGCGAAGATCACGCCGTACTCGTCGGACAGGGCCCAGTCGACGGTGTTTGCTTCTTGCTTGCCCAGCTGATCCAGCAACTCGCTGATCGTGGAGGTGCGCACCTTGATCGCGAGTACGCCAGTTATGTGACCTTTCTTCCGGATGGGGCCGGCGATGTAGTACCCGGGTTTGCCCGAGGTGGCCCCCAGGGCCACGTAGGTCGATATCTGGCCGTTGAGGGCATTCCGGAAGTAGGGGCGGAAGCCGTAGTTCTCGCCGATGAATAGCTCGTTGCTGGAGGCTGCGGTGACCCCCGAGGGCCGGATGACGTAGAGGGCGTCTACCTCGAATCGCTTCGCGAGCTCTTTCAGCAACGGGTTGGCTGCTTCCGGTGTGGTGGCGTCGGGGATCGCCTGGATGCGGGGCAGCAATTCGAGTGCATGCGGGAGGAGTGTGTAGCGCGAAAAGAAGGTGCTCAGTGCCGGGCTCCACTGTCGCGTGAGCTCGGTTGCCCGCTCGTCGGCCTGCTGCATTATCGCGTTCGCGCCCCACAGGTACCCGGCCGTGCCGCCGAGGAGCGTCAAGCTCAGGGCCGTGGCGAGCAGCCAGTGGTTGCTGATAGGGCGGGCGGGTACGTGTGCGCTCTGCTTCGTCGATAGACGGAACATGTTGGGGGCTCCGGCCTAGTGGTCCTTCCAGCGTAGACGGTGCGGTCGTCTGTTACGCGGTCGATGAACGGGAAATTGACGATGTGGAACTTTTTTCGATGCGGGGGCATCCGAGCTTATGCATGGCAAGTATATGCTTATCTCCACATGCGCCGATACAAGGTGACTGCTTGAGAGGTAAGACCATGATCAAGGTGAAGACTATCGGCCCCGCTTTCCTGGCTTCCGCGGCCTTCCTGTCCTCGGGCGTGGCCCTGGCAGACCACAACAGCCCGTCGGGCGAAGGCACGGCTAACATGCCGAATGACATCCACAACACTCGGGTGGATACGTTGGACGATAACGACACTTTCCTCGCATTCGTGCAGGGTGGCGGCGCCGATTCCACCAACCGCTTCCTGGACGACGACAGCACCGTCTCGGCCGGTGGTGGCGGAATGGGTCCCGGTGTGGGTGTCGGTTCTGGCGGCATGGGCGGCGGATACGCTGGCGGTCGATAATTCGGCTTATCGCCCCCGGGCTATCCCCGGCGAGCATAAGAAAACCCCTGTCAGTTGGATGGGTGTCCAACTTTCAGGGGTCACTTCACAACTGCGGGGCTTTTCCGTGGCGAGCGGCTGCTCAGGAGCCTTTATTTCTCGTCGCCGGCCTCGGGCGACGTAATCACCATCTGCGGGAACGGGATGGTAATCCCGTGGGCATCGAATGCCTCCTTTATCTGCTGCTGCAGGTCGGATTTGATTTGCGGCATGTCGGCCGCGCGGATCCACGGTCGAATCAGCAGGTCGACACTGGATGCACTGAACTGGTCGACCAGGATGGCCGGTGCCGGGTCCTTGAGCACGCGGTCTTCGTTCTCGAAAACCTCCATGATCAGTTCCTTGGCCTTGGCGATGTTGTCTGCGTAGTCGATACCCACCGAGAGATCGAGGCGGCGGGTGTCGCGTACGCTGTAATTGTTGATGGCCGCGGTGTAGAGCACGGAGTTGGGGACGATCAGTTCAACGTTGTCGGGGGTGTTCATTCGGGTATGAAAGATGCCGATCTCGTTGACTGTTCCCATCAGCCCACTGGTGATGATGAAGTCACCCGCCTTGAAGGGGCGGAAGATCAGGATCATCACGCCGGCAGCAAAATTGCCCAGGGAGTCCTTGAGCGCCAGGCCCACGGCGATGCCGGCGCCGGCGACGAGGGCAACCAGCGAGGTGGTATCGAGCCCCAGTTGTGACAAGGCGGCAATGGCCACAAATAGCAGGAATGCGGTCCGGGCCAGGGCAACCACGAAGCCGGCGAGCATCTTGTCGAGTCTCGATCGATGCAGCCGTCCGCTAAGCCAGGGTGCACCGATTTTGGTTATGTAGTACCCGCCGAAGGCGATTGCTGCGGCAATTAGGATCTTGATGATCCATGGCAGCACGTACAGCGAGAAAAAGCCTACTTCCATTTCGGTCCCTCTTCGATTGAATTCTTTTTGACTGACGGCAGTCAGCACCTATGCGCAGTCTTACGAATGCCCGGCAGGGCGTTGCAGGGCGATCTGCGAGGGAGGCACAAACAAAAACACCGCCCGAAGGCGGTGTTGGGTGTTCGGTCGTCCTTGGGGCGACTTACTGAACGGTGCCCTGCGTGGTGACTTCCACGCGGCGGTTCTGGGCGCGACCTTCGCGAGTCTGGTTGCTCGCGACCGGTTGGGATTCGCCCATACCGACGGTTTCGATCTTGTCGGCCGGAATGCCCTTGTCGGCAAGGTATTCCTTGACAGTGGCGGCGCGACGCTCGGACAGACCCTGATTGTACTCGTCGGTGCCGATGGCGTCGGTGTGACCGACCACTTCGACCTTGGCGACGGAGTTCAGGTCGCCCATGTCTCGTACCAAGGCGTCGAGGGTGCTCTTGCCTTCCGGCTTGAGGTTTGACTTGTCGAAGTCGAAGTACGTGTCAGCCTCGAGGGTGACCGTCTTCATTTGCGGTGCCGGAGGCGGCTCGACCACCGGCTTGGGGGCCGGCTCGGCTTGGGCAATCAGTTCCGGGTTACAGGCTGCGATCGCGGTTTCTGCGTTCAGGGTGCCGTGGTTGTTATGCAGGCACGTGCCGTGGCCGGTCATGACCGGGTTGCCAGCACTGTTGAACACGTAGGGGGACTGGCCCCCGGCGAAGGTCTGGCCAGAGAAGGCAAACGTGGCTGCAACGGAGGCAGCGAGCACGGTCATTTTCTTCATCTGTGAAATCTCCTTGTTTCTTCTGAGGTCAGAGATGACTTAAGTATCGCTAACTAGGGTGTAGCGGGATTCAGGTCCAGCATTGGTCGAATCTCTATGGGGATACTAGTCGTCCATTCGCGTAAAGTGCAAAAAACGCTGTGTTGGCTTGCTGTTTTGGCCAGTAAACGTCTGCGTGGGGTGCGTGTCGAGTCATTTTCCATGGCTAACCGCCCAGTTACCAGTGTGGCGTATCGAGGAGAGTTGGTTTGCTTAAGGCACTGATGTACAAGGACAAAAATCTTTATGTTCTTGACCAGCGGCTGCTGCCGCACCAGGAGTCCTGGCTTTGTTGCGGGGATGCAACGGATGTGGTGAAAATGATTAGGGACATGGCGGTCAGAGGGGCGCCTGCGATTGGAATTGCCGCGGCCTATGGCTATTTGCTGGCGGCGCGGCAACTTGCCGAGGCAGGCGGATCGGTCACGGCGCACGCGCTCGAGGGGGCCTATGAAGAACTGGCCGCCGCGCGCCCGACGGCAGTCAATCTGGTCTGGGCGCTGAATCGCATGGCCCGTAGCTTGATGAATGTCGCGGCGGATGCCCCGTCTGCCGAACGGGTTTGTCTTCTGGAGGCCGAGGCGCAATCCATCCACCAGCAGGATCTAGTGGCGAATCTTGCCATGAGTCAGGCCGGAGCCAGCCTGATTGCCGCCGGGCAGTCGGTTCTGACCCATTGCAATACCGGCGCACTGGCGACAGGCGGGCAGGGGACGGCCCTGGGCGTGATTCGCGATGCCTGGGCCGCCGGCCGGATAAAGGGCGTCTTTGTCGACGAGACCCGCCCATGGCTGCAGGGTGCCCGTCTGACCGCCTGGGAACTGCAGCAGGAGTCGATTCCGTATCACCTGATCTGTGACAGCGCCGCGGCGAGCGTGCTGGCGAGCGGCAAGGTGGGGTGGGTGATCGTCGGGGCGGATCGGGTCGCGGCCAATGGCGATGTCGCCAACAAGATCGGCACCTATTCGTTGGCCGTTCTGGCTCGGCATCACGGCGTGAAGTTCATGGTGGTCGCCCCCCTGGCCACGCTGGATCGGGATTGTCCGGACGGCAGTCAGATCGAGATCGAGCAGCGTCCGGCCGACGAGGTGCGGGCCTTGGCGGGCCAA
Organism: Halothiobacillus sp.; assembly: GCA_024635755.1. Taxonomy (GTDB): domain Bacteria; phylum Pseudomonadota; class Gammaproteobacteria; order Halothiobacillales; family Halothiobacillaceae; genus Guyparkeria. The sequence continues at coordinate 51,386 of JAGXIF010000031.1, forward strand.
CCGGTGGCGCCAGCCGGGGCGCCGGTCCACAACCCCGCCTTCGATGTCACCCCGGCCAAGTTGATTGACGCGCTGGTGACCGAAGCCGGCGTGGTGCGCCATCTTGACAGGGACGGCATCCAGCGATTGTTCGCTTGATGGGCGGCGAGCCGGACCGCGCTGCCGGGGGCGGGCATTGTGGTAAGATAACGCGGTTTGCCGGCACCCTTTGCGGTGCCGTCGCGTTTGGGATCTCCGGCGCACGCCATGACGCCTCGCGTCAGGTCCGCGACCGGCGTCGGCGTGCGCAGCGCGCCGTCAACGGAACAACCAGGACACTCGTGGGTATCAGGACACTCGAATGACTCAGTTCGCTCAAGAAATTTTCCCGGTCAATCTCGAAGACGAGATGCGACAGTCATACCTCGACTACGCCATGAGCGTAATCGTGGGTCGCGCCCTGCCGGATGCCCGAGACGGCCTCAAGCCGGTACACCGCCGGGTCCTCTACGCCATGCGCGAACTGGGCAACGAGTGGAACAAGCCCTACAAGAAGTCCGCGCGTGTCGTGGGTGATGTCATCGGTAAGTATCACCCGCACGGGGATTCGGCGGTCTACGACGCGCTGGTGCGCATGGCGCAGGATTTTTCCATGCGCAAGATGCTGATCGACGGGCAGGGCAACTTCGGCTCGGTCGACGGCGATGCCCCGGCCGCGATGCGTTACACCGAAGTGCGCATGGCGAAGATCGCCCACGAGCTGCTTGCCGACATCGACAAGGAAACCGTCGACTTCATCGACAACTACGATGGCTCCGAGTCCGAGCCGCAGGTCCTGCCGGCGCAGTTCCCCAACCTGCTGGTCAACGGCTCGTCGGGCATCGCCGTGGGCATGGCCACCAATATCCCGCCGCACAACCTCGGCGAAGTCCTGGATGCCACCATCGCCCTGATCGATGACCCGGACGTCAACGACGAGGACCTGCTTTCCCTGGTCCCCGCGCCGGATTTTCCCACCGCGGGGATCATCAATGGCGCGGCCGGTCTGCGCGATGCCTACCTTACCGGCCGCGGCCGGTGCGTCATGCGGGCCCGGACCGATTTCGAGGACAGCGACAAGAGTGACAAGACCTCGATCGTCGTCACCGAGCTGCCCTATCAGGTTAACAAGGCGCGCCTGATCGAGCGGATCGCCGAGCTGGTGCGCGACAAGAAGATCGACGGCATTTCCGGTCTGCGGGACGAATCCGACAAGGATGGCATGCGGATCGTCATCGAGCTCAAGCGCGGCGAGATGCCGGACGTGCTGCTCAACAACCTCTACCAGCAGACCCAGTTGCAGAGCGTGTTCGGCATCAACATGGTGGCGCTGATCGATGGCCAGCCGCGCACGGTTGGTCTGCGCGAGATTCTCAACGTCTTTCTGCGTCACCGCCGCGAGGTGGTCACGCGCCGCACGATCTACAAGCTGCGCAAGGCGCGCGAGCGGGCCCACATTCTCGAAGGCCTGGCCGTCGCCTTGGCGAACATCGACCCGATGATCGCGGTGATCAAGTCCGCCCCCACCCCGGCCGAGGCCCGGGCCAAGTTGCTGGAGACCACCTGGGAGGCGGGTGTGGTGCGCACCATGCTCGAGAAGGCCGACGCGCGCGCCTCGCGCCCGGAGACCCTGGGCGACGAGTTCGGTCTGCAGGGCGACGGCAACTATCGTCTCTCGTCCGAGCAGGCGCAGGCGATTCTCGACATGCGTCTCAACCGTCTGACCGCCCTCGAACAGGACAAGATCGTCGATGAGTACGCCGAGCTGCTCGAGCGCATTTTCGATCTGCTCGACATCCTGCGTTCCGAAGAGCGTCTGATGCGGGTGATCCGTGAAGAGTTGATCCGGATCAAGGACGAGTATGCCGATTCGCGGCGCACCGAGATCATCGTCGACTACGAAGACCTCTCCATGGAGGACCTGATCGCCGAGGAAGACCGCGTGGTCACGCTTTCACGCGAGGGCTACATCAAGACCCAGTCGCTGACCGACTATCGCAGTCAGCGCCGCGGCGGACGCGGCAAGTCCTCGACCCGCATGAAGGACGAGGACGTCATCGAACAGCTGCTGGTGGCCAGCACCCACGCCTGGGTGCTGATGTTCACCAACTACGGTCGGGTCTACTGGCGCAAGGTCTACCAGTTGCCGCAGGGCGCCCGTGGCGCCCGCGGCCGGCCGGTGGTCAATGTGCTGCCGTTGCAGGAAGGCGAGCGCATCAACACCATGCTCTCCATCCGCGAGTTCGTCGAGGACCACTACATCTTCTTCGCCACCCGGAACGGCCAGGTGAAGAAGACGCCGCTGCTCGACTTCTCGCGTCCGCGCCAGGCGGGCATCATCGCCATCGACCTGCGCGAGGGCGATCGCCTGATCGGTGCGGCGCTCACCGATGGCAGCCGCGAGATCATGCTGTTCACCAACGCCGGCAAGGCGACCCGCTTTGTCGAGAGCGACGTGCGCTCCATGGGGCGCACTGCGGCCGGCGTGCGTGGCATCCGGTTGCAGGAAAAACAGTTCGTGGTGTCGCTGATCGTGGTCGACGAGGGGCAGGTGCTGACCGCCACCGAGCACGGATATGGCAAGCGAACGCCGATCGAGGAGTTCCCGGCCTACAACCGCGGTGGCCAGGGCGTGATTGCGATCAACACCAGCGAACGCAATGGCGAGCTGGTCGGCGCCGTGCGCGTGTGCGAGGAGGACGAGGTGATTCTGATCTCCAACCGCGGTACACTCGTGCGCACCGAGGTCTCCCAGATTTCCTCTCTGTCGCGCAACACGCAGGGCGTGACCTTGATTCGACTGGGCAAGGACGAGCGTCTGGTCCAAGTCGAGCCGGTGGCGGCGATGGACGACGACAGCGACGAGGACGGCGAAGACCCGGCAGCGGAGGAGTGATCCCCGCCGTGGCCAGGGACCGCCACTACAACGATCGGCCGGACCCGCGTTAGAAGGGGTTCGTGCCCAGAGATAGAAAGGCCGGGTGAGGCATCGCCCGGTCCTTGTTTTTTGGTGATTTGTTCAGGAGTAGTGCATGGCTCGCGTTTACAACTTCAGCGCCGGTCCGGCGATGTTGCCCACCGAGGTGCTCACCCGCGCCCGTGACGAGATGGTCGATTACCATGGCACCGGCATGTCGGTCATGGAAATGAGCCACCGCGGCAAGGAGTTCGTCGGCATTGCCGAACGGGCCGAGGCCAACCTACGCAAGCTGATGAGCATTCCGGACAACTACAAGGTGCTGTTCCTGCAGGGTGGCGCCTCCAGCCAGTTCGGCGCGATTCCGCTGAATCTGGGCAATGGTTCCGGCAAGGCCGACTACCTCAACACCGGGCACTGGTCGGTCAAGGCGATCAAGGAAGCCAAGCGCTTCGTCGACGTCAATGTGGTCGCCGACACCAAGCCGTCGAACTTCACCACGCTGCCGGCCGAGGGCGAGACCCAGTTCTCTGCTGATGCCGACTACGTGCACTACACCCCGAACGAGACCATCGCCGGCGTCGAGTTTCCCTACATCCCGGACACCGGCGACGTGCCGCTGGTCGCGGACATGTCCTCGACCATCCTGTCGCGCCCGATTGACGTCTCCAAGTTCGGCGTCATCTATGCCGGTGCGCAGAAGAACATCGGCCCGGCCGGGCTGACCATCGTCATCGTCCGCGACGACCTGCTGGGCAAGTCGCGCGAAAACACCCCGGCGATGCTGGACTGGGCCACCCAGGCCGAGGCCGATTCCATGTTCAATACCCCGCCGACCTACGCCTGGTACGTGGCCGGCCTGGTGTTCGAGCACCTGCTGGCCAACGGCGGCCTCGAGGCGATGGGCAAGATCAACCAGCGCAAGGCGGAGAAGCTCTACGCGGCCATCGACGACAACCCGTTCTACAGCAACCCGGTCGAGCCCCAGTATCGCTCCTGGATGAACGTGCCGTTCATGCTGGCCGACGATGCGCTCGACAAGACTTTCCTCGAAGAGGCCGGTCGTCAGGGCCTGGTCACGCTCAACGGCCACCGCTCGGTGGGCGGCATGCGTGCCAGCATCTACAACGCCATGCCCGAGGCCGGCGTGGATGCGCTGACCCACTTCATGAGCGATTTTGCCAAGCGTCACGGCTGAGCCAGAGACTTGCCGCGACCGATAGACAGTCGATTTAAAGGACCGGACATGTACAAGATTCATACCCTCAACGCGATTTCCAACAAAGGCCTCGAACGCCTGCCGACCGACCAGTACGACATCGGTGCCGACCTGAATGCCGCCGATGCCATCCTGGTGCGCTCGGCCAAGATGCACGATATGGACCTGTCGAAGTCCCTGCTGGCCATCGGCCGGGCCGGCGCCGGCGTCAACAACGTCCCGGTGGACAAGATGACCGAGCAGGGCGTGGTCGTTTTCAATGCCCCGGGTGCCAACGCCAACGCCGTCAAGGAGTTGGTCATTGCCGGCATGCTGATGTCGATCCGCAACATCGCCCCAGCCTGGGACTTCGCCCGCAATCTGGAAGGCTCCGATGAGGAGATCCACAAGGCGACCGAGGCCGGCAAGAAGCACTTCAAGGGCTTCGAGCTGCCGGGCCGTACCCTCGGCATCATCGGTCTGGGTGCGATCGGCGTGCGAGTGGCCAACTCGGCCAAGGCGCTGGGCATGCGCGTGATCGGCTTCGATCCGGGCATCAGCGTCGAGCGCGCCTGGGAACTGTCGCCGGACGTCCACCAGGCCGGCAGCGTCGACGAGGTCCTGGCCAAGGCCGATTTCGTCTCCCTGCACGTGCCGCTGGTCGAGCAGACCAAGGACCTGATCAACGCCGAGCGTCTGGCGTTCATGAAGGACAATGTCGTCGTGCTCAACTTTGCCCGTGACGGCATCGTCAACGAGCAGGCCATGGTGGACGCGCTGGACAATGGCAAGGCGCTGTCCTATGTCTGCGATTTCCCGAGCAACCTGACCAAGAACCACCCCAAGTGCCTGGCGCTGCCACACCTGGGTGCCTCCACCGACGAGGCCGAGGACAACTGCGCGATCATGGTCGCTGAGCAGGTGCGTGATTACCTGGAGAACGGCAATATACGCAACTCGGTCAACCTGCCGCACGTCCAGATGGCCCGCTCCGGCGCCCAGCGGATCGCGATCGCCAACCTCAACCGTCCGGACATGGTCGGCCAGATCTCGCACATTCTCGGCAAGGCCGGCGTGAACATCGAGCACCTGGTCAACGAGTCGCGCGATCAGGTGGCCTACACCTTGCTGGACGTCGACCGGGACGTGCCGGCCGCCACCCGCGACGAGTTGGCGGCGATCGACGGCGTCCTGCGCCTGCGCCTGCTCTGATCGCCCGTCGGGCACATGGGCGGAACTGACGCCAAGGCCTCCGTGGAGTCGGCATTGCCCGACAGCCTGGACGAGGTGCGCGTGCTGATCGACGACCTCGATCGGCAACTGCTCGAATTGCTGAGCCGCCGGGCGAGGCTGGCCGAGCAGGTCGCGCACATCAAGGAGCAGGCCCCATGCTTCGAGCCGGGGCAGTCCTTCTACCGTCCGGAGCGCGAGGCCCAGGTCCTGGCACGGATTCGTGACGAGAACCCGGGGCCGCTGGACGATGACACCATCGCTTGGCTGTTCCGGGAAATCATGTCCGCCTGCCTCGCGCACGAGCGTCCGCTCGTGATCGCGACCCTGGGGCCCAGCGGCACGTTTTCCGAGCTCGCGGCCATCGCGGCCTTCGGTCATGGTGGCCGTGTCCAGTTCGAGCCCGGCATTCCCGAAGTGTTTCGTGCCGTCATGGCCGGCAGCGTCGATTACGGCGTGGTGCCGCTGGAGAACTCCACCGAAGGCAGCGTGTCGGTCACGCTCGATAGCCTCGCCAGCAGCGACCTGCTGCTGTGCGGCGAGGTGGCCCTGCGGATCGATCAGCAGTTGCTGTCGCGCCGGGATGCCCCGCAGCAGCCTCGCTGCATCGTCTCCCATGCCCAGTCGCTGGCCCAGTGCCGCGAATGGCTCGATACCCATTTTCCGGGCATCGAGCGGATCGCCGTGGCCAGCAACAGTGCCGCCGCGCAACAGGCGGCCCGCGATCCGGACGTCTTCGCCATCGGCCCCGCCTTCGCCGCCGAGCGGCATGAACTGGTGGTACGCGCGGCGGACATCCAGGACAACGTGCAGAACACCACCCGGTTTGCCGTGCTCGGTCGCGAGCCGGTGGCGGCATCGGGCAACGACAAGACGGCCCTGTTGCTCTCGGTGACCAACGAGCCGGGGGCGTTGTCGAAGCTGCTGCTGCCGCTCTCCGAGGCCGGCATCGACGTGCTGCGGATCGAATCACGTCCGGCTCGCGATCGGGTCTGGGACTACGTGTTTTTCATCGACATCGCCGGGCATCGTGACGACCCGGACGTGACGTCGACCCTCGAGAAGCTCCGGCCGCATTGCGGTCAACTGCGGGTGCTGGGTTCCTATCCGGTGCCGGTGGTCAACTATCCCGGAGGGGCGTGATGGACGATGCGCGCAAGGCGGCGACCCGCGCCCGCGGCTGCGTGGAGGCGATCAGCCCGTATGTGCCCGGCAAGCCGGCCGACGAGGTGGCGCGCGAGTACGGCGTCGATGACGTGCTCAAGCTGGCCTCCAACGAAAACCCGCTCGGCGCGAGCCCCCGTGCCGTCGAGGCGGTCAGCGAGGGCCTGCGCGACCTGCACGTGTATCCCGACGGCAGCGGCTATCGACTCAAGCAGGCGATCGCGGCGCATTACGGTGCGCGCCCGGGGCAGATCACCCTGGGCAACGGCTCGAACGACGTGCTCGAACTGGTGGCGCGCGCCTACCTGGAGCCGGGCAGCAACGCCGTGTTCTCCGAGCACGCCTTTGCGGTCTACGCGCTGGCCACCCAGGCGGCGGGCGCCGAGGCCAAGGTGGTGCCCGCGCGGCCGGCCGATGACCCGCACATGCCCTTCGGTGCCGACTTGGATGCGATGGCCGCGGCGGTCGACGATCACACCCGCGTCCTGTTCCTCGCCAACCCCAACAACCCGACCGGCACCTGGGTGGAGGCCGCCGAGCTGCGCGCGTTGCTCGATGCCGTGCCGCCGCAGGTGGTCGTGGTGCTCGACGAGGCATATACCGAGTACGTCGAAGATCCGGCCTTTCCGGACGGCATCGAACTGCTCGCGCACTACCCGAACCTGGTCGTCACCCGCACCTTCTCGAAGATCTTCGGCCTGGCCGCGTTACGGGTGGGTTTCGCGCTCAGTGACCCGGCCATCGCCAGCCTGCTCGACCGCGTGCGACACCCGTTCAACGTCAACTCGCTTGCCCTGCGGGCCGCCGAAGCGGCGTTGACGGACGCGGCCTTCGTCGAGACAAGCCGGGCGGTCAATCGCGCCGGGCTGGTCCAGTGGCTGGAGGCGGCGGACGAGCACGGTTGGCAGACCATTCCCAGCCGGGCGAACTTCATCACAGTGTTCACCCCCTTTGCCGCCGGCCGCGTGTTCGAGGCCCTGCTGCGCGAGGGCGTTATCGTCCGTCCGCTCGGCGGCACCGAGGCCCATGGCGGCCTGAGCCAGGCCCTGCGGATCACTATCGGCACCGCCGAGCAGAACCGGCGCGCGATCGAGGCGCTGGCGCGCGTGCTCGAGCGTCTGAGCCGGGAGGATCACTCGGCATGATGTTTCGCCGTATGGCGCTGATCGGCACGGGCCTGATCGGTGGGTCGCTGGCGCTGGCCCTGCGTGACAAGGGTGAGGTGGGCGAGGTGGTGGGTTTTAGCCGTCGACTGGAGACGCGCCTGACCGCCGAGCGCCTGGGCCTGATCGACCGACCCGCCGACAGCCTCGCCGAGGCCGTGTCCGGGGCCGACCTGGTTTTTCTGGCCACGCCGGTCAAGGCCATGGACGCGCTGCTCGCCGAGCTGGCCCACTGCCTGCCGGCGGACGCCCTGATCACGGACGGCGGCAGCGTCAAGGGGGCCGTGGTCGAGCGGGCGCGGGCGCACCTGTCGCCGGCGCAGCTGGCGCGGTTCATCCCGGGTCATCCGATCGCCGGGCGCGAGCATAGCGGTCCCGAGGCGGCCACGGCCGATCTGTATCGCGGCCACCGTGTGATCCTCACGCCCATCGAGGAGAATGCGCCGGCGGATGTCGCGCGCATCGAGTCGATGTGGCGGTGCGTGGGCGCGCGGATCGAGCGCCTGGACGTGGCCCACCACGATCACGTCCTCGCGGCGACCTCGCACCTGCCGCACGCGGCCGCGTTCGCCATGGTCTCGGCGCTGTCGCGCCTGGCCGAGCGTTACGAGGTGTTTCGTTATGCCGCCGGCGGGTTTCGCGACTTCACCCGCATCGCAAGTTCCGACCCGGTGATGTGGCGCGACATCTGCCTCGACAACCGCCACGAACTGCTCGGCATGCTGGACCACTATCGCGAGGAGCTCGACGGCCTGCGCGCGATGCTCGCCGACGGGCAGGGCGAGGCGCTGGAGGCCTACTTTGCCGAGGCCAAGGCGGTGCGCGATGCGCTTTACCCGACGGCCGAATTCGACGACCGGCCGGACGAGGCCAGCTGAGTTGGTCGAGTTGTCCCGTCGTTATCGATACCCATTTCCCCCAACCAGTCGGATGACCGCGCCATGACTTCCGCTCATGACATCGCCTTGCTCACCTTCCGCAGCACCGCGGCCGAATCGCTCAAGGGCGAGGCCCGCGTGCCGGGGGACAAGTCGATCTCGCATCGCTCCATCATGCTCGGCTCGCTGGCCGAGGGCACGACCGAGGTGACCGGCTTCCTCCAGGGTGAGGACAGCCTCAACACGCTGCGCTGTTTTCGTGCCATGGGCGTGGAGATCAGCGATCCAGTCGACGGTCGGGTGACCATTCACGGGGTCGGGCTACACGGCCTGGCCGCGCCGAAGGCCCCGTTGTACGTGGGCAATTCGGGTACCTCGATGCGCCTGATGGCGGGCATTCTCGCCGGCCAACGCTTCGACTCGGTCCTCCAGGGGGACTCATCGCTCTCCAAGCGGCCGATGAAGCGGGTGGTCGACCCGCTCGTCGAGATGGGGGCGCGCATCGAATCGGGCGCCGAGGGGCGCTCGCCGCTGAAGATCCACGGGGGGCAGGCCCTCAAGGCAATCGACTACCGCACGCCGATGGCCAGTGCGCAGGTCAAATCCTGCGTGCTGCTTGCCGGCCTGTACGCCCACGGCCACACCTGCGTGACCGAACCGGCGCCGACGCGGGACCACACCGAGCGCATGCTCGAAGGGTTCGGCGTGGCCGTCAAGCGCGCTGGCAGGCGCGTCTGCGTGGACCAGACCGATCCCGCCGACCGCCACCTGCGGGCCGCCCCACTGGAAGTGCCGGCTGACATCTCTTCGGCGGCCTTCTTTCTGGTGGCGGCGAGCATCCTGCCCGGCTCGAACATCCTGTTGACCCACGTGGGACTCAATCCGACGCGCACCGGGGTGATCGATATCCTCCTGGCCATGGGGGCCGACATCCGCGTCGAGAACCGTCGTACCGTGGGCGGCGAGCCGGTAGGCGATCTGCGCGTCAAGAGCGCGGGTCTGACCGGCATCGAGATCGACGAGGCGCTGGTGCCGCTGGCGATCGACGAGTTTCCCGTGATCTTCGTCGCCGCCGCCTGTGCCCACGGCCGCACGGTGCTGACCGGCGCCGAGGAGCTGCGGGTCAAGGAGTCCGACCGCATCGCGGTGATGGCCGATGGCCTGCAGAAGCTGGGCATCGATGCGGCCCCGACGGCCGACGGGATGATGATCGAAGGGCGCGGCGAGCCGACGCCGTTCGGTTCGGCGACCATCCATGCCCAGGGGGATCACCGCATCGCGATGGCGTTCGCCGTGGCGGGTCTCAAGGCGCGCGGCGAGGTGACGGTGCACGACTGCCAGTTCGTCGAGACGTCCTTCCCCGGTTTTGCCGAACTATTCAACCGCCTGGGCGGTTGCCTCGAACTCTCACGACACTGATTGCAACCAAGCCTGAGGAGATACGCATGGTACCGGTCATCACCATCGACGGCCCGAGTGGCTCGGGCAAGGGCACGGTCGCTCGACGACTGGCCGTCCGACTGGGTTTCGGCTTGCTCGACTCCGGGGCGCTCTATCGCTTGACCGCGCTGGCCAGTCAGAACGCCGGTCTCGCACCCCAGACGCCGGAGGTGGTCGACATGGCCCGGCGTCTGGATTGCCGCTTCGACGAGCAGGGCAAGGTGTTTCTCAACGAGGAAAACGTCAGCCGCGAGTTGCGTACGGAAACCATCGGCGCGGTCGCCTCGCAGATCGCCGCCCGCCCCGAGGTACGTGACGCCCTGCTGCAGCGCCAGCGCGATTTCGCCCGGCCGCCGGGCCTGGTTGCCGATGGCCGTGACATGGGCACGGTGGTCTTTCCTGAGGCCCCGGCGAAGATATTTCTCGACGCCAGCGCCGAGGTTCGAGCCGATCGACGTTATAAGCAGTTGATCGAGAATGGATTCGATGCTAATTTTACCGCCCTCGTTGAGGAGATTCGCCAACGGGATGAGCGGGACCGCAATCGGTCAGTGGCGCCCCTTCGGCCTGCAGACGATGCGTTAGTCGTTGATTCCAGTGATCTTTCCGTCGATGAGGTGGAGGCCACGCTCTGGCGTTACGCCCAGGATCGGCTCGCCGATCAGGGGTAGTCGCCGGGGCGGTGGCCATTTGACTCGTGTTTTTGTGCGGGCAATACCGCCCGATCATCAACCAGTTGGTTCTGGCAAACCCAGGGAAGGATAGGCCAGCATTTTTTAACCACGGCGGACAGCAACAGGAACGTCCAGTCGTCAACCCTTTGGAAATGCGGATTAATGTCTGAAAGTTTTGCCCAGCTTTTTGAAGAAAGCCTCCAGAACACCGTCATGCAGGCGGGTTCGATCGTCTACGGCAAGGTTGTTGCCATCAATGACGATTACGTCACTGTCGACGTCGGCCTGAAGTCGGAAGGGATCATCCCGACCGACCAGTTCCGCGACGACAACGGTGAAGTCAACCTCAACGTCGGTGAAGAAGTCGAGGTGGCCCTCGATGCAGTCGACGATGCCTTCGGTGAAACCCGTCTCTCGCGCGAAAAGGCCCTGCGTGCCCGCGCTTGGACGAAGCTGGAGAAGTCTTTCGACAACGACGAGATCGTCACCGGCCGCATTTCCGGGAAGGTCAAGGGCGGCTTTACCGTCGACCTCGGCGACGTCCGCGCCTTTCTGCCGGGCTCGCTGGTCGACGTCCGCCCGATTCGGGATACCACGTATCTCGAAGGCAAGGACATCGAGTTCAAGATCATCAAGCTCGACCAGCGTCGCAACAACGTCGTCGTTTCGCGCCGTGCGGTGGTCGAGGAAGAGTACAGCGCCGAGCGCGAAGCACTGCTCGAGCAGCTGCAGGAAGGCATGGTGCTGCGCGGGATCGTCAAGAACCTCACCGACTACGGTGCGTTCCTCGACCTGGGTGGCATCGACGGCCTGCTGCACATCACCGACATGGCCTGGAAGCGCGTCAAGCATCCGTCCGAGATGGTTAACATCGGCGACGAGATCGACGTCAAGGTCCTCAAGTTCGACCGTGAGCGCAACCGGGGCTCGCTGGGCCTCAAGCAGCTGGGCGAGGATCCGTGGAGTGACATCTCGCGTCGTTACCCGACCAGCACCCGCCTGTTCGGCAAGGTCACCAACATTACCGATTACGGCTGCTTCGTCGAGATCGAGGATGGCGTCGAGGGCTTGGTACACGTCTCCGAGATGGACTGGACCAACAAGAACGTCAACCCGGGCAAACTGGTCACCGTTGGCGAGGAAGTCGAAGTGATGATCCTCGACATCGACGAGGACCGTCGCCGGATCTCGCTGGGCATGAAGCAGTGCCAGCCGAATCCATGGGACGCGTTTGCCGCGACTCATACCAAGGGCGACAAGGTTGCCGGCCAGATCAAGTCGATCACCGACTTCGGCATCTTTATCGGCCTGGAAGGCGGCATCGACGGCCTGGTTCACCTCTCCGACCTGTCCTGGAGCGAGCCGGGTGAAGAAGCCGTTCGCCAGTTCAAGAAGGGCGAGGAGCTCGAGGCGGTCGTCATCGCCATCGATCCGGAGCGTGAGCGCATCTCCCTGGGTCTCAAGCAACTCGAGGACGACCCGCTGTCCAACTGGGCGGCCGACCATCCGAAGGGCACCATCGTCAAGGGCACCTTGGGTGAAGTCGACGCCCGCGGTGCGGTGGTCGATTTGGGTGACGGCGTTGAAGGCTACATCCGCGCTTCTGACATCGCTCGTGAGCGCATCGACGATGCCCGCACGGTCCTGAAGGAAGGCGAGGAAGTCGAGGCCAAGTTCATGGGGATAGATCGCAAGAACCGCATGATCAGCCTGTCGATTCGCGCCAAGGATCACGCGGAAGAGGCCGAGGCAATGGACGACCTCAGCCGCGCTCCGAGCACCTCGTCGCCGACCCTGGGTGACCTGCTCAAGGAGCAGCTCGGCCGCTCCGAGTAAACCGGTCCTGCTGAGCCAGAAAAACGCCATCCTTCGTGATGGCGTTTTTTATGGGCGCCCCGGGCGTGACCTGAACTTCCCGCGGGTGCTCACCAAAACCATTGCCGCGTGCCGTTTTTCTGCACGTCCACCGGAGTATTTACCGATGACCAAGTCGGAATTGATCGAACGGCTGGCCGATCGCCAGCAATACCTGCCCATGCGCGATATCGAGACCTCGGTGCGCCTGATGCTGGACGAGATGATGGACGCGCTCAGCGCCGGCGAGCGGATCGAAATCCGCGGCTTCGGCAGCTTCTCGCTCAACTACCGTCGTCCGCGACTGGGGCGCAATCCCAAGACGGGTGAGACCGTCTCGCTGGGAGCCAAGTACGTGCCCCACTTCAAGCCGGGCAAGGAACTGCGCGAGCGCGTCAACGCGGCCGTGAAGAGCGAGGGCTGAACGTGGCCGCGCATTGCGCCCAACCGCGCATCTACGTGGCCCTGGATTCCGCTCGCCAGGCCCGGATCGAGGCGCTGCTCGACCAGCTTGATCCGTCGTTGTGCGGCATCAAGATCGGCAAGGAGGCGTTCACATCCCTGGGCCCGATGGCCGTGGATATGGCGCGGCAACGCGGCTTTCCCGTGTTTCTCGACCTCAAGTTCCACGACATTCCCAACACGGTGCACCAGGCCTGCCGGGCAGCGGCCGATCTGGGCGTCTCCCTGGTGAACGTGCATGCCAGCGGCGGCCGACGGATGCTCGCGGCTGCACGCGAGGCCATTGCGCCCGGGTCCGAGGCGCCGGGGTTGATCGCGGTGACTGTACTCACCTCCATGGAGGATGCCGATCTGGCCGAAGTGGGGGTCACGGATGGCGCCGCGCGGCAGGTCGCCCGTCTGGCCGGATTGGTGGCCGGCGAAGGCCTCGACGGGGTGGTCTGCTCGCCCCGCGAGGCGGCCGAGATGCGGCATGTCTTTCCGGGTGAGGAGGGGGTGATCGTGACGCCGGGCGTGCGCCCGGCGGGTAGCGCGCCGGACGATCAGCGACGGGTGCTTACCCCCGCCGCCGCGATACAGGTCGGTGCCTCCAGCCTGGTGATCGGGCGTCCGATCACGGCAGCGCCGTCACCTGGCGAGGCGTTGAGGGAGATCGTGGCCACGCTGTGAGCAGTGCGCTGGCCGTGATAGGAGCCGTTTCTCCTCTAGGGGGCTCTTACTGCGGTTCGTCGAGCAGTCCCTCACGGGTGCCTACCCAGATCATCAGATCGTGGAAGGCCCGAATGTTCTCGACGTAGTTGGTGGTCTCACTGCCGCGTGCGTAGCCGTACTGCATGTCGCGGTAGATGGGGGGGTCGGACAACTGGGGAAGTCGCTCGCGGACGTCGGCCCATTGGGTGGGGTCGCCGCCCTGGCGACGCGTCAGCTCCATGGCATCGCGGAGATGGCCGATGCCGACGTTGTAGGCAGCCAGAGCCAGGTAGGTGCGGTCGGGTTCCGTGGCTGCCTCCGGCACCATGTCGCGGAGCTGGTCGATGTACTTGGCCGCGCTCATTATGTTCTCCACCGGGTCGGCCGGATTGCTCAAGCCCAGATCGCGCGCGGTGGGCAGGGTGATCTGCATCAGGCCGTAGGCGTTCTGGTGGGAGACCGCGTCGGGCTGCCACTTGGACTCCTGGTAACCCACGGAGGCCAGCAGGCGCCAATCGATCCCATAGCGCTCACCAGCGCGCCGGAACGTAGAGAGATAGGGACGGGCGCGGGTTTCCAGATCCTGCAAAAAGCGCCGGGAGAGTGACTCGTCGAGGCGCTCGAACTGGGCGTAATGCCGGTCGACCAGGACCTTGAGTTCCTGGTTGCTGCGGATCGCACCGAAAAAGCGCCGGGCGGCGCGAAGAAGCGATGCGTCGGCCTGCCGCGAGAAGACCCAGCCGAGAGAGACCGGTGGGCCGACGCTGGGACCGACGGCCACCTCGTCGGATAGCTTGTCGGTGAGCAGGGCGATGTGGGATAGCGCGATGGCGTGCTTGATCCGGCCCTGGCGGATGCCCTCGAGGACGGCGAGCTTGTCGGGTTCCTCCCGGGGGCGGAGAGTCAGGCCCGGATTGGCGGCGGCCACGCGTTCGAGCCAGAAGCGGGTGGCCGATCCCCGGGGCAGGTAGAGCGGCTTGCCGCTCACGTCACCAAGTCCGGACGGGCTGTCCTGCCCGTTGGCGTGCAGGAGTTTGCGGCTGACGGTGAGGTAGGGTGGACCGTAGCGCCAGCGCTGCTGGCGGGCTGGATCGATGGCCAGTCCGGCGGCGGCCAGGTCGGCCCGATTCTCGTCGACGGCTTGATAGGCGGCCTCGATGCTCGGCATCACGAGGTATTCGACCGCCACGCCGAGGCGTTCGGCAAAGCGGCCAGTGAGGTCGTACTCCAGCCCCTGCGGACGGTAGCTGTCCGGGATGTAGAGGGTAGGCTCGATCAGCGTGGCCACGCGGAGTGTGCCGCGCTGTCGGACCTGCTCGATTTGTGGGGTGCGCTTGAAGGACTCGGCCACGTCGATGGCCTGCAGGCGGGCCGGGCGCTGGTCGGGCGTCCAGGTATCGATCCACCAGACCAGCGGCGCGACAAATAGGGCGCCCACGCCGATCAGCGGGGTCAGCCAGCGACCGACCCCGCGAGGGTCCGTCATTCGACTCAAAACCGATAGCCCACGTGGATGGCGACGACACCGAAGGTCAGGTTGTGCACATCGACGTGATCGAAGCCGTTCTCCAGCATCATCTGTTCCAGGGTTTCCTGGTCGGGGTGCATGCGGATTGATTCGGCCAGGTAGCGATAGCTGTCGGCATCATTGGCCAGCAGCTTGCCCATGAGCGGCAGGGCGGAGAAGGAATAGGCGTCGTACAGCCGCCCGACTACCGGGTTGACCGGCTTGGAGAACTCCAGGATCACTACGCGCCCGCCCGGCTTGATCACCCGCGCCATCTCGGCCAGGGCGCGCGCCTTGTCGGTGACGTTGCGCAGGCCGAAGCCGATGGTGACGCAGTCGAAACGGCTGCTCTCGAAGGGCAACTGCTCGGCATTGGCCAGGCTGTACTCGACGTTGTTGAAAATGCCCTGCTCGTCGAGTTTCTCGCGCCCGACGGCGAGCATGGTGGCATTGATGTCGGAGAGCACCACGGTGCCGGTATCGCCGACGATACGCGCCATGCGCGCGGCAAGATCGCCGGTGCCCGACGCAAGATCGAGCGCCTGACCGCCACGCTTGAGGCCGGTGTATTCCAAGGCGATCCGTTTCCACAGGCGGTGGACGCCGAACGACATGGCGTCGTTCATCACGTCGTAGCGCGCGGCGACGGAATCGAACACCGATCCGACCAGCCGGACCTTTTCCTCGCGGGGGACTTCCCGGTAGCCAAAGTGCGTCTTCTCGGTCATGGAGTTGTCTCTCGTCTGCGGGCGGGCCGGCGGGCCGAACGTGTCAGTGGGGCTTGTCCGATTGGGAGGATAATACATCGTAGGGACGAGCCGCGGGGGCTGCGCCTGCGCCCTGCGGATCGCGCTCCACCCCGGCTGCGGCCAGGCGGTCGAGGTATTCCCGCCAGTTGCCTTCCTGCGATTCGCCCAGTTCGCGCAACAGGCCCCAGTCGTACAGGCCACTGTCGTGGCCATCGTCGAACACCAGTTTGACCGCGTAGCGGCCCACGGGTTGCACGTCGGTGATCTGGACGCGCTCCTTGCCCAGCACCAACATCATTTCGCCGCCACCGTGACCGCGCACCTCGGCTGAGGGGCTGTAGACGCGCAGGTATTCCGCCGGCAGGTCGTAATGCGCCCCATCGGGGAAAGCCACCGCCAGGCTGCGGCGGTCCTTGGCCAGTCGGATCTTGCTGGGGGCGGGGCTCGATGTGCTCATGAAGTGCTCCGGCGTTTCCGCGGTTAAAGGATGTAGCGGCTCAGGTCCTCGTCACGGGCAAGCTCGCCCAGGCGCTCCTCGACGAAATCGGCGTCCAGGGTCAGCTTGCCGGGCTTACTGTCGGCCTCGAAGCTCAGGTCCTCGAGCAGGTGCTCCATGACCGTCTGCAGGCGGCGGGCGCCGATGTTCTCGGTGCGGTGATTGACCTCGAAGGCGATCTCGGCGATGCGCCGGATGGCCGCGTCGGTGAACTCGATCTCCAGCCCGTCGGCGCCCAGCAGGGCTATGTGCTGACGGGTGAGGGCCGCGTCGGGTTCGGTGAGGATGCGGACGAAGTCGTCACTGCTCAGTGCGGCGAGTTCGACACGGATCGGCAGGCGCCCCTGCAACTCGGGAATCAGGTCCGAGGGGCTGGCCACATGGAAGGCCCCCGAGGCGATGAACAGGATGTGATCGGTGCGCACCATCCCGACCTTGGTGTTGACCGTGGAGCCTTCGATCAGCGGCAGCATGTCGCGCTGCACCCCTTCGCGCGAGACCTCGCCGCCCCCCTGTTCGGCCCGCTTGGCCACCTTGTCGATCTCGTCGATGAAGACGATGCCGTTCTGCTCGACCCGATCGGTGGCTTCCTGGCGGATCTCCTCCTCGTTGACGAGGTTGGAGGCCTCCTCGTCAGTGAGCAAGGACAGGGCCTCGGCGACGGACAGGTGACGACTCTGGGTCTTGCCTTGGTTCATGTTCTGGAACATGCCCCGCAATTGGCTGGCCATCTCCTCCATGCCCGGTGGGGTCATCACGTCGATGCCGGCGGGGGATTGCTGCAGGTCGACCTCGATCTCGCGGTCGTCGAGTTCGCCGCGGCGGATCTTGTCGCGGAATTTCTCGCGGGTGTTCTGATAGGCCTCGTCGCCGTGGCTATCGCCTTGCCAGGAGTCGCGCGGGGCGGGCAGCAAGGCGTCGAGCACCCGGTTCTCAGCGGCGACGCGTGCGCGGTCGCGCACCTCGACCATGGCCTCCTGCCGGCACATCTTCAGCGCGTACTCGGCCAGGTCCCGGATCATCGACTCGACGTCTCGACCGACGTAGCCCACCTCGGTGAATTTGGTCGCCTCGATCTTGAGAAATGGTGCGTTGGCCAGTTTCGCCAGCCGACGAGCGATCTCGGTCTTGCCCACGCCGGTGGGGCCGATCATCAGGATGTTCTTGGGCGTGATCTCGCTCTTGAGCGGCTCGTCGACCTGTTGACGCCGCCAGCGGTTGCGCAGGGCGATGGCGACCGCCTTTTTGGCGGCCTGCTGGCCGACGATGTGCTTGTCGAGTTCGGTGACGATTTGTGCGGGTGTCAGGTTCATCAGGTCAGTTCTTCGATGGTCAGCTGGTGATTGGTGTAGATGCAGATGTCGCCGGCGATGTGCAGTGCCGTCTCCACGGTCTCGCGAGCCGGTAGCTGCGAGTGGCGCATCAGGGCGGTGGCCGCCGACTGGGCGTAGGCGCCGCCCGAACCGATGGCGATCAGCGAGTCCTCCGGTTCGATCACGTCGCCGTTGCCGCTGATGGTGAGCATGGCGTTGCGATCGGCCACCACCAGCATGGCCTCGAGTTTGCGCATCATCCGATCGGTACGCCAATCCTTGGCCAGTTCGACCGCCGAGCGCAGTAGGTTGCCGCTGAACTTTTCCAGCTTGGTCTCGAAGCGTTCGAACAGGGTGAAGGCATCGGCGGTGGCGCCGGCAAAGCCCGCCAGTACCTGACCGTTGTAGAGCGTGCGGACCTTGCGTGCATTGCCCTTGACCACGGTGTGGCCGAGGGTCACCTGGCCGTCGCCGCCGATGACGGTCTCTCCGTCCTTGCGCAGGCATAGGATGGTGGTGCCGTAGAGGGTGTCTTCTTGGGCCATGGGAATCACTTCAGTCCGGTTGTTAAGGGCGATCGGTGACCTCGGAATCAGACGCAAAGGCCGTGGACCTGGGGTCCAGGGGCGTGTCCCGGGGTCGGGTGGCTTGAGCCGAGAATCATGGTGACGACTGCCCGGGTTTTCAACCGTCGAGAGATTCGTCGTCCGGTTGTCGCCCGGCGCGGGGATGCGCTTTCTCGTAGACCGACATCAGGTGCTGGAAATCGAGATGGGTATATATCTGGGTGGTCGAGAGGCTTTCGTGGCCGAGCATCTCCTGCACTGCGCGCAGGTCGCCGGAGGATTCCAGCACGTGGGTGGCGAAGGCATGTCGGAGCTGGTGCGGGTGAAGGGGGGCATCCAGTCCCGCCTGCCGGCTCAACCGGTTGAGGCGCAACTGCACCGATCGCGGTGTCAGTCTCCGGCCGCGATCATTGATGAAGACGGCTGGCTCGTCCGGCCGGGCCCAGTACCTGCGCAGGGTCAGCCAGTGGGACAGTGCCTCGGCGGCCTTGCGGCCCACCGGCACGAGTCGGGTCTTGTTGCGCTTGCCGGTGACCCGCACCTGGCGGGCCGCCGGATCGAGGGCACCCAGGTCCAGGGAGACGACTTCCGCCAACCGCAGCCCGCTGCCGTAGAGCCATTCGAACAGGCAGTGGTCCCGGGCGGAACGAATCCGCCCATTGGGCGTGCCGCTCATCGGGTCGGACAGACCGGCATCGTTGTCGAGCAGCCGGGTCATGGTCTCCACGTCGGGTGCCTCGGGTAGGCGGCGCGGCGCTCGCGGTGCTTTGAGCTGCAGGGCATCGGCAGGACAGGCGATGGCCAGCCGCTGCCAGGTCTTGAGCAGTCGCCTGATCGCGCTCACATGACGCGCGATCGAGCGGGGAGACAGCCCGTCACGCGCCAACTGGGCGAGAAAGCCGCGCAATTGCCGGTCGTCGATATCCGCCGGGTTGGTGATGCCGAGAGGGCCGAGGTAGGCCCGTAGGCGATCCCAGGAGTTGCGGTAGGCGGCTTGGCTGGGCGGGGTCAGTCGGTGGTCACTTGCCAGCTCGGCGATCGCCGCATCGAAGGCGTGTGCCAGTGAGTCCCCGCAGGCAGCCATGCCGTGTCAGTCGGCAGCTGTGGTCAGGTAGGCCGCCGCGAGTTCGCCGATCTGCTCGAGGAAGTGGGTCCCCTGGGCCGGGTTGAAGCCCTCGGGCTGGTGGCGCCCCAGCGCGATCACGTGGGTGATCGCCTCTCCCTTGCGGGGACGGACCGCGATCAGCGCGGCCGACCCCGTCTGCGGTAGCGAGTCGCCGAAGAATTCGTCACGCACACTGTCTTGGATGCGCCCGCAATGGGGCAGGGGATTGTCCAGCCAACCCTGGAGCGCCTTGCGGTTGGCCGGGTCGATATCCTCGAGTCGCTTCACTCGGCAGGCATCGACCTCGAAGTTCGCCTCGATGCGCTGCTCCAGTGTAGCGGGGGCACGATTCGTCGCGGTGAGCAGGTCCTCGCAGAAGCGATGCAGCAGTCGATCGGCGCGGGCATTCTCCGCGGCAACCTGGTGCAGGTGATCGAGGGAGCGGCGGTGGCTATGGGCCTGGTTGCGCCAGCGGCGCAGCTGCCAGTGGTGCAGCGAGGCGCTCGGCTCGGGCGGCCCCGGCAGCTCGAGGTGGTCGAGCAATTCCGGGTGCTCGAGGAGCAGTTCGGGGTGTTGCCGCAGGTAATCGATCACCCCCTCGGTGGCGTTGGCGTCCCCGCCAATCGACTCGGCATCCTTGTCGGCAAGTTCGAAGGCCACGTTCTCGCTCATGCGTCAGTCCCTGGGGTTGTTTGGATTTGCTGGGTTCTTGTCGGCCACAGTTCGGTCTTTCCTGATACCCGACGACCGGCGGGCGGTGCCGACGGGCATTGATGGGATTACCTTAACCGCGGCTCCGCGTTGCGGCAATCCCGCAGTGGTGGGAGTGCCGCTTCAGGCCGAAATCTGGCCGTCGAAGACGAATTCGGCCGGGCCGGTCATGCTCAGGCGAGCGTGTTCGTCGCCGGCCCATGCGATCGACAGTTCGCCACCGCGCAATGTCACCCGGCAGGGGCTGACGAGCCGGCCGGCCCGAATCCCGGCCGCCACGGCGGCACAGGCACCTGTGCCGCAGGCCAGCGTCTCGCCGGCACCGCGTTCGAATACCCGCAGGCGGACATGGTCGGGGGTGACGGTCTCCACGAAGCCGGCATTGACCCGGCGGGGAAATGCCGGGTGCGACTCGATCGCCGCCCCCACCGCGGCGACCGGAAAGGTCTCGATGTCCTCGACCTGTACCACGGCATGCGGGTTGCCCATGGAAACCACGTCGACCTTGACCTGGCCAAGGCCGCCGGGTGCGCCGCTGAGCATCAGCGTATACGGCGGGGTGCTCTCGGTGATCGGGGGGTTGAAGGGGGTCGCCTCCGGGGTAAACCGCGGTCGGCCCATGTCGACACGCACCCGCTGGTCGTCGGTCAGGTGCAGGACGATCGGTCCGCCGGCCGTCTCCACCCGGATCTCGCGCCGGTCGGTCAGGCCGCGTTCGGCGACGAAACGGGCAAAGCAGCGCGCCCCGTTGCCGCACTGCTCCACTTCACCGCCGTCGGCATTGAATATGCGGTAGCGAAAATCCGTGCGCGGGGCCTGTGCCGGCTCGATCAGCAACAATTGGTCGAAGCCAATGCCGAAATGCCGGTCGGCCCACTGCTGGATCCGTTCGCGCGTCAGCAGTCGGTCCACGTCGATGGACTGGGTGATGGCATCGATCACCATGAAGTCGTTTCCCAGTCCCTGCATCTTGCTGAATGCCAGCCGTTCGCTCATGTCTGCCCCTGCCATGCGATGACCGTGTCGACCGGTCTTTCCCGAATGTTTGCCTGGAGGCGATTCTATCATTGTGCCGGCCGAGACTCGGTGGCGCCCGGTGGGGTGTCCTGGGGTAGCCCAGCCAATGGGCCAATGGGACGGGGACGCGTTTGAGTGCATAGAGACTCGATGGGCGGAGGACTACCCGGGATTCCCGGCATTGGGTCGTCACGCGAGGTCAAATCCGGGTGTGATCGCGGGGAGGCGGTGGAGCCCGACGGATGCCTCTCCGACGCGTCGGAAGGTGGTTGGTTTGCCACTGGCGTGGAAGCGGTTTTGCCGCGGGGTGGGTGGATAAGTCACTTATTTGGCGTCAATCTCTGTACAATGCGCGTCATTCGAATCGGTCATTGATGTGCTGGAGCGCGTCATGGCCCTCATTTTTTTGTGTGCATGTCATGTGTGCATGATCGACGGAAACCTGAATGACAGACGCCAATAACACTAGCGCAGTCAAGAACCTGCGAAACATCGCCATTATCGCCCACGTAGACCACGGCAAGACCACCCTGGTTGATCGCCTCCTGCAGCAATCCGGCACGCTCGATGCCCGCGCCGATCTGGGTGATCGGATCATGGATTCCAACCAGATCGAGAAGGAACGTGGCATCACGATCCTGGCCAAGAACACCGCGATCAAGTGGCAATCACCCGAGGGTGAGGATTTCCGCATCAACATCGTCGACACCCCGGGTCACGCCGACTTCGGTGGCGAGGTCGAGCGGGTCATGTCCATGGTCGACTCGGTACTGCTGCTGGTGGATGCCGTCGACGGCCCGATGCCGCAGACGCGTTTCGTTACGCAGAAGGCCTTCGAGCACAATCTCAAGCCCATCGTCGTGATCAACAAGATCGACCGTCCGGGCGCGCGTCCGGACTGGGTCATCAACGAAGTGTTCGACCTGTTCGACCGCCTCGGCGCGTCCGACGACCAGCTCGACTTCCCGATCGTCTACGCCTCGGCCCTCAACGGCTACGCGGGTCTCGAAGACGATGTCCGTGACGGCGACATGACGCCGCTGTTCCGGGTGATCGCCGAGCGGGTGCCGGCGCCGGACGTCGATCCGGACGGCCCGTTCCAGATGCAGGTCTCCAGCCTTGACTACAACCCCTACGTGGGCGTCATCGGCATCGGCCGGATCAAGCGCGGCAAGATCAGCACCAACACCAACATCAAGATCATCGGTCGCGAGGGCGAGGTGCGCAATGGCCGCATCTTGCAGATCATGGGGTTCCACGGCCTCGACCGGGTCGAGGTGGATTCGGCCCAGGCGGGCGACATCATCGCCTTCTCCGGCGTCGATCCGCTCTACATCTCCGATACGCTCTGCGACCCGGAGCATGTCGAGGCGCTGCCGCCGTTGACCGTCGATGAGCCGACCGTTTCCATGACCTTCCAGGTCAATACTTCGCCGTTCGCCGGCCGCGAAGGCAAGTTCCTGACCAGTCGCCAGATCCGCGAGCGCCTTGATCGCGAGCTGGTGCACAACGTCGCCCTGCGGGTCGAGCAAGGCGAAGATCCGGACAAGTTCCGCGTCTCCGGCCGTGGCGAGCTGCACCTGTCGGTGCTGATCGAGAACATGCGCCGTGAAGGCTACGAGCTGGGCGTGTCGCGTCCCGAAGTCATCGTCCGCGAGGTCGACGGGGCCAAGCAGGAGCCCTACGAGCAGCTGGTCGTCGATATCGAGGAGCAGCACCAGGGCGGCGTGATGGAGAAGATCGGCGAGCGTCGTGGCGAAATGCGCAACATGGAGCCCGATGGCCAGGGCCGGGTACGCCTGGAGTTCATAATTCCGTCGCGCGGCCTGATCGGTTTCCGCACCGAATTCCTGACCGCCACGCAGGGCAGTGGCCTGCTGTTCTCGGTCTTCGATCACTACGGTCCGTACCAGCCGGGCATGGTGGGTCAGCGCAACAACGGCGTGCTGATCGCCTCGGACACCGGCAAGGCGCTGGCCTATGCGCTGTTCAACCTGCAGGACCGCGGTCGCCTCATGATCGGTCACAGTGATGGGGTCTATGAAGGCCAGGTGGTGGGCATCCACGCCCGCGACAACGACCTGACCGTCAACGTGCTCAAGGGCAAGAAGCTGACCAACGTGCGGGCCGCGGGCACCGACGAGGCACTGACGCTCAGCCCGCCGGAGCGCTATACCCTTGAGCAGGCACTCGAGTTCATCGATGATGATGAACTGGTCGAAGTCACGCCCGAGTCGGTCCGTATCCGCAAGAAGAACCTGACGGAAAACGAGCGCAAGCGCGCTGGCCGCAAGGGCTGAATTTCGTCCCGGCGCCTCCAGGGTGCCGGATCGTTTCGCCGCTAGGGATCGCCACGGGCAGGAGTGGATGACGCATGTTTGACAATCTCTCCAAGCGACTCGGCGGGTTGCTCGACGGCCTCAAGGGCCAGGGTCGCCTGACCGAGGACAACATCAAGGATGCCCTGCGTGAAGTGCGCATGGCGTTGCTCGAGGCCGACGTGGCCCTGCCGGTGGTGCGCGAGTTCATCAAGGACGTGCGCGAGCGGGCGGTCGGCGCCGAGGTGGCCAAGAGCCTTCAGCCGGGCCAGGTATTCGTCAAGATCGTCAACGACGAACTGACCCGCCTGATGGGCTCGGAGAATGCCGAGCTCGACCTCGCCGCGCGCCCGCCGGCGGTGATCCTGATGGCCGGCCTGCAGGGTGCGGGCAAGACCACTACCGCGGGCAAGCTCGGTCGCTGGCTGAAGAACAACCAGAAGAAAAAGGTGCTGGTGGTCTCGTCGGATATCTATCGTCCGGCGGCCATCGACCAGCTCGAGACGGTGGCCAAGCAGGTCGGCGTCGACTTCTTCCCCTCGAGCAGCGACCAGGACCCGGTCGAGATCGCTAAGGCGGCGCGCGCCCACGCCGAGCTCAAGTTCTACGACGTGCTGATCGTCGATACGGCCGGTCGCCTGCACATCGATGGCGAGATGATGGACGAGGTCGCTCGCATCCATCAGGCGGTCGACCCGATCGAGACCCTGTTCGTGGTCGATGCCATGACCGGCCAGGATGCGGCCAACACCGCCCAGGCCTTCCATGAGCAATTGCCACTGACCGGCGTGATCCTCACCAAGGCCGACGGCGATGCCCGGGGTGGCGCGGCGTTGTCGGTGCGCTCGATCACCGGCAAGCCGATCAAGTTCCTCGGGGTGGGGGAGAAGCTCGATGCCCTCGAGCCGTTCTACCCTGACCGGATCGCCTCGCGCATCCTCGGGATGGGGGACGTGGTCTCGCTGGTGGAGCAGGCGCAGGAGAGCGTTGATGCCGACAAGGCCAAGGCCTTGGCTGACAAGGTGCGCTCCGGCAAGGGCTTCACGCTCGAGGACATGCGCGAGCAGTTCACCCAGATGCTCAACATGGGCGGCATGAGTGGGTTGATGGACAAGCTGCCCGGCATGGGCAAGCTGGGCGCGGATGCCCAGCAGCATGTCGATGACCGGGACGTCAAGCGCATGATCGCTATCATTGACTCGATGACGCCGGTGGAGCGCCAGCGCCCGGACCTGATCAAGGGCTCACGCAAGCGACGCATCGCCAACGGCTCGGGCATGCAGGTCCAGGATGTCAATCGGCTGCTCAAGCAGTACCGGGACATGCGCGACATGATGAAAAAGCTCTCCGGCGGCGGCATGAAGAAAATGATGCGGGCGATGAAGGGACGCATGCCCGGTCTGCCGTTCTGACGCCATCGTCATGTTGGTTCGAGCGGTAGCCGAGTCACCGGATTGCCGTGCCCAGCTTTGGGCGGGGGATGGGCTCCGGTATACTGCCCCGCTTTGATTGCCCCTGCGAGAGTGGCGGAATTGGTAGACGCACTGGTTTTAGGTACCAGCGCCTGACGGCGTGAGAGTTCGAGTCTCTCCTCTCGCACCAGATTCCCGTAAATAGAGTTCCCGTCGCGATTGGCGAGCGGGCGAACATTCAGACATTTTGTTTTTTTGAGGTAGCACATCCATGCAGGTTGAATTGCAGCCGGCCGAAGGCCTGACCCGCCGCCTGGAGATCGAGATCCCGGCCAACGAGATCGACGACCTGGTCGAGAAGCGACTCAAGGACATGCGCGGTCGCGCACGCATCGACGGGTTCCGTCCGGGCAAGGCGCCGCTGTCGGTTGTCCGGATGCAGTACGGCCCGCGGGTGCGTGATGACGTGGTCAGCGAGATCATGGGCACCAGCTTCCAGAAGGCGGTCGAGGAGAAGGACCTGCGGGTCGCCGGTCAGCCGAGCATCGACTCGGTCGAAGGCGAGCCGGGCGAGGCCGTGAAGTTCGTGGCCTCCGTCGAGGTCTATCCGGAAATCGAGCTGGGCGACCTCTCCAAGCTAAAAGTGGAGACGGTGACCAGCGAGGTGACCGATGAAGACGTCGACGAGATGATCGATACCCTGCGCAAGCAGAACGCCGACTGGAAGAAGGTCCGTCACAAGGCGCGCAAGGGTGAGAAGGTCACCATCAACTTCGTCGGCAAGCTCGACGGCGAGCCGTTCGAGGGCGGCAGTGCCGAAGACGTCGAGGTGATCCTGGGCGAAGGCCAGATGCTGCCGGACTTCGAGAAGAACCTGAAGGGCATCAAGCCGGGCGAGCCGGTCACTTTCGAGGTCAACTTCCCTGAGGACTACCAAGCCGAACAGCTGGCGGGCAAGACCGCCGAGTTCGAGGTCGAGGCGACCAAGGTCGAGGAGCAGGTGCTGCCCGAGGTCGACGAAGAGTTCGCCAAGAAGTTCGGCGCCGAATCGGCCGACAAGCTGCGCGAGGATGTCCGCGCCAATATGGAGCGCGAGCTCAATCAGACCATCCGTCGTCGCAACAAGGATCGCACCATCGAGGCGCTGACCGAGTCGCTGGAATTCGACGTGCCGTCCTCCCTGATCGACGACGAGTCGGTCTCCATGCGCGATCAGTTCGTCCGCAACCAGATGCCGGATGCCGACCCGAGCATGCTCGACGCCACGCTCTTCCGCGACCAGGCCGAGAAGCGGGTCCGCATGGGCCTGGTGATCATGGAACTGGTCAAGCAGGCTGATCTCAAGCCGGACGACAAGCGCGTCGAGGAATTCATCAACGAGATCGCCGCGGCCTACGACGAGCCCGAGCAGGTGGTGGCCCATTACAAGGGCGACCACCAGATGATGAGCAATGCTCGCACCGTGGTCCTTGAAGAACAGGCGGTCGATCATATCCTCGAGAAGGCCAAGGCTAGTGAGAAGGCGGTTCCGTTCAAGGAACTGATGAACCCGCAGGGCTGAGTCCCTGCCACTCGAGGCCGGGCCGTCGAGAGTCCGTTTTTACAAGGCCGCCCACCGGGCGGCCTGAACCGTGTTGAGGTAACGAATGAAAGAGGCATTTCAACCCATGGCCGGCGCTGAGCCGGAAATGAATGCCCTGGTACCGATGGTCGTCGAGCAAAGCTCGCGGGGCGAGCGTGCCTACGACATCTACTCGCGCTTGCTCAAGGAGCGCGTGATATTCGTGGTCGGCCCGGTCGAGGACCAGATGGCCAACCTGATCGTCGCCCAGTTGCTGTTCCTAGAGTCGGAGAATCCGGACAAGGATATCCACTTGTACATCAACTCGCCGGGCGGCGTGGTCAGTGCCGGCATGGCGATCTACGACACCATGCAGTTCATCAAGCCGGACGTCTCGACGCTGTGCATCGGCCAGGCGGCCAGCATGGGCTCGTTCCTCCTCGCCGGTGGCGCCGCGGGCAAGCGCTACGCGCTGCCCAACTCGCGGATTATGATCCACCAGCCGCTGGGTGGCTTCCAGGGGCAGGCTTCGGATATCAAGATCCACGCCGAGGAGATCATCAAGTTGCGCGACCGACTCAACTCGATCCTCGCGCACCACACCGGTCGCACCCAGGACCAGCTCGAGCATGACACCGACCGCGACTACTTCATGACGGCCGACGAGGCTTGTGACTACAATCTGGTCGACAAGGTGCTGAGCAGTCGCGAGCAGGCCGGCAAGGCAGACTGATCCGGTTGACGTTGCCGGCGCCGGGATGTCGAGCGGCATCCAGGTCGCCATCCAGACGGTCTGCCGCGGCAGACCCGACCCAGAGGTTCGACGAGAACATCAATGGCTGAAAAGACGAAAGACACGCAGGATCTGATCTGCTCGTTCTGTGGCAAGAGCCAGGACGAAGTCAAGAAACTGATCGCCGGTCCGAACATCTACATCTGCGACGAGTGCGTCGAGTTGTGCAACGACATCCTGCGTGAAGAAGTGGAAGGCGAGGGCGAGTCCGGCCCTGATCGGCTGCCTACTCCCCAGGAACTGGTCGAAGCCCTCGATGACTACGTCATCGGGCAGGTGCCGGCCAAGCGGGCGCTGGCGGTAGCCGTCTACAACCACTACAAGCGGTTGAATCTGTTCGGCGAGCGGCGTTCGGGCAGCGAGGAAGACGACATCGAGCTGTCGAAGTCGAACATCCTCCTGATCGGTCCCACCGGCTCGGGCAAGACCCTGCTGGCCCAGACACTTGCCCGCGTACTGGACGTGCCGTTCACCATCGCCGATGCCACCACGCTGACCGAGGCGGGCTATGTCGGCGAGGACGTCGAGAACATCCTGCAAAAGCTCCTGCAGCGTTGCGACTACGACGTGGAGAAGGCCCAGCACGGCATCATCTACATCGACGAGATCGACAAGATCACCCGCAAGTCGGAGAATCCGTCGATCACCCGCGACGTCTCGGGCGAGGGCGTGCAGCAGGCGTTGCTGAAAATGATCGAGGGCACCACCGCCTCGGTGCCGCCGCAGGGCGGGCGCAAGCACCCCCAGCAGGAATTCGTCCAGATCGACACCAGCAACATGCTGTTCATCTGTGGTGGGGCGTTCGCGGGGCTGGAGCAGATCATTCGCCAGCGCGTTGAAAAGGGCGGCATCGGCTTCTCCGCCGATGTGAAGTCCGAGCTCGACCAGAAGGCCGCCGACGCGCTGATGGCCCAGATCGAGTCCGAGGACCTGACGCGCTTCGGCCTGATTCCGGAGTTCATCGGCCGCCTGCCGGTCATCGCCACCTTGACCGAGCTTGACGAAGACGCCCTGATCCGGATCCTCACCGAACCGAAGAACGCGCTGACCAAGCAGTACGAACGCCTGTTCGAGATGGAGGATGTCGAGCTCGAGTTCCGTGAGGATGCCCTGCGCGAGATCGCCAAAAAGGCGATCCGGCGAAGCACCGGCGCCCGCGGTCTGCGGACCATCATGGAACACATCCTGCTGGACACCATGTACGAGGTGCCATCGCTGGAAAATGTCAGCAAGGTGGTGATCGACGGGGCCGTGGTGCGCGCGGAAACCGAGCCCTACCTCGTGTACGGCAAGGAAAACGGCGAGCAGGATAAGGGCGCCGGCGGCAAGAAGAAAACCCAGGCGCAGTCGGCCAAGCAGGACAAGGCATCCTCGGATCGCTGAGACGGCTCCGAGCTAGTCGACCATTTTCATCAACACCCCGGTGACCACCGGGGTGTTTTCATGTCCGGGATCGCAAAACGGCGGTATGGCGGCGGACACTCCGCCCTGACAAGCACGGGTTGAAAAGCTATTCTCCGGCCATACAACTAATCCAATCCCCGCATTCACGCACGGGCGTGACAAAGCGTCCGAATACACCGCCCTCCAGGCGCGACAGGTATACACAAGACATGACACATACCGAACAATCTCCCGAACTCATTCCAGGCTCCCCGCGGCAGGTGGACGTGCTGCCGCTGCGTGACGTGGTGGTCTATCCCCACATGGTCATCCCGCTGTTCGTCGGCCGGCCCAAATCGGTCGCCGCGCTCGACGAGGCAGTCAAGGGCAGCAAGCAGTTGCTGCTGGTGGCGCAAAAAGACGCCGAGAAGGACGACCCGGGCATCGAGGACCTGCACGCCGTGGGGACGCTCGCCTCCATCCTCCAGCTCCACAAGCTGCCGGACGGCACCATCAAGGTTCTGGTGGAGGGCATTGAGCGGGTCGAACTGCAGAGCGTGCATGCGCACGACGGGCACCTGACGGCCGAAGTGCATGCCATCGAGGCAAAGGCCGTCAGTGACGAGCGCGAGATCGAGCTCGAGGCCCGCGCGTTGCTCAACCAGTTCGAGAGCTACGTCAAGCTCAACAAGAAGACGCCACCCGAGGTCCTGACCTCGCTGTCGGGCATCGATGACGTCTCCCGCTTGGCGGACACCATCGCCGCGCACATGGCGCTGGGCATCGACGAGAAGCAGTCGATCCTGGAGATGATCGACCTGCGCGCGCGTATCGAACGGCTGATGATGCTGATCGAGTCCGAGATCGACACGCTGCAGGTGGAGCGTCGCATCCGGGGGCGCGTCAAGCAGCAGATGGAGAAAAGCCAGCGGGAGTATTACCTCAACGAGCAGATGAAGGCGATCCAGAAAGAGCTGGGCGACCTCGAGGACGGCGGCAACGAACTCGATGAGCTGGAGAGCAAGATTCAGAAGGCCGGCATGACTAAGGAGGCCCGCGAGAAGGCGAAATCGGAGCTCAACAAGCTCAAGATGATGTCGCCGATGTCCGCCGAGGCCTCCGTGGTCCGCAGTTATCTCGACTGGATGGTCTCGGTGCCGTGGAAGAAGCGGACCCGCATCAAGCACGACCTGGATGCCGCCGAGGCGGTGCTCGAAGCCGATCACTTCGGCCTGGAGAAGGTCAAGGAGCGCATCATCGAGTACCTGGCGGTACAGACCCGCGTGCGCCAGATGCATGGCCCCATCCTCTGCCTGGTTGGGCCGCCGGGCGTGGGCAAGACCTCGCTGGGGCAGTCCATCGCCAAGGCCACCAACCGCAAATTCGGCCGCATCGCGCTGGGCGGCGTGCGTGACGACGCCGAGATCCGCGGGCATCGTCGGACCTACGTGGGTGCCTTGCCGGGGCGGATCGTCCAGGCGCTGGCCAAGGTCGGCACCAAGAACCCGCTGATCCTGCTCGACGAAGTGGACAAGATGGCCTCGGACTTCCGCGGCGATCCGGCCGCGGCCATGCTCGAGGTGCTCGATCCCGAGCAGAACAAGGCCTTTGCCGATCATTACATGGACGTGGATATCGACCTGTCGGAGGTGATGTTCGTCTGCACCGCCAATAGCCTTAATATCCCGGGGCCGCTGCTCGACCGGATGGAGACCATCCGCATCGCCGGCTACACCGAGGACGAAAAGACGGAGATTGCGAAGCGCTACCTGTTGCCCAAGCAGATCAAGGGCAACGGTCTCAAGGAGGGCGAACTCAAGGTCAGCGACAACGCCATCCGCGACATCATCCGCCACTACACCCGCGAGGCGGGCGTGCGCAATCTCGAGCGCGAGCTGGCCAAGATCTGCCGCAAGGTGGTGCGCGAGATCATCACCAGTAAGGATCTTGACGCGGTCTCGGTGACGCCGAAGAACCTCGACAAGTACCTGGGCGTGCAGCGATTCGATTTCGGTCGTGCCGAGGAAATCGACCAGGTGGGGCAGGTGACCGGCTTGGCCTGGACCGAGGTAGGCGGCGACCTGCTGACTATCGAGGCGACTACCGTGCCGGGCAAGGGCAACCTCAAGTACACCGGCAAGCTCGGCGAGGTGATGCAGGAGTCGATCCAGGCGGCACTCACGGTGGTGCGCGCACGCGTCGACTCGCTGGGCATCGATCCGGACTTCAACCAGAAGCGCGACATTCACGTGCACGTGCCCGAAGGCGCCACACCCAAGGACGGTCCGTCTGCCGGTGGGGCGATGTGCACGGCGATTGTCTCGGCGCTGACGGGGATCCCGGTCAGGGCGAGTGTCGGCATGACCGGCGAGATCACGCTTCGCGGTGAGGTCCTGCCGATCGGGGGGCTCAAGGAAAAGCTGCTGGCCGCCCAGCGTGGTGGCATCCAGACGGTGCTCATTCCCGAGCAAAATCGCAAGGATCTGGCCGAAATTCCCGACCAGATCAAGAAGAAGCTCGACATTCGGCCGGTCCGCTGGATCGACGAGGTACTGGAATTGGCCCTGGTCCGCATGCCCATGCCCAACGAGTCGACACCGGCCGGCGACGTCGGCCTGATAGAGAAGAAAAAGCGCGGCGGCAAGGGCAAGAGTATTGCCCACTGAGTGGGTCGAACACCGGTTTTCGAGGTGACGGCCGGGGGATAAAGCCCGTCCGGCCGTGATTTGCGTGTTGACAGCCTGAAGGTCGCACTTGTATAACTGTTTTCGCTGTTACCGTGCGGTGGCCAGCCGCGCCGCGTCCTGACGCTGACGCGCGTCGAGCCGGGACCCGAACAGACACTTTTTTCACCAAGGGATGACAAGGTATGAATAAATCTGAACTGATCGATGCGATGGCCGCGAACGCTGGTATCTCCAAGTCGGCGGCCGCGAGCGCCCTGGATGGTTTCATCGATGCTGTTGGTGGTGCGCTGAAGAAGGGCGATCAGGTAACGCTGGTCGGCTTCGGCACCTTCCTGGTTCGTGAGCGCGAAGCTCGTACGGGTCGCAACCCGCGCACTGGTGAGAGCATCGACATCAAGGCCTCCAAGCTGCCGTCCTTCAAGGCTGGCAAGGGTCTCAAGGACGCGGTCAACTGATCGCCTGAATCAGATTTGCAAGGCGCACGCCGGCAGGAGCTTGGCGGGGGCGCCTTTGAGACAAGGGGCGGCGACGCCCCTTTCTTTTTGCCCGCCTTGTGCTCGAGGCGATGGTCGCGCCAGGCGACGGGACAGGCAGGCCGGGTCAGTGCGGCAGGCAATGGGTGCCGGCGGCCAGCCCTGCTATCATGGCCCACGTTTCCGCCTGAGCTCCGGAGATCGGTCCGCGAGGGCTACTCGGTGGCGCTAACCGGGGCCGGGCAGGCTCCGCTCTGACAGACAGACCCGCACGGGAGTGAAGTAGACATGTTGATGGATATCCGCGAGAAGATTCGCGGCTGGCTGGCTTATGTGATCGTTGGTTTGATCAGCATCCCGTTCGCGCTCTGGGGCGTGGGCGAGTACCTGGGTGGCGGCAAGGACCAGGTGGTGGCCGAGGTCGCCGGCGAGTCGATCACGGCACGCGAGCTGGATCAGGCGTTCAGCGAACGCCGTCGCCAGCTGATCGCCCAGAGCGAGCAGCAGATCACCGCCGAGATGATCCAGGCGATGGGGCTCAAGCGCCAGGTCCTCGAGCAGATGATCAACGAGCGTTTGCTGGTCGGTTTCATCCGTGAGCAGGGCTACGTGGTTCCCGATGGACTGGTCGCGGCTACCGTGCGCGGCATTCCCGCCTTCCAGACCGATGGTCGTTTCGATCGTCAGGCCTATGAACGACGATTGTCCCAGCAGGGGATCTCCGTCGAACAGTTCGAAAACGACGTGCGGCGCGATCTGCTGTTCAATACCCTCGACAACGCGCTGGTCGGCAGCGCGTTCGTCACCGACCCCGAAGTGCGTCAGCTGGTGGCCCTGCGCGACCAGTCGCGCCAGGTGGGTGTGGTGAGGGTCGACCGCGAGACGGTCGCCGCCAACCTCCCCCAGGCCGACGAGGCCACCCTACAGGCGTACTACGACGAGAACGTCGAGGCCTTCCAGCGCCCGGAGCAGGTGAAACTGGCCTACGTCGAGATCAGCCCGGAACGGCTGGCCGCCTCCCAGGAGGTGTCGGACGCCGCCCTGCAGGGTGCCTACGACGAATACAAGCAGCGTCAGGCCGACGAAACCGTCCGTCGGGCCCGGCATATCCTCCTGCAACTTCCGGCGGATGCCGATGCCGCCAAGGTGGATGCAGCTCGTGAGCGTCTGGAGTCGGCGCGCGAGTCCATCGTTTCGGGCGAGGCGAGTTTCGCCGAGACGGCCGAGACCTTGTCGGATGACAGCAGCACGAGTGAGCAAGGCGGGGATCTGGGCCAAGTGAACGAGGGCGACATCGCCGAGGCATTCGACCGGGCGGTGGCCTCGCTGGAGGAAGGCGAGCTCAGCGAGCCGGTGCGCACGCGTTTCGGCTGGCACCTGGTCCAGGTCTATGACGTGCAGCAGGCGAAAGTGCCGCCCTTGAACGAGGTGCGCGAGGACCTGCTGGAGACGCTCAGGCAGGATGCCGCGGAGCGGGCCTACTACGATGCGGCCGAAACGCTGGCGAGCGTCAGCTACGAGCAGCCGGACAGTCTGGTGCCGACCGCCGAGGCAGTGGGCCTGCCGGTGGAGCAAAGCGACTGGATCAGCCGCGGCGAGGGCGACGGCATCGGGCAGTACCCCGCCGTCCGCGAGGCGGCTTTCGGCGAGGCGGTCCTCGACGAGCGCTTCAACAGCCAGCTGATCGAGATCGACACGAACCACGCCGTGGTCGTGCGGCTCGAAACACACCGCGATGCCCAGCCCCTGCCTTTCGAGCAGGTGCGCGAGCAGGTGGCCGAGCAGTATCGCCAACAGGCCATCGCGCAGGCGCTGACCGAACGGGCGACCTCGATCCGTGGGGCGATAGAGCAGGGTGACGACCCGGCCGAGATGGTGGCATCCGAGGCAGCGGTCGAGTGGATCGCACCGCAGTGGTATCAGCGAGGCGACGTCCGCGGCGCGATGCCACGTCAGGCACTGACCACAGCCTTTGCTATGACGCCTGCGGGTGGCGATCGGCCGTCGATTCGCATTGCCTCGCTGGCCGACGGTGACCGTGGCGTGGTATTGCTATCGGGCGTGCGTGCCGGTGAGCCGGCCAAGCTGGATGCCGAGACCCGTCGACAACTGGCCGCGCAACTGGAGAACAACCAGGCCAATCGCCTGATTGACGCCTTCGTGCGTTCCCTGCGCGAGCAGGCCGATGTCAGTATTCGCGAGAAGGCCCTCGACTAGGCCAGTGGTGAAAACGCCCGTCCACCGTCCCTCGGGCCGGTCGACGGGCGTTTTTTGTGTTCGTTAGGGAGAAAACACGCATGGCCTTGCACTGGCAGATCCTGACCGCGCTGGCGGCAGCATTCCTGATCGGTGGCCTCTTCGGCACCGAGGCGGCCGGCATTCCGCTGGGCTCCATCTACGCTTTCGTCGGGGGGCTGTTTCTCGACGCGCTCAAGATGTTGATCGTGCCGCTGATCACCGCGTCGATCATCACCGGCGTGGCCAGCATCGGCAGTGCCGGCGGCGTCGGCAGGATGGCCGGGCGCACGGCGATCTATTACCTGTTCTCCACCGCCATGGCGGTGACCACGGCATTGCTGGTGATGAACCTGTTTCAGCCGGGGATGTCCGGCGATCAGCCACTGTCGGAAACCGCCGACCTGCCGCCGATCGGTGACGAGGTCAGCGGCCGGCTGGAGGGCAAGGAGCTGTCCGAGTTCTTCAATATCCTGCGCGACATGGTGCCGCCCAACATCGTCGAGGCCGGGGCGGATGCACAGATGCTGGGGCTGATCTTCTTCTCCGTGCTGTTCGGTATCGCGCTGACCCGGGCCACGTCCCCGGGGATGCAGACCGTCAAGGAGTTCTGGGCGGGCGTTCAGGACGTGATGATCCAGATCACCCACTGGGTGATGCGGGTCGCGCCGATTGGCGTGTTCGCGTTGGTCGCGGGGGTGATCGCGGAAAGCGGCGTCTCGGTGCTGCTGCCGATGCTGGACTTCTTCTTCGTGGTGGTGCTGGGACTCGCGATCCACGCCTTGGTGGTCTTGCCGCTGGCCCTGTGGCTGATCACGCGGCGGTCACCGATCGCTTTCATTCGTGCCATGTGGCCGGCCCTGTTGGTAGCCTTCTCCACCAGTTCCTCGGCCGGCACGCTGCCGATCACCCTGCAGGCGCTGACCCAGCGGGCCGGTGTGTCCCGCGAGACGGCCTCGTTCGTCCTGCCGCTGGGGGCGACCATCAACATGGACGGCACCGCCTTGTACGAGTGCGCGGCGGTACTCTTCATCGCCCAGGCCTATGGCGTGGACCTGTCGTTGTCGATGCAGCTGCTGATCGTGGTGCTGGCCCTGGTGACCTCCATCGGCGTGGCAGCGGTGCCCTCGGCCAGCCTGGTGGCCATTGCCCTGATCCTCGGGGTGCTGGGGCTGCCGCTGGAGGCCATGGGGCTGTTGCTGGTGGTCGACCGCCTGCTGGACATGTTGCGCACCTCGGTCAACGTCTACAGCGACGCGACCGGGGCGGTGATTGTCGCCCGACTGCGGGGCGAGGATCGCATCCTGATGGATACCCGCCCGGAGGAGACGCCCGAGGCGATCGAACGGGGGTGAGCGCCGCCCCTGGGGGGAGGCCCCGAATGAAAACAGCCCGCCATTCGGCGGGCTGTTTGCGTCGTGGTCGCTGTGGGTGCCAGCCTCAGTAGGAGAGGCTGTCCAAGTCGATGTTTTCGAAGTTGCGGTCGGTCACCTCGACGTTGTCCTGGATGTTCCAGAGGTTGTAGGTGGGGATCGCCCAGAGAATACCCAGAAACATGATCACCAGGATCACCTGCCACCACTTGATCCGCTGGATCGCCTCGACGCGCTTGACCCGGCAGGCGCCACCCGGGCAGAGCTGGGCCTGCTTGCCAGTTAGCAGGTTGTAGGCGGTGCAGCCCAGGCAGATGCCGAAGGCTGACTCGAATGCCAGGAACAGCAGGCAGGCCGAACAGCCGACCAGGTTGATCAGGCCGGTATTCGCCTGGACGAAGACCACCCAGATCATGAAGGCGGCGATCAGCAGGCCGATCGACCAGGCCACCCGCTTTTGCGGGGCGCCGACGTACTCGACCTCCTGGTTGCGGGTGATCAACCGGCCCAGGATCATGAAGGGCGCGTACTGCGGGTTGATCAGCACGCGGATGCCGAATTCCACCGTGAACGCCAGGATCAGCAGGCGCTCCCACATGAAATCGCCGCTGAGAAACCCCTGGGCGAAGGCGAAG
Source organism: Halothiobacillus sp. (assembly GCA_024635755.1). Lineage (GTDB taxonomy): Bacteria > Pseudomonadota > Gammaproteobacteria > Halothiobacillales > Halothiobacillaceae > Guyparkeria. The sequence goes on from JAGXIF010000031.1 coordinate 87,408, forward strand.
CCGGCGAACAGTGCCAAGAACCCCGCGGCGGCGCGGGCTTCGCGTTCGTTGATCACGCGGACCGGGTAACCCTCGACCTGTTCGCCGAAATGAAAGACATTGCGCAGGCTGATATCCATTTCCTCACCTCCTCCAGTATGTGCTGATGTGCTGATATTCCCTTGCCATGAATGGTGCGGCGAGACGGGATGCATTGCCAATCAAAGTTTTCTCGCCCGAAAATCCGGGATTTATCAATCGGTCGCCCGGCCGCTCGACGTTCCTTACAAAAAAAGCGCCCGAAGGCGCTTCTCGTGCTCACTGATCCGGTCATCGGACCGGACGGACGATCAGTCCTCGCAGCGTCCCATGCCGGTAATGAAGTAGCCGGAGTCGACGTGGACGTTCTCGCCGGTGATCCCCGAGGCCAGATCCGAGCAGAGGAAGGCGGCGGTGTTGCCTACCTGATCGATGGTGACGTTGCGCCGCAGCGGGGCGTTGGTGGATACGTAATCCAGGAAGCCCTTGAAATCGCCGATTCCCGAGGCGGCCAGCGTCTTGATCGGGCCGGCGGAGATCGCGTTGACACGGATGCCGCGCTCGCCGAGCTTCGAGGCGGCCAGATAGCGGACCGTGGCCTCCAGTGAGGCCTTGGCCACGCCCATGACGTTGTAGTTCTTCATCACGCGCTCGGCGCCCAGGTAGCTGAGCGTCAGCATCGCGCCCTCGTCACGCAGATGCGGCTCGCCCGCCTTGGCCAGTGCGGCCAGCGAGTAGGCGGAGACGTCGTGCGCCTGGGCAAAGGCCTCGCGGGACATGCCGTCGAGGAAGTCGCCGTCGAGGGCCTCGCGCGGGGCGAAGGCCATGGCGTGGATGATGATGTCCACGCCCTCCGGCCAGTGCTCGGCCAGTGCCGGGAACAGCGCGTCGATCTGCGCATCGTCGGTGGCGTCCAGCGGCAGGTAGATCGACGAACCGAGATCCTTGGTGGCCTTCTCGACCTTGGGCTTGAAGCGGTCGTTGAGGTAGGTGAAAGCCAGCTCGGCCCCTTCGCGGTGCATGGCCGCGGCGATGCCGTAGGCGATCGAGCGGTTGTTGGCAATGCCCGTGATCAGGGCGCGCTTGCCGGATAGGAATCCCATGTGTCTCTCCTGTTTTTGCAAAGGTTGGAGGCATCGGCGTGTCGTGGGCCGAAAAACCGGTCGATCGGCGCTTGGCCTGTGCTCGACTTTCACCGTATTGTATTCGTCTGATGACGAACAAGCATCCCAAAACCTGCCACCCGGCCGCGACCGCCGGCAACGTCCTCTCCCCCTGGCCGGGCGATCGTGACGTGGCCAGCGAGTCGCGGCGTCGCTTCCTGCGCCAGATGACCGGCGTGGGCGGTGCGCTAGCCGCGGGGCTTTTGCCGGGCATGGCCCGCGCCGAGGGCTTCGCCGTCGCGCATGGTTACCAGCCGGCCTACCCGGCGGCGTTCGGGCAGTTCGAGTACGTCAATGCCGCCGCGCCCCGGGACGGTCAGCTCGCCCTGTCGGTATTCGGCACCTTTGACTCGCTCAATCCCTTCGTGCTCAAGGGGTTGGCGGCTACAGGCACCAACAACCTGCTGTTCGACACCCTGGTGGTGCGGGCTTGGGACGAGCCGTTTTCCGTCTATGGCTTGCTGGCCGATCGGCTCGAGCTGGCGGAGGACGGGCTGTCGGCGACGTTTCGCATCCACCCGGCGGCGCGCTTCGTGGATGGGCGCCCGGTCACCGCTCGGGACGTGGTCTTCAGCTTCGAGACCCTTGTGGGCGAGTCGGCGCACCCGCGCTATCGGTACTACTGGGCCGACGTCGAGGGGGCCGAGGTGCTGGATGGGCGGCATGTGCGCTTTGGGTTCAAGCGTCGCAATCCCGAATTGCACCTGATCATCGGCGAGTTGCCGGTGATGTCGCGCGATGCGCTCGAGGCGGTCGATTTCGCCGAGCACTCGCGCGTGGCGCTGCCCGGTAGCGGGCCCTACGTGGTCGACTCGGTCAACTTCGGCCGGGATATCCGCTATCGTCGGCGTGACGATTACTGGGCGCGCGACCTGGGGGTGCGGCAGGGGATGTTCAATTTCCGCGAGCTGACCTTCAAGTACTACAAGGACGAGACCGTCGCGCTGGAGGCGTTCAAGGCCGGCGAGTTCGACGTCCAGCATGAGACCAACTCCAAGCGGTGGGCGCGCGCCTACGACGGGCAGGCCTTTGCCGAGGGCAAGATCCGCCGCCGCGAGATCCCGCACCACAACAATGCCGGCATGCAGGGGTTCGCCATGAACACCCGCCGCGAGCTGTTCGCCGACCGGCGGGTGCGTCGGGCACTCAACCTGGCATTCGATTTCCACTGGTCGAACGTCCACCTGTTCTATGGCCAGTATCGCCGCTGCGAGAGCTACTTCGCCAACAGCGAACTCGCCTCTGACGGCGTGCCGACCGGCGAGGAGCGCGAGCTGCTCGAGCCGTTCCGTGACCAGTTGCCGGCCGGCCTGTTCGAGCGCGCCCATGTCGTGCCTTTCGCCCCCACGCCCGAGGTCCAGCGCCGCCACCTGGTCGAGGCACAGCGGTTGCTTCGGGAGGCCGGCTGGGAGCTGCGCGATGGCACATTGCGCAATGCCGACGGCGATCGGTTCGCCTTCGATATCATGCTCGCGCAGAAGGGCTTCGAGCGGATCGTGGCGCCCTATGCCTACAGTCTGCGGCGCCTGGGTATCGACGTGTCTTACCGCACCATCGACGTGGCGCTGTACCAGCGACGCATGAATCGTTTCGAATTCGACATGACCGTGGTTTCCTTCGGCCAGTCGCAGTCGCCGGGCAACGAGCTGCGCGAGATGTTCGGCAGTCAGTCGGCCCATCGGGAGGGCTCGCGGAACTACTGTGGCGTCGATCATCCCGCGGTGGACGCGATGATCGATGCGGTGATATACGCGGCAGACCGCGAGGCCCTGGTGACGGCCTGCCGGGCACTCGACCGGGTGCTGCTGTGGGACGAGTACCTGATTCCCAACTGGTACAGCGATGCCCATCGGTTGGCGTGGTGGAACCGGCTGGCCTACCACGATCAGCCGCTACCGAAATACTTCAATGCCATGGACTGGATCCTCCAGACCTGGTGGCAGACGCACGCCGAGCCGCAGGCTGGGCCGGTGGTCAATGACGTGACCGACTACAGGAAGGGGTGATCGCCATGATTTCGTTATTCCGCTGTCATCCTGGCCCTGACGGGCTCCTCCGCCGATGGGCGGCCACCTGGGGCGGTCTGGCCCTGTTGCTTCTTCTGGGTGGCTGCGCCACCCCGCAATACGCCACCGAGACCCGCTATGTGCCGCCAGCCGACAAGGCGGGCCTGGAGTGTCTGCGTGGCTGTCACCTGGCCATGATGGCCTGTCAGGCCGATTGCAGCGCGCGGCGACAGGCCTGTATCCGTGAGATCGAGCCGGAGGTGGATGTGGCGTTCGAGGCTGCCCTGCGCCGTTACGAGATCGAGCGACGCCACTACATGCGTGAGCGGCAGTTCTACCAGCTGGATCGTTCAATGCACATCGGTCTCTATCGTGATCCGTTTTATTTCGGCTTTCCCGGTGCGATCTGGTACCCGGATCACTATTACGACGATCCGCCCGTCCCGCCCGCCGCTCCCGATCGGGCGGCGGTCCGTGCCGAGTTGATCGACCGGCAGTGCAACCAGCCCTGCGGCTGCCAGGCGTCCTTCGATGCCTGCTATGCCGGCTGCGGCGGCCAGGTGCAAAAGCGCACGGTCTGCATCAAGCACTGCGGGCCGAATGATCCCCTGCCGGCCCGTCTTGATTCGCCGAGGTCGCCGTAGATGGGGGCGTATATCGCCAAGCGCCTGGCGCTGATGATTCCGACCCTTTTCGGGATCCTGCTGATCTCGTTCGCCGTGATCCAGTTCGTGCCGGGCGGGCCGGTCGAACAGTTGATGATGCAGCTCAAGGGCGGTGCCCAGGGCGCGGCCGCTGAGTCCGGTGGCCAGATGACCAGCGGGCTCTACCGCGGCGAGCAGGGGCTGGGCGCCGATCAGATCGAGCAGTTTCGCGATTTTTACGGCTTCGACCAGCCCGCATGGAAACGCTTCGGCGACATGGTCGGCAACTATCTGACCTTCAATCTGGGCGAGTCGTATTTCTACCAGCGCAGCGTCGGCGAGCTGATCGTCGAGAAACTGCCGGTGTCCGTCAGCCTGGGTATCTGGACGTTCCTGCTCACCTACCTGGTCTCCATCCCGCTGGGGGTGGCCAAGGCCGTGCGCGACGGAAGCCGCTTCGACTCGATCACCAGCACGGTGATCCTGGTCGGCTACGCCATCCCCGGCTTCGTGCTCGGTCTGGTGCTGCTGGTGCTGTTCGGCGGCGGCAGCTTCGTGCAGTGGTTCCCGCTGCGCGGGCTGACCTCTGACAACTTCGAGCAACTCTCGCTGATGAGCAAGATCCTCGATTATCTCTGGCACCTGGTGCTGCCGATTACCGCGATGGTGGTGGGCAACTTCGCCGTGATGACCATGCTGACAAAGAACAGCTTTCTCGAGGAGATCCGCAAGTCCTATGTGCTCACCGCCCGCGCCAAGGGCCTGGCCGAGAGGACGGTGCTCTACCGGCACGTGTTTCGCAATGCGCTGATTCCGATCGTCACGGGGTTTCCGGCCGCCTTCATCGGCGCGTTCTTCACCGGCAGCCTGCTGATCGAGACCATCTTCTCGCTCGATGGCCTAGGCCTGCTCTCCTACAACGCCGTGCTGCAGCGTGACTATCCGGTCGTGCTGGGCACGCTGTACGTGTTCAGCCTGATCGGGCTGTTCGGCAAGCTGCTGTCCGACCTGGTGTACGTCTGGGTCGATCCTCGCATCCACTTCGAGGCGGTAGGGTAAATGTTCGAGGTAATACGCTAGATGTCGATCATCGATGCCGGCGCCGATACGGCAGTTCGCAAGGACGGGGCCATGGTATCCACCGCGGCGCGCGCTTGGGGGCGTTTTCGCCGTCATCGCCGCGGCTGGGTCAGCCTGTGGCTGTTTTTGGCACTGTTCGTCCTGAGCCTCGGTGCCGAGTTGATCGCCAATGACCGGCCATTGCTGGCCCAGTACCAGGGCGAGTGGCTGTTCCCGCTGTGGAACGACTACCCCGAGACGCATTTCGGCGGGGATTTCGCCACCGCGGCCGACTACACCGACCCGCACGTGATCGAGTTGATCGAGCGGGACGGCTGGGTGCTGCGCGCCCCGATCCCGTTCTCCTTCGACACCATCGATTACTACAACGCCGAGCCCAACCCGGCCGCGCCCAACAGCCGCCACCTGCTGGGTACCGACGACCGCGGCCGGGACGTGGCCGCGCGACTGATCTACGGCTTTCGCATCTCGGTGCTTTTCGCCCTCGCCCTGACGGTGGTCGGCACCCTCGTCGGGGTGCTGGCCGGTGCCGTGCAGGGCTATCTTGGCGGCAAGACCGACTTGGCCTTCCAGCGGTTCATCGAGGTCTGGTCGGCTTTGCCGGAGCTCTACCTGCTGATCATCTTCGCCTCGATATTCGAGCCGTCGATCGGCCTGTTGCTGGCATTGCTGGCACTGTTCGGCTGGATGGGGCTGTCGGACTACGTGCGCGCCGAATTTCTCAAGGGCCGCAACCTCGACTACGTGCGCGCCGCCCGCGCGCTGGGGGTCTCGGGGCCCAGGCTGATGTTCCGCCACCTGCTGCCCAACGCCATGACCCCGGTGATTACCTTCCTGCCGTTTCGCATCTCCGGGGCGGTGCTGGCGCTGACCAGCTTGGATTTTCTCGGCCTGGGCGTGCCGCCGAGCACGCCCTCGCTGGGCGAGCTGCTCTCGCAGGGCAAGGCCAATATCGACGCCTGGTGGCTGTCGGTTTCCACTTTCTTCGTGCTGGTCGGCACCCTGGTCCTGCTGATCTTCGTCGGCGAGGCAACCCGGGATGCACTGGATACGCGACGGGGCTGAACGCGTCCCCGCCCGCCCCGCAGATCCCCCGGCATCCCCCGTTCCGGGGCACGAAAAAAAGCGGCCCACTCGATGAGCGGGCCGCTTTGGGTTTCCTAAATGCCGACGCGGGTGCCCGGCGCTATTTCTCCAGACGGTTCAGACCGATCGCCCGCATGATGTACTTCTCGTAGAGCGGCTCGGACGTGCCTTTCTTCATCTTGCGGATGAAGTACTTCTCGAAGGCGATCTTGGCCAGGTGGACCCATTTGCCCGAGGCGAACCAGTTGACGTTGCGCGGCGGGATCTGGGGCATGGCGATGAACGCGGCACCGCGGTCGCCGAAGTCGGCCAGGCAGATCGCCTGCCAGGAGCCCTTGCTGTTGGGCTCGCCTTCGCCGGTGATCTCGGCGTGGATGTTGTGGACGATGGCCGTGACCATCGACTCGATCATGTAGCCGGTCTTGGGCGCCCCGGTGGGCACGGGGGTCTTCTCGATCGGCGGGATGGCGATGGCCACCCCCGCGGAGAAGATGTTGCGATAGGTCGGGTTGCGCTGGTAGTCGTCCACCTGGACGAAGCCACGCGGGTTGCACAGCCCCTCGACATTGGCGACGCAATCGACGCCCTTAAAGGCCGGCAGCATCATCGAATGCTGGAAGGGCAGGGCGTGGGTCTGCTTGACCTCGCCGTCGGCATCCAGCTCCTCGACATGCATCATGCCTTCCTCGACGCGGGAGGTCCGCGCGTTGGTCACCCACTTGATGTCGTGGCTGCGCATCTCGGCCTCAAGCATGCCCTTGGAGTCGCCCACGCCCCCCAGTCCGAGGTGGCCGATGTAGGGCTCGGCGGTAACGAAGGTGATCGGCACCTTGTGACGGATCTTCTTCTTGCGCAGCGCCGAGTCGAGGATAAAGGCGTACTCGTAGGCCGGGCCGTAGCAACTGGCCCCCGGCATGGCGCCGACGATCACCGGGCCCGGGTTCTCCACCAGCCGCTGGTAGTCGTCGTAGGCCTGCTCGGCATGATCGATGGTGCAGACCGACTGGGTGTGGCCGCCATGGGGACCGGCGCCCTCGACCTCGTCGAACATCAGCTTGGCACCGGTGGTGATGATCAGATAGTCGTACTCGAGTGTCTCGCCATCGGCCAGCTCCAGACGGTTTCCCTCGGCATCGATGCGGTCGACCTTCTGTGCGATGAAGTCGATCTTCTTGCGCTCGAGGTAGGGGGCGATGGGAAACGTGATGTCGTCACGGTTGCGCCAGCCCACGGCCACCCAGGGGTTCGACGGGACGAACTGGAAATAGGGCTCGGCGTTGATCACCGTGATGCGGTGTTCGTCGCCCAGCTCCTGGCGGGCCTCGTAGGCGGCGGGCAGCCCGCCGATGCCGGCACCCAGAATTGCGATATGCGCCATGTTTCACTCTCCCTGAAAAATCACTCGGTCGGAGAGGGCGGTCGCCGGTTCACTAGCCTTCCCAAACGGCGGCTCGCCCCGAAGCACGCAAACGTGCCTCGGGTGATTGTTGACCTCGCCGACGAGAAACACAAGCCCGGGACGGATATCAGTCTTACAATTGTGGTCCGAAATGGTTGAGCAAGATCCTGAAATAGCTATTTTTTATGGGCCGTTTGGGTGAATCAGGAAAACAAGATCAGGCCGCCTCGCCGCGCCAGTCGGCCAGCTGTTGGCGCGGGAAGGCGACGATCGAGGAGGGGGCCGGCGACAGGTCCACCCACAGGCCGCGGTGGTTCGGCCAGCGCTGATCGAACCAGAATCGGGCATTGCCCATCTCCACGAATACCCAACCGCCGGGGTTGAGCCGCTCGGCGGTCTGGTCGAGCAGGCGTTCGACCAGCGCCAGGCCACGGTCGTCGGCGAACAGGGCGGCGGCCGGCTCGTGGTGGTATTCGTCGGGCAGGTCCTCGGCCTCGTCGGGGTCAACGTAGGGCGGGTTGCTGACGATCAGGTCGAAGCGCAAGGGCTGTCCGTCGGTATCCAGCAATTGGTCGAAGATATCCGACTGGAACAGTTCTACCCGATCGCTCAACTGGTAGGCGTCGACGTTGTGCGCGGCCACCGACAGGACGCCGAAGTCGATGTCGCTGGCGACGACCTGCGCATCGGGGAAGTGCTCGGCCAGGGCGATGGCAATGCAGCCCGAGCCCGTCCCGATGTCGAGAATCTCCCGAGGCGGGTCGTTCTGGTCGAGCAGGTGGTGGAAGTCGCCGCGGATCAGGTCGCCGAAGGGCGAGCGCGGGATCAGGACCCGTTCGTCGACATAGAAGGGCTGGCCCATGAACCAGGCGCGATTGAGCAGGTAGGCGGTCGGGGTGTGATCCAGGCAGCGTCGCCGGACCAGTTCGACCAGTTCGCCCTTTTCGCTGGCGGCCAGGCGGGCATCCCACCAGGAGCGATCCAGGTCGGGGGGCAGGCGCAGGCTTCCCAGCACCAACCAGGCGGCCTCGTCGAGATAATTCTGCGTGCCATGCCCCAGGAACACGTCGTGCTCGTCCATGCGGCTGGCGGCCCAGCGAATCCAGTCCAGGATGGTCTCCAGATCCTTGTGGTCGCCGAGGTGATCTTCCGGGGTGCTGTTGAGCGTCGTCGACATGGGTATTTGCTACAAATTTGCTACGAAGGGGAGGGAAAGCGGGGCCGTGCAATCACGGCATATCTGGCACAATATATCATCTGGCCGACCCACGGCCGGGCGCCTTCCCGGCGCCGTTTGCAACCACCGAGGCGATATGGCGACCGACAGATCGAAACCGCAATGGCAATCCCGCCTCTGGGCGCGCATCCAGTACATCCTGCCGCATCATTTGATTTCTGGGCTGGTGTTCCGCGTGACCCGTTGGCGGGCGCCCTGGACGACCTGGTTGATCCGCCGATTCGTACGGGCCTTTGGCGTGAACCTGGACGAGGCCGCGCAGACCGACTCCAGCGCCTATCCGACCTTCAATGCCTTCTTCACCCGGGCGCTGGCGGACGGTGTCCGGCCGATCGAGGGCGGCGAGGGCACCTGGATCAGCCCCGTCGACGGGCGGGTCAGCCAGATGGGGCACGTCCAGTCGGGCAATCTGCTGCAGGCGAAGGGGCGCGACTACACCGTGCTCGATCTGCTGGGCGGTGATGCCGAACTGGCCCAGCGTTTCGCCGATGGCTCGTTTGCCACGCTGTATCTCTCGCCGAGTGACTACCACCGCATCCACATGCCCGTGACCGGGCAGCTGCGCGAGATGATCCACGTGCCGGGGCGGCTGTTCTCGGTCTCCACCGGGACGGTGGCCGAGGTGCCGCGCCTGTTCGCCCGCAACGAGCGACTGGTATGCATCTTCGATACGGCCGATGGCCCCATGGCGATGGTCCTGGTCGGGGCGATCAACGTCTCGGCGATCGAGACCGTCTGGGCCGGCCTGGTCACGCCCAGCCCCGAGCGCCAGATCGGCCGCTGGAGCTATCGCGACGAGGACGGTCTGTCGATCCGCCTGGGGCGGGGAGACGAGATGGGACGTTTCAACATGGGGTCGACCGTCGTCCTGCTCGCGCCGAAGGGAGTGGACTTCGACACCGCCTGGCAGCCGGAGATGCCGATCAAGCTGGGGCAGCGATTGCAGACTGTCGGGGAGTGAAGCCTCGCTTGGACCAGCACCCCGGTTCGGGGTGAGGCCATTCGACGTCAGCGGGCACGGTCCTAGATGCTCGCCAGCGGGCTAGACGCGCCGCGACGAAAACGGCAACACCGCGTCGATGTCCGACTCGCCGCTTAGCCACATTAACAATCGATCCACGCCCAGCGCCACGCCACTGCAATCGGGCAGGCCATGGGCCAACGCGTTGAGAAACCGCCGCTGGGTGGCATCGGCCGCCTCCCGCGACTGATCGCCCAGCCGCTGTGCCTGCTCGGCGGCGTCGGTCAGTTCGTGGTAGCCGTTGGCCAGTTCCAGCCCCCCGCCGTAGACCTCGAAGCGCTCGGCCACGCGCACGGGGCGGCCCTCGAAACGTGTATCGGCCAGCCGTGCCATCGCCGCCTGGCTGGCCGGGTAGCCCGTCAACACCGTCAGGGCATCAGTTGGGAAGCTCGGCTCGATCACGACGCTCATCAGCAGATCCAGCCAGTCGTCCCGGCGCATGTCTTGCGCGGCGACCACGTCGATGCCGTGCTCGGCGGCGGCGCGGCCAAGCGCGATGGCATCGGCGTGATAGGGGTCCAGGTCGAGTCGCTCGCGAAACAGGGCGCCGTAGTCGCAGTGCCGCGCCGGAACGGCGGGCAGGCCGGCCAGATGGCGGGCCGAGTCGATCAGCGCCAGGGTGGTGGCGATCGCCGCCTCGAGGTCGGCGCCGGTCTCGTACCACTCGAGCATGGTGAATTCGGGGTTGTGGCGGGCGCCGGCCTCCCCGGCGCGGAACACGGGCCCCAGGTAATAGGTGCCCGGCAGATCGGGGTAGGCGCAGAGCAGGCGCTTTATCATCAGCTCGGGCGAGCTGTGGAGGGCGCCGGTGGGGGTGCCGTCGGGCAGGCTGACGCGAAACAGGGCGATATTGGGTTCGAAGTCGCCACTGTCGATCAGGGCGGGGGCGTCGATCTCGAGCCAGTCACGCGCATCGAGCTCGGCGCGCAGGAGGCGCTTGAGTCGCGCCCGCCGGATCAGCATCTCCCGGCTGGCGCCGGGCCGCCAGGTGGTGGGGTGGGGCAGGGGCAAGGCAGGCGCCGGATCGCGCCGGATCAGGTTTTGACGCGGGAGAGGTATTCGCCGGTGCGGGTGTCGCAGCGCAGCACTTCGCCTTCCTCGATGAACAGCGGCACCTTGACCACCGCGCCGGTCTCGAGGGTGGCCGGCTTGGTGCCGCCGGTGGCGGTATCGCCGCGCAGGCCGGGGTCGGTCTCCACCACCTTGAGCTCGACGTGGTTGGGCGGCAGCACCTGGATCGGGTTGCCGTTGAACAGGGTGATGTGACACATGTCCTGTTCCTTGAGCCACTGCGACGAATCGCCCACGGCCTCGCGGGTGGCCACCACTTGCTCGAACGTCTCGGGGTCCATAAAGTGCCACTCCTCGCCGTCGGAGAAGAGATACTGCATCTCGAGCTCGTGGACGTCGGCGGCCTCCAGCGAATCGCCCGACTTGAAGGTGCGCTCGATGGTCTTGCCGGTTTTCAGGTTCTTGAGCTTGACCCGGCTGAACGCCTGACCCTTGCCGGGCTTGACGAACTCGTTTTCCATCATGTTCGCCGGATCGCCGTCGAGCATGACCTTGAGGCCGGAGCGGAATTCATTGGTGCTGTAAGTCGCCATGGGAACCTGTAAACAAATCGAACACTGTGGAAATGGGCGCGATCATACCCGATAAGCCAGAAACATCCCAGCCACGGGCAGACCGCGATTTCGTCGAGCTGACCACCCCCTTGCTCGACTCGTTGATCGACGCGGCGGACCCCGCCGACCCGCTGGCACGCCAGTTTCGGTTCGACTCGCGCGAGGCCGACGAGGTCCCCGGCTTCGATGTCGATCCGGTAGGCGACCTGGCCGCCACGGCCGTGCCCGGGGTGCTGCACAAGTACCACGGCCGGGCCCTGCTGGTGCTGACCGGCGCCTGTGCCGTGCATTGCCGCTACTGCTTTCGCCGGCATTTTCCCTACGACGAGCAGCGGCTCGACGAGCCGGCCCTCCAGCGGGCCATCGCCTACCTGCGGGACGATGCCGAGATCACCGAGGTGATCCTCTCCGGCGGCGATCCCCTAGTGCTCAGCTCGCGGCGGTTGGTCGGGGTGATCGAGGCGCTGGCCGCCATCCCCACCCTCCGGCGCCTGCGCATCCACAGCCGCATCCCGACGGTCTCGCCCGAGCGCGTGGATGCCCGCCTCTGTCGGGCGCTGGCCGACTTCCCTCATCCGATCGTGCTGGTGGCGCACGTCAATCACGCCCGCGAGCTGACCGCTGAAAGCCATGCCGCGTTCGTCCGCCTCAAGGCCGCGGGGGTGACCCTGCTCAACCAGGCGGTGCTCTTGGCAGGGGTCAACGACAGCGCCGACGCCCTGGCGGATCTGTCCGAGGCCCTGTTCGACCAGGGCGTGCTGCCCTATTACCTCCACCAGCTCGACCCGGTCGCCGGGGCGGCCCATTTTGCCGTCGACCGCCAAGAGGGCGAGCGCCTGGTCGAGGCGGTGCGCGACCGCCTGCCCGGATACCTGGTGCCGCGCTATGTGGTGGAGGTGGCGGGGGAGTCCAGCAAGACGCCGCTGGGGACGGCCGACGGGTGACGTGATGGGCGTCGGGGCGGGCCAGGGATGGCCGGCCGATGGATTCGGTGTGCCCTACTGAATACAGTATGATCATGTGAGCCGGTTCAATGGCGGCCAGACGCGTCCCGGGACGGGGTGGAAAAGGAGTTTCGTCTATGTCGAAATCAAGCAGGGAAGTGGACGCCGCGAGCGAACTGCAGGCGCTTCTGGAACAAGTGGTGGTCGTCGATCCGATCGAGGCGGCCAATCTGCTGGCCGGGTTTCTCGGCCGAGCCGACTTGGAGCACGTCAGCGACCGGGATCTGGCGACCCTCCTAGGGCAGATCGAGCCCCTGATCGAGCGCACGGCGACCGCCCTGCGTCATAGCCTGCGCCAGAGCCCGTTGCCCCTTTCGACCAAGGCCCGTGCCCAGCTGGGCGCCCTGTTCAGCCTCTACCGGGCCACCCAGGCGCTGGCCAACCTGCGGCTCGGGCTGGTCGGATCCGACGCGGCCGACGATCGCGCGGCTCATCTGGTGGCCGCGCATCGCCAGCGGGGCGAATGGGCCGCCCGCCTGATCCTTGATTGTTACCAGCTATACGTGGGGGTGCCGCAGCCACTGCTGGCCGACCTGCACCAGTTTGCCCACGCGGCGCGCCGGGACCTGTCCCAAGCGGATCCGGCAGCCTGGGACGCGGTGCGCGATACCTACGTGGCCATCCTGCTGCTGGGCATGGTCAACCCCTACGCCCTGACGGTCGACGAGATGGTCATGTTGTTCCCCTGCCTGCGGTCGGTTGCCGACCGGGTCGTGTTTCGTGCCGAAAGACCCGATGGATCGGCGCGCTTTGTCGACATGACCGGCCGGCTGGCGCCGCATATCGCGGTCAGCGGCGGCAAGGTCGCCGCCGACGGCGCGGTCTACGTGGGTGTCGATGGCCTGTATCGCGCGGAGACCATCCAGGTGCTCGATGCCGAGAGCCGGGTGGCTTTGCGCGGCTTTTTGCGCCGGCTGCAATTCTTCCTCAGTTCGCGCGAGTCGCGCGAGCGAGAAAAGCAACAAGCCGTCGGTTCGCGCTCGCTGATCACCATCGGCTTTTACAGCGTGCATTATCGCCTGCTCGATGACATGCTCTACAGCGTGCCGGCCACGCAGCACCTGACCTTTTCCGGCCTTGACTGGGAAGGGCTGGAGCGCCCGGTGCACGGCGAGGTCAAGCGCGGTCCGAGCATCCACGACTTCAAGCTGGAAATGGATTCGGGCCGCAAGAACGACGTCGACTGGGAGGCCCTGCCCGATCCGGTCGAGCGCGATCGCCCCCCGCGGCTCAACGAACCGGCGACCTGGGATGTGGTCAACCTCTCGGAGCGCGGCCTGCGCCTGCACTGGCGGCTGGCCGACAACTGCCGGGCGGCCGTCGACGAGCTGATTCTGATCGAACACGATCCCGACGGGGAAAAGGACGGCCTCGAAGGCGTGGTGGGCCTGGGCATCATTCGCTGGGTCCGGCACCTGGATGCCGCCAACCGCACCATCGACATGGGTGTGGAGCGCCTGCCGGGGGACTGGATGGCCTATTTCGCCCACCCGGCCGAGGAGGCGCTGCACGCGGCCGGATCGTGGCCGGTGCTCGCGCGGATCGACGGTGACGATCATATCGACCGGTTGATCGTGCCTCCCGACCTGCCTGATCGAGGCCAGTGCCTGACCGTGATTCGCGAGGAGGGCAAAGACATCCGTATTCATTTGGGACGTATCGTGATGGTCGGTTCCCACCTGGTGGTAATGGAGGCAAGCAGTGACCGCCATTGAACCCATACACAACCAGTCGTTCTCGATCCTGCACATCACCGGCTCGGTCAACGACTCGATCGCACTGCGCGGCGAGCTGCGCAACGCCGGCATGCAGGCCAGCGTGCACAACGCCGCGGACTTCGATGCCGCACGCAACGAGCTGGCCAAGAACCACATCGACGTGATCTACGTCGAGTACGGCGCCCACGGCGAGGAAATGCTCGAGGCCCTGAGCGAGCATGCCGAGCGCGAGCCAGCACTGCAGGGCGTACCGTTGGTCATCTACGATGAAATCGACGGGGCGGAGCAGCTGCGGGCATTGCTCGAGGCGGGTGCCTTTGCCGTCATCACCGAGGAGACCCTGGTTGAGCCCATGTTGCTGCGCGCCGTCGAGGTGGCGCTGCTCTACCAGGACCGCGAGCAAAAGCGCGGCCAGCTGGGCAAGTCCGAGTTGCGCTGCCAGAAGCTGATCGACGGCTCGAGCGAGGCGGTCGCCTACATCCAGGACGGCCTGCACATCTATGCCAACCAGACCTACCTCGACCTGCTGGGGTTCGCCAGCGTCGACGAGCTGCTCGACGAACCCATCCTCGATCTTGCCGTGGGCGATTCGGCCAAGCGGCTCAAGGGCTTCTTGAAGACCGAGGACGTCGAGGACACCTTCACACTGCGCACGGGTAGCGGTCACGACATCGACGTGCGGGTCCACAGCACCGCTGCCTCGTTCGACGGCGAGCCCTGCCTGCAGATCTTCGCCTCCCAGGTGAAGGAAAACGTCGCCGACATCTCCGAGCAGCTCGAATACTTCGCCCGCCGCGACCTGCTGACCGGCCTGTACAACCGCAACTACCTGTTCGAGCAGATCGAGGCGCGCCGCGAGGAGATCATCGCCAACGGCGACCATGACACCGGCGCCGTCTTGCTGCTGGAGATCGTGAACCACGAGGAAATCAAGCGCCACATCGGTACCACCGGCATGGACAACCTGCTGACCGAATTCGGCAAGAAGGTCGAAGAACGGGTCGGCGGTCAGGGCTTGGTGGCCCGGCACGGGGCGTTTTCCTTCCTGATGCTGCTGGGCACGCTCGACCGGCATCGCACCGCCGAGCTGGCCGAGCATCTCAACGAGCTGGCCCGTGACTACGTCTACACCCAGGGCACCACCTCGGTGACCGTGTCCACCTCCGCCGGTTACCTGGTGCTCGACGAGAATTCGCCGCACAACGCCGCCGAACTGGTCGACCGGGTCGAGCGGGCGTCCAGCCGGGCGGCCAACGAAGGGCCCTACCATGCGCGCTTGTACGAGCCGGATCTCAAGACCGCCTCCGAGCGGGAACAGGACGAGGCCTGGGCGCGAAAGATCAAGACCGCCCTGCGCGAAAGCCGCTTCTCGTTGGTGTTCCAGCCGATCGTCTCGTTGACCGGTGATCGCGAGATCAGCCGCTACGAGGTCTTCGTGCGCATGCTCGACGAGGACGGCTCGTTGATCTCGCCGGCGGAGTTCCTTTCGCAGGCCGAGCGTGGCGACCTGATGCAGTCGATCGACCGCTGGGTGGTGCTTTCCGCGATCAAGCAGATCCAGAACGGCGTCAAGGCGGGCGAGAAGCCCAAGCTTTACATCCGCATCAGCGATGCCTCCATGCACGACCCGGAGTTCTCCAAGTGGCTCGCCCAGCGGTTGATGATGAGCCGCCTGCCCGACACCCTGCTGGCCCTGCAGGTGTCGGTCGACAAGGCCGGCCATGCCCTGCGTCACCTGGCCGACATGCAGGACGCGATACGTCCGCTGGGTGCTGAGCTGATTCTCGATGGCTTCGGTTCCGGCGACGAGAGCTTCCGCATCCTCGACCACCTGCCGGTCTCCACCCTCAAGATCGCCCGCTCGCTGCTCGAGCACTTCGCCCAGGAGACCGCCAACCAGGAGCGGGTGGCCGAGGTGGTCCGGCGTGCCAAGGAGGGTGAGATGGCGGTGATCGTGCCCAATGTCGAGGACGCGGCCAGCTTGCAGATCCTCTGGCCCATGGGCGTCGACTTCGTCCAGGGCGACTTCATCCAGGCGCCGCAGGAGTCCCTGGAATTCGACTTCGCCCAGTTCTGACCCGGGCTGACGCGGGTCGTTAACCGGGCCATGGGCCCTGATCCGCACGGCGTTTTGCTCTAAGATGTGCGGCCTGCTCGCCCCGGCCTTGTCGGGGTATTTCGCCTTATCCCGATGAGAGACCTGCCGTGACCGACGCCGATCACGATCTGACCCCGCTCAATGCCCCGGCTTCTGCCAGTCCGGCCGACCGCATCCTGGTCCAGGGGCTGGAATTCGACACCATCATCGGCATTCTGCCCGCCGAGCGCGAGACGCCGCAGCCATTGCGCGTCGACGTGGTGTTGGAGGTTCATTCCTTCCACGAGGCGGTCGAGTCCGAACACATCGATCGCACGATCGACTATGCCGCGGTGGCCCGACGCATCACCGAGATCGCCCGCGAGGGGCGTTTCCAACTGGTCGAGACCCTCGCCGAGACCACCTGCGCGCGCTTGCTGGCGGAATTCCCGGTCCGCCGCGTGACCCTGCGCGCCATTAAGCCCCACGCGCTGGCCGATGCCGCCGGGGTGGGCGTGGAGATCACCCGGCAGGCGGATGCCGCGGAGAGCGCATGAGTGCCGCCCAGGAAGGCTTCGAGCTGCCCACCCCCGGTCCGGAAGACCAGGCCAAGAGCCTGCAGTTGATCGAATGGTTTGTCGAGCGAATGGCCCTTGGCCCGATCCCGTTTGCCGATTACATGGCGGGCGTGCTCTACCACCCGCAGTACGGTTATTACGGTAGCGGCCAGGTCGCCTTCGGCGCCGGTGGCGACTTCATCACCGCCCCCGAGCGGTCGCGATTTTTTACCCAGGGCATCGCCTACGAGTGGCGCCAGGCGCGCGAGGAACGACTCCACGACCAGATCCTCGAGATTGGTGCCGGCTCCGGGCGGCTGGCGATCGACCTGCTCGAGATCCTGGGCGAGGAAGACCGCCTGCCGAGCGAGTACATCATCCTCGAAATATCCCCGGCGCTGGCCGAGCGGCAGGCGGAAAACCTGCAACAGGCCTTGCCGCCCGAGGTGTTCGCCCGCGTGCGCTGGATCGACGACTGGTCGGCTCTCGACTGGCAGGGCGGGGTGGTGATCGCCAACGAGGTGCTCGATGCCATGCCGGTCGAGCGCTTTCGCTGGGTGCCGGGTCAGCCGGCGACGGCCGAGCGGCTGCTGGTGGACTTCGGCGGCGAGCGGTTCACCTGGCAGTCCGCCGCCCCCGATACGGACATGCAACAGGCCATCGAGGCCATCAACCAGCGCATCGGCCGGCCCATCGTCTCGCCCCGCGGGCCAGTGATGGCCGAATACAATCCCGACCTGGCCCGGTGGCTGGCCCAGATGGCCACCGCACTAGCCGGGGGCGAGTCGTGGGTCTACCTGTTCGACTACGGCAGCCATACCGCCGACATCTACCGCGCCGATCGCGACGAGGGCACGCTCAAGTGCCATTACCGCCACCTAGCCCACGAAGACCCGTTCGTCTATCCCGGCCTGCAGGACATTACCGCCTGGGTCGATTTCCAGGCCGTCGAGCAGGCCGCGCGAACCGCCGGCTTCGAGATCGATGGCGAGCGCAGCCAGGCCCAGTGGCTGCTGGGGACCGACGTGCCCCAGCGGGTGGAGGAACGCCTGCTGGCACGGCCCAACCTCACCGACCAGGCGCGCCTGGCCCAGGAATTCCGCGAACTGGTCATGCCCAGCGAGATGGGCGAGCGCTTTCGCGTGATGCGGCTGCGGATCGGCGACTGAGGGACTGCCGGATCACGGCTGGCACATCGTTCCGAAAACCGCCTGACCCCAAAGCCCGTCATTCCCGCGACGGCGGGAATCTAGAGAACGAAGCCATTCCACCCGCCGGCTAGCCGCTTGAACCGGTCAGTCCGAGCAGAACTTTCACAACCACCGCATCCGTCCCAGTTCGTAGGGATGCACCAGCGCCTCGTGCGTGGGCACCACCCGCAATTGGTACTCGACTATTCCGGACAGGCCCTCGGGCAGGGGGATCCGGTGGGTGGCTGTTTCCTTTTCTGCGTCGGCCTGGAGTTGTTCCCCACGCACCACCTGCCTGTCGCCGGCGTCCGTCGTCAAGACGGCCTCGCAGCACAGGTTGTCGGCGGCCAGACCCGGCGAATGGATCGCGACGTCCAGCGCCAGCGCGTCATCGCTTTCAATCACCGCTGGCGGCTCGCCAATCAGGTCTGCCTCGACATGCCGCCATTGAGAGTCCAGGGTCTGGCGGAACGCGTTGATCCCGCGTGCCAGCTCGTGGTCATCCGCGGCCAGGCGTTGCCCCGCCTCGATTGCCGGCCCGTAGTGGTCTGTCGCGTAGTCGCGCACCATGCGTGCGGCATTGAAACGGGGCAGGGTGGTGCCGATGGCATGGCGCAGCCATTCCACCCAGCGCGTGGGCAGACCCTGGGCATCACGCTGGTCGAAAAGCGGGATCACCTCGGATTCCAGCAGGTCGAGCAGGTCGGCCGCCTCCTCGCCGTCCTGGGGTTCGGGGCTGGGCTGGATCACCCAGCCATTGGCCACACCCTGGCGGTGCGAATGCCCCTCGGCCCACCAGCCGTCGGCCACCGACAGGTTGAGCGCGCCGTTGATGCCCGCTTTCTGCCCCGAGGTGCCCGAGGCCTCCATCGGGTATTCCGGGGTGTTGAGCCACACGTCGCAGCCGGCCACCAGCCGCCGGGCCATGCCCATGTCGTAGCCCTCGAGCAACAGCACGTGCCCGGCGAAGCGGGGTTCCTCGGCGATCTTGCTGATCTCGCGCAGCAGTGCCTGGCCCGGCTCGTCGGCGGGATGGGCCTTGCCGGCGAACACGAACACCAGCGGGCGCGGGCTGGACTCGATCAGTCGCGCCAGGCGGTCGCGGTCGGCAAACAGCAGGTCGGCGCGCTTGTAGGTGGCGAATCGGCGGGCGAACCCCACCAGCAACACGTCATCCACCCCCTGGTCGAGCACTCGGCACTTGCGCTTGAGGCGGATGTGGCTCTGACCGAAGCGTTCGGCCTGCTCGGCCAGTCGGGCCCGGATGTCGGCGACGAGATGGGCCTTGGCCGACAGGTGCATCGACCACAACCGTGCCGGGTCAGTCCCTTCAACCAGGTTGGCGATCGCCGGTTCGTGCAGGTGCTCGCGCCAATCGCGACGCATGCTGTCGAACAGGCGGCCCAGGTCGCGGTTGAGAAAGGTCTCGACATGCACGCCGTTGGTGACATGCGTGATCGGGTTCTCCTCGGCCGGCACCTCCGGCCAGAAGGCCTGGCTCAGCCGCGCGGCCACCTCGCCGTGCAGCCGCGACACCCCGTTATGCTGGCGCGAGCCGCGCAGGGCCAGCGCCGTCATGTTGAAATGGCTGTCGTGCGCGGGGTCGTGGCCCAGCGCCTGCAGACCCTCCCGATCCAGCCCCAGGTGCGCGAGCTGCGGCTTCCAGTATTCATCGACCAGCTCCGCCGGGAACACGTCGTGGCCCGCCGGCACCGGGGTGTGGGTGGTGAACAGCGTGGCGGCAGCGACCGCATCCAGCGCCGGGCCGAATGCCAGCCCCGTCTCGGTTAACTCGGCGACCCGCTCGAGAATCGAGAAGGCCGCGTGCCCCTCGTTGATATGCCAGGCATCAGGGGTTATCCCCAAGGCCCGCAAGGTCCGCACGCCACCTACCCCCAGCAGGATCTCCTGCTCGATGCGGGTGCGCCGGTTGCCGCCGTAGAGCCGGTGGGTGATCTCGCGATCCTCGGTGCGGTTCTCGGGCAGGTCGGCATCCAGCAGGTACACCGGCACGCGCCCCACCGTGGCCTGCCACACCTGCAGCCGCACAGTCCGCCCCGCCAGATCGACGCCTACGGTCACTGGCGCCTCGTCGCGCACCACGCGGCGGATGGGCAGTTGCTCGAAGTCGAGATCCTCGAAGCGCGCATGCTGGTTGCCGTCGGCATCAATGTATTGGCGGAAATAGCCCTGGCGATACAGCAGCCCCACGCCCACCAGCGGCAGCCCCAGGTCCGAGGCCGCCTTGCAGTGATCGCCCGCAAGAATCCCCAGCCCGCCGGAATAGATGGGTAGGGATTCGTGAAAACCGAACTCGGCACAGCAATACGCCACCGTCTGTCCATCGCCCACTGCATGCTTCAACGGCTGCGGATGGGCATCGGAGAGATAGCGGTCGAACTGTTCGATCACCGCATCGAACTCGGCCAGAAACGCCGGATCGGCGGCGGCCGCATCCAGCTTTGTCTGCGGGACCCGCTGCAGAAATCGCACCGGATTGCCGTCCACCCGGGCCCAGGTATCTGGATCGATCACATCGAACCGATCCCGCACCGGCCGCGACCAGCTGTAATACAGGTTGTAGGCAAGATCCGAGAGCCGGAACAGCCGCTCGGGAAGGATTGGGTGGACTTCCAGGTGATGCGTCGTGGCCATGCGGGCGCTCTTGGATGGAATGGGATCAGGTGAGTGTAGGGTCAGTTCGTGTCGGCTGGGTAACAGAATGTTGTTACAAGGCGGGAAAGGCCGGTGTTATGGCCTGGTGCCAACGATGCCTTGTCGCGCGCACGCAGAAATCCTACTCCAACCCCGTCGTCTCCGCGCAGAGCCTTCCCCCACCCGTCGTTCCCGCGGAGGGCGAAACCCAGCGAACGAAACCACGCCGACTGCCAGCAAGGCACGCCGGGTAGCTCCCAGGGGAGGGGCGCGAATGCCAAGGCAGTGAACCACCACTCCCTGCCAACCGCAGCCGATCCCTTCGACCCTGCCTCCGAATCCCCTACAATGGCCAGAGCAGGTGGGCGCCTTCATCGACGCACCCAGCCATCACACAACATACTGACCCGCTGTGAAAAACACGGGAACGCCGCTTGCGCCGCCAAACGCAAAAATTTTCGCCACACCCCTAAAGTGTTTCCCCAACGCGCCGATAAACAAGCCGTAACCAAGAGAAAACGCCCCAAGATCGGGGCCCGTCTGTAAAGAGGAGACGACATCATGGTAATGGGCGTAAACACGAACATCATGGCGCTGAACGCGCAGAACCAGCTGAGCTCGAGCCAGAGCGAGATGGGAAAGGCGATGGAGCGCCTGTCTTCCGGTCTGCGCATCAACAGCGCGGCGGACGACGCGGCCGGTCTGGCCATCTCCGAGCGACTGACCTCGCAGATCAACGGCCTGAACCAGGCGACCCGTAATGCCAACGACGGCATTTCCATCGCCCAGACGGCCGAAGGCGCCATGCAGGAATCCACCAACATCCTGCAGCGGATGCGTGAGCTGTCCATCCAGTCCGCCAACGGCTCCAACTCGTCTTCGGACCGCGCTGCCCTGCAGAAGGAAGTGTCCGCCCTCCAGGACGAGCTGACCCGGATCGCCGACACCACCGCCTTCGGCACCCAGAAACTGCTCGACGGCACCTTCGGTTCCCAGGCGCTGCAGGTTGGTGCCGAGGCCAACCAGACTATCGATATCTCCTTGCGCAATGTGTCGGCCGAGTCGATCGGCGGGCAACGCATTGAGGGCGCGGGTACTGCGGCTGGCACGACTGCTGGGGCGGCGGCCAATGACATCACTGCAGACACGCTCACTATCACCAACTCGACGTCTTCGCAGGTTGCGAACGTTGACGTTGTTGCCGGTGACGAGGCGAATGATATTGCCTCGAAGATCAATGACGTATCCAGCGATACCGGGGTGACCGCGAATGCCTTCACGGAGGTGGAAATTGCGTCCGATTACACAGCAGCCATCACCGCTGGTGCCATCAAGACCGACCAGGGCTCTACTGACCTGAACGGCGTCGCTAGTGCCCAGGAGTTGGTTGATACGATCAACGCCGATAGCTCCACCACTGGTCTGAGCGCATCGATCGACGCGGAGTCGGGTAACGTGCGGGTCGCGTCCAGTGAAGGCCTGGATATCCTCACCGAGACCGTGACTAATGGTGCAGCTACAATGACGGTCGACTCGGTCA
The DNA here is from genome assembly GCA_024635755.1 of Halothiobacillus sp. Taxonomy (GTDB): domain Bacteria; phylum Pseudomonadota; class Gammaproteobacteria; order Halothiobacillales; family Halothiobacillaceae; genus Guyparkeria. The sequence goes on from JAGXIF010000031.1 coordinate 109,428, forward strand.
TTGGCGGCACGGCGGCCGGTTCTACTTCAGACGCAACAAGCACGGCCACTGCAACCATGGGTACGGTGCAACTGGATTCGACGGATGCCTTCACTGTTGCTGACGGTGGTGCCGGCGCCGCTGCGGAGATCTTCTCTGGCACCGCTTCTACCCTGAACGCGGTGGAGGACGTAGATATCGGCACGGCAGACGGCGCACAGAGTGCCATCTCCGTCATCGACGGTGCGTTGGCCTCGATCAACGCCTCGCGGGCCGACCTGGGTGCGATCCAGAACCGGCTGGACTCCACGATTTCCAACCTGAACAATATCTCGGAGAACGCCTCGGCGGCCCGCTCCCAGATCCAGGACGCGGATTTCGCCCAGGAGACCTCGAACATGAGCCGCTCGCAGATCCTGCAGCAGGCCGGCACCGCGATGCTCTCGCAGGCCAACGCGGCTCAGCAGAACGTCCTGAGCCTGCTCGGCTAATCCGGGCTAACGAGATGACGCCCAGCGGACGGGCGTCATCACTTGCATATAAGGGGGTGGCATTATGAGTGACATCAGTGCCTCGAATGCCTTTGGCAAGATGCCAAGCCTTTATGCGGCGACCGCTCGCACGGCCCAGGGTTCCACCCCGGGTGGCGAGCGGTCTGTCGAATCCGGCCAGCAGGTCAATGTCGAGGCCGCCATGGCCCAGGGGGGCAAGAATGCTTCCAGGGGTGCGGCCGAGGCGTCGTCGGGTCTGGACCGGGAAGCGCTCGAGCAGAAGCTCGACGAGCTTTCCGAGATGGTCCAGGGCCGCCAGCGTGACCTGTCGTTCACGGTCGACGATGACACCGGGCGTACCGTCGTCAAGGTGATCAACGCGCAGACCGAGGAAGTGGTTCGGCAGATCCCGATGGAGGAAGTCCTCGAGATTGCCCGACGGATTGAAAGCGGGGAGGGCGGCATGCTCGAGTTGGAAGCTTGAGCAACGTCGCATCCGGCCCATCCAACGCAAACGGTTAACTTCTTCAGGAGTTTTTGACAATGGCGATTACAAGCACAGGCATCGGCTCCGGCATTGATGTGGGCGGCATCGTCAGTCAACTGGTTTCCGCGGAGGGTCGACCCGCCCAGAATCGCCTGGACCGGCAGGAAGCCGATGCCCAGGCCACTATTTCAGCATTGGGTTCGCTCAAGAGCGTGCTCAACGAATTTCAGGCGTCGCTGTCCGGCCTGACGGACTTGGATGCGTTCCAGGCCCGCAAGGCCACCAGCGGCGACTCATCAGTCTTCACGGCCACGGCCGACCAGACCGCCAGCGCCGGCAGCTACCAGATCGAGGTCGAGCGTCTCGCCCAGGGTCAGAAGCTGCGCAGCGGCGACTTCGCCGATGCCGACACCGGCGTGGGCACCGGCACGTTGACCATCGGCACGGGTGGCAACAGCTTCGATATCGCCGTGGATGCCGGCAACAATACGCTCGCCGGCATCCGTGATGCCATCAACGCCTCGCCGGACAACACCGGCGTGACCGCCACCACGGTGAACGTGGATGACGGGGTCGGTGGCACGGTGAGCCGCTTGATCCTCACCGCCGACGAGCCGGGGAAGGCCAACGAGATCACGGTGTCGACGGTGGACGACGACGGCAACAACACCGATGCCGCTGGCCTGTCGCAGTTGGCCTCCGGCAATCTCACGCAGTTGCAGGCGGCGGAGGATTCCCTGATCCGTATCGACGGTCAGGCCGTGACCCGCTCGAGCAACACCATCGACGATGCCATCGATGGCGTGACATTGAACCTAAAGAATGCCGAGGTGGGGTCGACAAATACCCTGGACGTGGCGCTCAACACGGGAGCGGTGAAGGCCAAGGTCAATGCGTTCGTCAAGTCCTACAACGAGCTGATCAACACCACCAACCAGTTGCAGGCCTATGACTCGGACACGGGCCGGGCCGGGCCGTTGCAGGGGGATTCCACCCTGCGCACGGTGATGAACCAGCTGCGCCGCGAGGTCGGTGGTTCGGTGGAAGGTGTCGCGGGGGCGTTTCAGTCGCTGGGGGCCATCGGCGTCGAGACCCAGCGCGACGGCACGCTGGCGGTGGATGACGGCAAGCTCAATGACGCCATCGACGCGGACTTTGCCTCCATCGGCGAGATGTTTGCCTCGGAGAACGGCGTGGCCAACAAGCTGGATGACCTGCTGGACGGCTACGTAGGCTTCAACGGCATCCTGTCCAGTCGCACCGAGAGCCTGAACAATCGGATCGACGGCATCAACGACGACCGCGAAAGCCTGAGCCGGCGCCTGGAAAGCCTGGAGTCGCGCCTGCTGGATCAGTTCAACGCCATGGATCAAGTAGTAGGCCAGCTCAACTCCACTGGGAATTACCTTTCCCAGCAACTGAACAACCTGCCTTTCAATAACCTGGCAGGCAACAAGTAAACCGCCCTGAATCGCAATAAGAGGGGAATGACCATGTACGCCAACGCAGCATTTGGTGCCCAGCAATACGCAAACGTCGGGGTCCGCAGCGGTATCGAGGATGCCTCGCCGCACCGCCTGATCCAGATGCTCTTCGAGGGTGGTCTGCAGCGCCTAGCCACCGCCAAGGGTGCCCTCCAGCGCGAAGATCGTGCCGCCAAGGGCGAGCAGATCGGCAAGGCCATCGGCATTATCGGTGGGCTGCGCGAGTCGCTGAATGTCGAGCAGGGCGGCGAGCTGGCCGTGAACCTCGAATCGCTTTACGCCTACATGCAGCGCCGCCTGTTGGAGGCCAACATCGAGTCGAGCATCGAGAAGGTCGAGGAAGTGGCCGGCCTGCTGCGTGACCTCAAAGAGGCTTGGGACGGCATTTCCCCGGAAAAGGTCACTGACGCGGCAGATGCCGATGTTCGCCAGACTGCCTGAAAACGCGCAGAACCTGCTCGCCTTGAGCGAAGGCATGCTCGCCTCCGCGAAGGCCGATGACTGGGAAGCCGTGATCGAGGCCGACGCCCTGCGTCGGTCCATGATCGACCAGGTCATCGCCGAGGGGGCGCCCAACGATGCACCGCCCGCTGAATGGATGCGCGAGTTCCTCGAGGAACTGCAGGCCATCAACGATCAGGTGGTCAAGCTGGGCGAGGAACGCAAGGCCGAGATCCGCTCGGATCTGGGCGAGATCCAGACCGGTAGCAAGGCCGTGAAGGCGTACGATCCGGATCGGTGAGGATCGCCATTGCCGGCAAGTGACAAGGGGGCCAAGTGGCCCCTTTGTTGTTTCGGGGTTCCGAGTGAGGCGGTGGCTCCGTTCCTGGATTCCCGCTCCCCGCTTTCGCGGGGACAGGCTCCGCGGGAATGACGGTCTTTTCGGGTCTTGGGGATGAGTGACGTTCTTTGCCACCCACTGCAACGATGCCCTTGAACCCTGAGGCCATAACCCACTTCGAATGGCGTCATTCCCGCGGAAGCGGGAATCCATGCCCGTCTTCCGAGAGCAACGAAAGCCGATTCTCAGTGCCGCTCAAACGATCGACTCATACAAATCCCGCCAGTCGGGATTGAACGCCTCGGTCAGTTCGATCTTCCACGCCCGCCGCCATTTCTTGATCGCCTTCTCACGGGCAATGGCGCCTTCCATCGTCGGGTGTGTCTCGTACCAGACCAATGTGTGTACGCCGTAGCGACGGGTGAAACCTTCCACCAGATCGTTCTTGTGTTGCCAGACGCGCTGAATGAGGTCACTGGTCGCCAACGTACAGCGTGCCGTTGCGCCGGCTGGCGAGTAGGTAGACGCAGGGCTGTTTCATTCCGTTGAAACTCCCGGGTTTGATTGTGTCGTCAGCGAGTTGGAGCGTTCTCTGCTCCGTTGGAAGGACTTGTTCGGTAGTAGTATCGGGAGGCTTCGTTTCCTGGATTCCCGCGTACGCGGGAATGACGGTCAGGGGGGGGGCGTGACCGAGGCCAGTGCGACTAGTGGCATGCCCTCTCGGCTTGATCGGAGCACCTTGGGTCACCCGATGCAGCCAATCTCAAAAGATCGTCATTCCCGCGTACGCGGGAATCCAGGGAGTCATCAGCCGTCCGCCCCGCGTCGACGTTACGTCCGGGGTGCGGTTAGTTGACATCAACCATCCCTCGACAATCAGCTGTGGTTCGCGTTCACCGTCTTGATGGCCGGCATGTCCACACCAAGCTCTTCCGCCTGCGCCAGTGCCCGCGCCATGCGCTGCGGCGCAGACCGCCCCATGCACTGGTGCTGCGGGTCACCGTCGAAGCCCTTGACCATCCCGTCGATGAGGCGCTGGTGGTCGAATGCCTTCCCAACTTTCGCTTCTTGCAGGGCGATGACGTCCGCCGAGATGTCGCGGGCCAGCTGCTGGTGATTGTTCCAGAGGTCTTCGACGTCACCGCCGGTCTCGAGGCCGGCGATGTTGGTGGTCAGGATGTAGACGTTCTTGATCACCAGTTCCTCGAGCATCTCGTCGGCATCATCGACACGGTGGGCGGGGATCTCGAGAGCCTTCATCGCCTCGACCAGCGCTTCGGCCTTGGGGCCGTGGACGGGCGACGAGATCAGGGGCTTAACCGGCTTGCCGGGCTTTTTCTCGAACCAGATCGAGGCGACGGTAGGTGTTTCCATGCCGAACCGGCGCCAGTCCTCGGGCAGCAGTTCGTTCTGGATCAGTACCACGCGGTCGAACCAGGAGCTGGGAATCTGTCCGAGCACCGACTCGAGATCCTTTTCGCCCACCGCGACTAGGAGGGCATCGAGGTCGGGCTTGGCGGCCAGCGCCGCCTCGAGGTCGGTGTCTCGGCCGATGGGGTAGACCGGGTGGCCGGTCTTGAGCAGGCCGTGGGCGAGCACGCCGCCGATCTCGCCGGAACCGATCAGGCCCCATTCGGTAGCAAACGGTTGCGACATCAATCTCTCCTTATTCGTCTTCGTCGGGGATCAGCAACTGGCCGGCGGTGAGGATCTGCTCCATCAGAATGCGCGCACTGGCATTGCTGGAGCGCTCGGCCAGGGCTTCGCCCGAGAAATGCAGGTGTTGGGTCAGGTAACGGGCCAGCGGCAGTGTCTGCTCGTCGAGCTGGTGGCTCTGGCCGTCGATGCACAGGTGGCCCGGATCCTCGCCGTTGGGCTCGAGCAGCAGCCAGCGCGAGGCCGGGGTGCGCAGGAGTTCGGCGACTTCGTGAAGGTGGTCGAGAATGCCGACGATCTCTTCCTCATGGTAATGCGGGTAGAGCGCCGCGTGGTCCACCGGGCGTTCTGTCAGGGTCTCGGCGATCAGGCGATCGAGCTGGTTGCTGTCAGCGGCCATGCTCGACAGGACCCACTCGCGCAGTCGCTTGCGCGTGGTGGCGCCCAGTTCGCCGGGGTTCTCGCCCGGGGCCAGATCGGGGTCGGTATAACGCGCCTCCGGCGCCAGGGTGGCCAGCCGGTCGCAGACGCCGCCGACAAGGTCGGCCTGGGTGGGCGCGCGGAAACCGACCGAGTAGGTCATGCAGTCGTCGAGCGCCACGCCGTGATGGGGGATGCCCGGCGGCAGGTAGAGCATGTCGCCGGGCTCCAGTACCCATTCGTCGGTGGGGCTGAAGTCGGTCAGGATGCGCACGTCCAGCCCTTCGCGGTAGGCGGTGTGCACCGGCGGGTTCTCGATCTGCCAGCGCCGGCGACCGCGCCCCTGTAGCAGGAAAACGTCGTAATCGTCGATGTGCGCGCCCACTGAGCCGCCCGGCGGGGCGTAGGAGACCATCAGGTCGTCGATGCGCCAGTCGGGCACGAAGCGAAAGCGCTCCACGATGTCCATCAGTTCCGGGATCAGTTTTTCGCAGTCGGTGACCAGCAGCGAGTAACCCTCCTCGGGGAGGGCGGCGAAGTCCTCCTCACTGAACGGCCCCATCCTGAGCTGCCAGTCGCGTTCCTCCCCGTGTTCGACGATCAGGCGCGACGGCGCGTCTGCCTCGCAGGCCAATCCGGCGAGTTCTTCAGGGAGCAGCGGGCTTTCAAAATCGGGGAACGCTCCGCGAATCAGCACCGGCTTTTTCTGCCAGTAGTCGCGCAGAAAGGTCTCGACGGACAGGTCGCCGAGGACGTGTTCGTTGGATGGGGTCGACGAGTCGGTCATGAGAATTTGCCTGCGGTTGATGGCTGTAGGAGGAGTCTAACGGATAAGAACGGCCGGGACAGACGATTGCGCGGTCACGCCCGCCTGTCCGAGCGGCCGAGACCCCGGGCCATGACCTTGGGCCTTGCCCCAAGGCTTGCCTGCTCGGTTATCATGGCAAGGAACCTCTGCGCGATCAGCAATATCGCTCTGGCCCGTCGGGCCGTTCGCCATCAAGGCGCGGTGTCGCCGGCGTGCCGGTGGCCACGGCAAGACATCGCAACGCCGAGGGCGGGCGGCCCGGCAAGCCCCTTCGGGCGCGACTTGAGCCGGGCACCTGCGGCGTTACCGTTCTTGGAAAGGGGATCACCCTTCCGCGGCGAACGGATGCCTTGCATCTGCCCGGCTCAAGACGCGCAGTGCGGTATTGCTGATCGCGCAGAGGTTCCCCAGTTTCCCCGTCACGGATCGATCGCGCATGCCGAAGAAATCCCGCCAGAATCGCCTTCCCGGGCAGGCCTATGCCCCGGGCATTCACGCCCGGCTGTGGCTGGTCGACGAGGCCGGCGAGCACTATCTGGGCGTGGGTAAGGTCCGCTTGATGGAGGCGATCGACGAGTTGGGTTCGATCAGCCACGCCGCCCGCACTCTGGGCATGAGCTACAAGCGCGCCTGGTCGCTGATCCAGGAGGTCAACCAGCTCGAGGACGAGCCGTACGTGGCCAAAGAGGTCGGCGGCGCCGGCGGCGGACACGCCACCCTGACCGATACCGGCCGGGAGGCGATCGACCGCTATCGTCAACTCGAGAATGACCTGCGCGCCTTTCTCGCCAAGCGGCAGGCCAAGCGGGGTGGCGGTTGATGAGCGTGACGCTGCGCGAACGCGCCGGGCAGGTGCTCCGAGAAAACGACCCGCTAATCAAGGCCGATGGCGTGCGTAGTCTTTACGAAGCGGCCGTGGCGACCGCCGATGCCGAACTTTCGCTGCCGCCGGGGTCGATCGAGCCAGTGCCCGACCCCGGCCGCCCGGAACGCCCCGAGCTGGTCGCCCCGCGCGACGTGCCCAAGCGCGGTCCGGCCTCGGCCGAGGGACGCGCCTCGATGGCGCACTCCTTCGCGCACATCGAGTTCAACGCCATGAACATCGGCCTGGATGCCTGTTATCGCTTCGATGACATGCCAGCCGACTTCTACCGCGACTGGCTCTCGGTGGCCCGCGACGAGGCCAAGCACTTCGAGCTGCTGCAGGACTACCTGGCCGAACGCGGCTACGAGTACGGCTCGTTCCCGGCGCACGCCAGCCTGTGGGAGACCGTCCATGGCACCGAGCACGACGTGCTGGTGCGCATGGCACTGATCCCGCGCGTGCTCGAGGCCCGCGGGCTGGACGTCACCCCCGGCATCCAGCGCAAGCTCGCCCAGTACGACGACCAGCCGCTGATCGACATCCTCGACGTGATCTACACCGAGGAAATCCAGCACGTGCACATCGGCACGCGCTGGTTCCGCTACGCCTGCGAGCAGCGCCGCAATGACCCCCGCACCACCTTCCGCGAGCTGTTGCAGCAGTACATGGCCGGGCGCATTCGCGGCCCCTACGACGAGGTCGGCCGCAAGGCCGCCGGCTTCACCGACGGGGAGATGGCCGACTTGAAGGACATGGAAGCCGAGACGCTCGCCATGCTGGAGGGCAAATGAGCTTCGTCCACCTGCATGCGCACAGCGAGTACTCGCTGATCGACGGCACCCTGCGCGTCAAGGACGCCGTCGCCCAGGCCAAGGCCCGCGGCATGCCCGCCATCGCCCTGACCGACCAGGGCAACCTGTTCGCGATGGTGAAGTTCTACAAGGCCGCCCTGGGCGCGGGCATCAAGCCGATCTTCGGCGCGGATTGCCTGGTCTACGAGAACGCCCAGACCCCGCCGTCACGCGTGGTGCTGCTCGCGCAGAACGACACCGGCTTTCTGCACCTGACCGAACTGCTTTCGCAGGCCTACTGCGAGGGCCAGCACGACGACAAGCCCTGCCTGAACCGCGACTGGCTCACCGCCGAGAAGACCGACGGGCTGATCGCCCTGATCGGTGTCGACAGCGATCTGGGCCGCGGTTTGGTCCACGGGCTCGATCACGTGGTCGACGAGGCGCTGGCCTTCTGGACCGCGCGCTTCCCCGACCGGCTGTACCTCGAGCTCACGCGCACCAACCGCGTCAACGAAGGCGCGTTCATCGAGTCGGCGGTGGATCTGGCCATCGCAAAGGACCTGCCGGTCGTCGCCAGCAACGACGTGCGCTTTCTCGACCAGGCCGACTTCGACGCCCACGAGGTGCGCGTCTGCATCAACCAGGGCCGCACCCTCGAGGACCCGCGCCGCCCGCGCGACTACTCCGACCGCCAGTACCTGCGCACGGCGACCGAGATGCGCGAGCTGTTCGCCGACCTCCCCGAGGCGATCGACAACAGCCTCGCCATCGCCGAGCGCTGCAACGTCACCCTCAAGCTGGGCGAGAACTTCCTGCCCAACTTCCCGACCCCCGCGGGCCAGTCCGAATCCGACTACCTGCGCGAGCTCTCCGCGCGCGGCCTGGAGGGGCGTCTTGAGCGCGTGCCGGAGGCCGATCACCAGACCTACCGCGAACGGCTTGATCGCGAGCTGGACGTCATCATCCAGATGGGCTTTCCCGGCTACTTCCTGATCGTCGCGGACTTCATCCAGTGGGCCAAGCGCCAGGATATCCCCGTCGGGCCGGGGCGGGGCTCGGGCGCGGGTTCGATCGTCGCCTGGGCCCTGTTGATCACCGACATCGACCCGATGGCCTACGACCTGCTGTTCGAGCGGTTCCTCAACCCCGAGCGGGTCTCGATGCCCGACTTCGATATCGATTTCTGCATGGAAGGCCGTGACCGGGTGATCGACTACGTCGCCGAGCAGTACGGCCGCGACGCGGTCTCGCAGATCGCCACCCACGGCACCATGGCCGCCAAGGCGGTGGTGCGCGACGTCGGCCGGGTGCTGGGCTACCCCTACGGCTTCGTCGACCGGGTCGCCAAGCTGATCCCGTTCAAGCCGGGGATGGACGTCTCGCTGGACGATGCCCTCGGGCGCACCGAGAAGAGTCAGAAGGAGCCCGAGCGCTACTCGGCCGACCTCAAGGAGCTCTACGACCGCGACGAGGAAGTGCAGGCGATCGTCGACATGGGCGGTGCCTTGCAGGGGCTGCCGCGCTCGGTGGGCAAGCACGCCGGCGGCGTGCTGATCGCGCCATCCAAGCTGACCGACTTCACGCCGATGTTCTGCGAGGCCAACCACGCCTCGCCGGCCTCCCAGTTGGACAAGGACGACGTCGAGGCGGTGGGGCTGGTCAAGTTCGACTTCCTGGGCCTCAGGAACCTCACCATCATCGACTGGGCGCTCAAGGCCATCAACGCCACCCGGGAGAAGACGGGCGAGGAGCCGATCGACATCTCGGCCATCCCCATGGACGACTCAAAGAGCTTCGAGTTGTTGAAGCGCTGCGAGACCACCGCGGTGTTCCAGCTCGAGTCCAAGGGCATGAAGGGCCTGATCAAGAAGCTCCAGCCGGACAACTTCGAGGAAATCATCGCCCTGGTGGCCCTGTTCCGCCCGGGGCCGCTCGATTCGGGCATGGTCGACGACTTCATCCTCAGGAAGAAGGGCGAGCAGGAGGTCGAGTACCTCCACCCCTGGCTCACGGAGGTTCTGAAGCCCACCTACGGGGTGATCGTCTACCAGGAACAGGTCATGCAGATCGCCCAGATCCTGGCCGGCTACACCCTGGGCGGTGCGGACCTGCTGCGCCGGGCGATGGGCAAGAAAAAGCTCGAGGAAATGGCCAAGCAGCGCCAGATCTTCCTCGACGGCGCGAAAGAGAAGGGCGTCGACGTCGACCAGGCCGGCTACATCTTCGACCTGGTGGAGAAATTCGCCGGCTACGGCTTCAACAAGTCGCACTCGGCCGCCTACGCCCTGGTCGCCTACCAGACCGCCTGGCTCAAGGCCCATTACCCGTCCTACTTCATGGCCGCCGTGCTCTCGGCGGACATGGACAACACCGACAAGGTGGTCGGCCTGATCGAGGAATGCCGGCGCATGGAGCTCGACGTGGTGCCGCCGTCGGTGCAGCGCTGCGCCTACCGCTTCACCGCCGGCGGCGAGCGCGAGATCGTGTACGGTCTCGGCGCGATCCGCGGGGTGGGCGAGGGCGTCATCCAGCGCATCGTCGAGGAGCGCGCCGAGCACGGCCCCTTCAAGGACATGAACGAGTTCTGCCAGCGCGTCGGCGCGCAGGCTCTCAACAAGCGCGTGCTCGATGCCATGGTCTGCGCCGGGGCGCTCGACGAGCTGGGTCCGTCACGCGCGGCCCTGCAGGCCCACATCCCCGAGGCGATGAAGGCGGCCAGCCAGGTTGCCAATGCCGCCGAGGCCGGCATGAGCGATCTGTTCGGCGGCATGGACGAGCCGGAGACGGCCGTTGCCAGCCCGATCAAGCCGTTGCCCGAGTGGTCGGATGACGAGCGCCTGCGCCTCGAGAAGAACATGCTCGGGCTGTATCTGACCGGCCACCCGATCAACCAGTACCTCGACGAACTCGAGTGCTTCATCACCGGGCGTCTGGATACGCTCACCGACAAGGCCGAGGCCGCCGCGGCCGCTGCCGGCGGTGGGTTCGTTCGCGGCACGCCGGCGGTGGTGGCGGGGCTGTGTGTCGCCGAGCGCACCATGCGCACGCAGAGCGGCGACAAGCAGATGTTCATCACCCTCGACGATGGCCGCGGACGCGGCGAGATGCGGTTGGTGGGGGACGACATCGAGGTGCTCGCCGACCGCGTCGGTCGCGACCAGCTGGTGATCGTCGAGGGCGACGTCTCCTTCGATTCATTCAACGGCAATCTGCGCGTCCGCCACAAGCGGCTCTACACGCTCGGCGAGGCGCGGGCACGATTCGCGCAGTGCGTGACCGTGGCACTGACCCCCGACTGCGGCATCGAGGCGACCGAGCGGTTGCTCGATATCGTCGAGCCGTTCCGTGAGGCGGAGGGGTTGCCGGTGATTGTCGAGGTGCGGAGTGAGTTGGGGCGGGGGGCGTTTCGTCTGGCTGATGAGTGGCGGGTGGCGCCGGAGGCGACGTTGATGGGGCGGTTGGAGGAGTTGGATACCGTTAGCAGGGCGGCGGCTTATTATCCAGGCAGAGTTCAATAAAGGGAGTTTTGGGACGCGATGAATTCTAAGGTTTTTTCTCGTATATCTGAATCTTTAAGGCAATATCGTCGTGCAGACTTGCGAGATTTCGAAGAAGAAGTTGGTAAAAATGCGGTAGAGAAGCTCTACTGTGATCCACTTCCAAACGACGCCGTTTTGAATTCTGTCCTATCTGGAAATACCACCTTTTTGTTGGGTCGTAAGGGCACAGGGAAAAGTACTATCTTTGCCCGGGCCCAGAGCGAGTTGAGGTCAAAAGACGATGTAATTGCTATTTATGTGGATGTCAAGAGTATTTACGACATTATGCGGGCATCTAATCCGGCGGTTTCGGATGTGGACCTTGAAAGCGTAGATTTAGGCGTATATCGCGAGCACCTTTTGAGGAAGCACTTTTTAGGGGCTTCTTTGGCTGAAATACTCCTCGAGCTCGACAAAGCTATCGACCAACAGCCATTCCTTAAAAAAATTACAGGCGGTGCAAAGCACTTAAAGGCTTTTAAGGATGACATAGAAAAACTAAAGTCCCGTGTAGAAACCTCGGCTCTTGAGAGTCAGGAGGTTCCTATACTGCGTCAGCTATCTCAAAGTGTAAGGAGCCGCAGCCAAAATCAAACAGAAAGCGGTAGTAGTTTAGGGGTCAATGCTAAGCTCCGGCCGAGCCACGGATATGCTCCGGAATTTGGCATGCATGCGACTGTCGATGATGTTGATAAGTCACTTGAAGATAATGAACTTTATAATCAATATTCTGACGTTGTGCTGAGATCGTTTCCTTTTTCTGATCTTATAGCAAAAATTCAGCGTCTACTGAGCGACTTCGGCATGAGCCGATTGGTCGTGTTTTTTGATGATTTTTCAGAACTCTCGTACGTAGATCAGCGGCTATTTGTTGATGTCATATTGGCTCCACTGAATAATTCAAGCAACGAGTCAGTTAAGTTAAAGGTCGCGGGTTACCCTGGCCGAGTTTATTATGGAAAGATCGATCCTGGTAAGGTCGATACAATATCTTTGGATTTTTCATCGTTATATGAAGCTCCTGAAGTTCAGACTATGGAGCTTTCTGCTGTCGATTATTGCAAACGGTTGCTAAAGTCCCGATTTTCGGCCTTTGGCGAGAAGTTCGATGATTATTTCGATGACTCGGTTGGGCTAGATGATCATGTGCGGCTTTTGTTCCAAGCTTCCTTCAATGTGCCTCGCCTTATCGGAATTTTCTTGCATACGTGTTACATGGACCGTGTGTCGAAAGGGTTGAAGATCAACAGTGCTGCCATAAAATTGGCCGCTCGGAAGCACTATGAGGGCACTGTTCTTAAATATTTCGACAGAATGAATAGGTACGCACTTGAGCCGTTTGAAAACAAGCTTGATCGTCACAATCAAGCAGAGCTTATAAAAGTTGTCACAGCTGAAGCAAGGCGTGTTAGGAACGGTATTCTTTCTGGGGGCGTCGGTGGTGTGTATTTCAGGGGTATATCAAATCCGCCGGTTAGTCATTTTATTGTGGACCCAGATGTTGCCCCAGTTTTTGACTCCTTAGAATCAAATTTTTTGGTTTCTCGCTATAAGGAAACGAGAGACAAAAACGGTAGAGCCGTAGTTGTGTTCGCGATGTTTTATGGCCTTACGGAAGCTGAGCGTTTTGCGTGGGGGTATCCTTCAGGACGTGATTATCGCAACTATTTTGTGCAAAGGTGTTTTGATTTCACTTCGGCGATCCAGGATTTTTTGTCCAATAAGCAAACAATTAGATGTTCCAGTTGTGGGTCTTCTTTTTCCTTGGATCAAAAATCGAGTTTCGAGTTGTTTAAGTGGAATTGCCCTGAATGCAAGAGTGGGACATGTTCGGTTGTCGACTTGGCTGATGATTTCTCGGATGAAGAAAGACTTGTCGATCCGGAAGCTGCTCTTGATCCGATTGAAATACAAATACTGACTGTTTTGGACGATGAAGGAGTTCCGATGAGGGCTAGTGAGATTTCAGCGCTCATCGATTCCACATATCAGCTCGTTGGAAAACGCACCACTAAATTACACGACGTGGGTTTGGTCCAAAAGCAAAGAGACGAGAAGAACGGCAAGATGCGGAGTGAGATAACAGATCGAGCTAAACGCACATACTTTGTGGATTGACACTGCGATCTACTTTGGGATTCGTGGAGTGGGTCGCGAGCAGAACCTGCCTTCTGAGCCAGATCTCTATGTGACCACTGAATAGTGGGTCGGGCGATAAATGCCCTTGCAAGCGACTTTCGGCGGTTGATTGATTCATTACACGCGCCGGTTGCGTACGCGGGGTAGGCTTGTCTCGCGGTGCACGGCGCGCGAGCCCCTTTTTTTGCTTGTCCAAGAAACGACGGTTTATGCCGGGGTCGGACCTGGATAAGTATCTGATGCCGCGGTATTAAGCGCCTGTGGCCAGTGAGTTCTGTCCCTTAGAATGGCGTTTTTAGCGCAAGAATAAGCTGTGTAAGCCTGGGCGGCACTTCGGAATCAGAAGATTGGTGAGTTGGTTTCACGCGCCGGTTGCGCGCGGGATTGGCTTTTCTCGCGGTGCCCGGCGCGCGAGTCGATTTTCTTGCTTGTCCAAGAAAACCGACGAAAAGAAGGACACCCCGACGCCTTGGCCCTGCGGGCCTGATCGCTGTCGCGATCAGCCTCGCGAACGAGGAAGCACGGACGGGTCGGTTCGACGCGACGTCGTGTCGCGGCGAACCTCGGGCTCGCGTCCATGCGAGCTCGACCCTGCGCTTCCCCGCTCGCGAGGCAAGGCGTAAGGGGACTCGGCCTTCGATATGAATTGTTAGGCGTATTCAAACGTCGTACTTGCCTTGAGGCGTGGGCCGACGTGTAGGCGGCAGCCGGCCTGCACGGCGGCAAACGGAGGCTTTTCCCCCTTGACGGCTTGCCTCACGGCCGTCGGCTGGCCGGGGTCGGAGCGACAAGGACGTCGCTCCGAGGCTCGCCGCGACAGGAGGTCGCGTCGAGCCGGCCCCGAGTCAGCCGTCGGTCGTGAGGCTTCGAGGTCGGACCTTGTCCGGCCTCGAAGGCCCGAAGGGCCAAGC